>DYID01000050.1 GCA_020723805.1 Anaerolinea sp. | reverse complement strand
AACCCTGGTGGCAGCGGGCGGGGGACTGGATAAGCAGCCCTTCTACCTGGTGGGGATTGTCCACAGAAGACGAAGCCGTCAAACTGATGCAAAAAACAAGAGGTTTTCCTGATATGCCCATCATCTTGCCTATGTTGAAAGGTTTTGGCATGGATGATGTGGCAGGTCCCTTGAAATACACGCTCAAGACGGACACAACCATCCGTCTGATTGGGCGCATACTGGATGACTTCAGTCCTGGCGTACTGACAGGTATTGGCTGGGGCTTGACGGTTACCCCCAATCTGGTCAAGAACATCCGCAACAAGAATCCCTGGCATCAAACCACTGCCGACCTGATTGTGGATACGGGCGGATTTTGGGTTAGCGAGGCGGCAGGGTGGGGAGTAGGAGCATTAGTCGGTGCCCTGACTGGCAATCCCGTCGCAATACTTGTGGCAAAAGTTGCAGGAGATGGTTTTGCAAGCATAGGATGGGACTACCTTGCCGAGCGTTATCGTTGGAGTGATTGGCTGAGCCAGAAACTTGAAGCAGGAGCGCAATCTTTTGAACAAAAGGTCTTGAATGCCTGGCAGCAATCACTGGCTGTAGAGAAATACCCGCCTGTGCCGACCCCATCTACGCCATTAGCAACAGGAACTCCTGCTCCTGCAGGACAAAATCCGGACGTGCAGCCATCAGGAACGCCTCCTGGTCATACCAGCACGTCCACAGCACCTATTCCAACTCGACCGCCTACACCATAGTTGCTTTTGGAGAAAGGATATTGGCAATGCGCGGCTCTAACGATGTGCAAATATGGCAAGAACCCAAGTTGCTTTCAAGATTGGTTGGTAGAGGACGAAGACGATATGTAGTGTTAGGACTATTAGTTTTTACTAGTTTCTCCTTACTCAATGCAATGTCTTTGTTTTTTGAAATACCTCAAAATGTACTGCGACTGGTTTTTGTCATATTTCTGATTGGTTTATTCTTGAACTTGGGTGTTAGTTTACGTGTGCGGTATTGGCGAGACATTATGCTCTGGAGGGCAACAGCTTCTGTGGCAGTTGTGCTTCAATCATTTATTACAGGCTCTGCTCTTATTTTCACAGGTGGAGGATTGTCTTTTTTCCTTTTAGTCTTAATAGGCGTTTTAGTAAGTACTTTTCTTGCATTTCGCAGCAACCAGCGAGGCGTGCAGCAATTTGAATTAGCAAGGCGTAAAGGGTTTCTCAAACGGTACCTGGATGAAAAGAGTTGGACTTATGACGATGATCCTGCTAAAGCAAGTGAAGTTTGGTTAGCCATTCAAAAAGCCGGTGATGAAACGAAGGCGAAAGGTGCTGTAAAATGGCTTAGGCGGTTAGAAAAATTGCATGTTCTGATACCAGGCATAGCCATTGCATTTCGCCGGGCATTTGGACACGAAGACATCGTGATAGGCATATTTTTATTAGTCTTTGGATTACTCTTTACTGACATTTTGCTGTCGTCCTCCTTGTCTTACCTGAAAATTCGCGAATGGGAAAAAGTGGAAGGAAAGCCAGTTTTGTTACGATTTGTATGGGAGAAAGAGCAGCAGCGCAGTGGAAATCCGAGACAAGAAGCGGGCTGAGCGGCGTGGAAATCCAAATCCGCGACCCGCAGGGCAGATGGCAGAAAGTTGTCCGCTCGTATGAAGCCAATGGCAGTTCTTTCGGCACAGGCATTGCCTGAGATAGAACCTTTGCCGATGGCATCCTTGCCCCCGTTGGAACATACGACGTAATGGTCACTGCCCGCGACCTGGCGGAGAACGAAAGCCGTGAGACGGCGCATATCTTCATACCCGCGCCCGGCGTCACCCCCACGCCCCTGCCGACACGTCAGGTCGAGCCTGCCGAGACCCGCACACCCCAACCCACGCCAACCGCGATGGCGACCCTGTCTGCCTCCCTGCCTGCGCCCACTGCCACCCGTGTTGCACTTGTCCAGTCTTTTCAATCCTCCAGCCCGCTTGCGGCTGCTCCTCATTCACCGTTCACCACTCCACATTCATCCTTCCCCCTGTGGGGCGCGGCGGCAACAGCCGCCATCGCCGCCGCGACGGGACTGGCGCTGGCGGAACGCAAACGGCGCAAGGACGAAGAAGCGCGTCAACGGGCGGAAGCGCAGCGCGAAGCCGCTCGAAGGAACGCCGCCGAGGAAGCCCGCAAAGCACAAGCGTACCTGCTGGCGCAAATTGCTGCGCAGCAAGCCGCACAGGAACAAAGTTCATCCCATCGTGGAGAGGAAGCGAAGATAGAGCGCATGGAAGAAGCCGAAGGCGCCGCCCTTGCCGCCGCGAAGGCAGCAAAGCCCCAGCGCGATGAGCAGGCGTATCAAGACTATCGTGCCGGGGAACGGGATGCCGAAGTCATCGCCGCCGAATACCAGACGCGCAAAGCCGTGCAGGAGTACCGTCAAGGGGAGAGGGAGGAATACGTCACGCCCGTTGCAACACTTGGACCGAAGAAACCCTGGTGGCAGCGGGCCAATGATTGGATTCAAGACAAGGTGGATAGATTTGTTCAACATCCCTTTTCGTGGATGAGTGTTTCCTATCAAGGTCCCTTTGACTCGAAAAACCTGTTTGTGGACGAGATAATTTATCCCCAATTTTCTGTCAGAAACGGATTTGAAACTTGGGTGTATCAAAGCGTTTCTGTTAGCGTTGAAACGACCACCAAATTTACATCCAATCCATCGGGATGGCTGGATTTCAATTTTTCCAACGGGCGTCTCACTTTCAAAGGCAACGAAAAATCAAATGGCTCCCGCATAGATTATTTTATCCAACCGTTTGCCTTGAGCGTCGGGCAAATAGCGTCAACCCCCACAAAGGACGACCCTCGAGTGAAAATAGTAAATGTAAGCACAATTGATGTAGATATTCTAGGAAAGGATTGGGCGAGCCTAAAGGTATCGCAAGCCTCCGGGCTTTCGACCGCTAAAACCAATACCCTTCCTACAGGAGAAACGATTGCCATCTCTGAGAATTTCCAGTTGAAGGGGACGGTGAGCATTCATCGCTGGCCTCGGATTGTAGCGATTGCTGGGGCTTTTGTTTATGTTTGGGAAGCGGCGGGAGGCGGAGCGGCCCTTGAAACCCTTGCTTCTACGCCGCTCGTTCAGCAAGCCATCCAAGCGATACCTTGAGCAAAAGTGTGAGATTTTATATGAAGATGAAACAATTATGGTTGTTTTTGGCGTTCGTTTTTCTGGCGGCCTGCGCCGCGCCTGCGAAAAATGTTGTGTTACAGCCTGCAGCACGCGATATTTTCTCGCCTGAGGAACTTCCCCAGTCGTTAATAAACGAGCAAATCTATTGGCAGGATCGTCTGATTTACCTGAACGGGAAGCCCGTTATGGAGAATGACCCAGTGAGGCAGTTGTGGGATGAGATGAACGTTGTGTCTGCTCCTATTCCAAAATTTTCTCATAACAAGCGCTACATACTCGATAGACCAGCTCTCGGTGCGAAGATTTTACTATGGGATTTGGAAACGGGTGAGAGGAAATGGCTGGCAAAAGCAGGAGAAGATTTACCTGCTGGCGCAAAGATAGGCGGCATGGCGTTTATGCCGAATGACGACAAAGTCATTTTTTCCTATTACACCCAGGGTGGCGATAATCAAATCGCATATTCGGACTTGGCGCTTGTGGATATCAAAAGCGGGAAGGTTGAGTCTTTGAAAATTACCGGCTTCCTGTCCGATTTTTTTGAACTCGCCGTGTCTCCTGATGGTAAATGGGCGGCAACCGGCATGGTGACGCTGGATGACCGCGTATGCCTATTAGTGAATTTAGAAACGCGCAGTGTTGAATGTTTGAACGGTGAAAAAGGTTGGTATACCTCTGCTATGTTTCTTCCAGATATGAAACACATTGTGTATGGCCACAATAAAAAAATTGATTCCCCTTCTAATATCATACTTTCAAGTATTGATGGTTCAGAAAATCGAGTTTTAGTTTCTGGCTTGACAGGCGGCGGAATACTTCTTGTTTCTGGTGGCGAAATTGTATTTGTTGGTGGAACCTATGATAATCCAGCGTATGATTATGTATATATCATCAATCAAGACGGCAGCGATTTGCGCAGATTGGTTTATTTGGGAGGGCGGCGCATAACGAATGATGGTCCTGTCGTCCCATAATATGCAAATGACCAAGCCAAATTTTCTGACAGACGTAAGCGCATGGAAGTGCGATGGACAAGCACGCGACGTTACAAGCTGCGAAAGAAGCCTCCCGAAGGAACGCCGCCGAAGAAGCCCGCAAAGCACAGGCATACCTGCTGGCGCAAATTGCGGCGCAGCAAGCCGCACAGGAACAAAGTTCATCCCATCGTGGAGAGGAAGCGAAGATAGAGCGCATGGAAGAAGCCGAAGGCGCCGCCCTTGCCGCCGCGAAGGCAGCAAAGCCCCAGCGCGATGAGCAGGCGTATCAAGACTACCGCGCTGGGGAGCGGGACGCCGAAGTCATCGCCGCCGAATATCAGGCGCGGAAAGCAACGCAGTATAAAGAAAAGACCCCAAAGGAACCTTGCCTTTGGGGTCAATTGGATCAGGAGGCGATTAGAACAGCCCAACCACCTTACCGGTTTCGAGGTCGAGGTCCACGTCATAGAAGACGGGACGTGTCGGCAGGCCGGGCATGGTGCGCATGGTACCGAGCAGCGGGTAGAGGAAGCCCGCTCCCACGCTGGCGCGAATGTCGCTGATGGTAACGCGGAAACCGCGCGGCGCGCCTTTCACGTCCGCTTTGTCGGTGAAGGAGAGGTGGGTCTTCGCCATGCACAAGGGCAGGTTCGCAAAGCCGAGTTTGGTGAACTGCTCGATCTTGGCTTCGGCTTCGGGGGTGTAGTCCACGCCGTCGGCGCGGTAGATTTCGCGGGCGATGGTTTCGATCTTGTCCTTGATGGGCAGGTCGAGGTCATACAGGAAGCGGAAGTTGCTGGGCATGTCGCAGGCTTTGACCACCGCTTCGGCGAGTTTGACCGCGCCCTTGCCGCCGTCCATCCAGTGCGTCGAAACGACCGCGTCCACCGCGCCCGCTTCCAGCGCCGCCTGGCGGACGAGTTCCACTTCGGCGGGCGTGTCGGTTGCAAACGAGTTGACCGCCACCACCACATTGACGCCAAACTTGCGCGCGTTCTCGATGTGCTGAATCATGTTGGGCAAGCCCTTGCGGAGCAGGTCGAGGTTCTCTTCGGTGTACTCGTGGGCGAGGGGTTTGCCAGCCACCACCTTCGGACCGCCGCCGTGCATCTTGAGCGCGCGGACGGTTGCCACCAACACCACCACATGCGGGATGAGACCCGAATAGCGGCACTTGATGTCCATGAATTTTTCCATGCCGATGTCGGCGCCAAAGCCCGATTCGGTGATGACGTAATCGGCGAGTTTGAGCGCGATCTTGTCGGCGATGATGGAACTGTTGCCGTGTGCGATGTTGGCGAACGGTCCCGCATGGACGATGGCGGGCGTGCCTTCGAGCGTCTGCATCAGGTTGGGTTTGATGGCGTCCTTCATCAGGACGGTCATCGCGCCTGCCACACCCAGGTCTTCGGCGGTGATGGGTTCGCCCTGACGGTTCACCGCCACCACCATGCGCCCGATGCGCTCGCGCATATCTTCGAGACTGGTGGTGAGGGCGAGAATCGCCATGAGTTCGGATGCGACGGTGATGTCATAACCCGATTTATGCTCGAAGCCCTGCTCTTCCTTGCCCTGCCCGACAGTGATCTCGCGCAGCATACGGTCGTTGATGTCAATCACACGGCGCCACTGCACGCCGCTGTAGTCAATATCGAGGCGGGCGAAGCGGCGGCGTTCTTCGGGGGTCAGATCGTTGGGATTGGTTTTGTCAATGCCCAGTTTCTTCAGGCGGCGCAGCATCGTCGGCGAGAATTTGCGTTCGCCGTTTTTGTTGGGCGGGCAGAGGGCGTCGAAGAGTTTGTTGTCGTCGGGGGTTAATGCTTCGTGCATGATGCGCGCATCCAGCGCGGCGGCGCACAGGTTATGCGCGGCGGTGATGGCGTGGATGTCGCCCGTCAGGTGCAGGTTGAAATCCTCCATCGGGACGATTTGCGAGTAACCGCCGCCGGCTGCGCCGCCCTTGATGCCGAAGGTTGGTCCTTGCGAGGGCTGGCGGATAACGGTCATCACTTTCTTGCCGAGGTGCGCGCCCAGCGCCTGGCTGAGACCCACTGTCGTGGTGGTCTTGCCTTCGCCCAACGGGGTGGGAGTGATGGCGGTCACGTCAATGTACTTGCCGTCCTTGCGTTTGCCGATGCGCTCGAGGATTTCCAATTTGATTTTTGCCTTGTAAGGTCCGAACAGTTCGAGTTCGCTCTCTTTAATCCCCAGTTCCTCTGCAATTTGCAGGATGGGTTTGAGTTTGGCGGCTTGCGCGATTTCGATATCCGAAGGGACGGGGCGCAGGAGTTTCAGTTTGGTGGGTTGGAACGGAAATTTGGGAGCCGCCTTGCGAACGACGGGCTTTTTCCCCTTGGGCGCTGGCTTCACAGCCTTCTTTGCCGCTTTGACGGTCTTTTTGGCGGGTGCTTTGCGGGTTGCCATATCTTCTCCTTTGTGGAATGTGTGAAGTGGGATTTGCTAAGATGTGCTTGCTTATTATCGAAAATTTTCACCGAAAAGGCAATGGATTTCCGTCACGTTTTTGTCACCTCGACGATTTGCTCCGCCTCCGACTCCGCCGGAGCCTGCTTCACCTCCATTTGCCGAATCTCCCCTCAGGCTGTGATGAGCGTCCCGACCGTTTCGCCGCTCAATGCCCGTGTCACGCTGCCAGCCTCTGCCCCCGAAAAGATTTGCACCGTCAGCCCCGGCGCTGTTTGCACCAGTTCCAACATCTGTTTGACTTTGGATTCCATGCCGCCGGTTACATCGGCGCCTGCGGCTTTGCCCACCCCCGCGCTGACCTCCTCGAAGGAGGCGGGCGTGATGCGCTCGATTTTCCTCGTCCGCGCGGGGAAGTCTGCCCACACGCCCTCTTCCAGCCCGGCGAGCAGGATGCGGTCCGGGCGGAGGGCGCGCGTCAGATGGCTGAACAGGTCTTCGGTCGAAAGAATCGTGCCGCCGCGAATCTCATCGAAGACCACATCCCCGTGAATGACCGGCACAATGCCCGCCGAAAGCGCCATCTGCAAGGGCGTCATCTCCCACACCAGCACCTGCCCCTCGCTGGCGATGACGCTGGACGCCGGCGAAAGCGACAGGACGCGTATCCCTGCTTTGTGAAGCGCCTGTGTCACCAGCCAGTTCAACGCCGATGCCTGATACCAGACCTCGGCAAACCCTTTCCAGTAATTGTCCTCGGTTTCGTCGCGCCCGCGGTGGGTGAGGGGAGTGGGGCGGGGCGGAAGCCCGTCGCGCGTGCGGTATTCGCTGGCTGGCACGTGACCAAACGACCCAGCCCCATGCCCGATAATCAGGCGCAGGTCGGAGCGGCTGTGTAAGGCGGTTCTCACCTGAAGCGCAAGGTCGTCCAGCACATCCAGGCGGGGCGTGTAAGGCTGGGTCTTATCGGTGATAAGAGACCCTCCCAGTTTCAGCAAGACCAGTTCCGGCATGGGTCTATTTTACCCATAAAACCGGTGTTTCTTGTTTCCCGCTTTCTCCCTTATAATTGCCACCGTTACCCCCAGACCATCAGACCAGCGGACTATAAGACCAATGACTACGCTCATCGAATGCATTCCTAACTTTTCCGAAGCGCGGCGTCCCGAAGTGATAGACCAAATCGTTGCCGCCATCCAGTCCGTCCCGGAAGTGAAATTCCTCGACCGCTCCTCCGACCTCGACCACAACCGCACCGTGCTGACCTTTGCCGGTCCGCCGCTGGCGGTGGAAGAAGCCGCCTTCCGCGCCATCCAGACCGCCGCCGAACTGATTGACCTCGACCAGCACACCGGCGAACATCCGCGCATCGGCGCAACGGATGTGGTGCCGTTCGTGCCGTTGAAAGACGCCACCATGCAGGAATGCGTGGAAATCGCCCGCAGAGTAGGTCAACGTGTGGGCGAGGAACTCGGCATCCCCGTCTATTTGTACGAGGCGGCGGCGACACGCCCCGACCGCGTGAACCTCGAAAACATCCGCCGCGGTCAATACGAAGCGCTCAAAACCGAAATCGAAACCGACCCCGAGCGCAAGCCCGACTTCGGTCCCAGCAAACTGCCCAAAGCCGGCGCGACCGTCATCGGCGCGCGCAACCCGCTCATCGCCTACAACATCTACCTCACCACCAGCGACGTGGAAATCGCCAAAAAAATCGCCAAGGCGGTGCGTCACTCTTCGGGCGGGCTGCGCTACGTCAAGGCGCTGGGGCTGCTCGTGGAAGGACGCGCCCAAGTCTCCATGAACCTCACCAACTTTCACGAAACGCCCGTTGCCCGCGTCGTCGAATTTGTGCGCCGCGAAGCCGAACGGTACGGCGTTGGCATCCACCACAGCGAACTGGTCGGGCTGATTCCGCAGGATGCGCTGGTGGATGCGGCGGTCTGGTACACCCAACTGGACGGATTCCACAAAGAGCAGATTCTCGAATCCAGGCTGTATTCTGCGGAAAACACTGCCTCCCGCCCCGCCGGTAACTGTCCCTCGTTCATCGAGGAATTAGCCTCCCCGACGCCGACGCCCGGCGGCGGCTCCGCCGCCGCGTATGCCGGCGCGATGGGCGCGGCGCTGGTTTCCATGGTGGCTGGGCTGACCATCGGCAAGAAGAAATACGCCGAGGTCGAAGCGGAAATGCAGGCGATTCGCGTGATGGCAGAGAAACTCCGCAAGGAACTTACCCACGCGGTGGACGACGACGCCTCCGCCTTCGAGGCGCTGATGGGCACTTTCAAACTGCCCAAAGAGACCGAGGAACAAAAGACCGCGCGGAACGCCGCCATCATCAACGCCACACTGAACGCCGCGCGCGTTCCGCTGCATGTGGCGGGCGACTCAGTCAAGGTAATGGAATTGGCAGTCAAGTGCGCCCGCCGCGGCAACGTCAACGCCGTCAGCGATGCCATGTCGGGGTTTGCCATGGCGCGCGCCGCGCTGACCGCCGCCGGCTACAACGTGCGCATCAACCTCAACTCGCTCGAAGACAAATCAGCAGGGGAGAAGATGCTGGCAGAACTGGCTGAACTGGAATCCACAGCCGGCAAACTCGAACGGGAGATACAGGCTGTCATGAAGGAACGGGGAGGAATATAAAGATACTTTGTGGAGAAAAAAATATTTTCTCTGTTGTTTGATTTTCCTCGCCGCCTGCTCGCCTCTCACGGGACCTGCTGCCGCTGAGGCGCTGCCAACCCTCACGTTCACGCCAGCGCCGCCGCTGACTGCGCCTCCCTCCCTCACGCCGCCGCCCCACACACCGACGGCGCTTCTCCCCTCGCCAACCGCAACGTCCCTTCCATGCGACCCTCATGTCGAGGCGTTTTGCATCACGGAGGGACATTTCATCTTTCAAAGTCCCATTTTGCCGCCCGGCAATCCTTTTCTGGACATCTCCTATCGCTACGGCACCACTCAAAACGGCTTGCGTGAGCCGCATCACGGTGTGGAACTCTTGGGCGGGTTCGGGACGCCGGTCCATGCCGCAGGGGATGGGGTGGTGCAGTTCGCAGGTCCAGATAAAGAAGCGGTGTACAGTCCGTGGAAGGATTTCTACGGCAACTTCGTCGTCATCCGTCATGCAAACGAAATGTACACGCTGTATGCTCATCTTTCGAGGTTGATGGTCGAGGCGGGGCAGGAGGTCAGGGTGGGGGAGGTGATTGGAGAGGTCGGGCAGAGCGGCGCGGCAACGGGACCTCACTTGCATTTCGAGGTCCGCAAAGGAAGCGATGGGACGGATTATTTTTCGACCCAAAATCCCGAATTGTGGCTGATGCCGGGAAGCGGCAATGGCGCATTGTCCATTGCGGTGGTGAATGAACGCGGCAGGTTTGAGCGGGTGGAGGTGACGATTCGTTCGGATGCCCAAACGATTTTCCTCGAGACGTATGAAGAGACGTTTCTCGCGATGGAGGAAAACGCGGGTCTGGCTTTGAGCGCAGGACGTTATCGCATTTCGCTGCTGTATGGCGGAAAAATCCATGAACGCTGGGTTGAAGTACAATCGGGCAAACTGACGAAGGTTGTGCTGGTTGTGGAATGAATTTTCACCCGCGCAATATGCAGAAACAGTTTGGATGGCAAAGTAATTCACTCACCTTACATGGTGGCGCGAGATTCATCTCGCGATTTTTGGTGACATGAATGTGGCGCTACGAGAAAACTATGTAACATCAGTAACTCACTTTACGCGAAACGTCCCGAAGGTTCTCGCAAATTGTGCCTATTTTCCAGCCAAACCTTCGGGACGGTGTGTAACATCAGTCAGTAATTCAAAAACTTCAGGAGAGAGAGTTATGGGATTGAAACCCGACCATTGGATTCGCAAGATGGCGTTGGAACACAAAATGATCGAACCGTTTGTAGAAAGTCAGGTGCGCAACGGCGTGATTTCCTACGGCGTTTCGTCGTATGGTTATGATATTCGCGTGGCGGACGAGTTCAAGATTTTCACCAACGTTTATTCCGCCGTTGTGGACCCAAAGAACTTCGACCCCAAATCCATGGTGGATTTCAAAGGCGAGGTGTGCGTCATCCCGCCCAACTCGTTCGCGCTGGCGCGGACGATCGAATACTTCCGCATTCCGCGCAAGGTGCTGACGGTGTGTTTGGGCAAGTCCACGTATGCGCGCTGCGGCATCATCGTCAACGTCACGCCGTTCGAGCCGGAATGGGAGGGCTTTGTCACGCTCGAAATTTCCAACACCACGCCGCTTCCCGCCAGGATTTACGCCAATGAAGGCATCGCGCAGGTGCTCTTCTTCGAAGCCGACGAGGAATGCGAGATTTCCTATGCCGATAAGAAGGGCAAGTATCAGAAACAGCAATCCATTGTGTTGCCGAGGTTGTAGCCTATGAAGTTCTCCAGCCGGGTTTCCCATCTCGAAGCCGAAGGCGCGTATGCCGTGCTTGCGCGCGCTCAGGAATTGGAACGTCAGGGGCGCGAGATTCTGCATCTCGAACTGGGTCAGCCAGATTTCTTTACGCCGGAGCATATCAAGGAAAAGGGCATCCAGGCGATTCGCGAGAACCGCACGCGCTATACGCCGCCTGCCGGGTTGTATCGTTTCCGTGAGTTGATTGCGGAGTTCGCGGGCAGACAACGTGGCGTCTCCATCACGCCGGAGATGGTGGTCGTTGGTCCGGGCTCGAAAGTTGGCTTGTTCTTTCCCACGCTGGCGCTGGTCGAGCCGGGCGATGAGGTCATCTATCCCGACCCGGGCTTTCCTACCTATTCCGCGATGATCGGCGTCGCGGGCGGTGTGGGCGTCCCGATTCCGCTGGAGGAGGAAAATCAGTTCTCCTTCGATTTGGACGTGTTCGACCGCAGGATTTCCGACAAGACCAAACTCATCATCCTGAACTCGCCTGCCAACCCAACCGGCGGCGTGATTCCGCTCGATGATTTGAAGCATATTGCCGAAAAAGCCGAAAAGCACAATGCCTGGATTTTGGCGGACGAAATCTACACGCGCCTCGTGTACGACGGGATGGACGCCGCTCCCAGCATCGCTTCACTCTCAGGGATGCTCGACCGCACCGTCATCGCCGACGGTTTCTCGAAGACCTTTTCCATGACCGGGTGGCGGCTGGGCTATGTTATCGCGCCTCCCAAACTGGCGGAGCGGCTCGAACTGCTGGTCACACATTCCACCGGCTCCACAGCGGAGTTTACGCAATACGCCGGCATGGAGGCATTGACCGGTCCACAGGATTTTGTGCAGGAGATGGTGACCGAATATCAAAAACGCCGTGACCGCATGGTGGAGCTGCTCAATGCGATTCCCGGCATCCACGCCCAGAAGCCGCAGGGTGCGTTTTATGTGTTTCCAAACATCAAGTCGTTCGGCATCTCGGAGCGCGAAATTCAGTTGCGGCTGCTCGAAGAGGAGGGGGTGGCTGTTTTGGCGGGGACGGACTTCGGTCCCGGCGGAAGCGGCTATCTTCGTCTGTGCTACGCTACGTCCATGCAGGTCATCGAACGGGCGTTGGAGAAGATGACCAGGTTTTTTGCAAGGCTGTAATAAAGAAGACCGGGGCGTGTCTGCCCCGGTCTTTACTTTTTAGCCGTTGTTGTTTTCGCCGTATGCCTTGGCGTCTGCCATGGCTTTGGGGACGTTGACAAAAGGCAGGACAATCAAGCCCGCAATGAAGTAGAAGATGAGGGCGAGGATGCCGTAGCGCAGACTTCCAAAAATCTGGTTGGCAAGCCCAAAGATAAGCGGACCCGTCCAGGATGTGCCGCGTTCGCTGACTTCGTAGAAGGAGTAGAATTCCGCCTCTTTTCCTTTGGGGATCATCTGTGCGAACAAACTGCGGCTGATGGCTTGCGAACCTCCCATCACCATGGCGATAAAGACGCCGAGAATGAAGAACTCGATGATGCGCGATTCGCCCCGCAGCCCGCCATAGGCGTAAATCACTACGCCAGACCAAATGACAAGACTGACGACGATGGATTGTTTGGCTCCCATCCATTGCGCCAGTTTGCCCCACAAGAGTGCGCCAAAGAATGCCACGAATTGGATCATCAGGATGACGGCAATCAGCGTATCTTGCGGTAATTCAACGCCGCCTCGTGCAATGGGCGCGGCGGCAAAGGTTGATGACACTGCAATCACGGTTTGAATGCCGTCATTGTAAAGGAAATAGGCAACCAGATATTTGATCGTTTCGGGAAAATGCTTGACTTCGCGGAAGGTCTTGCCCAATTGCTTGAACCCAATGCTGACGTAAGTTTCGCCGGGCGGCAGGGCGCGCGCCGCGTGGCGTGGTCTCAAGCGCGCCCAGGTAATCAGGGCAAAAGCCATCCACCACACACCCGCCGATGCAAGGTTGATGCGTACTGCCAGGTCGCCGGGCACTCCCAGATCATCGCTGAAAATGAAGAATGCCAGGTTGAGAGCAAGCAGGATGCCGCCTCCCAAATAGCCCATTGCCCAGCCATAGGAGGAAACACGGTCACGTTCTTCTTCGCTGGCAATATCGGGCAGATAGGCATTGTAAAAAACGATTGCCGCGCCGAAGGCAAGGTTGGCGATGATGAATAGCACGCCGCCCAGCCACCACAGGCTTCCCGTCACGAAGAACATCAGTATAGTCGAGATTGCGCCGATGAAAGCAAAAATTTGCATCATGCGCTTGCGCAGGTGGGAATAGTCCGCGATGGCGCCTAGGATTGGCAGGAAGAGCACCTGCAAACCAACGGAAAACGAAACGCAGTAGGGGAGAAAGGAATCTGGCGCAACGGGGATGCCAAAGAAGCGCGCCATTCCATCGGGGTAGGCTTCCGCGGCTTTTGCTGCAAGAGAGGCGATGTATGGACCCAGAAACACCGTCCCCACAGTGGTGCTGAAGGCAGAGTTTGCCCAGTCATACATTGCCCAGCCGAAAATTTCGCGCCTGTCGTTGACCATGGTCTGCGATGCCGTCATGTGTTCCTCCGTGCAAGAGTTTTTTCCGATTTTATCAGCCAAAACCCCGTTTGTCGCCTTTTGTTGCGTTAACGCTGGGTTATCCGTAATTTAAGAACTCACCTTACGCGGTAGCGCGAGATTTTGCACTTTTCCAAATTATTCTGACAATATGCCGACATAGCGCAGCA
>DYID01000019.1 GCA_020723805.1 Anaerolinea sp. | reverse complement strand
TGTTGAACAGTCTACCTTGTTTAGCGTAATTGTCCAACTTTTGGGGTGCACTACAAAATGCCCGTCAGGGCATTAAGACCCTTTGTCCAGGCGAGTTGTTCTTGAGTTAATTTGGTCAGAATCAATAAATGCCCGTCAGGGCATTAAGACCCTTGCAGATGACCACCACCTTGATGTCGTCCCATACGTCAGAATCAATAAATGCCCGTCAGGGCATTAAGACTCCTTTCCGCAAACCGCCCGTCCTCTGGTTTGCGTATTCGTCAGAATCAATAAATGCCCGTCAGGGCATTAAGACTTAGCCATCACCAAAGCCACCAGGACAGACAACGGCGCAGTCAGAATCAATAAATGCCCGTCAGGGCATTAAGACTCACAAATGGCGCCGTGCCATGTGGAATCGTCCCATTCGTGTCAGAATCAATAAATGCCCGTCAGGGCATTAAGACCACTCTCCTTTCTGCAATCTTTTTACCCCCTCCTATCTTTGTCAGAATCAATAAATGCCCGTCAGGGCATTAAGACCTATCCGTCTACGGCGGGACCAACCCCCAGTTCAGGGTCAGAATCAATAAATGCCCGTCAGGGCATTAAGACCTTGCCGGGTTTGGCGAAGACTTTCCGAAGCTCGCCGATTCGTCAGAATCAATAAATGCCCGTCAGGGCATTAAGACTAATCTCTTTATCTCCCTGTTGGGAGAAAAGAGATTCTAAGTCAGAATCAATAAATGCCCGTCAGGGCATTAAGACGCATATCTCGATGCTCTCAAGATGACGCAGGAGGAGTTTGCGTCAGAATCAATAAATGCCCGTCAGGGCATTAAGACATGGAATTCGGGTGACGAACGCTTGTTGCAGGACGTGACGGTCAGAATCAATAAATGCCCGTCAGGGCATTAAGACTTGGAAGTCTTTGTCTCCCCCGTTAAAGACTTCGTCAGAATCAATAAATGCCCGTCAGGGCATTAAGACTGAGAACTGCGATATCGAAAAGTGAAGAGGCATAGCGAGTCAGAATCAATAAATGCCCGTCAGGGCATTAAGACCCCACCTCTGGCGCAGTATTTACGCAAGAGGTGATATGTCAGAATCAATAAATGCCCGTCAGGGCATTCCCTCTCTCCCTTCAAAACAAAAGCCAAGCGATACAAGCGCTGGGCATAAAAAAGCGCAATCGGTGATTCCACTGATTACGCTCTTGGCACGCTTCGACTCGTTATGCCCTGCTATTGACTTCGTCACAAGCCGGGGAACTCGTTGCCCCCAATTTCCTTACGGAAACACTTCCTCCGCCTTGTTTCGTTTGCGGCGCAACTGCCAATAACCCAGCCCCAGAAATAGAAGATACGCCACGACCAGAATGTTGTAGCCGCCGCCCATGCTGAACGGGTCCTGCGCACCGATTGAAAGAAGAACAATCCAGCCTGCGAGGAGAAAACCGAAAATCAGATCAAGCCGCTTGGGCAGTGACACCCGCCGCCAGGTCGAATGCAATCCCAGCCACCCCGCGGCAATCAGGATGCCAAGCAGGAGAATGTAACCAAGGAGCAGCCAATACGGTGCAAAAAGCGCCCGCTGGATATTCAGGGCAACCGGGTCGGTCAACAGAATGGGCGGCGAATTTTCCGTAAACGCGGCTGGCTCGACATTTTTCAGGGATTGAAAAAAAGCAGCCGTCAAATACGATGTCTCGAATGCCCTGATGATGGAATTGGCAAGCATGGTAAGAGCCGCCCCATACGCCGCAAACAGTCCCTTTTCCCAGCGCGGGAGCTGCGCTTCGAGACGTTCGATTGTTTCGGCAAGATTATTGTCCATCGTTTCCTCCGTTCAAAACATGCTGGATGCGTTCCGCCACCGCGGGATGCTGAAAGATCAGAATATTGCGCTCGATGAAGCGGCGCAGCAACTCGCGCCCGCTTCGCGTCAGACTGTAATACTTGCGCGGCGGACCCAGACTGGATTCCGCCCCCCGGCTGGAGACCAGCCCCATCTCCTCGAAGCGGTTGATGGCACGGTAAATGCTGTTGCCGTCCGCGGAAATTGTCCCCTCGCTCAAGCGCGTCACCTCGGCAGACATCTCGTAAGGGTAGGAAGGTTTCTCCTCCAGAAGCAGGAGAATCCAAAAAGTGAGCAGTCCCTTTTTGTAGACGCTTTCCCAGTTTTCGAGCAGGCGGTCAAGGTCGGTCATTGCACTTACCTTTCTATATTATACTTTAGGTATAATACCAAAGATAGTATAGGCGCCGCAGGTAAATTTGTCAAGGTGAAAACAAGAGAAAAAAAAGGTTGTACCGCGATAAACGGAAATAAAACCATCATCGCAAATTACGCAAATTCATGCAGATCTTTTTTTACTTCGAGAATCCGCTAAAATCAGCGAAATCTGCGTTCAAAGATTGTTTGAACTGACAGCCATCCTGCCGGAAACGGAAAACCCGGAAGAAATCGCCCGAAACCGCACGCGGCATTGTCGAACGCGCGCGTCCGCCCGTTTCGCATTTTCGTTGACGACTCGAGCGCCTTCATGGTATCATCAGCCCGCAAAAAACCAGCCCAGTGCTGGTCAACTGTTTTGAAAAAGGAGAGTCGTATCAGCGCTTCAGAATTTCGAGTCAATGAGGGCATCCGGGTTTCGGAAGTCCGTTTGATTGGGGCGGATGGCAGCAATATAGGCGTCGTACCCATCAAACAGGCGTTACAGATAGCCCGCGAGGCAGGCATGGATTTGGTGGAGGTCTCCCCCACCGCCAATCCGCCGGTGTGTCGTGTGGTGGATTACGGCAAGTTTATTTTCGAGCGCGCCAAAAAGGAACGCGAAGCGCGCAAGGCGCAGACCAAGATCGAGGTCAAGGAAATCCGCCTGCGCCCGAAGACCAACGAAGCACACCGCGGCTTCAAAGTGGACGACGCCCGCCGCTGGCTGCTTCAGGGCAACAAAGTCCGCGTGACCATCAAGTTCCGCGGGCGCGAAATGGACTACCCCGAAATTGCGCTCGAAGACCTGAAGGAAATCGCCGAAGCGCTCTCCGATGTCAGCACGGTGGAACAGCCTCCTCAAATGGAAGGCAGGACCATGCTCGTCGTGCTGGCGCCCCTCAAAGGGGCAGGCAAAAAGAAGGAGAAAACGGGGCAGGCTCCGGCGGAGAAAGCAGGCGTCGAGCGCCAAAGCGAAGCGGAAGCCTGAGCCTGTCGAAAGTCCCAAAGATGTCCAAATCCGCGGGAGCAAAGTTCGTCCCGCGGTTTATCTTGTCTGAAAGGAGCAAGTCAATGCCTCGGAAAGCCAAATCTGGCAAAATCAAGTTGAAGACCCATAAGGCAACGTCCAAGCGTTTTCGCCTGACGGGCTCCGGCAAGGTCGTGCGCACCAAAGGCGGCAAGAGCCACCTGCGCCGCAACACATCCAAGCGCACCAAGGCGCTGCTGCCGGAAATGCTCGAAGTGCACGGGCGCAAAATCATCAAACGCATCAAACGCCTGGCGCCCAACATGGAAAGTTAGTAGGGGCGGGGTTATCTCGCCCGCGAAAGTCGTATCCAAATTTAGTTGCGGCTTTCGGGTGTACGCAACTGACGGCGCGTAAACGCCGCCGACGCCCGCGAGACCGCAGGAGGTAAAACGAAATGCGTGTAAAAGGCGGACCTCAGGGTCACCGACGTCACAAGAAGGTTTTGAAGATCACCAAAGGACAGCGCGGCGCAAAGAACCGCCTGTTCAAACGAGCCAACGAGGCGATGCTCAAGAGCCTCTGGTATGCCACCCGTGACCGCCGTGTGCGCAAGCGCGATCTGCGCAAACTGTGG
Organism: Anaerolinea sp.; assembly: GCA_020723805.1. Lineage (GTDB taxonomy): Bacteria > Chloroflexota > Anaerolineae > Anaerolineales > Villigracilaceae > Defluviilinea. The sequence goes on along the minus strand of DYID01000019.1, from coordinate 79,043 downwards.
ATCGCCCGCATCAACGCCGCGGCGCGCCTGAACGGCACCACCTACAGCCGGCTGGTGGCGGCTCTCAAAAAGGCAAACATCGCCCTCAACCGCAAGATGCTTGCCGACATGGCAGTGCGCGACCCGCAGGCATTTGCCGCAGTGGTGGCGAAAGCCAAATAAACAACAAGCAAACAACGTAAAAAGCGAACATCCGGCGAGAGACGCTCCCGCCGGATGTTTTGTTGTAGAATTGCGTCATGAATACCGTTTTGGCGGAACGCGTTTTACCCTCGGGGCAAATCGTCCAGATCGTTCGCGGCGATATTACCGCCGAACGGGTGGACGCCATCGTCAACGCCGCCAACCAATATCTCCAGCACGGAGGCGGCGTGGCTTGGGCAATTTCTGAAAAGGGCGGACCGGCGATACAGAAAGAATCCGATGCCTGGATTCGAGAGCATGGACTTGTCCCCCACTCGCATCCGGCGTGGACCTCGGGCGGGCGACTGTCTGCGAAATACGTGATCCACGCTGTAGGTCCGGTGTGGGGCGATGGCGATGAAGACCGGAAGTTGGCGGAAGCGGTGAACGGTTCTCTGCGCGTTGCCGACGAACTCCACTGCGCCTCCCTTGCCATGCCCGCCATTTCCACCGGCATCTTTGGCTTTCCCAAAGAGCGGGCGGCGAAGGTCATCCTTGAAGCCATCGAAAACCACTTCCAGCACCACCCCTCCAGCCTCCAAACAGTGCGGATTGTGCTGTTCGATCAACCCAGCGTGGAAGCCTTCCTCAAGCAGTGGCAGAGCAGGGAGGCAAGGCAGGCGTGATTACCTCTCCTCAAAATCCCAAACTCAAACTCGTCCGTGCGTTGATGGGACGCGCCAAAGAACGCCGCGAGGCGAACGCCTTTGTGGTGGAAGGTGTGCGGCTGGTGGAAGATGCGGCAAATAGTAAGTGGGGATTTCGATTCGTGCTTTATGACGAGACGTTGAGCGAAAGAGGAAAGTCGCAGGTCGCCAGTCTCAAGTCGCGCGGCGTGGAAGTGGACGAGATTCCCCCCAGCCTGATGAAATCCCTCAGCGAAACCGAAACGCCGCAAGGCATCCTCGCCGTTTTGGAATTTACCCAGTTACCCATTACCAATTCCCCGAATTTCCTCCTTATCCCCGACCGTATCCGCGATCCGGGCAACCTCGGCACGCTGCTCCGTTCCGCCGCCGCGACCGGCGTGCAGGCTGTCCTTTTGCCCCCCGAAACGACCGATGCCTTTGCGCCGAAAGTCCTGCGGGCAGGGATGGGCGCTCATTTTCGCCTGCCCATCCGTGAGATGGGCTGGGAGGAGATCGGGCAAATCGTCAAATCAGCAAACCTGCAAATGTATATTGCGGATATGGACGGAACCTCCTGTTGGGAAACCGACCTGCGCAAACCGCTTGCCCTGGTCATCGGCGGCGAGGCGGAGGGAGCCAGCCGCGAAGCGCAAAAACTGGCACACGGAAAGATCGCCATCCCGATGTCGGGCAACGTCGAATCGCTCAACGCCGGCGCGGCGGGGTCGGTGTTGATGTTCGAGGTGGTGAGGCAGAGAACTAGTGAGCAGTGAGCAGTATTCAGTGACAGGACTTACGCAATCAGGCTTTCTTATCCACTAATCTGCGCCAATCTTCGCGAATTTTGAACAGATTAGCGCAGATTAGCGAAGATTGGCGGAATAAAATCAGGTACTGCGTAAGTACTGTCAGTGATCAGTGATCAGTGAGCAGTTTTCAGTATTCAGTATTCAGTGAGCAGTGAGCAGTGATCAGTAAACAGCAGGCAGTAACCCGTATGAAAATCCGCTCCATCACATATTTCTGCAACCCCAAATTTCCGCTCGAAGAAAAAATCATCCAAAAGGCGGGAACATTCCTTGCCGAGGCAAGGTCCGCGTATGAGGCGGCGGGATACGAAGTCCAAACCGTCCGCCTTGCCACCGTGCCGTTCCCCCAACTGCTTGGCGAAGAACACATCGAAACATTGCCCGCGTTGACCCGTCAACTGGCAGACATGGTCAAGGCGCTTGGCATCGGCTACTTCTCGCTCGGACCCGCCCTGCCCGAAATGCCGCGCAGTTACGAGGTCATTCCCGATGCGATCTTCGTCTCGAGGGATGCCTTCTTCAGCGGTGTGATGGCAGAACCCGCACGCGGACTCGACCTCGCCGCCATCCGCGCCTGCGCCGAGGTGATCGTGAAATGTGCGCCGCTCGACCCGAACGGCTTTGCCAACCTGCAATTCGCCGCGCTGGCAAACGTCCGTGCGGGCTCACCGTTCTTTCCCGCCGCTTACCACGATAAAGACAAGCCCGCCTTCGCCATCGCCACCGAGTCTGCCGATTTAGCGGTCAGCGCCTTTGAGAACGCAAAAAGCATCGAGGAGGGCAGAAACAACCTGACCGCCACCATCGAAACACACGCAAAGAAACTGACGGAAATAGCCAAATCTCTGCGCGTCAAGTTCTACGGCATAGACTTTTCCCTCGCGCCCTTCCCCGAAGACGCCCATTCGCTGGGCAGCGCCGTCGAGAAAATGGGCATCCCCAAAATCGGACTGCACGGCTCCCTCGCCGCCGCCGCCCTCCTGACCGAGGCAGTTGACCGCGCTCATTTTCCCCGCACCGGCTTCAGCGGATTCATGCAGCCGCTGCTCGAAGATTCTGTGCTTGCCCGCCGCGCCGCCGAAGGAACGCTTACCATCAAAGACGCACTGCTCTACTCCGCTGTGTGCGGCACGGGACTGGATACCGTCCCCTTGCCGGGCGACACCACCGCCGAGCAACTGATACCCTTATTGCTGGACCTCTCCGCCCTGGCGCTGCGCCTCGACAAACCCCTCACCGCGCGGCTGATGCCCGTTCCCGGGAAGAAAGCGGGCGACGAAACCAGTTTCGATTTCGGCTTTTTTGCCAACGGCAAAGTGATGGCGCTGGATTCAGCCCCGCTCCATTTCCCCTTCACTTCCAACGAAGTCCTGCCGCTCAAAAAACGTTGAAACGTTCGCGCGCAGGTTGAGAGCGTACACGGCGGTCTCTACCGCCGGGTTTGGTGTTGTACGACGAAACAACCTTCAAACCTTCAACCTCCACAGCATGAACGGCTCATCGAACCCTTTCACGTTCCCCGTAAACTGGGTCAACGCGCTGGGCGGAATGTTTTGGGCAATGTAATTCAAGACTTCCGGGTCGTTATAAAAATCTTCGGAAAAAATCAATTCCCCGCCTTTGGAAAAGCCCGTTAAACGCGCCGCGATATTCACCGTCGAACCGAAGTAATCCAGGTGGTCGTTCAAATTGACGACGATGCACGGTCCCGTGTGCAAGCCCGCTTTCAGCCACAAGGACGGCTCGCCGCGCCCGGCAATTTCGGCTTGCGCCTTCCAGACCGCCCTCAACGCCCCCGCGGGATGCCGAAACGCCGCCATGACCGCATCGCCCATCGTCTTGACGATCCCCCCGCCCTCCTCCGCCACAAATTTCTCCAACACATCGAAATGTTCGCGCACCCGCCCAAACGCGGAGGCGTCGCCGATGGCGCGGTACATGCGCGTCGAATCGCGCAGGTCGGTGAACAACAACGTGACAGAGCCGATGGAAATTTCCTCGCCGGGGCGAATAACCTCCGAAGCAAACAAATCGCGGAAAACCTGCAGAGCGGTTACATCCGCCGCTGTCGAAGCCTGATCGCTCCAGGCGGTGCGCTCCAGCGTAAAGGTTTGATCCGCCTCGGTGGCATTGATCAGGTTGAGGGTCGGCAGAAGCGAGACGCGTTCTTCTTCTGGCGTCCAGCCGTATTGCGTCACCCGCAGGTCGGCGCTGGCTCGTCCGCTTTCATCCGCATACAGCGCTTTGGAGCCCGGCACGCCCGAGGCGCGCAGGGTGTAACGTCCCGCTTCGAGGCGCAACGGCACAGGCAGCGACTTCAACGCCGCGACCGTCTGCGTCATCACCACATGCGGCTGTAATTGCGGGCTTCCCACACAAAACGCCGCATCGAACTTCACCGGGCGCACGGCCGGGTTTGGCTTGAAGACCACCTCGATATTGTGATCGAAGTTGGCGGTGAAATCAATCTGACAGGTGTTGCAATGCGAACTCCCATGCACCTCCGCCAAACTGCTGTGACCTTCCGTCATGCCGCGGCAGGAGGGGCAGAGCAAATCCCAAGACATATCGAAGATGCCCGCCCGCGTGGCGCGCAAAAACAGTTCCAGCACGGCGCGGCGGCTCACTCCCCAGCGGTCTGCCAGAGCATACGGGCGGATGCGCTGGAGGGACAAATCGTCGGCGCGATCCAAAAACGCTTCGAGACGCGCCATCAGCGCCGCATCTGCGCCCTGACGAATCGCCGCCTCACTCTGCGACCTGAAGCGGGCGCGCCCGCCCGGGCTGAGTCCACGCCGACGCCCCATCCCGCCCTCGCCGCCTTCGGACGCAATGCGGTCATAGGAACGAAAGGCTTTCTCAAACCGGCTTCTGGCAGCGACCCCAATCGCCAGCGGAATTGCCAGCGGCGCGAGGATATGACTGGAGAGGATGGTCGTCTGGTAGGTAAGCCGCGTCCCGCCGTTTTCGAGCGGGTCGAAGGTGACGCGCACGCGCATTTCCTCGAGCGGACCTTTGCTGTAGCGGCGCACCACGCCGAACGAATACGGATACGTCCACTCGAACGGTTCCTCCTCCCATTCCACGCGGACGATGGGAAGTTTCATCCGCAGCCGCTTCACGCCTCGGACGTTGGCGAGAACCTCCACTTCGGGCTGACCGGTGTCGCGGTTGAAGCGGTTCGTATCCGAGGCGAGCGACCAGAGCGCTTCGGGAGGGGACTGCAAGTCCCATTGCCAGGAGAAACGGAATTCTTGTGCCATGAGAGATGGACAAGCAATATACCCCAAATTTTACGGCAGCGCCATGAACAAAACGTTACGGTTCGCCGAGCCGCTCCCTAATTACAGCGCAAAGTCCGACGCCATGGCGCAGCGGACGTTCTCTAACGTCCACTCGACCTTGCGAGGTAATGCTATTTAACAAAACTTACGCAATCAGGCTTTCTTATCCACTAATCTGCGCCAATCTTCGCGAATTTTGAACAGATCAGCGTAGATTAGCGAAGATTGGCGGAATAAAATCAAGTACTACGTAAGTACTGTATTTAACCAGACCTTAACTTTGAACAAAAAATGTCCTATGGTATAGTTTATTCGCCATGCCCGAAACCATTCTCATTGTCGAAGACGAACCTGCCCTGCGCGATACCCTTGCCTACAACTTGAAGAAGGACGGCTTCACCGTCGAGACGGTGGGCGACGGGCGCGCCGCACTCGAAGCGGCGCGCAGCCGCAAGCCCGACCTCATTATCCTCGACATCATGCTCCCCGGTCTGGACGGTTTCGAGGTGGCGCGTATCCTGCGCAAGGAAATGACCACGCCCATCCTCATGCTCACCGCCCGCGACGACGAAATTGACCGCGTGGTGGGGCTCGAAGTGGGCGCCGACGACTACCTCACCAAGCCCTTCTCCATGCGCGAACTGATGGCGCGCGTCAAGGCGCAGTTGCGCCGTACCCGCCTCTTGCAGGAGGAGATGGCAAAGTCCGGTGCGCTGCAGCCCAAACAGGAGACCTTGACCTTTGGCAACCTGGTGATTAACTTCAGCCGCCGTGAAGTGACGCTGAACGGCAAGCCCATTCCCCTCAAACCGAAGGAATATGACCTGCTCGAATTCTTCGCCCGCCACAAAGGGAAGATGCTCTCGCGCGAATTCATCCTCGAGCGCGTCTGGGGCTGGGATTTCATCGGCGACAGCCGCACTGTGGACGTGCACGTCCGCTGGCTCAGGCAAAAGATCGAAGAGGATGCGAGCAAACCGAAACGCATCGTCACCGTTCGGGGTGGGGGGTATCGATTCGAGGGATGAAAGAAAAGTAAATGGCAAATGGTAATTACCATTTACCAATCACCATCATGGACTTCACCCCTATTCTTGCAGCCATTTTTCTCACAATCGCCGCGTGGTTTGCGTGGCGGTATTTCAAATTGCGTCGGGATGTGGATGAATATGCCAGCCGTCTGCGGGGACAAAACCTGGAAACCGACATCAAAGAACTCGAAAATTTATCGAGCGCCATCGCCTCCATCGTCGCATTACGCAATACGGAATATGCCGCCCTCGATGCCGAACGCGCCCGCCTCGCCGCCGTCCTCGAGCAAATGACCGACGGCGTGCTCATCGCCGACGCGCAGGGCATCATCCAGTTTGCCAACCCCGCCGCCGGCCGGCTCTTTCAGACATCCCAGCCGCTCCACCGCCGCATCACCGAAATCATCCGCCATCATCAACTTGTCGAAGCCTGGCGGCGCTGTCAGCAGACGCGCCAGCTGCAAAGCGAGACCGTTGAAGTACCCACGCGCCATCAATACCTGCAGCTCGTCGTCGTCCCCGACCAAAACTCAAGCGGCACGTTGCTCCTCGCCCAGGACCTCACGCGCATCCGCCGCCTCGAGACCGTCCGCCGCGACTTCATCAGCAACCTCTCCCACGAACTGCGCACCCCGCTCGCCTCTCTCAAAGCCCTGACCGAAACCCTGCAAGACGGCGCCTTGGATGACCCGCCCGCCGCCCGCCGCTTCATTGACCAGATTCAAATCGAGGTGGACGCCCTCTCGCAGATGGTGACTGAACTGCTCGAACTTTCGCGCATCGAATCCGGGCGCCTCTCGCTGGACCTTCAACCTGTCTCCCCCTCTGACCTGTTGACCTCCGCCTGCAAGCGGATGAAACTCCAAGCCGAACGCGCCGGTCTCACCCTGCGCGTGGAATGCCCGCAAGACCTGCCCCGCGTGATGGTTGATTCGCAAAGGCTAGAACAGGTGCTGGTGAACCTGATTCACAACGCGGTCAAGTTTACAAAGCCGGGGGGAGAGGTGGTTTTGGGCGGCGAGGCAGGACCGGGCGAGGTCCGATTCGCGGTTCGGGACACAGGAATCGGCATCCCGGCAGATGAGATTCCCCGCATCTTCGAGCGCTTCTATCGCGTCGAAAAATCCAGAGCCGGCAGCGGGACGGGCTTGGGGCTGTCCATCGCCAGGCACATCGTCGAGGCGCACAAGGGGAAAATTTGGGCGGAAAGCATGGAAGGACAGGGAAGCACGTTTTACTTCACCATCCCGCTATGATTTCAGCGGTCTGAACCCTTCGCCGAGCGCTTCGTGGGCATAACCGATGACCATGAAGGCGCGCGGGTCCACCTCGTGCACAATGGCTTTCAACGTGACCACTTCGGAACGCGTAATGACCACATACAAGACGGGACGCTCGATGCCCGTGTAAGCGCCTGTGCCTTCGAGCACAGTCACCCCGCGCAGGAGATCGTCCAAAATGCGCTGCGCCACTTCCTTGGGTTTGTTGGTGACAATCATCGCCGTGCGGACGGTGCCGCCGCCTTCGAGGGTGGTCTCGGCGACCAAGCCGCTGACGTAGAGGGCAATCATGGCATAGAGCGCCTCCTTCCAGCCGAAGACAAACCCCGCGCCGAGGATGACCGCCGTATCCACCAGCAGGTAACTCTGGGTCATGGGGATGCCGCGCCAGTGGTTGAGGATGCGGGCGAGGATGTCGGAGCCGCCGCTGGAGCCGCGCGCGCGATAGACCAGTCCATACCCCACCCCGCTCACAACAGCGCCATAAAGGGAGTTGAGAAAAATGTCGCCCTGCAGGTCGTTGATGAGGGCGGTGCCCACGCCATTGGGAGCGAAGAGCGGCGTTTTGAGTAGCAGGTCGGTGGCGAGGGAATAGGCAAGGATGGCGGTTGCGGTACGCAGTGCAAAGCGAAATCCGCCCATGAAGCGCCAGCCGAGAATGAAGAGCGGAATGTTGCCAATCAAAATCATCAAACCGATGGGCCAGCCGGTGAAGTGATTGAGCAGCTGCGAAATGCCGCTCACCCCGCCCGAAGCCAGATTCGCCGGCACGAAAAACAACCGCAGTGAAAGCGCCTGCAGGATGGCGGCAACCACGATGAGGGCATAATCGCGGATGGCGGGCAGGGCAGACTTGAGAGCGTTCATGTTTTTTTGCTTCGGCAGGTTGATGGTTGGAAATTGGAAAGCGGAAAAGTTCAAACGATTTCCACCCCTGCCAGTTTTTCGATGACTCCCACCACGGCAGAGTTGTCCAGTTCCCCCATGCCGAGTTCGATCATTTGCTGGAAGAGGGCGGTATTTGCCTCCGTGCCGGAGACGGGAATGTCGTATTCTCTGGCGGTCTCGAGGATGATTTTCAGGTCTTTGAGCTGCATGTGCGCCTTGAAGCCAGGATTGCGGTTGCCGGCAAACAGACGCGGCGGCTTGACATCCAGCGTCCAGCATTGCGCCGCGCCGCCTTTGATGGCGTCCACCACCTTGCGCGGGTCCACGCCGGCTTTCTTCGCAAAGACGAGCAGTTCGCCCATCGCCACCATCTGCGCCGCCACCATGATTTGGTTGGCGGCTTTCGCCACCTGCCCGGCGCCCGCCCCGCCGACATGCGTCACCGTCTTCCCCATCGCCTTGAAGACCGGCATAACCTTTTCCAGCGCAGACGCCTCGCCGCCGACCATGATGGTGAGCGTGCCGTCCCTCGCGCCGATGTCGCCGCCGGAGACGGGCGCGTCGAGGGCGAGGACGCCCTTTTCGGCGAGTCTTTCCGCAATGCGGCGGGCAACGGCGGGTTTGATGGTGGAGTTGTCCACGTAAATCAAGCCCTCGTGTGCGCCCTCGATGATGCCGTTCTCACCCAGAACGACCTGTTCCACATCGGGGGAATCGGGCAGGTTGGTGAAGACCACGTCCACTTGCGCGGCGACTTCACGAGGAGAGAAGGCGGCAGCCGCGCCTTCGGCGACGAGTTCATCCACAGCGGCGCGCGAACGGTTGTGGACCACGAGGGGAAATCCCGCCTTGAGGATGTTGCGGGCGATGGACTTGCCCATCAAACCGAGACCAATGTATCCGACCTTGAGCATGGAAAAAATTCCTTTCACTGCAAAGGCGCAAAGAGCGCTGAGATTTTGAGGGATTATAACGTGAGGGAGATGAATCCACTAATCTGCGCTAATCTCCGCGAATGGATAAAGAATTCGTGTGGATTAGTGAGGATTAGTGGATAAAACCCAAAGCAAAGAACCTGCTCCTCGAAACAGGAGCAGGTTCCAGTTAAGTTTGAGCCGTGCGGCGGGTTACTTGATTTCGTAGGTCACGTTGACGGTCACGGTGAAGGTCAACTGTCCGGGTTGGATCGGCACAGCCGCCGCTTCCGAAGCCGCACCGCCGCCCCTGCCGTCCACGACGGGATAGTAAACGCTATCCTGGAAACTGATGTTCTGAAGTTCACCGAGGCTCACGCCGGCGGCATCCGCCAGTTCCTGGGCTTTCGCTTCTGCATCCTTGACGGCATCGGCGCGGGCTTGCTTGAGCGCGGCATCCTTGTCCGCCACGTCGAACTGGACGCTGTTCACGGTGTTGGCGCCCGCCGCAATCACGGTATCGAGCAGTTCGCCGAGTTTGCCGAGGTCGCGCACGGTTACATAGACGGTGTTATCCACCGCGTAATACTTCTCGCCGGTCGAGGTGCCGGTCACCGGATCGTATTTGTCGAATGGGTAAATGCTGAAATTCGTCGTGCGGATGTCCTTGGCGTCAATGCCGAAATCGCGCAGCGCCTGGATCACCTTTTGGGTTTGGGCATTGTTCTCCGACACAGCATCCGAAGCGGAGGGCTTCTCCGTATGCACGCCCACGTAAATGTAGGCAATGTCCGGCACGAGGTAGGCGGTTCCCGCGCCCGCCACGCTGATGGTGCGCAGCGGCGGCTGCGATGCCTGGCTGACGGCAGCCGGTCCGCAGGCGCTGACGACCAGCGCAAGCAGGGCTACAACAGCAACGAAATAAAACTTGGTTTTCATGGTCAACTCCTTGTTGATGATACTACGCACGTAAGACGACGGCGGTCTGAAAAAGTTCCGGCATTTTCCCCGATTTTTGGTACAATCCTGACACATTTGTTCTATCCCCAAAGGGGATGCCATGCCCATCAACTATCAGGAAGTTTACTCACAGATTCAGACCATCGGCGCGGGCGCCAAAGAAAGAAAAAAGAGAAAAGAGGAAGCGCAGGCACAGGCGCGGGACCTCCTCGCCAACTTCGATTCTCAATTGGACTTTCTACGCGCCAAAGTGGATACTGCCAAAGAGGCGGATCCCAGCCTGCGCTGTGCCTATCCCCTCGACGAACCCCTCGCTTCTTCCTTCGACGTTCAGCCTGTTTCTGTTTCCCCCACCCTCATCGCCGCTGACGGCTCGCAGATCAACCCCGACCGTCACGCCGCGGTGCAGTTCGGGCTGGTCAACGTCGGCGCAATCGTCATGAAGGCAAATTCCGGCGAAGCGCCGCAGATCGAGACGGACAGCACCCTGCTCTACGGCGACGACCTGCTCCCCAACGGTATCCCCATGTCCGACGGCATGGTTGCCCTGCGGCGCGACCTCGCCGAACGCCAAAAACTGGACGAATTATCCAAAGGAATGGCAGGAGCGGTGGTCACCTTCACCGACGGTCCCATCGAACTCTGGGGCGCCAAGGGCGAAGACGCCAGCGCCTATGAAGACTTCATCGAAAAGTACAAGGGCGTTCTTTCCCGCCTGCAATCGCGCGGCGTGATCACCGCCGGCTACGTGGACAAGCCCTCCGCCGACCTGGTGGTGCGCCTGCTCGAAATCGCCATGGCAGACAACGAGCAAATCCAGCGTCTGCGCGAGTTCCATCCCTTGCGCGGCGTGAGCGACCGCTGGCTCTACGGCGAAAAAGGAAATCCCTTGCTCAAGCCCGGTCATCGCTCGGCAGTGTTCAAGATTCAGTCCAGTTCCGAGAAGCGTTATACGGGTGTCTTGTCGCTGCACTTCTTTTACCTGAACGTCGGCACGGAGGGACATCCCTGGACCGTGCGCGTCGAAATCCCCAAGTGGGTGGCGGAGGACAGCGAAAAACTAAATTTGCTGCACGCAGTCCTCGTCCAGCAATGCCGCATGATGGGAAACAAGCCCTACCCATATTTGCTTCACCGCGCACATGAAACCGCAGTGGTAAAGAACGAAGAGAAACAACAGATCGAGCAGTTGCTGACAATGGAACTCCGCAAGAACAACGAAGACGTGGACGAACTTTCGAGCAAACAATCCGCAAAGGATTTGCAGGGAAGAACACGAATGTGACCTCACCCAACCCCTCCCGACCTTTGGTCACCCTCCCCTTCCCTCTCCCGCGGGAGGGGGAAGGGGAGGGACGGGGTAGGGAAAGGAGAGGCAGGAGGCAAAATGACTCATTCAATCGAAATCGGACGATTACTCCGCGCCGGGACGACAGGCTTCGTCGCCGGCTGCCGCGTCAACCAGTTGGACGCCCCCTCGTTCGGGGCGCTGGTACGCGCGCCGTTGGGGGGCGGCTACCAAATCTTCGGCATCATCCACGACATCCACATTGACGACGACGGGCTGGTGCGGCAGCTCGTCACGGCAGATAATGTCAGCGCCGAGGTGATGAACGACAACCGCGTCAACCGCATCGTGCCGGTGGAAATGTCGGTGCTGGCGGCGGGCTACGAACAGGACGGGAAGATATTCCACCTCCTGCCGCCGCGTCCGCCGTTGAGTTTGGACGTGATCTATCTGTGTGACGCGAAGGACACGGCGCGTTTCACCGAACGTTTTGGTTATTTGAGACACATCGTAAACAACAAGGAAATCCCTGTGGGAGAGGTTGTCGCGGCGCATTTGTTACAGGCGGGCAAAGCGAGGGGGGTGGAAAGCGGAAAGTGGAAAGAGGCGGCAACACAGGAAGTGATTATGTTGCTGCGTGATGATTACCCGACGTTGATGTCTGTATTGAGCGCGTTGAGCGACGTGAGCGTTTGATGTCATTCTGAGCGACTGAAGGGAGCAAAGAATCTCTACCCTTGTGATGGAATCTTCAAACGGGAATAGAGATGCTTCGCTCCGCTCAGCATGACATGATAGGAGAATTTATGGAACAACGAACTAAAATCGGATATTTAGTCGGCGGAGGGTTGAAGGAAAACTTCCGCGTGAGGCTCACCGTATCGCCGCAGGAGATTCAGGAGGGGGCATTCGTGGTCATCCAAAGCGGCGAGTGGAATTATTACGGCATCGTCACCGACATTCAACTCGGCGCAACCGACCCGCGCTTTGCGGATGAGCAAATGGAGGGTCGCTTCCCGGCGCACATCTCGAAGGCGCTGCACGGACAGACGCTCTACGCCAATCTCGAAGTTCTGCCCAACCTGATGCTGGAGGTGGGACCCGAACCTGGGACATCTGCATACCAACAATGGCGCAGCAAGATTGACGCTGGCTTGAAGGATGAGCCGCGCATCTTACCGGTCAAGAATGTGCCGCCGCATCACGCGCAGGTCTTTTTAGCAGATGCGGGCGATATCGCCGAAATTTTCGGTGACCCAAACGAGAAGGGCAACTTTGTCATCGGCTACACGCGCGAGCAGAATCATCCCGTGTGCATTGATTTGGAGAAGTTCGTCCAGAGGTCATCAGGCGTGTTCGGGGCGACGGGGACAGGCAAGTCGTTCCTCACGCGGCTGGTGCTGGCGGGTCTCATGCACTACAACAAAGCCTCGGTGTTCGTGCTGGATATGCACAACGAGTACGGCTTCGACGATGTGGCGTCGGACACGAAAAAAGCCGTGACGGGACTGAAGACCAGGTTCAAGTCGAAGGTACGAATCGTCGGTTTGGGAGCAGGGTCAACGATTCGGGGGCAGGTCCCGGACTTTAATCTGGAAATCTCCGCAGGGGACATTTCCACAAGCGACATCGAAACGCTCACGCGCGAACTGAATTTACGCGAGACAGCGCCCACTGTGTTGAACGCGTTGTATACATCGTTTCGGGAGGATTGGTTTGCGCGTTTCAAGGCGATGAACCGCGAGACCGTGCCGATCGAGGATGAAAGAGGAAAAACGAAAGAGGTGCCGCATCCCGATAGTGTGGCGGCATGGGCGAATGCGAACGGTGTGAATGTGATGGCGGCGGAGGCGCTGCACGATAAACTGCGGCGCTTGTTCAACAAGTCGTACATCGTCGAGAAGCCCGCCGCCGACAGCGTGAAGGAGATTATTCAATCGCTGGAAAACGGACAGCATGTGATTCTGTCGTTCGGCGAACACGAAAGCGATCTGGATTACCTGCTGGTCTCGAACCTGCTCACACGCAAGATTCGCAGTGCATGGGAGCATAAGACCAACGCGTTCCGCACGCACGGCAAGGAGGAACCGCGTCCGCTGGTGATTGTGGTGGAGGAGGCGCACAAACTGCTCAACCGCGAGATGGCGGCGCAGACGACCTTTGCCACCATCGCCCGCGAACTGCGCAAGTATTACGTGACGCTGTTGATTGTGGATCAGCGTCCGTCACAGATTTACGACGAGGTCATGTCGCAGTTGGGGACGCGCATCTCCGGCTGGCTCGGCGACGAGGACGACATCCACGCTGTGCTTTCGGGTCTGGCGGGACGGGAGGCGCTGCGCGGCATGTTGGCGCGGCTCCAGCCGAAGGAGGAGGTGCTGCTGCTGGGTTGGGGTGTGCCGATGCCGCTGCCTGTGCGCTCACGCAGATACGACGATGAGTTTTGGAAAGAGCTGCTGGGAGGGAAGGAGAAGAGGAGCAAGGAGCAGAATTTGAAGGAGTTGGGATTTTAGGTTTGACACGCTTTTGTATATTATGATAATATACGCCTATGATTGATTTGAGCCGGCTCACTGGCTTCGATTGGGATGAAAACAACAGAGACAAGAATTGGGAAAAGCATGAAGTGCTGGCAAGCGAGTGTGAAGAAGTATTCTTCAACCTGCCCCTCCTGCTCCAGGCTGATGATGCTCACTCCCAGCATGAGCCGCGATATTATGTACTCGGTCACACCATCGCTGGCAGACGCTTATTCATTGCATTTACCGTCCGCAAAGATAAAATCCGCGTGATTTCTGCCCGTGACATGAGCAAGAAGGAGCGCAAAATCTATGAGCAAGCCAATTCCTGAATTCAAGAATGAAGACGAGGAACGGGAGTTTTGGAGCGAAAACGATTCCATCGAATACCTGAACTGGAAGAGCGCAGAACGGGTGCTGTTCCCCAATCTGAAACCTTCCACGAAAGCGATTTCCCTGCGCCTGCCGGAATCGCTGTTGGATGCCATTCGCCAATTGGCAAACGAACGCGATGTGCCGTATCAATCTCTAATCAAGATGTTCCTGCAGGAACGCGTCGAGCAGGATTTCAAGTCCCGCAACCTGCCAAGCGGAGGCTGAGCAAATACCTACCGTGAGATGGACACATGTGCCTTTCGGTTCTCGTAACAGTTTTATTTACCAGTGTTTCCTTGGAAGCAAAATTGAATCACTCACCTTACGCGAAACGTCCCGAAGGTTCTCGCAAATTGCGCCTGTTTTCCAGCCAAACCTTCGGGACGGTGGGGTAACATCAGTGAATCAAAAAAGACCAGCCTGCCGAGGCTGGTCTTTTGTTTTGCGCCTTGTGTGGCGGGAATTTATTGCTCCACCACTTCGTAATCGTGGGTGATCTCAATGGCGTCTTTGAGTGTGGCATAGACCGAGCAGTATTTCTCTTCGCTGAGTTGAATGGCTTTGGCGAGTTTCTGCGGGTCAATGCCCGTGCCTACGGCGCGATAGTGGATATGGATTTTACGAAAGCGCCAGGGCGGGTCGTCGTCTTGAACGCTTTCGGCAGTCACTTTCAAAGAGCGCAGGTCGAGCCGCTGTTTGCGTAGAATTTCAACCACGTCATGCGAGGAGCAGCCAATCAAGGACATGGGCAGCAGGTCCGAGGCGCTGACGCCGTTGGGTTTCTTCATAACAATCTGGTAATTGTCTTTGTCACTGAGGATGAATTGGGTATCGGGGTTCCAGTTGAGGTGAACAGTTTTGGTCGCCATGAGTGCAAACTTGTCCTTGTATGAGAATGCCCAAGAGGAGAAGACTATTTGGGTTTGGGAGTCAGATAATTGTCCAGATTGAGGCGGTGAAAGAGGCGTTCGCGCACGTCCTCGGGCAGGTCGGGCTTCTCAAGGGGAGTCTGCACAAGGTCAATCGTCCGCTTGGTGGTGTTCAATACAATGCGGCAGTTATCGCATTCTGCGAGGTGTTTTTCGAGTTCCTGGCAGAGTTCGGGATTGAGGTCGCCGTCAATGTAAGCCGAGAGCGAACCCAGCAATTCTTCACATTTCGTGTGGGTATGGTTGGTCATTTCTCACTCCTCGCAGGCAGGCGCTCGCTGTAATAAGCGGAGAGATGCTCGCGCAGCGCCATGCGAGCGCGCAGTAAACGGGTCTTGACGTTGGTCTCGGTCAGGTTGAGAGCGTCGGCGGTTTCCTTGATGGATAGACCTTCGACGTCGCGCAGTAAAAAAACGATACGCAGGGATTCGGGCAATTGCTGGACGGCGGCATCGAGGGCTTTTTTCCCTTCACCCGAAAGCAGTTCTTCCTCCGGAAGCGCGCTCCAATCCACGAATTGGGTTGGTCGCACATCTTCGGCATCCTCTTCGCCCTCCATCTCTTCGATGTTCACTTCCGGCTTCTTTTTGCGGAGCAGCATCAACGCTTCGTTGGCGGCAATGCGGTAAAGCCAGGTCGCCAGGCTGGAACGCCCTTCGAAGTTTTGGATGTGGGTGAGGGCATTGAGAAAGGTGTTTTGCAGAACGTCTTCGGCATCCTGCGGGTTACCCAACATGCGCAAACCAAGCCGATAAATGGGGCTGGAGTAGGTATCCACGAGGCGGGCAAATTCGGCGCGGTCACCGGCGATGAGCGCTTCCAGCGAAATCTCGTTCGAAGGTTGTCTGTCCATTAGATGCAATCCATGAGGGAAAAGTTACAAAATCGTCCTGTGCAATCTGGCGTGAGAGTATGCCAGATACGCTTATAACAGCCGGCAATTGGAAATTCAGCGCTGTTTGAACCACCGTTGAATTCTTTTCTTCCAGCGCTTGGGTCTGGCAATACTTTCGAGCGCTGGCTCAGGCAGGAAGAAGAAGACCGCCCGCAGGAACAATTCCAGTTTTCGCGTGAGGCGGGCGGAGGTCAATGCTGGTCGGGCAAGTGTACCATTCAATAATTGATGTGTGGCATCCAAAATCGTGTAGCGGATGTTTGCCTGTCCGCCGGCGAGGCGGATGTTTTCGTTCGTTTCGGGATGTTCGTAATGCGGCTTGCCGCCGGGCAAATGGGAGTAATCATGGTTCTGATGCACGATCATGACCGACGGCGTGCAGTCAATCACCGCCCAGCCTTCCCTGCGGGCTTTGTAGATCATCCAGTTATCCCAGCCGGCGCGCCCGATGGTGAAGGGAGGTACTTCGTGGAAAGTGGAAAGTGGAAAGAGGAAGAAATCGCTTCCGGCGGGACGGTGGAGTTGGTTCCGCTTCCTGACATCTTCTCTCAGCCTCGACTCCCACCCTTCGGCGAAATCGAGCGGCGAGGCAATGTCATAGTCCCAGCGCTGGCTCACCATGACGAATTTCTCTTTGAGTTCGGCAACCTGTTTCGCCGCCTGGACAAAGTCGGGCATGAGGATGATGTCGGCGTTGATGATGCAGAGCAGGTCGCTCTTCGAGTTTTCGCGGGCGAGTTGAAACATGGACGAGATGAGCGGCGTACCGTTTGCGCTGCGCGCCACGTTGGGGATGTGCTTCACGCCCAGTTCTTGCGCGGCTTCGGCGAGACCTGCCTCCTCGCCCAGCAGGATGACTTCGACATCGGGAAGGAGAGTCCATGAACGAATCGCGTTGCGTTGAATCAGCGCGATGTGCGGGTCGGTGAAGGGTTTGGGGGCGGAGAATAAAGTAATCAGGGACATCAGTGAGTAGTAATCAGTGAGCAGTAATCAGTGAGCAGTAATCAGTGAGCAGTGAGCGGTAATCAGTGACCGGCGGCGCGCTCGTCTATATCTTTCAATGTCTTATGCTGCACGCCTGCGTTGATTTTCATCAGGTCGGGGTTGTCGTGAACGAGATCCAAGACTTCTTTCCAAGTGAAGTCATCGCGCCCGTCAAAGCGGGCGTATACCTGCCGCATGAATTCCAAATCTTCGGGGGTATCCACCGTCCAGCGGTAATCGCCGAAGTCGGTGGGATGATGAAGGAGAGCGATTCTAAATCCGCGAGGGGAGGTGCCAGTGTGCAGTAATCGGTTATCAGTGATCAGTTGCACGCCTTCATAGAGGTAGGGCATGACGTGTTCGCGGTGATGAGGTTCTTTGGCTTCCTTCCAGGCTTGTTCCAGAGCCTTGAAAGTACAAACTTCAACATCCAAACCAATTGGGTACGTGCGGCGATATGGGGGAGGCAAACGATTACAGGCAAAATCGAACAGTTCGCCATTCACTGGTGACTGATGACTGATCACTGTATTCACTACTTTGTCAATCAGTTCAGGGTCAATGACGGGGCAATCGGCAGTGATCCGCACCACCACATCCGCTTTTGCCTGTTTTGCGGTTTGATAGTAACGATCCAGCACGTCGTAGAGACTGCCGCGCGTGAAGGGGATGCCGCTGAAGTCGCAGTATTCGGCGACGGGGTCGTCGGAGGGGTCGGTGGTGGTGGCGAAGATGGCTTGGGAAACAGAAGCAGACCGCGAGGTCCGAACGAAGACGCGCTGTAACATCGGTTGACCGGCAATGTCTGCAAGAATCTTCCCCGGCAAACGCGAGGAGGACATGCGTCCCTGAATGATGGCGATAACGTTTGGTTTCATAGTCAGGCGTAGCGCCGACTTAAGTCGGCACTACGAAGTTTGCGCCTCCGAGGGAATGGGAAGCGGGATGACAAATCCTTTCATTCTAAATTTTTCCACATACTCGCGCACCGTCCAATAATCGAGACCAACCTGCTCGGCGATGTCGAAGACCGTGTGCTCGCCCTCGAAGCGCATCATGATTTTTTCGATGGCGCGGTTGAGCGCCCAGTTCTCGCGCCAGTCCACCCATAGACCGTGACCGCTGAGAAACACGGGACCGCGGAACGTGCGCTTCGGAATGTAGTTGCCGGCGTAGATGCGGATGATCTGCTCGGCAATCTCCGCCGCGCCGACGAGCATGTCTTCGTGCATGATGTCGAGATTGTCGTCGGTGGTGTGATACTCGTCGTAGGGGAAACGGTTGAGCGAGATGCACGGCACGTTGACGCCGGGTCCGTTAATGACGCGTTCGTCGTTGGCGGGGGCGGCGGCAAAGTCGCGGGATTCGTGATCCGTGTTACGTAATACGTAATACGCAATACGATCTAGCAAGTGATTATGCTGGCGTGTATGATGCCACGCTATGCGATTTTGATTGCCCGTCATCTCCAGGAAGATACCGCCGCGCAGATTTGGGATGAGCGCCTCGTTGTGAGCCAGCCAGGCGATGGTGCCGATGGTTTCAGGTCCAAACCAGAAGCGGACGCTCATCGAGCCAGCGGGGAGCGGATTTTCCGCCAGCCGCCGCGCCAACTCGATGGCGCTGACCACGCCCGCGCCGTCGTCATTGGCTTGCATGGGATGACAGGTGTGCGCCTGCACGAGGAACTCGCCGGCTTCGGGATTGGGTCCGCCTTGAGGGTGAATAACGGCGGTGGCAACTTTGAATCCCTGCTTGGGGTCGGTGATGAATTCTGATTTTATGACCGCATGATATTTCTTGTCGCGCGGAAGTTTGTCGAACGTGTTCTTCGGCAGGCAGAAGCCCCAGTCGCGTTCGTAGTATTTGAAAATCCACGGCACGGCGTGCGGACGCTTCTCATTGAAATACAAATGCGGCTGGAGTTCATCGAAGGTCAAAACTTTATCAACGGGCAGAGAATACGAAACGATGTGCAGCGGATTGTCCTTGAAATCCACAATGCGCTTGCCGTCTTCGGTCTCCAAATACGCCTCATGGACGACATAGCGCTCAGGCACTTTCCACGTCCAGACGGGAGTCAGCGGCGCGTAGGTCTCGATGGTGTAGTTCGACGAATCGGGCATGTACGAACCGATAATCTCCAACGTTTTGTCGTGGTCAGCGGAGGCGAGAGTGCGATGGAGCGGGAAGAATTCGGCGAGGATGGATTTGAGGGAGGCGTAGGGTTTCATGCGATTTGCGATTTTGGATTTGCGATTGGCGGCTCATTACGCGCAGTGCAGCCAAAGTCAAAACGTTCAATATTTCGGCTCTTCGATGTAATGCAGCTTCTCCGGGTGTTCGCGCACAATCACCGACATGTTATCGTAGAAATCGTTCGCGGTTGCAAAATGGACTTTCGCCGCGCCGACTTGAATCTCCTTGATCACGCCTGCGGCAAGCAGTTCATTCATGCCCGGCACGATGTAGGTCTTCACGCTGTCATTCTTGCGGACGAACATCGAATAGGTCTTGATCCTCGGCACACGGTCATAGCCGACGTAAATTCCCGAAAATTCCTTCACGCGGCGATAGTCGCAGCCAACGTTGTACTCGATGTAATGGTGCATGGAAAACGTACTGTTGAAATCCAGCCCGATGCTGATGATTGTACCGTTAAGTTTGTGGAACAACGCAAAGGCTGAATTCGGTCCGTAGGCTTCCACATCGTCCGCTGCGGCAAATTCATCGGCGCGCGCACCCCAAACCGAGAAGGAATAAATGGGATGTGGAGTCCGCTTGGCGTCCGGTCTGAGGCGGGCGAGTTCGGTGATCACGCCCATCTTCGAGGGCGTCTCCAGGACGTCGAAGTAATGCGTCTCCGTCCACGATTGAAAATTGAAGGCGGGGAACAACACCGTGCCGCGCGGTCCCACCAGTTCGCGCATCACATCAATGACCGTCTCCGCGCCGCCCTCCACACCGCCCAGCGATTTATACGACGTGTGAACGATGATCGTTTCACCGGGCTTCACGCTGGTCTGACGAAAACCGTCGAGCAATTCTTTGTGTGTGAGCATAGTATCCTCTTGTTGTAGGAGATGTCTCTGACGCTGCTGCGTTAGAGAATGCAGACTTAAGCGGCTTTGTGGACTTTGGCGACCCTTTCGTAGGCGGAAAGCAACTGGCTGAAATTTTTCTGCCAATCGGCACGCATCTCTGCGGACCTGCGGGCTGCCGCGCCAATCCCAGGCAGTTTCTCCCGTTGAGCGATGACCGCGAGAATCTTCTCTGCCAGTGCGTCGGCATCCCCATCGGGAAAGAGCCAGCCATTGACGCCCTCCTCGATCCATTCCCGGTTGCCCGGAATATCCGACACGAGGCATGGCAGTCCGCTCGCCAGCGCCTCCAGCAATGTGACCGAGGTTCCGTCCACATGCGAGGGCGAGATGTAAAGATCCGCCATATGATACCAGCGTGGCAAGTCGCGTTGACTCACCTGCCCTCCAAAGTGCACGCGCTCCAGCACGCCGCCGTTCATCAAAATCTGACGGATGTGCCCTCCCTGCGAACCGCCCCCCAGCAAAATCAAATTCACATCGGGGTTCACGCTCGCCGCTTTGACAAACGCCTTTGCCAGCACATCCACGCCGTAGATCGGCTCCCACGTGCGGCTGCAAAAAAGCGTAAAAGATTTGCGATTTTCGATTTTCGATTTGCGATTTGTCTTTGTCTTCTTTCCTCCCTTCGAGAGCCTCAGGGCGGCGCTTTCTTCTTTTTGGGGATAAAAATACTTTAGATCAACACCCCATGGAAATACAATGGTATTTTCAGGGTTCATCCCAAACGCAACCGCCTTCTCGCGCGTGACATTGGCGTCGCTGGTGAAGAAAGCGCTTCGCCGCAGCGTGTATCTTGTCACCCATCTCATCCATGCGTTTTTGTCTGCCTCCATCACCAGATCATACCCCCACGACATCGTCAGCAGGCGGCGAAACCCGCTCAACGCCACGAGAAACGCGCAGTTCTGAATCGGTCCGGCGTGGATGAGGTCGGGCTTGATTTCTCGAATGACCCGCCGCAGGTCAAGGACCAGACGCGGCACGTCACGCCAGCGGAACTCATGCTTGCCGCCCGCCCACAAAACCTGTCGAACCTTCTCAGGCACAGGGCGGTCTTCCGTCTGACGGTGATTTGCCTCCAACTGCAAAAAGAAGACCTCGTGTTCCGTCTTCGCCAATGAAGCCAGAAAGCGATAATCGTGAGGGGTGTAGGTTTTGGAAAAGTAGATAACCTTCATAGAAAAATCGGTTGGAACGTTTGAAGGTTTACAAGTTCGAACATTCCAACCTTTCAACTTGTCAACCTTCAAACCAAGTTAGGCTCCAAGATCCGTCCACCTCAACTCTTTACCCTTCGGCATATCCACCAGCGCCCGCGTGCCGATTACGTTCTGGATTTCATGCGGCTTGATTGCCCCAGGCGTGGCAGGACGCAGCACGTCAATCATCTCGCGCGTGAAGACCTCGCCTGCCTTGATGTCGCGCGCCGCGCGCAGACAACGGCGCTGGACGATCTTCGTCTCCTGCTCGTTGCCCGCGATGAATTTGTCGGAGGAACCCAGCGCCCGTTCGAGTTGACGCGTCTCCTCCACCATGTGCGCCCAGGCTTCGGGATTCATCGCAAACTTGTGGTCGGGACCTTCGCGGTCATTGCTGTCGGTGAAGTGACGCTCGATGACGCGCGCCCCAAGCGCCACTGCGCCGAGAACCGTCGCATTGCCGTGTGTATGATCGGAGAGTCCCAGCACCACGTCGGGGAACATGACCGCATAGGTCTTCAACACGTTCAAATGGATGTGGTCGAAGTTTTCGGGGCTGGCGGTGTAATTGGTGTTGCACTGCATCAGACACAACTGCTTGTTGATTTTGAGAATGGCATGGACGGCGCGCTGTACGTCGGCAATGTCCGCCGCGCCGCTGGCGATGATCATCGGCTTGCCCTTCGACGCCATGTGTTCGAGTGTTTCGATCCAGTCAATCTCGCCGGAACCCACCTTGAAGGCAGGGATGTATGGGTCAACGTGTTCGATGGAGTCATAGTCATAGGGCGAGGTAAAAAAGTGAATGCCAACCTTGTCGCATTCCTCCTTGAGGATGGGCGTCCAATCCTGAGGCAGCGATGCCGCCGCGTACACCTCGGTCACGGACTTCTTCCAACTCGCCTGATGGCTGACCTTGGAATTCATGTGCGTGAAGCCATACTCCGAGACAATCTTGGGCGCTTGAAAATGCTGGAACTTTGCCGCATCCGCGCCCGCTTCCTTGGCGAGGCGGATGAGCAGTTTCGCCCGTTCCAGGTCCCCGTCGTGGTTGGCGGCGATATCGGCAATGAAATAAGTCGGGTGGTTCGGTCCAATCCAGCGGTCTTGAATTTTGAATTCCATGGGTTCCTCCGAGAACGATTGATTATGGATTGATGGCGGATGGCAGTATAATTATAGCGAGGTGCATTATGGTCACTGTGCAGTTTAAGTCTAAGATCAAGGACGGAGTTATCGAGATTCCCAAAAAGTACAAGGGAAAACTCCGTGATAATGTGCATGTCATATTAAAGGTTGAAACTTCCAGAAGCAGGTCGAAAAATTACCTGGATACCTTGCTGGCTCATCCCGTCACAGTGAAGAAATTCACTCCTATGACGAGAGAACAAATTTATGCCAGGTAAGCCTTCTGCTTTTATTGACACGAACATCTGGCTTTATGCCTTGTTGGACATGGGCGAGGCGGAAAAATCATCCCGCGCCAGAGAGGTTATCACACAAACAGAACCCGTCGTAAGTGTACAAGTCATAAACGAAATCTGTGTAAATCTCATCAAGAAGGCTGGTTTTACCGAGGAACAAATTTCGCAACTTGTTGAAGCATTTTACGAAAAATATCCCATCATCGAAATGGACGAGAGCATACTTCTGGATGCGTCCCAATTGCGGCAGGAGTATGCTCTTTCGTTTTGGGACAGCATGATCGTTGCCTGCGCATTAGCTGCCGACGCCGAAATCCTTTACACCGAAGATATGCAGGACGGGTTGGTCATTCGGGAAACCCTGAAAATCAAGAACCCATTCTTTGGTTGAGCGGTCTTATGCCTGTTGATAACTCCTGATTTTCTGTGGATAACCCTGCTGGAATTGTGTATAAAACCCGTCCAAACCAGTGGAGAAAGCGGGGAGAGGACGCCCCAAATCTGTGGACAGTTTGTGGACGGACAGCCATAAATTGTGGGAACGTTTCGCGGTCAACCCTGACCGTTCAACGGACTGCGGCTCGATAAGGCTTTCTCTCAACCCGAACCTGCGCGCCACCTCCACCCCAAATTGATACTTGTTCATCGGCTGTGCGCCTACCACGTGATACAAGCCGTGTAAATCCTTTTCGAGCATGGCAAGGAGCGTCTGCGCGAGGTGATTGACCCACATCGGACAGAAGACCACATCGGTAAAGCCATAGACGCGCCTCCCTTCGCTCAGGTTGTTGACAAAAAACTCGCCGAGACTGCGCTGCCCCGCCAACGACCAGCCGTAGAAATTGACCCTCGCGATGATGGCTTGGGGATTGGCTTGTTGAACCGCCCGCTCGCCGTCGAGTTTGGTCTGCGAATACACATTTTGCGGATTCGGTTCGTCCTCTTCCGTGTACGCGCCTTGCTTCGTGCCGTCAAAGACTGCGTCGGTGGAAAGATGCACAAACTTGATGCTTTGCTTCGCGCACGCAGCTGCCAACTCGGCAGGGACATCAGCATTGAGTTTCTTTGCCTGTTCGGGATGCCTTTCACACTCCTCGAGATTCGCCATGGCGGCGCAGTGGATGAGCCAGTCGGGACGCGTGGAATCTAGGATGGATTTCATTTCGGTATCGTGCAAAAAATCCGCCCGAATCACCCGAAACGGAGCCGACTTGAGCCGCCC
Organism: Anaerolinea sp.; assembly: GCA_020723805.1. Taxonomy (GTDB): domain Bacteria; phylum Chloroflexota; class Anaerolineae; order Anaerolineales; family Villigracilaceae; genus Defluviilinea. The sequence continues at coordinate 55,123 of DYID01000019.1, read as the reverse complement.
CCGGTCAACCCCGATGACCTCATACCCGCGCATGGCTTCGAGCGCGAGATTGATGCCGAGGAGTCCGCTTGCACCAGTTATGAGTATGCGCGTCATATTCATGCAGTACACACGTAAACAAGTACAAAAGTAGAAACGCGTTTCCGTGTGTACCTGTGTACTTGTGTACCTGTGTACTCGTTCGCTTATCCTTCCAACTTCCCCTGCCGGAACAACTCCTCGAACGGCTCCACAAACTTCTTGATGCCCTCGATGTCGAGCCATTCGGTGTTGTTGTCGCTGGTGTAGGTGAACCCCTCGGGGAGCGGCTTGCCCTTATCCTTCCACGAGCAGCCGAACCACGATGCCTCCGCCGGCTGGATGACGTACATGTGTTCCAGTTCCACCGTGTGACGGGCTTCGTCTTCCGAAATCAAGTCCTCGTGCAGTTTTTCGCCGGGGCGGATGCCGATGATTTCGATTTTCGCGTTCGGCACAATGGCGCGCGCCAGATCAATGACCCTGGTGCTGGGAATCTTTGGCACGAACACCTCCCCGCCTTCCATCTGCTCGATGCACTCGATAACGAAGCGGACACCCTGCTCCAGCGAAAGCCAGAAGCGCGTCATGCGCTCGTCCGTGATGGTGACCGTGCCGTTTGCGCGCTGTTTGAGGAACAACGGCACGACCGAGCCGCGCGACCCGACCACATTCCCGTATCGGACGCACGAGTAACGGGTTGCCGTTCCTGCGGCGTAGGCGTTGCTTTGAACGGTCAATTTCTCCGCTGCGAGTTTGGTCGCCCCGTAGAGGTTGGCGGGACTCACGGCTTTATCGGTGCTGATGGTCATCACCTTCTTCACGCCCGCATCCAGCGCTGCCTCCAGCACGTTTGCCGTGCCGATAATGTTGGTCTTGATGGCTTCCATCGGGTTATATTCACAGGCAGGCACCTGTTTGAGCGCCGCGGCATGGACGACAATATCCACGCCGTGCATGGCGCGCACCAGCCGCTCGCGGTCGCGCACGTCGCCGATGAAATAACGCAGCGAGGGGTGGTCGAATCCCTGCACCCGCATTTCGTGCTGTTTCAACTCGTCGCGGCTGAAGATGATGATCTTCTTCGGCTGTTTTTCCTCCAGCAGGGTCTGTGTAAACTTCTTGCCAAACGACCCCGTCCCGCCGGTAATTAGTACGACTTTGTTTTTCCAGTTCATATATTCTCCTCATGTCATGCGAGAACAAAGTCCAAAGCAATCTCCTGTTACGAGAGGATTACTTCGTCGCCGCTCTGCTCGCAATGACTTAATTACTCACCTTACGCAGTTCCTTCGTAGGGCGGGTTATGTCGCCTGAAAACGCGAGATAAATCTCGCGCTACCGCGTAAGGTGAGTTAATTACTCACCCTACGCAGTTTCTTCGTAGCGCGGGTCATGTCGCCTGAAAACGCGAGGTAAATCTCGCGCTACCGCGCAACATGAGTTAATTACTTTATCGCCTCGAACAAACCAGAATCCTTCGAGATGAAAATTTCGCCTTTTTGCTTCAACATGTTTTGCCATTCCAGTTTCAATGCTTCGAGCCGTTCCTTTTGCAAATCAGAAACCGCAATCGCCGAACGAACATAGGCAACCAACGGATCCACTTCGGTGACGCGCAGCGTGTCGGCATACCGCGTCATGGTCACTTGGGAAAAGAACGGCTTCAACTGCTCCATGCCATTTTCGAGCAGGAAGGAGCGAACCACCTGGCTGACATAATGACCGCCGCTCGCCTCATCCAGCCAGGCATTCATCTCTTGCATGTGCTTCGCGCCGACCGTCGTTGCGAAGAAGCGACCGCCTGTTTTCAAGACTCGTTTGATCTCAGCAATTGCCTTTGCTCTGTCGGGGACGTGATACAGCATGTGATTGGCGATGACCGCGTCGAAGGTTTCATCCTCGAACGGGATCTCTTGCGCGTCAATTTCCTTGAACCGATAATTGCGCCCGGTGACGACGAGGTTTCGCCATGCCGCATCGAGCATCCCCGGCGAAAGATCGCTGAGGGTGATGTTCCAGCCTGGGGGGATGCGCGCCGCGTTTTCCTTCCACAAGTAGGCGAGACCGCAGCCAAGTTCCAAAATCTTTGCGTTGGCAGGCAGGACGAGGAGATGGTCGAAGACCCACGTCAGCCAGCCATAGGGGTTCGTGCTGAAGCGTTTGTGGAGTTCCACCCGTGCATCGAGGTTGGACGAGTCCTTGTATTGATCGGCTTTGAGAAAATTAGGGTCGGTAAATCGAGACATTTCCATTATCTGCATTCGCCGTAATAAACCATCTCAACTTCTTTCCACTTTCTACTTTCTAATCACAATCAACGGATACTGCCCATTCTCACCAAAAAAGCGCGGGAACGTTTCTTCGAGCCAAAAGACAAAACGCAAAAAGACTTTGCCGCCCATTTGCGGACGCACGAACCAGCGCATAAAACGCGGACTCAAACTGCGCCACGGGTAAATCTCGAACCTGACTGCGCCGTTCAATTCGCTCTTCAGCCAGCGCGGCGTCATCTTTTCCACGAACGTGCCTGCCTGCTCTTCAGAGGCAGCCCAGTCCTTTTTCTTCTTTTTGGCGGAACGCCCGCTGAACAAACGTCCCAGCGCAATGAACGGTTCTGCCAGACGCATGAGCAATGGGTTATGCCAGCCGTTGACCACCACACCGCTCCTGCCCGGTTTCAGTACGCGGGTCAGTTCCAGGTAGGCGCGCTTGTGTTCGGTGAGCGGCAGATGATGGATGGCGTGCATCGAAACAACCCCATCGAAGGCATCGGGTTTGAAGGGCAGGTTGGCAATATCGGCAACGACGAACAATCCTTTTTCGCCGAGACGGGCGCGAGCTTCCTTCAGCGCTGTGATGGAAATGTCGGCGCACAGGCGGTATTTGTACCCTTCGGAGTAGGTCAGGTATTCGGGCCACTGCACGGGACCCGACCCCGCATCGAGCAGAATGTCACCGTGCGGCGCGAGATGCCGCTTGACGCGCATGTGACAGTTGTGGATGTACTCGCGCGAAACAGGACGCAGGTCTTCGTAGCGGGCGTTCTGATACAACCCGTCGCCAATCTGCGACCAGCCGATTTGGTCATAAAACTCGCGTACTTGTTGTTTGGTATTTTCCATAGTGTTGCTCCCCTCTCCTTTAGGAGAGGGGCGGGGGGGTGAGGTCTATTTCCACGTAAACGGTTCGCCGACGAGGAATTTGAACGTATCGCCAAACTGCGCCATGCCTTCCTCGCTCAACACTTTTTCAACAGACCACACTTCAAGGTCATCCCAGAAATTCATCAACCGCCACGGAAACGGACGCGGGTATTCGAAGAAGAAGCGGTAGGCATAATTCCAGGCTTTGGCGGTCTGTTCTTCCGTCAAACGATGCGCGGGCAGGTCAGAGAGCACCTTTTCGAGCGTGGAGAAATATTCGTCCCACGTGTCCGGGTCGAGGGTGAAGCCGCGCCCGCGGTAGTGGGTCTTGCCGCACACAATCACAGGGACGCCGTTCATGGCGGTCTCGACGCCGACGGTGGTGGTGTATGCCAAGCCCAAATCGGCGATTTCGATCAGGTCATAGGTGTTGACCGGGTCGAGCGCGCCGATGACGTGAATGTGACCCGGCAGTTCAGGCAGCGCCTCGCGCACCACCGTCCCCATGGATTTCGCCTGCGGGACAAGTTTCTCGCCGGGATGCACGCGGATGACCAACTGCACATCGGTTCGCTTTGCAAAGTATTGGACGGTCTTCGTAATCCATTCGGACATGGACGCGGCAAAGAGGTTGCGCCCCAGCGTGAGGCTGTCGCCCAGCACGTTCGCGGCAAGCAGGACGACGGGACGGTCATCCAGCCCCAGAGCCTTTTTCGTCGCTTCAGCCCCCTGCGCCGAGACGTACTGCCACAGCCGCTTCGACTTGCCCCACACGCGCGCGCCGCGGCGGGCGTTTTCCAAATCGGCGAGACGCTCGTACATGTCGTCGGTCATCGGCAGATGACAGCGCGCTTCGACGAGGTAGTCCGTGTCCTGCTGCATGATGGAGGTGTTATGGGCAAGCCAGATTTGCTCGCGCTGGTCGTTGAACTCGAAGGTGACGGCGGGGATATTGAGGTAACGCGCCACGCGGAAGACGATGCCCATTTCGAGGATGAGCCCGTTGGGAACGAGGACGACATCGGGTTTGTGCGCCTGCATCCATGCGAGGGCGGCGCGGGCGGCGAAGGTGTTGCGCTTGAGGCGCAGGTCGTAGAGGGCTTTATCGCCCGGATTGTGCATGTCCACTTCTTCGCGCATGAGCGTGTATTGCGCGTCCCACAAGGAGACCTCGGCGATGTCGGCGTGGAGGGAGGCGGGTAAGTCAGAAGCAGGCTTGAGGTCGAGGAGCGAAGCGTGATGAATGAAAGGGGAAAGAGGAAAGAGGGCGTCGCGGGTGTGAAGTCCGCGCTGTTTTTGAGTCAGTTTATCCTTTTCCTTGTGCCATTCAGAATAAGGCAGAGTCAACAGCGTGACCTTGTGACCAAGTCCCGCAAGCACGAGAGAGATGTAGGCGGCTTGTTCAATCCAATAATGAAGCGTGGCGAAGAAAAGAATGTTTTTGCCGGCGGGCGCTTTTTCGATGAACGGCTTTGCCTGCGCCGCCGCCTGAGGCAGCGACTTTTGCAGACGCGCAAGGTTGTAGTGATCCTTGCGGGCACGGTTCTTTTGCCGAAGGGTGTAATCCAATTCGGCGGCGAGGGGCAGTTCGCCCAGAAAGTTGCGGAGGGAGGTTTTGTTCAACATAATTTTAGCCACAGAGTTCACAGAGAAGCGCAGAGATTCTTTTTTTAAATCTCAGAGAACTTTGTGGTCTCTGTGGCAAGGGCTTTGAGTTAATCGAGTTTCTCGATCTTCCAATTCAAGCGCGGGCGGATGGGACCCTGGCGCACTTCGGGCCATTGGGTGCCGGGCGCGCCGGAAATATCCACGTTGAACGAGAGCGCGTTCTCATCCATGAAGTAACGCTTCACGCCGAACGAACTGGCATTGACGCCCAGCGAGTAACGCCCCTCGTTGAAAAAATCGGCAGGGATTTCACAGCGGCTGATATAGCGTCCCGCCTGACGCGCGCCGAATTGTTCGTATTGCCGCGCGTCGTCGGTGTCGAAAGAGGTGAAGACGTATTCGCCGCGCATGGTGCTGAGATAGATGCCCACACGCAGGGCGGTGATGGGCGCATCGAGTTGATATTCCCATTCGACAGTGAGCGGCTCGGTGGAGCGGACGGTATCCACGATGTTCCCGCTTCGGTCTTTAATTCGGATTGCCACCGGTCGAAATGGCTGGCTCGCCGCCGGAACCTCATCTGCCTCCCAAACCCGCTGACCCGATTCCGCCTGCCCCGAGGAGAGATAGAAGTCCACGGCTTCGGCGGTGGGGGCGCGTTTGATGAGTTGTCCCTTTTTGAGGACGATTGCCTCCTGCGTGAGGCGCAGGATGGCAGACATGTTGTGGCTGACGAAGAGAACCGTGCGCCCCTGCTGCGCCACGTCGCTCATTTTGCCGAGACACTTGCGCTGAAATTCGGCGTCGCCCACCGCGAGGACTTCATCCACGACGAGGATTTCGGGTTCGAGGTGCGCGGCGACGGCAAAGGCAAGCCGCAGGTACATGCCGGAGGAGTAGCGTTTGACAGGCGTGTCAATGAATTGACCGACCTCGGAGAACTCGACGATTTCGTCGAATTTGCTGTCAATTTCGGTGCGCTTCATGCCGAGGATGGCGCCGTTCATGTAGATGTTCTCGCGTCCCGTCAGTTCGGGGTGAAAGCCGGTACCCACTTCGAGCAGCGAGCCGACACGTCCGCGCACGGTGACGGTCCCTTTGGTGGGTTCGGTGACGCGCGAGAGAATCTTGAGCAGGGTGCTTTTCCCCGCGCCGTTGCGCCCGACGATGCCCAGCACCTTGCCTTCTTCGAGGTCGAAGGAAACGTCCTTGAGCGCCCAAATGGTGGAGGTGGCGGCTGTGCCGCGCATGCCCTGTCCGCGCAGGGCGCGATAGACGCGCACCGGGGTCATTAAAGTATCCATCAGCACGTCGCGGAACATTCCGTATTGGAACTTCTGCTGCGCCGCACCGATTTTGTATTGTTTACTAATGTTGTTTACGCTGATTGCAATGGTCATTGATATTTCCTGTGCAGCGGCATTCTCTTATACCGTAGGTACGAGAGAGTGTGCTGCACGTTAGATCGTATCCGCGAAGGTCTTCTCCATGTTGCGGAAGTAGAACAGCCCGCCGATGAGGACGAGCAGTGAAATCAACACCGAGACCGCCATTTCGGGACCGGGTCCCGTGTCCGTGCCAAGCAGCGCCCAGCGGAATCCGTTGATCACACCCGCCATCGGGTTGAGAGAATAGATCAACTGCCACTTTTCGGAGATGAGGTTGGAGGAGTAGGCGACGGGCGTGATGAAGAGCCAGAATTGGGTCAGGAAGGGAAGCGCGTAGTTCACGTCGCGGTACTGCACGTTGATGGCAGAAAGCCACAACGCCACCCCCAGCGCCGTGACGACGGTCAGCAACAGGAAGAGGGGCAATGCCCAAAGCGCGTTGGGGGAGGGCGTCACGCCGTAGTAAATCATCAACCCGATGAGGATGACGAAAGCGATGACAAAATCCACCAAGCCCGAAAGGATGGAAGCCAGCGGCAGGACGAGGCGCGGAAAGTAGATTTTCGTCACCATGTTCTGGTTGGAGGTGAGAGAGCGCGAAGCCTGATTGAGCGCGCCGACGAACATACCCCAGGGCAGAAGGGCGGCATACGAAAAAATCGGGTAGGGGATGTCGTTGTCAGTGGGCAGTTTGGCGATGCGCCCGAAGAGGAAGGTGAAGACGATCATCGTCAGCACCGGCTGGATGATTGCCCACGCCGCGCCGAGCATGGTCTGTTTGTAGCGCACCTTCACGTCGCGCCAGATCATGAAATAAATCAGTTCGCGGTATGCCCACAGGTCTTTGAGGTTCAACGCCGCGAGACCGGTGGAAGGCTTGATATAGATGGTGGTGGGTTCGTGAGAAGGAACTTTAGTAATTTGAGTCATTTTTCATCTGTCAAAAGTCAAAGGTCAAAGGTCTGTCGACTTTCGACTTTTGACCTTCGACTTACTTTATCTTCGACCTATTGGCTTTGAACCACTCGATGGTGCGCCGCATCCCTTCCTCGAACGGGACCTGGGCGCTCCAGCCAAACAATGCCTTTGCGCGGCTGACGTCGAGTCCGCGGCGGGGTTGCCCGTTGGGCTTGTCGGTCTGCCAGACGAGTTTGCCCTGAAAGCCGGTCATGCGGACGATCATCTCCGCCAGGTCTTTGATGGAAATTTCGTAGCCCGAACCGAGATTGACCGGCAGTTCACCGTCATATTTTTCGGCGGCGGTGACGATGCCGTCGGCGGCGTCTTCCACGTAGAGGAATTCGCGCGTCGGCGAACCATCGCCCCACACGGGCAGTTCCTTCTCGCCGCGCTCCTGCGCCTCGACCGCCTTGCGGATCAGAGCCGGGATGACATGCGACGACTGCAAATCGAAGTTATCGCGCGGACCGTAAAGGTTCACGGGCAGGAGGAAGATGGCGTTGAAGCCGTATTGCTGGCGGTATGCCTGCGCCTGCACGAGCATCATCTTCTTGGCAAGCCCGTAGGGAGCGTTGGTCTCTTCGGGGTAGCCGTTCCACAGGTCGTCTTCCTTGAAAGGGACGGGCGTAAACTTGGGATAGGCGCAGACCGTGCCGGTGGCAACGAACTTGCCCACGCCGCGCTTCCACGCCTGGTGCATCATCTCGATACCCATAATGGCATTGTCGTAGAAGAACTCGGCGGGATGCTCGCGGTTGGCGCCAATGCCGCCTACATTGGCGGCGAGGTGAATCACGATGACATTTTTGGGATCAACGCCCTGCAGGGCATCGTCGTACATGCGTTTGATGGCGTTCGGGTCGGTCAGGTTGTAGTCGCGTTTGCGCGGAATGAAAATGTCCGTCGCGCCGCGTTCTTTGAGTTTCTCGACGACGAAAGAGCCGAGAAAGCCTCCGCCGCCGGTGACGATGACTTTTTTGTTGTGCCAAAAATTCTGGGGCATGGGTTCTCCTTCGCGGGATGGGGATAGAGGAAAACGTATGGGAGTAAACAGGTACACAAGCAGACAGGTTTGCAAGCAGATAAATTGTTTTTACCCGTGTACTTGCCTGCCTTCACACATCACTGCACGATGAATTGTGCATTTCTATAACGGGCATCGGTCGGGTTTTGGATCAAGCCGGTCTTCAGGGCAAACAACAATTCACGAATACCGTCGTCCACCGTGAGGGTGGTTTCAAAGCCAAGCACCTTTTTGATTTTGGCAAACGAAACGGTGATGTCGCGCATGTCGCCGCCGAAGGTCAGGTCTTTGTATTCGACCGTCGTTTCAGGCATCCGCTTTAGCACAAGCCGCACGATGTCATCTTTCGAGTAGTTGCCCTTCTCGGTGCCAAGGTTGAAGACCTGCCCGCGAATTTTGGACTGCTCGGCTTCGAGTCCCATGATGACGCCGCGCACCGCATCGCGGACATGCACAAACGAACGCGAATAACCGCGCTGGTAGATGATCAACTGCCGTTTGGTGAACGCCTCCAGCACAAACTGGTTGACGATGAGGTCGAAGCGGGTGCGCGGCGAGATGCCGTACAACGTCGCAAAGCGAAACAGCAGCGGCGCGGTCGGCGCATCCTTTTGGGAGAGCAGATACTCCTCCGCGGCGATCTTCGTTTCGGCATATAACGATTGGGGATTCAAGGGCGACTCTTCGGTCACCGGCTTGCCATCGGGACTCAAGCCGTAGTTGCTGTAGGTGGATGAGAACACGAATCGCTCCACGCCCAATTCTGCCGCTTGCTCGAAGACCATTTTCGTCGCCTCGACGTTGTACTTCCACGCGACCTGCCTTCCCACCGCCTGACAGGCTGGAAAGCCGACAATCGCCGCCAGGTGAACGAGGGCGTTCGGCTTCTGCCAGCCGTCCTTGACCGCGTCCTTGATGGCGCGGGGTTCGGTCACGTCTGATTTGACGAAATGGAAGTTGGGGTGATGGAGGAAAGGCACGAGCGACTCGCCGCCGAAGAGGAGAGAATCGAGGACGGTGACACGGTAATTAAGGCGGAGCAGTTCCGAGGTCAGGAGAGAGCCGATGTAGCCCGCGCCTCCCGTGATGAGAATGTGGCGGTCGGTCATGTTATTCCTCCAATTGCAGTTGTACTTTGAAACCGTCCACAAGCAGCGCAGGAGCGTCCTTGTCGGTGACGACCTGAATGCCCTGTTCGAGGCAGGTCAGGCGGCAAATGTCCACCACATCGCCCCTGCCCAGGATGCGCACACGGTCATACCCCGCCTCGCGCACCTTGGCGAGATGCTCCTTCACACGTTGACGGGTCTTGCGGTAAAGCGAAAGGGAACGCTCGACGTAATCCACCGCCAGGCGGGCGCGCAGGGCGATGCCTTCGGGCGTGATGAGGTAACGTAGTTTCTTGCGCTCGGCGCGCATGGCTTTGACGTACCCCTTGGCGATGAGGCGCTTGAGATGCCAGTTGACCGTCCCCACTGCCACGCCGAGCTGGCGGGCTAATGCGGATTGATTGACATCGGGGTTGTTTTCGATTTGTTCGAGCAGGGTCAGTTCGCGGAGTTCTTCGTTTGCGGTTTCCATATCATTTCACGGTTCAAAATTCAGCGGCTGAATTATAACCGAGAAAACTCCCCTGTCAAACAAGGAAAGACAAGAGACGGGCTGGTTGTCTAACTAGGTATGAACATACCAAGCGAACCCGAAGCGAGAACCAAATTTTCGATCCACCCAAAAACCCGCATGGGAGCCATTTCCCTTAGAGTGGCGAACCTCGACAACCAACTTGAGTTTTACCAAAAGGCGCTGGGGTTCAAACTCCACTGGCGCGAGGGGAAGAAGGCTGGGCTTGGTGCGGGCGGCAACGATTTCCTTCTGCTCTCCGAAGAACCCAATTTGAAAAAATATCGCGGCGTGACGGGGCTGTACCATGTGGCATATCTCTTCCCAAACCGGCGCGAACTGGCGATTGCCGTGGCGCGTCTGTTCGCGCTGAAGTATCCCAACTCCCCCACCGACCACATCCTGACCAAGACCACCTACCTCGACGACTTGGAAGGGAACGGCATCGAACTCTATGCCGAGTCGCCCGAAGACGGCACATGGACAATCCGCGACGGCAACTTCGATGCACGCCGCAAGGACGGCTCGTGGAGCAACGGACGCGAGCCGCTCGACCTGGACGAACTCTTCAGCCACTTGAAGGAGGACGACAAACTCGACGCCCCCGTCTCACCTGAAACTCGCATCGGACACGTCCATTTGCACGTGCGCGATATTCAAGAGGCGGTGGATTTTTATCACGGCGTGATCGGCTTCGACATCATGGGCATCTCAAAGGGGATCGGCATGGCGTTCGTCTCCGCGGGCGGCTACCACCATCACCTTGGACTCAACACCTGGCAGGGACGCGGCGCTCCGCCTCCCCCGCCCGACGCGGCTGGACTCCGTTATTTCACCATTGACCTGCCGAATCAAAAGGCGTACGAGGAGGTCGTGGCGCGGGTGGATGCGGCAGGCATCCCGTCGAACATGACCGAGGCGGGGCTACTGCTGCACGATCCCTCGCAGAACGGCGTCATTCTGCGCGTGGCACAGTAGAAACGTCCCGAAGGTTCAACAGGGCATCGTTTGTTGCCCACATCAAACCTTCGGGACAATGTTGAAAAACATCCGAAGCCGCGTTGACTTCGGATGTTTTTTGTTTACTTCAAAACCTTCACCACATTCCGCCCCGCCGCGCCGCTGACTCCCCCTCCGCCGTGGACTCCGCTGCCGCAGAGATAGAGGTTATCAATCGGCGTTTTGTGATTCGACCAGCCGGGAATGGGGCGCATGAACAGGAACTGGTCGAGCATGAGTTGACCGTGGTTGAGGTCGCCTTCGGTGAGAGCGTAGGTGGTTTCGAGGTCGAGAGGCGTGATGACATGGTAATTGGTAATTCGTGATTGGAGATTGGGGAAGTAATCGGAGAGGGCGGCAATTGCCAATTTATAAATATTTCCACTTTCCACTTTCCACTCGCCATTCTTTAATTTGTATGGTGCGAACTGGAAATGAATGCTCACCACATTGCCCGAAGTAGTCACTTCCAAATACGGCTTCTCGGAAATCTCTCCGTATTTTGCCGCGTCATAGGCTTTCTCCAGATACTTGATCGAGGGGGCAACGACCAGCGTCCCTTCGGGGATGCCGTGATTGCCGTCCGTCAACAAATGCACCTTCGCCACCGACCCGCGCATTTTGATGGATTGCACTTTCCAGACGAATTCCGGCGGCAGGTTCGGCGCGCCAACGAGGTCGAGGAAGGTTCGTTTCGGGTCAACAGCAGAGATGACCGTGTCTGCAAAAATTTCTTCGCCGTTCTTCAGCACCACCCCTTTACAAGTATATGTATCTACTTGAATACGTTCCACTTCCGCTTCCGTGCGGATTTCGCCGCCGAAGGATTTCACCGCGTTTGCCAACGCCTGGGTGATCCCACCTGCTTTCCCAACATTTACATGAGAAAGTCCGCCGCGATTCAGCCAGTTGTGGATGAGGGTGTAACCGCTGCCGGCTTCCATGGGTCCCAGGGTGTGGGTATGAATGGCAAGCGAGGCAACCGCCGCTTTGACGATTTCAGACTCGAAGTATTCCTCCGACAGTTCCTGCGCGGTCATCGGCAGGGCGCGGATGAAGTTGAGCATGTCCTTGCGCCCGGCAAGGCGCAGTTCGAGTCCCAGTTCGAGCAAGCCGTAGCCTTCGCGCAGGCTGAAGTCCTTCGGCAGGCGCGGCATGAGGGTGTCGTAAGCGACATCCAAAATGTACGCCGCCTTGTTCATAAAGCGGACAAACTCGCCCCAGCGCGACGCGTCCTTTTCGGAGAAGGGCTTGATGGCTTCGGCGGCTTTGAGCGGGTCCGCGTCGAGGACGAGGTGGTGGGAATCTGCCTGGAGGGAGATAAAAGGTTTTCGGACAGGATCAGGCTGAAGTCCGTGTGAGGCGAGGCGGAGGTCTTTGACGATGTCCGGGCGGAGCATCCCGCCTGTCCAGACGGGGTCGTAAGGAGAGCCGTCCTCGAAGGTTTCGGTCACGACCGAGCCGCCGACGATGCCGCGGCGTTCGAGGACGAGAACTTTCCTGCCTCGTTTGGCAAGGTAGGCGGCGGCGACGAGACCGTTATGCCCCGCGCCGATGATGATTGCGTCGTAGCGGTTTGGGTTCATGGGAGGTATTTTAACGCGAGTTCTTTGCCCGACGCTAGAGAGCGTCTTTTACGCAAAGGCGGCATGGAATATGAGAGGAGGGATAAAAAATGCTCCGATTTCGCGGAGCAAGGTCTTATTGAAAATACCCCAGCGCCAGCCTCAGACGTTCCTCCACGTCGTCGGGCGCGTCTTTGGGGATGGATTGAATCGCCGCCTGCGCCTCGACCACCGAATAGCCCAACGCAGTGAGGGCGGCAAGGACTTCGCTGTCTTTGTCGGACATCGCAGCAACGCGCGCCAGTGCATCGGTCGGCTTGAGTTTGTCTTTGAGATGAAGCGCCATCTTTTGCGCGGTCTTCTTCCCCACGCCGGGGACGCGGCTCAACAAGTCCGCTTCATCGGCAAAGACGGCGCGCTGCACGGCGTCGAGGGTCATGGTGGAAAGCACGTTGAGCGCCACTTTGGGACCGACCCCGTCCACGCCGAGCAGGATGGTGAAGAGTTCGCGGTCGGCTTGCGATTCGAAGCCGTAGAGCGTCAGCGCGTCTTCGCGGACGATGAGGTGAGTGAACAGAAACGCCGCTTCGCCCGCCTTGAGTTTGGTCCGCAGAGGCGCAGGGACGAAGACTCTCAGCCCCACCCCGCCCACTTCGAGGATGAGGGCGTTGTCTTCGATTTGGGTCACTTCGCCGCGCAGGGTTGCAATCATGGAGTTATTTTAACTCTTTTAACCACAAAGGGCACGAAGGTTGAAGACCTATTTCTTCGTGCTTTTTGTGTCCTTCGTGGTCAATCGTATCTTTTCGTATTCAAATGTGTGATGGCGACCGCCAGCGCGTCGGCGGCGTCGTCGGGTTTGGGGATGGAGTCGAGTTGGAGCAGGGCGCGTACCATTTCCTGCACCTGCCGCTTTTGGGCGCTTCCGTATCCCGCCACGGCTTGTTTGATTTCGTTGGGCGTGTATTCGAACGCTTCGATTCCCGCCTGCTGCAACGCCAGCATGATCACGCCGCGCGCCTGTCCCACCGCGAGGGCGGTGGTGACGTTGCGCTGGAAGAATAATTTTTCGACGGCGGCGGTGTCGGGCTTGTATTCGGCGAGGAGATGGCGCATCTGGTCGTAGAGCATTTCCAGCCGCGCGGGAGCGGGGGTATCTTTTGGAGTGGAGATGACGCCATAGCGGACGGCAACCAGGTCCCCGTCGGGTGTGAGGCGCACGAGTCCGAATCCTGTCGTGGCGGTGCCGGGGTCAATTCCAAGTGCGAGGGTCATTTAAATAACTGATGTTACGCAGTTTTCCCGTAGCGCGACATTCATGTCGCTTGAAAACGCGAGATGAATCTCGCGCCACCGCGTAAGGTGAGTTAAATGAAAGTGCCGACTTAGGTCGGCACTATGCATTAAGCCGCTTCAAGCGCGGCGAGGGCTTCGTCTGTCACCTTGAGGTTCGAGTAAACGTTCTGCACGTCGTCGAGTTCTTCGATGGCTTCGAGCGCCTTCAGCACGCTGACCGTTTCTTCGGGACCGAGTTCGATTTCCTGTTTGGGGGTGTAGCGCAGTTCCGCCTCGCTGGGCTGGACGCCCGCCTTGTGCAGGGCATCGGCAATCACTTTGAATGATTCGACGGGCGCGAGGATCTCAATCGTGCCGTCGTCTTCCAGCACATCGTTGGCGCCTGCTTCGATGCCGAGTTCGAACGCCTTGTCGTAACTCATTGCGCTGGAAGGGAAGGAGAAATAGGCGATGCGGTCGAACTGCCAGGCAACCGAGCCGAGTTCGCCCATGTTGCCGCCCGCCTTGGTGAGCGCGTGACGCAAATCCGAAACAGTGCGATTGCGGTTGTCGGTGACGGCTTCGATCATCACCGCCACGCCATGACCGACATATCCTTCATAGGTGATGGACTCGAACGCTGCGCCGTCCTTATCTTCGCCCGTGCCGCGTTTGATGGCGCGCTCGATGTTGTCCTTGGGCATGTTTTCGGCGCGGGCTTTGTCCACCGCCAGACGCAGGCGGAAGTTGGTTTCGGGGTCGCCGCCTTCGCGCGCGGCAATGGTGATTTCGCGGGCAAGGCGTGTAAACAACGCGCCGCGTTTGGCGTCCGCCGCGCCTTTCTTGCGCTTGATGGTGGACCATTTTGAATGACCAGACATGGGAACTCCTTACTTTAAACCACGAACGTGGGAAATTTCTCGATGCGAGTGCGCAGATTATACCATCACACAAAAAAGCCCACGCCCATCGCCCGCGGTCCCGCATGGACGACGATGGCGGGAGGCAATTCATAGATGGGGATGACGGAAACGGGGATTCTGGACTTCAATTCCTGGACCAGCGCCTCCGCTTCCTGCTCCGCCTCGACCTGAATCACGCACAAATGAGCCTCGTCTCCGCCTTTGCTTTGCTCTGCCGCCACCTCCACGAGACGCGCCAGCGCCCGCTTCTTCGTTCGCTGCTGCTCGAACGGCTCGACCTGCCCGTCCTTGACCTGCAAAATTGGCTTGATTTCCAGCAACTCTGCCAGCAGTCTCTTTGCCCCGCCGATGCGCCCGCCTTTGGCGAGGTATTCGAGCGTATCCACCACGAAGTAGAGCCTGCCGCGGGGAATCATCGCGTTGAGTTTGGCGACGATCTCATCCGCCGAGGCGCCTGCCTTTGCCATATCATCTGCCATCAGCACCAGCGAGCCGAGGTTGCTCGAGATGGTCAGCGTGTCCACCACGCGCACATCCAGATCGGGGAACTCCAGTGCGGCGGTCTGCGCCGAGCGGACCGTTCCGCTGGCTTTGCCCGTCGGCGCGACGACGACCACGCTCTCGCCGCGTTTCTTCGCACCCTCAAAGATCGGGTAATACAGATGCGGCTCGGGCGCGGAGGTTTTGGGCAGGGCGGAAGATGCTTTCAATTTTTGCAGGAAGGCGGGCGTATCCAGTTCCGAATCGTCGTGATAGGTCTCATCCCCAAAAATGACAATCTGCGGAACGCATGGAATTCCGCGTTCTGCGAGCAGCTGTTTCGGCAATCCGCAGGTGGTATCCGCGACAATGATGGTCATAAGTGCCTCCTTGTGACCGAATTGTAGCCTGCCCCTCTTCGAAAACAAACTGCCGAAAGAACTCAAAATCGAGTTACAAAATTCGGGAACAGGCGCATCGGGGTTTCTCTCGAAAACAGAAAGGGGCGAGAGGTTGATCTCTGCAATACAGCATCTTGAAGAAATTGAGGGTGAAATCCCGACATGATGACTGGTATTTTTTCCAGTTGAAATTAATCGCACACAGAGGTAAAGTAAAAACAAGGGCAAACGTTCTTGAGGTAAAGGATATACAACAATGAAACACAAAGTCATCGCATATCTATTGATCCTGTTCTCAGTCTCTGCATGCCGCCCTCAAGCCACATCCATTCCTCCTCACGTCACTTCAACTCCTGTCGAGGAAGGTGAAGTTCATCCTGAATTACAGAACATCCCTGTATATACGGATGTAAAAGGCTGGGAGAAGGGTATTCCAGGCGTTGACCTGCCGAAGGGATATGAGGCTTATTCTTACATTGTGAGGATAGATGATCCAAAAACGTTGATAAAATTCTATAAAGAGAACATGCCGCCCAATGGCTGGGAATTATTCAACGAAGGAGAAACGCCAAAAATTGGGAACAGAAAAGGTTTCGTGCTGCTTTTCTCGAAAGAGGGAACCGTTGCACAATTGGAAATCATCCAATGGACAACCGCCTCCTGGCTGGTTTCGGTAAATTTCTATGACGACCCCTAACGGTACAGCAAAAGACTCGATTTCTATTGACGACCACCAATGGAATTATTCCAGCCCCAACGCGCGTTTGCCCTCCGCCAGCAATTCGTCATAAGCCATTTCTAATTTGACATTCACCCCGCGTAAACCAGCCACGACTTTCTCCGTCCATAGCAGATATTCCCTTTTCCGTTCGAGCGTCCAATCGGCGGGAGGGGAATGGACGATATCGTCCACGTTGCAGATTTTATCCGCCAGTTTCAGCAGTTTGGCGTTATGGGATTTATGCGGCGCGGTCTGGATCTGCAATTGTTTCCGCGTTTGCTTGGGCAGGCTTTTGTCGTCCGTCACCTCAAGCACCAGCGCAAGGACATCCCCGCCGAACTCCGCCCGAATTTCCTCCGGCGTCGTTCCCGTGTCCTCGATGGTGTCGTGCAAAATGGCAGCAATGAGCAGGGTGACATCGCGCACCCCGCCCACCCTCCATAACGTTTCAGCGACCTGAATGGGATGATTCACATACGGCGACGACCTGGAATCCTTGCGGCGCTGGTCGTTGTGCTTGCGCGCGGAGAACCGAAGCGCCTTCAAGATCAAACCGGTTGAGTCGTCCATTTTGTCGAATCCTGTGAATACGCCGCCTTACATCGCCTCTGCGCGCTGCGCCATCTGACGGCGCAGGTCTGCCGTGTCCTTGTCAATCGTGAAGAGCGCGCCGAGGTAGAAGACGAAGCACAATCCCCACGCCACCATACAAATGAGCAGGATGGCAGTCTTGAGGTCAATCGCGTCGGCGATGAGACCGGTGAGGATGGGCGCGAACGCCGCGCCGCCGTTCTCGATGAAGTATTCCACCGCCTGCGCCGTCGAGCGAACCTCGGGCACGGTCACGTCGTACACGGTGGCAATGACATTGGCGGAGGAAAGCGGCATGAAGATGGCGGTCAGGCACATGAAGATAAAGAACTGTGTGCGCGCCTCGACAGGGGTGTTGAGCGCCAGATAGATGAAGATTGAGCCGAGCAAAACCCCCGTGCTGGAAACAAGGATACGTCCCTTTTTGGTGCGCTTGAAGGCAAAGTCACCGAGTGCGCCGCCGAGGAAGTATCCGCTGGCGAGGATGAGGATGACGGGCGCCATGGTAAAGAGGATGCTGTTGGCGTCGTAACCGCGCTCCCGTTCGAGGTAGGCGAAGAAGAAATAGGTGATGACATTCCACGGGAACACGCCCGCAAAGCCCTGCAAAAAGATGAACCACATGGTGCGCTTGCGGAAAATCTGCTTCGCTTCCTCCCACGAGAACTTGAAGGTCTGCATTTCCGCCATGTTTTCGAATTCGGGTTCGGCTTTGCCGCGCGGCATTTCCTTCACGCCGAAGAAGATGAACAGGGCAATGACCAAGCCAAGCGACCCCGTGATGAAGAACACCGAACGCCAGCCGCCGATCATCGGCGCGACCATGAGCGCCAGGATCATGCCAATCAGGTAGCCGATGGGCTGCGCCAGCTGCAACACCCCATACACCTTGCCGCGCAGGGTGGGACCGAAGTAGTCCGCCACCAGCGTGTACAAGCCGGGGTAGGATGAGTCGTCAATGCCGGTCGAGGCGCGGGTGACGAGGAAAACGCCAAAGTTGCGGGCGAGCGCGTTCAGCCAGGTGGTCGCACCCCAAACAAACGAAGCCAGTGAGAGCAGTTTGGCGCGCGCGAAGCGGTCATAGAGATAGCCCCAAATCGGATACAAAATCGTGGCGACAATCAGCGCGCCGGAATTGACCAGCCCCCATTGTGTGTTGCTGATGCCAAAATCATCGGTGATTTGCACCTGCAAAGAGCCAATCATCAACTTGTCGGTTTGATGCAGGAGCATGAAGAAAAAGAACACAACAACGACGAACCAGCGGTAGCGTGAATGTTCCCTGGACATGGCGCCTCGATTTACGATTTACGATTTGCGATTTGCGATTTACGATTTACGATTTTAGATTGAGGAACGATTTGCCCGATTATACTGCTTCGTCCGCGTCTTCCGAGATGATTTCCTGGGCGAGTTTGAGCAGTTCGTCGGCGTTTTCGGCTTTGACTGAATCCAAATACTGCGCCAGCAGGTCGAGCGGACTCATACTGCTGACCACCTGTCCCTCAGGGATGCGCACGCGCGCCTCGCTTTGCGGACGTTTGACCAGATGAAACTCGAACGCTTCGCTCGCATACTTGCGCAGGGCGGCTTCGTCAATCAGCGTATCCAATTCTCTGGGATATTCGACAATCAGGCGGACAATCGCCCCGGACATTTTCTTCGGCAGCGCAGATTTCAACACCTCGGTCACGTTCTCGCTGGACCTGAGCACTGCCCGCCCCTCCCGAAACGGACGCGTCCCTTCGATTTTTTCCCACCTAACCTTCGCAGAGCCGCGCTCCACCTCCGCGATGATGTAAAACTTGTCGTCTTTTGCCTCGCCGAAATCCACGCGCTCGATGGAGCCGGGGTAAATGACCGGCGGATGATGTCCCTCGTTCACATCCTGCGGCTTGTGGATGTGACCCATCGCCACATAATCGAGCCGCCTGTCCTTCACGAGCGCGGCAGGCAGGACAAGGTCACTGCCCAGCATGATCGTCCGCTCTGCACCGAACGTCGCGCCCTCCACAGAGGCATGGGCAGTGAGGACGAGGGGCAAAGTCGGGTCGGCTTCTTCGAACCACTCCTCTATGAGATTCGAGATTCGAGATTCCAAACTCGAAAAGATTTCGCCGGTATCCGCCGCGCTCATCTCAAGGTTTGCCATCAACGCCGAGCGCGTGATCCACGGCATGGCAATCACCTGGACAGGCATATCCCACAAATCGGCAGGTTTCAAAAATTGCGGCTTGTCCAGCACTTTGACAAACGGTACTTGCAGGGTGTCGAATTCCTGAATGGCGTGCGCCCGCCCAATGGCGGGTGAAAGGTCATGGTTGCCAACCAACAACAGGGTGGGAATTTTCGCCTGCGAAAGGCGGACGATGCGTTTCCCCCACTCACGCTGGTAGGTTGGCGCAGGAGAACGATCTTTGTAGGCGTCGCCCGCAAAGATGACCATGTCCACCCGTTCGGCAATCGCCGCGTCCACAATCGTATCGAGCGATTTGAGGAAATCGAGGACGCGCAGGGGCAGTCCCGTTTCGGGATCGTGGCGTCCGTAGTTCGCCATGTCTATGTGGGCGTCGGCGAAGTGTAAGAGTCTCATGGTCTTATAGTCTCATAGTCTCATAGTCTGATGGTCGCATGGACTGATGGTCGCTCGTTTGGCAGTGGTACTCAGAAAGTTCGGACGATGAGATCAGTGACTGACAGACGAATTTACGGTTGTATGCCCAAGTCCTGCAATGCCTGAATGGCGGGCGCCCAGTTGGGGTGCAGGCGAAGCGCTTCGCGGTAGTCGGCGATGGCGCCGGGCGTGTCGCCAATCATGTACTTGGCGCGTCCGCGCCAGTAGATGCTCTCTTCGATGGTGGGCTTGGCGATGGTCTCCGTGAGGGTCACATCCGCAAGGCTGATGACATCCTGGTATCGCCCGCTGTAAAAGTACGCCCAGTAGGGACCGGTCTGATACCACATCATGCGGTAGGGACGCTGGACATCGTCCTTGCCGAGGTCGTTGTAGATGGCAAATGCGCGGTCGTAGGCAGCGGCGGCGTCGGCGTATTGCTGGAGGGCGACATGACTGGTCCCTTTGGCGAACCAAGCGAAGAATTGTTCGATGCCGCTGGTGGTGAGGATATATTCTTCCGCGTGGGTGAGCGCGGTTTGCGCCGCCTGCATCGGGTCGGCATACGGACCGAGGACCTGCATCAACTCGCTCTCGCGCTCGGGCTTATAGACCACGATGAACAGGTTGTCGAAGGAGAGCCAGGCTTCCGGCGCCATGAACGCTTCGTATTTGATACGGAAGTTGGGACCGTCGTTCCAAGTGTCTTGAACGATCAATTCGCCGCGGGCGTCATCGTAGCCGGTCACGAACTGATAATGTCCCAGCCAGGCGACTTTGCCGGTGTAGTCTTTCTCGTAATAGCCCTTTTCAGCAATGAAGGGAAAGCCGGCGGCAAGCAGCCGCTTTGCCAGTTCGATATCGCCGCCCAGGCGGTAGAGAGCGCGGAATTCGGTCTGGTCGTTGACGAAGTCCACCATCTCATACGGCATGACGTTGACGTCACTGCGCCCCTGTTGAATGAAGTCCAGTTTGGGGTCCTGCACGCCGGGCTTGATGGCTTTGGCAACGGTATCGCGGTTGCCATCCCAGCCGAGGTAGTTGAGCGCCATGCTCAGGTTGGCGGGACCGCAATAGTTCCAGCGATTCCTTTGGTCTTCGTAGCGGAAGCCGGTCAGGTTAACTGAAGCAGGCAGAGGCGTAGGGGTGACCGTCGGCGAGGGCGTGGGACCCGCTGTGGGGGTGAGAGTCGCTGTGAGGGTGGGAAGAGGCGTTTGAGTCGCAGAGTCTGCGGCAGGTTCGGCTTGACCCGAGGGTTGAAAGACCGCCTCCTCGGGCGGTTTGATCCAATATTTGATGCCGGATTGCAGGGCTTCGATGCGCGGCATGACGCGCGAATAGACGGGCGGCAGATAGAAGAGTATGACGCCCAGCACGAGGGCAAGCGGAAGAATCCAAACACGGTTAAAACGGCGGTTCATGCGGGGGATTATACTTGCTTGCGCCGCGCCAAAATGAAAAGCAGGTGAGCGTGCGGGGAAAGCCTAACTGCGCGGAAGACGGGGCGCGCGCGGCAGGTAAACGGTGAAGGCAGTGCCAACCCCCACTTTGCTCTTGACCTCGATGCGCCCGTTGTGTCCCTGAATGATTTGCTTGCAGATGGAAAGACCCAGCCCGGTGCCGGAGGCTTTGCCTTCGTGTTCGCGTACGCGGTAGAACTTTTGGAAGAGGTGCGGGAGCGAATCTTCCGGGATGCCCATGCCGGTATCTTGCACGGTGACGGAAATTTCCGTATCGGTGAAGTTGCCGGTGATGATGACGGAACCGTTCGGACGGTTGTATTTGATGGCGTTGCTCAACAGGTTGAGGAGCACTTGCTTGATTTTGTCGCGGTCGGCTTCCATCAGCGGCATGTCGGAAGGCACATCCACGCGGATTTGGATGTTCATCTCCTGCGCCTTGGTCATCATCACATCGCGCACTTCGTAGATCAGGTCCGCCGAACTGAAGCGCGTCTTGCGGAACTGTACGCGCCCCGATTCGAGCCGCGCCAGGTCGAGGAAGGAGGATGCCAGGGCGTTCAGCCGCAGGGTCTCGTTGTGAATGTTATTGACGATCTGGTCGCGCTGTTCGCGCGACATTTCGGGGCGGAGCAGCAGGTAAGTGGCGGTACTGAGCGATGCCAGCGGCGTGCGCAGTTCATGGACGAATTCGGCAATCAGGTCGGATTGCTGGAACAGACGCGCGTTCTCGATGGCAACCGCCGCCTGCGCTCCCAACACGGTGAGCATGGATTCATCCGGGTCGGTGAAGCGCCCGCGCTTTTTGTTGATGACTTCCAGCACGCCCACCACTTTGTTCTTGGTAATCAGCGGGATGCCCAGCAGGGAACGGGTGGCGTAGCCCACCGTTTGCTCGATGTCGCTGAAGAAGCGTTTGTCCTTGTGTACGTCGTCAATGCGCACGGGCTGGCGGTTGGTGACGATCCAGCCGGCGATGCTCTTGTCGAGCGGGACGATGAGCCCGCGCATGGTAGGTTCGTCAATGTTGGTGGCAACCTGAAAGTAGAGTTGACGCGCCGTGTCGTCATAGAGCAGGATGGAGGCGGCTTCGGCGTGGGTAATGTCGGCGGAAGCGCGGACAATGTCGTTGAGCAGTGTGTCCAGATCGAGGGTCGAGGCGAGGTCGCGGGCGATTTCGATCAGACGCAGGTAACTATCGAGGGTTCGGGTTTTAATCTCAGCCATGGAGCGCTCGCTTTGCAATCTCAGGAATGATCGAGGCGACATCGTCCATGATGACGACATCGGCTCGGACGTTGATGTAGGTGGGCGAGTTATTGATGACCACCAGATGCGCGCCGCGGTCCACCGCCTGCATGGGAAGTCCCGCCACCGGCAGGACCTCCAGCGACGAGCCGGCGACCACCATCAGGTCACAGCGGCGCGCTTCTTTTTGCGCTTCGAACCATGCCGACTGCGGCAACTGCTCCCCGAACAAAATCACATCTGGTTTGAGGATGCCGCCGCACTGCGTGCAGATGGGAAGCGTTCCTGCTTCGATAAACTGACTCAAAAAGCTGGCGGACTCGAACTTGCGGTAACAACTGGTGCAGGACAGGGTTTGCAACGTGCCGTGCATTTCGATGACATGCCGCGAGCCAGCCTTTTGATGCAGCATGTCAATGTTTTGGGTGATGATTGCATGAGTCATGCCTGCCTGTTCTAGTTGGGCAAGCGCCAGGTGTGCGGCGTTCGGCTGGGCGTTGAAGATTTGCCCCGCCAGCGGACGAAACCATTGAAAGAAACGTTCGGGATGCGTGCGGAAGGTGCTGAGCGATGCGACCTCCATCGGTTCATCGCGTGACCATAAACCTGTCCCCTCCGAACGGAAGTCGGGAATGCCCGATGGTGTGGAGATGCCCGCCCCGGTCAACACGACTGCGTGCCGGGCGCCGCGGAACAATGCCGCCGCGTCTTCAAGCGCAGTTCCGGTGAGGCGGGGGGCAGGCTTCATCGAGGCAGTGCTTCTCTCTCTGCGATGAAATCCACCAGTTTGCCAATCTGACGCGCCGTCAGGCTCTCGGGCTGGCAAAGCACTGCCGGTGTCTGCATCCGTGTGGCTTGCGTGAACACTTCCGGCGCGGGCGTCAGCGTGCCGATGAGTTCGTAGTCGAGTTTGTTCTGCACGATGCTGGAGGGCAATTGCGTATCCGAACGGATGCGGTTGTTCAGCACCACGTTGATATTCCGCTTGTTGACGCCCAGCGCGGCGATGTCTTCGATCAGCGCCTTGGTGTGGATAATGGTGTTGGGCACGCCTTCGAGCAGGATGAGGACTTCATTGCACTTCGGCAGGACCTTGGTGGCAAACGGCTGAATCCCCACCCCTAAATCGAGCACGACAAAGCGGGCAAGTCCGCTCAAACCAGCCACCAGCGCTTCGTAATTCGCCACCTGGCTGATGAGGTGCATATCCCTTGGACGGTCAGAGGCAAGCAACAGGTCCAGCCCCGAACCGTGATGGACGAGCGCCTCGCGGATTCTGTCGCGGGTGATGTCGCTCACGCGGCTCAGGCTGAGCAGGTCCACCAGTCCCTTTGTGGCGGTGATGCCCAGTTCCAGCGCCAGCGACCCCTGTCCGGGCAGCATCTCGGCAACGATGACTTCGCTCTTCGTCTTGGTCAACAGTCCTGCCGCCAGGTTGACGGCGAGCGTAGTAATGCCCAGTCCGCCGCGCGCGCCCAGCACGCCAATCACATAACCGCGTCCCTCTTCGGCTTCGGCGGTTTCTGCGGCGGCTTTTTTCTTTTTCTCGCCGGCGCGGGCAAGCAGGGTCTTCACACGCGCCTGCAACTCGGAGGGATGGGTGGGTTTGGTCAGGTAATCGTTCACGCCGGCTTCAAAACCAATAACCTTATCGTCCAATTGGGATTTGGCGGTAAACATCAGAATGGGCGTCTCGGCTGTGGCAGGGTTCTGCCGCAGGCGGCGCGTGACTTCATAGCCGTCTATGTCGGGCATCATCACATCGAGCAGAATCAGGTCCGGGTCCTCTTCGAACGCCTTTTCCAAGCCCTGCTGACCGTTGGTCGCTGCGCTAATTTGGTATCCCTGGCGTTGAAGCATCAACCCCACCAGGCGCAGGGTGTCGAGGTCGTCGTCCACAATGAGGATCTTGTCAGCCATAAAGTGTCATCCTTGCCAATTCTCTCAACAGTCTAGCATAAAGCCGCTATCAGGGCAAGACAAAGCGCATTGCAAGTATGCTATAATGTTTTTGCACGAAGGGAACTCCCACTTTTTGGGGATGACAGGCTTCGACGGGAGAGGCTGGTCCCGGAATGCGAGCCGAGAGGCGCCGAACTCGTAAACTCAGCGCAAAAAATCAAGTGCCAACCGCACTGCTTACGCTGCCATGCCCCTCGCCGCTTAATGCGACGGGAACATGACAGTCAACATCCCTAGATGATGTTGCGTCCGCCGGCACCCATCCCCGCCGGGTGACGGGTCGGGCGAAACAAAGGCGGGGTGCCGCGCACGACGCCGCTACATGCGCGAAAGACCAGCGGCTGGTCGCAGGGTGTTCCTGCCGGGTGAGACCCCTGCGATGACGAGCCTCATCCGGCTACGCTCGTAGAGTTCCGAGGGTCGAATCTTTCGGACGCGGGTTCGATTCCCGCCATCTCCACTCACGTACTGCCGCAAGGCAGTACGTTTTGCTACCAAAGGACGCCATGAAAAAACTACTCTTCATCGGACTCATCCTCCTGACCTCCGCCTGCCAAACAGCGACTTCCACCCCTGCGCCCGCCACTCCCCCCGCGCCAACCGCAACGCTTCCCCCTACGCCGATACCTGCCACCTCGACCCCCCAACCGACTCCTACGCCGGCGCCTTCTCCAACCCCCTTCCCGCGCTTCTTCACGCAGGAATTCGACTCGCCTCTCGAAGGCTGGCTCATCCTGCAGGCAGGCAGTGAAACATCCCCGAATGTCAACGTGGAGGGCGGCGCTCTCCGCCTGCAAATGGACGTCCCTTACGCCTGGCTCTACGCCCTCTACGGCGCAGAGGAGTATGCCGATGTGTACATCGAAGCCGAATACGTCAACAGCGCCCTCACGCCAGCCGCAGCCGGGCTGGTCTGCCGTTACAGCGAAACGGAGGGCTGGCTGGAATACAACGTCCTCACCGACGGGACG
Organism: Anaerolinea sp.; assembly: GCA_020723805.1. Classification (GTDB taxonomy): domain Bacteria; phylum Chloroflexota; class Anaerolineae; order Anaerolineales; family Villigracilaceae; genus Defluviilinea. Next base: position 30,149 of record DYID01000019.1, on the reverse strand, counting down.
TACAACGTCCTCTACGGCAAATGGCTGGAAACCGGCATCGCCGACTACCTCCCCATTCTCGATGGCACAGCGCCGGGCATCAGGCAAAGCGGCGATGTCCAACAAATCGCCCTCACCTGCAGCGGGACGACGTTGTATCTTCATCTCAACGGAAACGTCATCCGCAGCGTCAACGTGGAAAGTTACAACCTTTCGGCAGGCAAAGTTGGTGTCACGGCTTCGTCATTCGAAAACGCGCCGGTCATCGCAGTGTTCAACCGGCTTACCGTGCGCGAACCCTAGCATTCCTCTGCATGAGTAGCGCGGCATTAACCGCATGAGTAACGCGACATTAATCGCCTAAGTAACGCGACATTAATGTCGCGTTACAGAAGGGGGGAATAATTTCGATTCAACTTCTACACACCGTTAATAGTTTTCTTGCACTGGCTGGGTAAGATGTGGACACTGAAATCATGCAAGGAGAAGAAACTATGGGAAAAATCATTGGTATTGACCTGGGCACCACCAACTCCGTGGTCGCCGTCATGGAAGGCGGACAGCCGACCGTCATTCCCACGGCGGAGGGCGGCAGACTCTGCCCCTCGGTGGTGGCATTCAATAAAAACGGCGAACGGCTTGTCGGTCAGACGGCGAAGCGGCAGGCGGTGATCAATTCCGAAAACACCATTTACTCCATCAAGCGTTTTATCGGACGCCGCTATGAGGAGACCGAACAGGAACGCAAGATGGTTCCTTATCAAGTCGTGAAGGGACCTGCCGACGATGTGCGCGTTCGCATTCCGGTGACCAACCGCGAATATTCGCCGCAGGAAATCAGCGCCATGGTGCTGGCAAAGTTGAAGGCAGATGCCGAGGCGTATCTCGGTCAGCCCGTCACGCAGGCGGTCATCACCGTGCCGGCGTATTTCAATGACAGCCAGCGTCAGGCGACGAAGGACGCGGGCAAGATCGCCGGTCTCGAAGTGATGCGCATCATCAACGAGCCGACGGCTTCCGCGCTTGCCTACGGACTCGATAAAAAGAAGGACGAGACCATTCTGGTCTTCGACCTGGGCGGCGGTACGTTCGACGTTTCGATTCTGGAAGTCGGCGAAGGCGTCATCGAAGTCAAAGCCACCAACGGCGACACGCACCTCGGCGGCGACGACTGGGATCAGCGCATCGTCAACTGGGCAGCGGATGAATTCAAGAAGGAACAGGGCATTGACCTGCGCCAGGACCGTCAGGCGTTACAGCGCCTGCGCGAGGCGGCGGAAAAAGCCAAGATCGAACTCTCCTCGGTGATGGAGACCGAAATCAACCTGCCCTACATCACTGCCGACGCCAGTGGACCCAAACACCTGCAATTGAAACTGACCCGCGCTAAATTCGAGCAGATGACCGAAGACCTGCTGGAGCGCTGCCGCAAGCCGTTCGAAAACGCTCTGCGCGACGCCGGCTTGACGGCGGATCAACTCGATGAAGTGGTGCTGGTGGGCGGCTCGACCCGCATGCCGATGGTGCAGGAACTCGTCCGCAAACTGACGGGCGGCAAAGAACCGAACAAAGGCGTCAACCCCGATGAGGTCGTGGCGATTGGCGCAGCGATTCAGGGCGGTGTGTTGGGCGGCGAGGTCAAAGACATCCTCCTGCTCGACGTGACCCCGCTCTCGCTGGGCGTCGAAACCCTCGGCGGTGTGATGACCAAGATGATCGAACGCAACACCACCATCCCGGTCCGCAAGACCGAGATTTATTCCACCGCCGCCGACAACCAAACCGCTGTGGACATCCACGTCCTGCAGGGCGAACGCCCGATGGCGGCGGACAACATGTCGCTTGGGCGCTTCCGCCTGGATGGCATCCCGCCGGCGCCGCGCGGCGTCCCGCAAATCGAGGTGACGTTCGACATTGACGCCAACGGCATCCTGCACGTCACCGCCAGGGACAAAGCCACCGGCAAAGAGCAGAAGGTGACCATCACCGCTTCGACCAACCTGAGCAAGAGCGACATCGAGCGCATGGTCAATGAAGCCCGCCAGCACGAAGCGGAAGACCGCAAACGCCGCGAACTGATTGACGCCCGCAACACTGCCGACAGCCTGATCTACCAGACCGAAAAGACTCTGCGTGAGTTGGGCGATAAAGTCCCCTCGGCGGAACGCGGCGCAATCGAAACCAAGATCAACGATTTGAAATCCGCCGCGCAAAGCGACGACATCAACCGCATCCGCAAGGCGACGGAGGAAGTCCAGCAGGCGTTCCATGCGCTGAGCCAGCAACTCTACGCGCAAGGACAGCCTCAAGCGGCTGGTGGTCCCTCCACCCCGCCGCCGAGCGACGGCGATGTGATTGACGGTGAAGTAAAAGAGTGAAAAAGCAGACTTCCGAAGCCGCAACGACTTCGGAAGTCTTTTTTTTCTTACTCACCTTACGCGAAACGTCCCGAAGGTTCTCGCAAATTGCGCCTATTTTCCAGCCAAACCTTCGGGACGGTGCGTAACATCAGTCTCTTATTCCGCCGCCACCCAGCGGTCTCGTCCCTTGTCCTTTGCCTGATAGAGCGCCGAGTCGGCGCGGTGGAGCAGTTCCTCCCAAGTTTCCTGCCCGACTCGAAATTGCGCAATTCCAATGCTGATGGTCACAGACGCAATATGTTCATTCACATCAATGCGGAGGGTACGAACCTGCTGACATAGGCGCGAGGCTTGTTCCGCCGCGGCTTGCAACTCGCTGTTCGGCAGGACGATCAAAAACTCCTCCCCGCCGTAACGCCCGATGGTATCGGGGTGGCGGATTTGCGTCCGCAGCCGTGCGGCAACGCTGCGCAGCACCTGATCCCCGGCGGTGTGACCGTAGGTGTCGTTTACCTTCTTGAAATGATCAATATCGAGAATGGACACCGCCAGCGGCGTGTCGTAACGGTTCGAGCGGATGACCTCTTCCTGCAGAGTGGAAATGATTTTGCGGCGGTTCGGCAGGAAGGTCAGCACGTCGGTGTTGGCGAGTTCATGCGCCTGCGCCAGAATTGCCCGCACCTCGATTTCCCGAATCTCCAGGGTGCGTTTGGTCTTTTCGTATTCGCTCTCCAACTTCTGGAAATCCGCCAGAAGTTTTCGATACTTTCCAGATAGAGACATTTCAGCGTGCACCGCGCCTCCCAAACTGACGTTCCAACAGATCCACCGAAAGGTGAATCATCGTCGGACGCCCATGCGGACAGGTTCGCGGCGACTCGCAGGTTTCGAGGTCGTTGAGCAGCGCGCGCTGCTCCTCGCTGGAAAGCGTCTGCCCGCCCTTGACCGCCATCCGCTTGCAGACCCGCGCTGCGAGTCTCGCCTCGACCTCGTTCTGCAGCGGCGTTTCATCCTCCTCGAAATCCTCCACCACCGCCCTCAGCGCCGAGGCGGGATCGCTGCCCGCAAACAAAATCGGAATCGCCCTCACTCGAAAAGTATTTGGACCAAATTCTTCCACGTCGAAGCCAAAGCGGCTGAGAATGGGCAATTGGTTAAGCAGTAATTGCGCCGCACCCGGCGGGAGGGTCACCACTTCAGGGTTCAACAGCGCCTGCGAGGGGATGTTCTGCCTCTCATGCTGCGCCATCAACTTCTCGAACAAAACCCGTTCGTGCGCGGCGTGCTGATCAATCAGATACAAGCCGTCGGGTCCCTCCGCCACCAGATACGTCCCGCCGACCTGACCGATGAGCCGCATCAACGGAATGCGATTTACGATTTCGGATTGACGATTTACGATGACCTGTTCACTGTTTACTGATAACTGATCACTGTTTACTGATAACTGATCACTGCCAACTCCCAACCGTCCGCCACCCACTCCCTCGTCATGCCCAATCGCCCAATCCAGCCCAACGGAGGAGGACTTTTCCTCCGATGGCGTCGTCCTCACCGTCCCCCACAGGCTGGGCGCCACGTTCGGCACCGGCGAATACGCCAGCAGCGCCTTCCGCACCGACCTTTGCACAAAACTGAAGACGCGGTCCTGGTCTCGAAAGCGCACTTCGGCTTTGGCAGGATGTACGTTTACATCCACATCGCGCGGATTCATTTCGAGGAACAAGGCAGTCAGCGGGTAACGTCCCACCATGAGCAGGGTGTGATACGCCTGCAACAGCGCCGTGTTGAGCGCAACCTCCTGCACCCAGCGTCCGTTGATAAAAAAGGTGATTTCCTTGCGGTTCGAGCGCGTCAACGAAGCGGGGCTGATAAACCCTGTCAGGCGGTAACCGTCTTCCTCCGCCATCACTTCGAGCATCTGCTTCGCCACATCCACGCCGTAGAGCGCGGCAAGGATGGAGCGCCGGTCGCCGTCGCCCGCCGTTTGCAGGATGACGTTTTTCCCTTCGGAGAGTTTGAATCGTTTCTCAGGGTATGCCAGCGCATAACGCGTCACCAGCGAGTCAATTGCCCGCCGCTCGGTTACGTCGGTCTTCAAAAATTTCAAACGCGCCGGCACGTTGTAGAACAAATCCTCCACGCGAACGATCGTGCCAACGGTCGCGCCGACTTTCGCCGGCTTCCCCGCCATTCCCCCTTCCACGCGAATGCGCGCGCCTTCCTTTGCATCCTTCACCCGCGAGGTGATCGTCATCCGCGAGACGGAACCGATGGAAGCCAGCGCCTCCCCGCGGAAACCCAGCGTAGAGATGAAAAAAAGGTCCTCGGAGCGGACCAGTTTCGAGGTCGCATGACGCGAGACGGCAAGTTCCAGTTCGTTCGAGGGGATGCCGCAGCCGTCGTCTGCCACTTCAATCAACTTCCTCCCCGCTTCCTCTACGGTAATCGCAATCGTCCGCGCGCCGGCATCCAGCGCATTTTCCACGAGCTCCTTCACCACCGAGGCGGGACGCTCGATGACCTCGCCGGCGGCGATTTGCGAGGCAACCTCGGGGGCGAGCAAACGGATGGGCATGGGACGATTATAATCTCCCCATGCGATTTACAACCATCTTCTTCGACCTCGACGACACGCTCTATCCCGCTTCCAGCGGGCTGTGGCAAGCCATCAAGGAGCGCATGACCCGCTACATGACCGAGCGCATGGGGCTGCCCGCCGACCAAGTGCCTGCCCTGCGCGAGCAATACTACAAAACCTACGGCACCACCCTGCGCGGCTTGCAGGCGCATCACAACGTGGATACACAGGACTACCTGGCTTATGTGCATGACCTGCCGCTGGAAGAGTACCTGACTCCCAATCCTCGTCAGCGCGAAATCATCGCTTCGCTTCCGACCCGCAACCTGATCTTCACCAACGCCGACGTTCACCACGCCCGCCGCGTCCTCGCCGTCCTTCAATTGGACGATTTATTCGAGACCATCATTGACGTGAACGCCGTCGCCCCCTACTGCAAGCCGATGCCCGAATCCTTCGCCATCGCCCAGGACCTCGCCGACGAACCCGACCCGCGCAAATGCGTGGTGATAGACGATCTGCCGCGCACCACCCGCGCCGCCTTGAGCGTGGGCATGGCGAGCATCCTCTACGGCACCGAAGAACCCACCCCCAATGCCAGCGGCGTCTTTGTGGATTGGAATCACCTGCCCATTCTGCTGGGCGATTAACACTGGATTGAACGGACGTTAGAGCACGTCTGCTGCGCGAAATGCCCTCTTCTGGAGAACCTCATGGACAACGACCGTGTGATGCTTGCCGCTTTGATTTTCCTTCTGCTCGTCGTCGGCGCGAATCTCATCATGTATGGCATCGTGCGCGGATTCGTGCGCGGCGGCAAAACCAACTGGATGAACACCCTGCGCAACTCCTTCAATCAAACACGGCAGGGTCACGCCGACAAATCCATGGACGAACTGCGCCAAAAAGTGGATGAATTGCGGGGAAACGGCGAGAAAAACGTGGAGTAGCGTCGTTCTAACGCTCCTCATACGACGGATTTCATCATTCTCTAATCACGCCATAGTATCGTTCATTCACGGTTACTGCTGTGACCAACACCTTACCGGAGGCTTTTGTGAACAAAACAACCAAAACCATTCTTGGCATCTTTGCGGCGCTCATCCTGCTGAGCGGTTCGTTTGCCGGCGGCTTTGTCACCCGCCACGTTTTGGGAGAAACGAATCTCTTCCCGGGGTTCAACCCCAACCCGCCCACCAACATTCTCCTGCCGCCCACCGCCGCCCCCACCCAGGAAGGGCAGGCGAACGTCACCCCGCAGGAATTGCAAAACCTCTTCGTCCCCTTCTGGGAAGCGTGGAATCTCGTTCATACGCAATACGTCAACCAGCCCGTAGATGATACCCTGCTCATGCAAGGCGCCATTCGCGGCATGATGGAAGCGGTCGGCGACGATTACACCTATTACATGGACCCAAAGGTCTATGAAATCGAATCCACCTCCCTCTCCGGTCAATATGAGGGCATCGGCGCTTATGTGGATACCCAGGGCGAATATCTGACCATCGTGAGTCCCATCGAAGGCTCGCCAGCCGAAGCCGCCGGTCTGCGCCCCGGCGACCAGATCATCGCCATTGACGGCGAAGACATGACTGGTGTCACCCCCGAGGAAGCCCGCCAAAAGGTGTTGGGACCGGCTGGCACGACCGTTGTTTTGACGGTCCTGCGCGAGGGCGAACCCGAACCGCTGGAGTTCACCATCGTCCGCGCCCGCATCACCGTTCCCAGTGTGACCGGCGAAATGCGTGAAGACGGCATCGCCTACATTGACATCAACTTCTTCGGCGACCGCACCACTGACGAACTGCGCGCCAAACTGGACGAACTTCTGGCGCAAAACCCCAAGGGCATCATCCTCGACCTGCGCTTCAACCCCGGCGGCTACCTCATCACCTCCGTCGAGGTCATGTCCGAATTCATTGACGAAGGCGTGGTGCTGATCGAACAATACGGCGACGGCACACGCGACACCTACAACGCTCTCGGCAACGGCAAAGCCACCGACATCCCCATGGTGGTGCTGGTCAATGAGGGCTCCGCCTCCGCTTCCGAAATCGTGGCGGGCGCCCTGCAAGACTACGGACGCGCCAAACTCGTCGGCGTGCAGACCTTTGGCAAAGGCTCCGTGCAGACCATCCAGCCGCTCTCCAACGATCAGGGTGCGGCGCGCATCACCATCGCCAAATGGCTGACCCCCAAAGAACGGCTGATTCAAGGTGTGGGTCTCACTCCTGATTACATCGTCGAAATGACCGACGCCGACTACGAAAACAAGCGCGACCCGCAATTGGATAAAGCCGTAGAAGTATTGATGGAAATGATTGCACAAAAGTAACCCATCGGCTTCCCGCCCGCGCGGGAGCCGGGAAAGGAGATAACCATGTTCTTCTTCGACCCAACCTATCTGCTCTTCATGCTTCCCGCCTTCATTTTGATGAGCATCACATCCTGGTATGTGAGACATGCTTATGAGAAATGGAGTCAAGTCCGCGCCTCCAGCGGGCTGACCGGCGCTCAAGCCGCCCAGCAGCTCGTCTCGCGCGCCGTGTATTCCGGCTTTGAAGGAGGCGCACAACTGCAAAATGTCCGCGTGCTCGGCGTGGGCGGTCAGCTCACCGACCACTACGACCCGCGCGACAAAACCCTCTACCTCTCGCCCACGGTGGCAAACACCCCCTCCGTAGCGGCTGTCGCTGTTGCCGCCCATGAACTCGGTCACGCCATGCAGGACGCGGAAGGCTACCTTCCCCTCCGCTTCCGCTCGGCGCTGGTCCCCATGGTGAACATCGGCTCCAACCTCGGCTGGATCCTCATCCTGGCAGGCTTGTTCCTGCGCTGGCTCGACCTCGCCTGGCTGGGCGTTCTGTTCTTTGCCGGCGGCGCGGTCTTTGCGCTGGCGACCCTGCCCGTCGAATTCAACGCCTCCGCCCGCGCCAAAGCCATGCTCGCACAAAGCGGCATCATCCGCACGGAGGAGGAAGCGCACGGCGTCAACCAGGTGCTGAACGCCGCCGCCCTCACCTACGTCGCCGCGCTGGTCACCGCCGTACTGCAAGTGCTTTACTACGTCTTCCTGCTCGGCGGTCTCGGACGGCGCAGGGACTGAAATGAAATGCAGACTTCGGAAGTCACAGCGGCTTCCGAAGTCTTTTTTTCGCGCCGTTCAGGGGGTCTGGGCGGGGGCGTGTATAATTTTCCCAACATGCGAAATTTTCTTTTCATCCTCGTCGTATTCCTGGGTGCGGTATTCCTTTATTCGAGTTTCGGAGAACTTGAAACCATCTTACAAACCCTCAAACGGGGAAACTTCTGGTTCATCCTTTCAGCGGTACTTCTCCAGTGCGGCTGGTTTCTGGTATCGGGCATGACGTACCTCTCGCTCTACCGCCTGCTGGGCATGGAAGGCAGTTTGTATGAGCTTTCCCTCATGTCCACCGCCGCCAATTTTGTCAACACCGTTGCCCCCAGCGCCGGCATGGGCGGCATGGCGGTCTTTATCAGCAGCGCCAACCGCAACAATTTGTCGCCCGGCAAAGCAACCGTCGCCGGTATGGTCTCTCTCTTCCTCGATTACCTCGCCTTCCTCGTTGTCCTCACCCTCGGCTTGCTTGTCCTCATTCGCCGCAACGACCTCAACCCAAGCGAAATCGCCGCATCCGCCATCATGTTTGCCGTCGCCGCCGCCCTGGGCGCTTTGCTCTACCTGGGATCGCGCTCTGCCAAAGCGCTTGGCAAAGCCCTGGCTTGGATGGCGCGTCTTGTCAACCGCCTGGTACCTCCCTTCCTGCATCGTCCCTACCTCAGCGAAGAACGCGCCCACCACTTCGCCGGCGAAATGGCGGCAGACCTCCAATCTCTGCCTGGCCGGCTGCACGGATTGATCAAACCGATGGCGCTGGCTCTTCTCAACAAAACGCTCCTGATGGGCGTCCTGGCGGCGTCTTTTCTGGCGTTCCAAGTTCCCTTTTCCACCGGCACCATCATCGGCGGCTTTGCCATCTCCTACCTTTTCCTCATCGTCTCCCCCACGCCTTCCGGCATCGGCATTGTCGAGGGCGTCATGCCTCTTGCCCTCTCCTCCCTGCGCGTACCGTGGAGTCAGGCGGTTGTCATCACCTTTGCCTATCGCGGCATTACCTTCTGGTTTCCTCTGGGTGTGGGCGCCCTCGCCCTTCGCATCCTGAACCGCTCATCGAAATAACCGCTTCGACAAACTCAGCGCAACCCTTTTTGTAAGAACATGCCCCTCGCCCCTCTGCTTGACTTCTGGAAACGCGACCCCGACACCGCCCCTAACATCGCCGCCTGGCGGACTCTGCCTCCGCGTCCCGCACAGACGCATCCCTTCCCGACCGATCTGCCTGCTCCTCTCTCCCAAGCCTTGATCGCCGCCGGGATTCACTCCCTCTACTCCCACCAACTCGAAGCCTGGACCCACACCCGCGCCGGCGAAAACGTCATCCTCTCCACAGGCACCGCATCCGGCAAGACGCTTGCCTACAACCTGCCGGTCTTTGCCGAACTCCTCGTCAACCCCAACGCCCGCGCGCTCTACCTCTTCCCCACCAAAGCCCTCGCGCAGGATCAGTTATCAGTTATCAGTAGTCAGTTATCAGTCTTGCAGTCACTGGTCACTGATCACTGGTCACTGATTACTGATCACTGGTCACTGATCACTGATCACTGGTCACTGATCACTTCCATCTACGACGGCGACACCCCCACCTCGGCACGACCCGCCATCCGCAAAAACGCCCGCATCGTCCTCACCAACCCCGACATGCTCCACACCGGCATCCTGCCGCATCACACCAATTGGCTCGACTTCTTCTCGAACCTGAAATTCATCGTCATAGACGAAGCGCACACCTACCGCGGAGTCTTCGGCTCGCATGTCGCCAACGTTCTCCGCCGGCTTAAGCGCGTGGCAAAGTTCTACGGCGCACAACCGCAGTTCATCCTTGCATCCGCCACCATCGGCAACCCAAAGGAACTCGCCGAAAAACTCATCGAAGAACCCGCGCACTTGATTGACAACGACGGCTCGGCGCGCGGACCGCGTCACTTCCTCCTCTACAACCCGCCCCTCGTGGACGAATCCCTCGGCTTGCGAAAATCGTCCCTGCTCGAAAGCGTGCGGCTGGCGCAAGACCTGCTCCGCAGCGACGTGCAGACCGTCGTCTTTGCCCGTTCGAGAAGAAGCGTGGAAATCGTTCTCACATACCTGCAACAGAATCAACCATCGAATCCAGGCATCGAATCACCAATTACCAATTACCAATCACAAATTCGCGGCTACCGCTCCGGCTACCTCCCCTCCCAGCGCCGCGACATCGAAAGGGGACTGCGCGACGGCACAGTCAAAACCGTCGTCGCCACCAACGCCCTCGAACTCGGCATAGACATCGGCGGGCTGGGCGCGGCAATCCTCGTCGGCTATCCGGGCAGCGTCGCTTCAGCGAGACAGCAGGCGGGTCGCGCCGGACGCGGACTTGAATCCGCCGTCAGCGTGCTGGTAGCGTCGGCAAATCCCCTCGATCAGTTCCTCGCTCATCATCCCGAATACTTCTTCGAGCGCTCGCCCGAACAGGCGCTCATCAATCCCAACCATCTCCTCATCCTGCTCGAACATCTGCGCTGCGCCCTCTTCGAACTGCCCTTCCAAAAAGGCGAGGGCTTCGGAGCATTGTCCGCCGAAACCATCGAAGAATACCTCCACTTTCTACTTTCCAATGGTGAAGCCCATCTCTCCAACGAAAAATTCTTCTGGATGGCAGACCAATACCCCGCCGCGAACATCTCCCTGCGTTCCGCCTCGCCGCAAAGCGTCGTACTGCAAACCGTCATCGAAGACCAGCCGCAAACCATCGGCATCGTGGACGGCGAAAGCGCAACATGGATGGTTCACCCCGGCGCCATCTACCTGCACGAGGCGCAGCAATATCTGGTGGAAGAGTTGAATCTCGAAGACCGCATCGCCCGCCTCAAACCCATCGCCAGCGACTACTACACCGAGCCATTGCGTGGCACAACCGTCCAAGTATTATCTGAAACCGCTCAAGCCGCCTTGCACCCCTCTCCTGGCAGGAGAGGGGACGGGGGTGAGGTCGGTAAGAAGGCTTGGGGCGAATTACAGGTCACCACGCAAGTGACCGCCTTCCGCAAACTCCGCTGGTACACCCACGAAACCATCGGACAGGAACCCCTCGACCTGCCGCCCTCCGAACTGCAGACCACCGGCTACTGGCTTTCCCTCTCCGAAGAGACCGTGACGCGTCTGCGCGACGCCGGAGCCTGGTCCAACGACCCGAACGACTACGGACCCGCCTGGGGCAAAATCCGCGAGCGGGTCCGCGCGCGCGACGGCTACAAATGCCAGGTGTGCGGCGCGCCCGAGACGACCCGCCAGCACGACGTGCATCACAAAGTCCCGTTCCGCGCCTTCGCCTCGCGCGAGGAGGCGAACCGCCTTGAGAACCTCGTTACCCTCTGTCCCTCCTGCCACAAAAAAGCGGAGGCAAACGTCCGCATGAGGAGCGGGCTGGCGGGACTGGCGTATGTGCTGGGCAACCTTGCGCCGCTCTTCCTCATGTGCGACCCCTCCGACCTCGGCACACACATCGAACCCGTCGAAAACCAGACCTTCGGCGGACCGACCGTCGTCCTCTATGACGCGGTTCCGGCGGGCATCGGCTTCAGCGAAAAACTCTTTGAACTGCACGAGGAACTCATCGCCCGCGCATTCGAACTCGTGAGCGCCTGCCCCTGCGCCGACGGCTGTCCCTCCTGCGTGGGTCCCGGCGGCGAGAACGGCTATGGCGGCAAACAGGAAGCGCTGGCGATCTTGGAGATCCTTGGCGGAAAATAGTTGACTGGACTCACCATACACGGCAGCGTGAGATTCTTGCCCTGAGATGGCAGGTTGAGCCTGTCGAAACCCTGCCGAAGGGTATCTCGCCTTTTCAAGCGACATGAACCCCCATTCGGGGACAATGTGTCGCGCTACGAGAAAACTACGTAAGGTGAGTTACTGAAACAATACGCCTTCGTCTTACGTTCTATTCGCCAAAACTTCCGAGAGAATATATCCACCATGAATCGAAAACCTTCCCTCCTGTTTGTCAACCTCCTCCTCCTGCTCGCCCTCGCCTGCAACGTGACCTTCACCTTTGGCGTCCCCACGCCTGCCGCCCCGCCGCCGACCGCTGTCCTCCCCACCGCCACGCCCCTGCCTCTCAGCGCCCAGGTAACGCTGGTCTCTGTGCCGTTCATCGAGACCAACCAAAGCCCACCCTTCACCATCACCGCCCAAACCCCGCAACTGACCGGCAGCAACGACCCGCGCGTGCAGGCGTTCAATCAACGGATGGGGGAAATTGTCCAGAAGGAAGTGGAAACCTTCCGCACCAGTTTCCTGCAAAACCCCGACCCGCCCTTGAGCGGCGGCAGCAGCCTCGAAGTGACCTATACCCTCGTCCATCAATTCGGCGAAATCTGGAGCCTGAAATTCGACTTCTCCTTCTACTCCGACGGCGCGGCTCACCCCGGACTCTACAGCCTGACTCTGAACTACGACCTCGCTCAAAACCGCGAACTCACCCTCGGCGACCTCTTCCTGCCCAACTCCGCCTATCTCGAAGCCATCTCCGCCTACTGCATTGCCGAACTGAGCAAACAACCCTTCTTCGAGGGACCCTTCACCGAGGGCGCACAGCCAACGACCGAAAACTACCGCAACTGGAACATCACCCCTCAGGGCTTGATGATCACCTTCGACGAATACCAGGTTGCGCCCTACGCGGCAGGACCGCAGACCGTCATCGTGCCATACACGGAACTCCACGCCCTCCTTGCCCCCCACGGTCCCCTGGCTGACCTTATTAAATGATGTTACACACCGTCCCGAAGGTTTTAGTGCTTAACAAGGCTCTTTTCAGAAAACCTTCGGGACGTTCTGCATAAGCCGCCAGCGGCCTGCCTGCGTCATTCCTCCCGCAGCCAGCGCTTTACCGCCTCATGCGGGTGTTCGTATCCCGCCATCGCATCCAGCAATTTGTTCGGGTCGGAATCGCAGAACAGGATGTTGCGATGCTCCTTGAAAATGAAGCCTTCCTCCACGGCATGGTCAATCGCCGCGAGCAAAGGCGCGTAATAGTTTCGCACGTTCAACAAACCGACCGGCTTCTCATGCGCCCCGGTCTGCGACCAGGTGACGGTTTCGAACAATTCATCGAAGGTGCCAAATCCGCCGGGCAGAGCGATGTAGGCATCGGCAAGTTCGTGCATGCGGGCTTTACGGGCGTGCATATCGGGGGTAACATCCATTCGGGTGAGACCGTCATGTGCAAGAGATTGAGTGTTCATGGAGGGGATGATGACACCGATGGCACTGCCGCCCGCCTCGAGCACGCCATCTGCCACAGCGCCCATGAGACCGGTCTTCCCGCCGCCGTAGATGAGTTGAATCCCTCTTTCAGCGAGGATTCTGCCCATCGTCCGCGCGGCAGACAAATAGTCCGCATGAACCGCATCGGAAGAGCCGCAAAAAACGCAAATCGAGCGCATAGGTCCGTCCTTGAAGTGAAAAGTCATGTGAATATTGTAACAGCCTTGTAAACAAACTCTAATCAATTTCCTACGGGGAGTTTCCCCCCTTTTTGGTAGAATCGCCGCAAGTATTCAGGAGAAAATTATGGCAGGAATGGAACGTTTTACACAGCGGGCAAGACGCGTGCTGAGCATCGCGCATCAGGAAGCCGAACGCTCCCGCAACAACAACATCGGCACGGAGCATATTCTGCTCGGGCTGATGGAGGAAGAAGGCGGTGTGGCGGGGCGCGTTTTGCGCGAACTCGGCATGACGCCCGAACGCGTCCGCGAAGTCATCCGGCGTGTGTCGGTTGCTTCCAGCGGGTTCGACCCCAACCGCGTCGAACTCTCGGTGGAGACTCAGCAGGTGCTCGAACACGCCGTCGAAGAAGCGCGCCGGCTTGGGCATCACTATATCGGTACCGAACACATACTGCTCGGTCTGGTGCGCGTGGAAGGCACAGCGATGGAAGTGTTGCGCCGCCTCGGCGTAACCGCTGAACAAATCCGCCGGCAGACCCGCCGCGTGTTGAACGAATCCGCCTCTTCCGTCCCGGCGCCGGCCGGCTCGGGACCGCAGCGCGGCAGCCAGCCCGGACCGAAAACCCCGCTGGTGGATCAACTCGCCACCGACCTGACCGCCAAAGCCGAAGAAAAGAAACTCGACCCGGTCATCGGGCGCCAGATGGAAATCGAACGCGTCATCCAGATTTTGGCGCGCCGCACCAAGAACAACCCCGCCCTGATCGGCGAACCGGGCGTCGGCAAGACCGCCATCGTGGAAGGTCTCGCCCAGCGCATTGTGGAGGGCGATGTGCCGGCGCCGCTGATGAACAAACGTCTGCTGCAATTGGACGTGGGTTCGCTGGTGGCTGGCACGATGTACCGCGGTCAGTTCGAGGAACGCCTCAAGCGCGTCATTGACGAGTTGAAGCAGTCGGGCGCGATTCTGTTCATTGACGAGGTGCACATGCTCGTCGGGGCGGGAGCCGCCGGGTCCTCGGTGGATGCGGCGAACATCCTCAAGCCCGCCCTCTCGCGCGGCGAATTGCAGGTCATCGGCGCAACCACCATGGACGAGTACCGCAAGTACATCGAATCCGATGCGGCGCTCGAACGCCGCTTCCAGCCCATTCAAGTGGACGAACCCTCGGAAGACGAGACCATCGAGATTCTCAAGGGCATCCGCCCCGCTTATGAGGAACATCATCACCTCATCATCTCCGATGAGGCGCTCGAAGCCGCCGCCCATCTTTCGTCGCGGTATGTCACCGAGCGCTTCCTCCCCGATAAAGCCATTGACCTGATTGACGAATCCGCCTCGCGCGTGCGCATGTACAAGAGTCCTGCCGCCAAGCAGGCAAAGGACCTCTTCAGCCAGTTGCGGCAGGCGCGTCAGAACCGCGCGCTGGCGCAGGAGGAAGGGAACCTCGAAGATGTGCGCGAGTGGGAGGAACGCGAAATCGAATTGAGCGAGCAGATCGAGCGCATCCGCACCGGCTGGGACCGCGCCAACAGCCCGGTGGTCTCGGCTGAGGACATCGCCGAGGTCGTCTCCATGTGGACAGGCGTGCCGCTGATGCAGTTGGCGGAGGAAGAATCACAGCGCCTGCTCAAGATGGAAGACGAGTTGCGCAAGAGCATCATCGGGCAGGACGACGCCATCGTGGCAATCAGCCGCGCCGTGCGCCGCGCGCGCGCCGGCTTGAAAGACCCGCGCCGCCCGATTGGTTCGTTCATGTTCCTGGGTCCCACCGGCGTCGGCAAGACCGAGTTGACCAAGGCGCTCGCCAAGTTCATGTTCGGCAGCGAGGACGCGGCGATCCAGTTGGATATGTCTGAGTTCATGGAGCGTCACACCGCTTCGCGTTTAGTTGGCGCGCCGCCCGGATACGTCGGTTACGAAGAAGCCGGTCAATTGACCGAAGCGCTGCGCCGCCGCCCGTATTCCATCGTGGTCTTCGATGAGGTCGAAAAGGCGCATCCCGAAGTCCACAACATGCTCCTGCAAATCATGGAAGAGGGTCACCTCTCCGACGCCAAAGGGCGCAAGGTGGACTTCCGCAACGCCATCATCGTCATGACCTCCAACATCGGCGCGGATGTCATCAAGCGGCAGTCGTCGCTGGGCTTTGCGCTCAAACGCGACGAAGCGACGGAGGAACGCCTCTCTTATGAGGACATGCGCAAGAAGTTGAACGAATCGCTCAAGCGCGCCTTCCGACCGGAGTTCATCAACCGCCTCGATGCGACAGTCATCTTCCGCGCCCTCAACAAGGAAGACATCCAGAAAATCGTTTCGCTCGAACTGGCAAAGGTCGCCGAGCGCCTCAAAGAACACGACCTGACGCTGACCGCCACGCCCGAAGCCCTCGCCACCCTGGCAGACCTGGGCTACGATGCGGAGTTCGGCGCACGTCCCCTGCGGCGCATCATTCAGCAGAAGGTGGAGGATCCGCTCTCCGACAAACTGCTGAGCGGCGAGTTCCAACACGGCGACACCATCCTCGTCACGCTCGACGCCGAACAGGAAATCGTCCTCGAACGGGTGAACGAAGGCGAAAGCGAGAAGGAAGAAGCGCCGGCGGTATAACCGGCATCAGAGAAGCGGCAGGGACACAGGAGACTGTGTCCCTGCGTTTTTATCTTTGTGGCATCGAATTTCCGAATACCTTTCGATACATTCACGTTATTCGACGCCAGTGGTTTTCAATACAGTTTATCGAAAAAGGAATGAATGATGAACGACACTCTGCAAACCGCAACGCTGGCTGGAGGATGCTTCTGGTGTCTCGAAGCGGTTTTCGATGAAATCAAGGGCGTGCATTCGGTGGAATCCGGTTATAGCGGCGGGCATACGCCCAACCCCACCTACCGTCAGGTTTGTAACGGCGACACGGGACACGCCGAGGTGGTGCAGGTTCACTTCGACCCGAACGTCGTTTCCTATCGGGACCTGTTGAACGTCTTCTTCGCCATTCATGATCCCACCACCCTCAACCGTCAGGGCGCGGACGTGGGGACTCAATACCGCTCCGCCGTCTTCTACCACGATGAAGAGCAGAAGCGCATCGCCGAGGAACTCATCCGCGAACTGAATGCGCAAAAGATTTGGGACAATCCCATCGTCACCGAAGTCACAAAGTTCGACAAATTCTACATGGCGGAGGATTACCATCAGGAATACTTCGCGCGCAATCCCTACCAGCCCTACTGCATGGCGGTCGTCGCGCCGAAGGTGGCGAAATTCCGCAAGCATTTTCTGGAGATGCTGAAGAAGTAATCGGCATAAACAAAAAGAGCGTTGAGAGATTTCTCAACGCTCTTTTCATCATACCAACTTGCTATTTCCTTTTGGGGGACTTCCGCCTCATTTTTGAAATTTCAGCGAACAAATCATCCAACGTCATCCCCTCGAATAGGGCTTCTCGTTCCTTGGTGTAATCACCATAACCGGCTGTGAACTGATTGACAAATCGAATCGTATTGACAACGCCGATTTCTTTATAGAGAACGCGTAAAGCCTCATGAGTTACTTCAGCCAGGGGAAGTGTATCCGCTATCATATTAGAGCTCCTTAACTAACTCGGTGGGCGAAACGACCTTTACTTTCAAGCCAGGTAGATTTTGCGCCCTTTTCAATAAAACGTCATCACATGTACAAAAATAGTCTGCACGGGATTCCTCGGCAGATGCCAGATGAACCGCATCGAAAAACCGAATGCCAAGAGCGGTAAACTCTTTAGACCGCTTTTCAATTCTTGAATTCACTTTCACAAAACTCTTTGCCTTCGAAATAACCTCAAGTGCATACTCTCTGCGAATCTGGTTCGGATTCCTGTTGATTTCCAATAATAGCATCTCGGAGGCAATCAACTTGATTTGATTCATTTCAACCAACGACAAAATTCCCAAAACCGCTTCCGCCTCGAGTGCAATGCGTATCTGAGATTTCGTATCCAATGGACGCTGAATACTGCAAGTATCGAGATAGATTGTTATTATCATCTTTGAAAAATTATAGCACAGACACTGTTTTGTACACATTCAAGTGGTGATCTTTCTCGAAACATGGAAGAACCGCCTTTCTACTCACACCCCGTCACCTCATAGACCGCCGTTTTCGGCATCGAGAGCAGGGGGCGGTACCATTGCGGGCGCGCGTTGAACCCATCTCTGTCGAACGAGAGTCCCGTTTCGCCGACAAAGATGTAACGCACCTTTTCGCGGCACAGGAAATCAAACAATTGCGCATGGTCGAAATTCCAGTGGAGTGGATACAGGAGCGTTTCGCGCCCGGTCAGAGGCGTAATCCAAACGCCCGCGTCTGTACCGGCATACCCTGCGGAATTTTCAGACACTGTGACCTTTAACTCCCCAGCTGCGATGGTAATGCGGGCATCGAGCGGCAACCGCTTCGCCATCCAATCCATTGCCGCCAAATCGTCTCTGCCCACAATCATGCAGCACTGGGATGGATACAAGTCATACCCGAACACCGCGCGAACCATGACCAGCCCCGCCGCCAGCAGAACAAGCACCCGGCGCCACAGGAGCCGTCCCTGCAGCCGCTGCTCCAAGCCTGCCAAGCCCAGCCCGCCGAGCACAGAGAGCGGCAGGAAGAGAATCATCTCCACAAACGGACGGTCGAGCAGGGTCGAATACTCGTAGCCGGGCACGAAGGTCACGGGGAGGAACAGAGACGCCAACAGCCCGGCAGTTGTCAGCACAGAGACGAGCGTAAGGCGGGGGTAAACCATCCCTGCCGGAATGCAGAGCAGAAAAACAAGGAGGGTCGGCGGGAGGTCCTGGTCAAGATACGATTCGAACGTCATCGCAAGCAAACTTTGACGGGATGCCAGCCAGCCGAGCAAAGCAACCGCAACCGCCGCCGCGAACAGGGCGGCGTGCATCCACTTGCGGGAGCGCCTATCCAGCCATGCCGCGATTGCCGAGGCAAGGAGAACGATGCCCAGCAGGATCAGCGAGCGGCTGTGGGTCAGAACGGTAAGTGCGGCGCATCCTGCCCACAGGACATACAAAGCCCTGCGCTTTGTAGAGGAAAATTCGTTTTGCCGCCGAAAGATGACCAGCGCCATCCCCCACAGCCAGGCAAGCATGCCCACACTCATCAGGGCGGGATATTTCCCCCAGTTCACGGCGTGGGCGGGCATGAACCAGCCAAAGGCGGCAAGGAGCAGGGCAAAGCCGCCTGCCGCGTCGGAGTTTGTCTCATGGCGGACGATGAAAAAAACAGGAAACGGAATCAACAACAAAATGACCTGACCGAAGATGAGCATGACGCGGGCAATCTCGGCGTCCGCCGCTTCGGCAAAGAAGGCGGCAAGAAAATGAAACCCGAAGTGGTAGTAACTGGCGCTCAACCAGCCCCACAACAGGGTTTGGCTTTTCAGAAGGAGGGTCTTGATGATGAGGTAATGCTGCGCCGAGTCGAAATAGAGGGGCAGGTCGGTTTGGGAGGCGTATGCCAGGCGCAGGAGCAGGGAGAGGAAAAAGAACAGGATGAGGAACAGGCTGGGGATGTGCAGAGCAGGTTTGAGGTCCGTGCGGAGGCGGAAGAGGATGAGAAGAAGCAGGACGGCGGGAAGAACCCCGAAGAGTCCATCCCATCCGCTAAAGTACCACAGGAGGGAAAGGAGCAGGAGCGGAATGGTCCAGCCTCCCAAGGCGAGGGCAAAGCGTTCAGATGTGGTGAGGCGGTCGCCGAAGATGGTTTGGAGGAAAAGACCAATCAGGGCTTGAGAAGCAAACGCACAGAGCAGAATGGGAACTGTAAGCCGCCATTCGTTTGCGAGAACGGTCGAGCCGTCCAGCCAGGGATTCATGGGTAGGAGGGACCGGGGTAGAACGTTGGCACGGGCTTGGTGCGGGTGGGCAGGATAAACGGCGGAGGTGTCTCGGTTGCAAACGCCGAAAAGGGCGTGGGGGATGCGGCGACGGTTTCCATCGCAGAAACAGTGGGCGTTTCCTGCGGTGTGACGGCGGCAACGCCCAGCGTGGGAAACGCCAGCCCGATGATGGAAAGGCTTCCTTCTGCGAGGAGCCTCTGGTCTTTGTTGGCGATGAGACGCAGGGTGAGGGGTTCGCCCGGCGGCTGTTT
This sequence comes from Anaerolinea sp., assembly GCA_020723805.1. GTDB lineage: Bacteria > Chloroflexota > Anaerolineae > Anaerolineales > Villigracilaceae > Defluviilinea. The sequence goes on along the minus strand of DYID01000019.1, from coordinate 10,519 downwards.
GGGACCGGCGCAGTAGGCGGCGTTGAGCGCATAACTGACGCGCTGGCATTCATAAAAGGCTTCCTCACCTCCGCGCGAGATGACGAGGGAAAAGGCGGGGAAGGTCAGGTCGGGGAGCAGAAGGTTGACGAACATGTTGTCCCAGGCGTCTAAACTAAAGGAAACAACGCAGGGTTTGCTCCCTTCATTCGAGCAATAGACCAGTTCGGCGGGCGGCGTGGTGGAGGCCGCCGGCGGGACGTTGGACTCTGCCTTCGGGAAAAGCAGAAACGCGATGACCGTCAGAACGAGAACGATGCCGGCAATCATCCATTGTTTTCGATTCACAAGCACCTCATGCGATTTCGATTTCGGCGGGGTTGACCAGCACATCCACCTCGTCGCCGTATGTCAACCCGGAGATGGGCAGGGCAATCACTTCGAGCAGGGAAGGGTTTTGGAAGTTGCGGATTTTCGTTTCGGGATGCGGGTAATAGACCCAGCCGTCATAGTCCCTGCCTGCATACCGTACCACACAACGGGAAAACGAAAAATGCTCCGGCGGGTGGAGGTCGGTCCACTCCACATGGTAAAAGGTGTATTGCGGCTTTACCATCCTGAAGGTGCGCGGATGAATGTCCACGTTGAGCGTGCCGTTGAAATAGCCGCTCAAGTCGAGTCCGCACGCAGCAAAGAGCGGACGCTGACGGTCGAGAGCGCCGTAGGGGTAATCTGCCGAAGGTCCCGAAGCGACGCGGTAGCCCTGGGCGATTCGTCCGTGAACGAGGAGCCAGTCGGTCATGGGGAGGATTTTACTGTACAATTCATCTGCGACACAAACCAAGCGGAGACTTCCCCCATGCGAAACATCATCCTCAACTTCTTAACCATCCTGGGACTTTTCCTCGCCTCTTTCTCCCCTGCGGCTGTTCCCGCGGTCGAGGCGCAGGGATCCAACCCGGAAATGGTCAACATCCCCGGCACCCATCAGGACGAATTGGGATGCCCCGGCGAATGGCAGCCCGCCTGCGAAGCCACCCTGCTGACCTACGACATCGAAGACGATGTGTGGCAGGGAACTTATGAAATCCAGCCCGCCAACGACGACGACAAAAAGGGACCACGCTACAAAGTGGCGCTCAACGGCGGCTGGGGCGAAAACTACGGACTAAACGCCACGCAAAACGGACCCGACATCCCGCTGGTGGTCAGCCAACCGACACTCGTCAAGTTCTATTACGACCACAAGACGCACTGGATCGCCGACAACTTCAACAAACAAATCATTGTGGCGATGGGCGATTTTCAGAAGCAAATTGGTTGCTTCAACGATAACGACGCCACCTGTCTGCGGGCGTGGCTGCAAGACCCAGACGGCGACGGGCTGTACGATGTCACCGTGCGGGGAATCAAGACCGGCACTTACACCGTCACCTTCACGCTCAATGAGGACCCCGCCAACGTCATCGGCGAGCCTCAACAGTTCACCGTCGCCAAAGACGGCGACGCCGTGTATTTTGGATATGACACCGTGAAAAATCAATTCACCATCAGCACCACCGGCGCGCCGGTCGGGAATTTGAACAAACAGCGCGCCATCTGGATCAGCAAAGATACCCTCCTGTGGCACATCAGCGGCGGGAGCGGATTGAAATACGCGCTCGTCTATTCTCCCGAAGCGGCGCTCGAACTCAGCCCGGAAGGAATCTTGAACGGCACCGAAATTCCGCTGACCTTCGTCTCCGACAAGCCCGGCGTGGACATTCTGCGCAAGTACCCGCACCTGCGCGACTACGCCGTGTTCCAACTCACCGATACCTCCAGCGTTGGAGAAATCCTCAAAGGGCAGGTCGCTGTGGCGGCGCGCACACAAGCCGGCAAAGACGTGGACGCAACCGGCGTTCAAATCCCCGGCGTGCTGGATGACTTGTACAAATACGACGGTCCCCTCGGCGTGACCTTCGAGGGCGGCGCCCCCACCCTGCGTCTTTGGGCGCCCACCGCACAGTCGGTCACGCTTTTCCTTTATGATTCCGAAAAAGCCTCCTACGCAAACAAAATCCCGATGCAATGGGATGCGTCCACCGGCGTTTGGAGCGTCACAGGCGAAGCAGATTGGAAGGGCAAATATTACCTCTATGAGGTCAAGGTCTTCGCGCCCTCCAGCGGCAAAATCGAGACCAACCTCGTCACCGACCCCTATTCCCTCAGCCTCTCGATGAACAGCCAGCGCAGTCAAATCGTGGACTTGAACGACGCCTCCCTCAAACCGCAAGGCTGGGACACGCTCGTCAAACCGCCGCTCGCCGCCCCCGAAGACATCGTCATTTACGAACTGCACATCCGCGACTTCAGCATCAGCGACGCCACCGTCCCCGAAGAATGGCGCGGCACGTACAAAGCCTTCACCGTAAAAGACTCCAATGGGATGAAACATCTCGCAAGTCTGGCAGAAGCAGGGCTCACCCACATCCACCTGCTCCCCGCCTTCGACATCGCCAGCGTCAACGAAGACAAATCCACCTGGCAGACGGTGGATGAAGAACAGCTCAAATCCTATCCGCCCGACTCCGACAAGCAGTCCATCGCGGTCAGCGCCATCGCCGGCGCAGACGGTTTCAATTGGGGCTACGACCCATTGCATTACACGACCCCCGAAGGCAGTTACGCCACCGACCCGAACGGCACGCCGCGCATCCTCGAATTCCGCGAAATGGTGCAGGCGCTCAACCAAAGCGGACTGCGCGTGGTCATGGACGTGGTCTATAACCACACCAACGCCAGCGGGCAGAGTCCCAACTCCGTGCTCGACCGCGTGGTGCCGGGCTACTATCACCGTCTCAACGCCGACGGCAACGTGGAAAAATCCACCTGCTGTGAAAACACCGCCACCGAACACGACATGATGCGTAAGCTCATGATCGACTCCGTCGTGACGTGGGCGAAGCAATACAAAGTGGACGGCTTCCGCTTCGACCTCATGGGTCACCACATGCTCGAAGACATGCTCGCCGTGCGCGCCGCGCTCGATTCCCTCACCCTCGAAAAGGACGGCGTGGACGGCAAGGCGATTTACATCTACGGCGAAGGCTGGAACTTCGGCGAAGTCGCCAACAATGCGCGCGGCAAAAACGCCACGCAACTCAACATCGCAGGAAGCGGCATCGGCGTGTTCAACGACCGTCTGCGCGATGCCGTGCGCGGCGGCAACCCCTTCGACGACGTGCGCCTGCAGGGCTTCGCCACCGGACTCGTCCTCACCAACAACGCCAGCGAAAAGCGTAACGCCGAAGACCAGCAAATCACCCTCAACAACTACACCGACTGGATCCGTCTCGGCTTGGCGGGTAACCTCGCCGGCTACGAAATCGTCCGCGCCGACGGCAACAAAGTGCCAGGGCGCCTCGTCTCCTACAACGGCTCGCCCGCAGGCTACACCGCCGACCCGCAGGAGAACATCATCTACGTTTCGGCGCACGACAACCACACCCTCTTCGACGCGATTCAAGTCAAAGCGCCCGCCCAGGCAACCTTGCAAGACCGCGTGCGCATGAACAACCTCGCCCTCAGCATTGTCATGTTCAGCCAGGGCGTGCCCTTCTTCCACGCGGGCGACGACATCCTGCGCTCCAAATCCTTCGACCCCAACTCCTACAACTCCGGCGACTGGTACAACAAACTGGATTGGACCTACGAGTCGAACAACTTCGGCGTGGGACTGCCCATCGAAGGCACCGGTCAATGGGACATCTACAAACCGCTTCTCGCCGACCCGAAACTGGCTCCCGCCAAAACCGACATCACCTTCGCCTCAGCCGTTTTCCGCGAATTCCTGCAAATCCGCAGGAGTTCCCCGCTCTTCCGCTTGCAAACGGCGGACCAAATCAAGCAGTCCCTCACCTTCCTCAACACAGGACCTCAGCAAACGCCCGGCTTGATTGTGATGCGTCTGCAGGATGTCTCGAACCTCGACCCGAACTTCAGCGAAATCGTCGTCCTCTTCAACGCCCGCCCCGAAGCGGTGACCTTCAGCGACGCTTCGCTTGCAGGCGGCTACGTCCTGCATCCCGTTCAGCAGGACTCGGTGGATGAGACGGTGAAACAGGCATCCTACGCCGGCGGCGCGTTCAACGTTCCAGCACGAACTACAGCGGTTTTCGTCATCGAAAAAGCCAAGCCCGCCCCCGGAAGTCCCACCGAAACTGCGCCCGCTGAGACGCCGCTCCCCGCCTCGAACAACACCCTGACCATCGCCGGCGTCCTTGCCGCGCTCCTCGCCCTGCTGGGATTGGGAGCCTTCCTGCGGCGAAAGAAAGCCGCCAAGGCGTAGTTTTCTAAACACAGCACGAATGCAAATTGCAGTTTTTTGACGCCTGCTCAGTTCTTAACCGATGTTATGCAGTTTTCTCGTAGCGCGACATTCATGTCGCCTGAAAACGCGAGATGAATCTCGCGCCACCGCGTAAGGTGAGTTCTTAAAAGTCCTTCGGACCGGAGTAACAAAGTCAGATTGAACCGACTTTCATGTGCTGAGGCAGGATTTCAATCCGCCATATCACGTTGAACAAAATCGCAATTTATACCCGTGCCACGTATAGCATCCCCAAATGCGCCAGAGAACGCATTCTACGCAAACCCAAAAAGCGTAGTTGACGTTCTTCCCTGGCACCGCTGCCAGGGGAGAACGTCAATCATTGCGCCCCATGTATAATGCCTCCTCAAGGAGGCATTATGCAATTAAAAGACCGGGTTGCGTTGATTACGGGCGGGAATCGAGGCATTGGGCTGGCAACGGCGCGTCTCTTCGCGGAGGAAGGGGCGAAGGTCATGCTGGTTGCGCGGGATCAGGCAAAGGGTGAGTCCGAAGCGGCGTCTATTCCGAATGCAAAATTCACGCCGGCTGATGTCACACAGGCGGAGGATTGCCGGCGCGCCGTCGAAGCAGCCGTGCAGGCATTCGGCGGACTGGACATCCTGGTCAACTGCGCCGGCATCATCTACCGCAGCCGCACAGTGGAGCAAACCACAGAGGAGGAATGGGACGCCACGTTCAACGTGAATGTGCGCGGTACGTTCCTGATGTGCAAATATGCCCTGCCGCATTTGCGCGCGCGGAAGGGCTGTATCGTAAACCTGTCGTCGTATGTGGGGCTGGTGGGGTTTCGCGGCGCATCCGCGTATGCGGCATCGAAAGCCGCCATCGTGAACCTGACGCGCTCGATGGCGCTCGATCATGCCCGGGAGGGGATTCGCATCAACGCCGTTTGCCCGGGCAGTGTGGATACGGAGATGATCCATGCGGCGTGGGAACAGTTTGGCGATGTGGAAACAGCGCGGCGTTTATGGGCGGAAAAACATCCGCTGGGACGTATTGCCCAGCCCGAAGAAGTGGCTCGGACTATTTTGTTTTTAGCCAGCGACGCGGCGAGTTTCATCACCGGCGCGGCGCTGGCTGTGGATGGAGGCTTGACGGCAGGTTAAGCCGCGAAGGACAATTTTTATCCCACCTCGTCGCTCGGTCCCGTTTTGGAGAGCAGGTCGGCGAGGTGTTTCAACCCCAGCCACCACTGATCTTTCGGGCGCTGGAACTCAAGGTCAACCATGCGGTCGAAGTCGCGCATGTCGTGAAAAAGAATCTGCCCGTTCTGAATGCCGATGAAGGCGCTGTTGTGGTCGCCTTTTTCGCACTGCCCGACCAGATAATTGAGGCACATGCCTGCCAGCCGCGTCGCCTGGATGCGGTCGAAGGGGGAGGGATCGCCGCCCTGCTGGAGATGCCCCAGAATGGCGGGGCGCACGTCGAACACCCCCCTGCCCTCTTCGGTAAACAACGAACACATGAAATCGGTGGTGTACACAGGGTTGGCGTATTCGCTGCGGATCATCAATCCCAGCCGCTTGCCGGAGTGAAATCCGTTGAGCAGTTTTTCCACGTCTGCCTGTAGATCGCGCAGTTTGACTCCCTCCTCATGCAGGTACACGCGCTCGGCGCCGGTGGCGATGCCTCCCAGCAGGGCAAGATACCCGCAATAGTGACCCATCACCTCCACCACAAATACCCGCCGCGTTGCCACTGCCGACTGCTTGATCTTGTCCACTGCATCCACGATGCTGTTGAGGGCGGTATCGGCGCCAATGCTGAATTCGGAGCCCGGCAAGTTGTTATTGATGGATGCGGGCAGGCAGATCATGGGGATGTTGAAGGAGGGGAAGTTGGGACGCTCCTTCATCAGGTGAAAGGCGCTTTCGTAGGCGGTCCAGCCGCCGATGATGAGGAGCGCATCTATGTGGTGGTCTTCGATGACGCGGGCGATGCTGTAGAGATCGCGCCCCTTGGGGACGCGGCGGGTGGTGCCTAACATCGAGCCGCCGCGTATCGCCCATCCGCTCACGCTCATCCAGTCCATTGTTTCGATTTCACCTTCAATCAAGCCCTCGAAACCGTTGCGCACACCCAGCATGATGTGACCGCGGTCCAGCCCGAGGCGAATGGCAGCGCGGGCGGCGGTGTTCATGCCGGGCGCCGGTGCGCCGGCGTGCATGACGGCAATGCGGAAACGTTTCTTGGTCGGGTCAATGGGATGAGGCAGGGCGCGCACCATCGTTTTGAAGGTAAGGAAGGCGTCTTTGAAAGAGCCGCTGCGCAGGGAGATGGCGCGCTCGAAATCTTTTGCATCCACCGCTTCGGCGACGGCTTGGGTGCGGCGCACGCTTTCCATCAGCGGCATGCGCGTCAGGCGGTTGTTGCGGATGCCGATGACCACCGGCTCATCGCCCGGGTGCAGAGAGAGCAGCGCGTTGACTGCTTCGTTGCCCATCATTGTTCCTAAAATGCGGTCGTAGGCGCTCGGGCTTCCGCCGCGCTGGACATGCCCCAGCACGGTGACGCGCACTTCCTCGCCCAGCCGTTCCTCGAGGGCGCGCTGTACGTCGCTGGAGCCGATGTAGTTGCCGTTTCTGTCGCGGGCGCCTTCAGCGAGGATGACGATGCTGTCGCGGCGCCCCGCCTTTCGTCCGGCTTTGAGGCGTTCGGCGAGCACGTCCTGCCAGTTTTCCACGTCCGGCGGGGATTCGGGGATGAGCACCCAGTCTGCGCCGGTTGCCAATGCGCCCATCAGGGCGAGGTAGCCGCAGTTGCGTCCCATCACTTTGACAACGAAGGTGCGCTGGTGGCTGGCGGCTGTGCTGGTGATGGCGTCCACCGCTTCGGTGATGCGATGCAGGGCGGTGTCGGTGCCGATGGTCATGTCGGTGCCGCTGAAGTCGTTATCTATGGAACCGACCAACCCGACAATGGACAGGGTGGGGCAGGCGGCGGCTTCTTCGGGGGTGATTTCGCCGGCGGCAATCAATTCAGCGAGGAGTTCAGACCATTCCTGCCAGAAGATGTTGGCGCCGGTCAGTGAGCCGTCGCCGCCGATGATGATCAAGCCGTTGATGCCTGCCTTGACGAGGTTTTTTGCCGCCAGGCGGCGTCCGTCGCGGGTGTAGAAGCGTTCGCATCGCGCCGACCCGATCATGGTGCCGCCCAATTGCAGGATGCCCCCCACCGAATCCCAGTCCATCTTGCGGATGTAGTCGCCATCGTCCACCATACCTTGGAAGCCTTCGTAGATGGCGTAGACTTCGAGCCCTTTATCCAGGGCGGTTCGCACCACCGAGCGGACGGCGGCGTTCATCCCCTGCGCGTCGCCGCCGCTGGTGAGTATTCCTATTCGTTTCATTGCTGCGTTCCTGTCATCGAGATATTGTGCAGATACATTCTACTGCAAAAGCAAAACACGGAATGGAGAGACGACATTTAGGGCGCTTATTGAACGGGTGGTGGCATACTGGTCTCATCGCCGGTCAAAACTTGAAGACTCATGGGTATCAGAATCAGGTAGGCGGGCAGAAATTTCGCCAGTTCCCAAAGGTTGCCATTGACGAAGAAGAGGGCGGTATAAATCAGTAAACTCGGGAAAGCCAGGCGGTGAAAGGCATCGCTCCTTCGATAAGCAAACACGGAGAGGATGACGAATCCTGCCACATTCGAAATCCACAAGGGGAGTATGGAAGTGAATAGGATATTCAAGTTTGTATTGGCAGCCAGATGCAATGCCGGCGAATAGGGGCTTGGTCTTAAGCCAAAATACCAGCGAACGCCGGCAAAGACCATCAGCCAAACCAGAAACGTTGCAAATGTCAGCCAGAGACGCCGCTTTGTGAGCGTTCGCCGCCCCAAGTGATAGAGAAGGTACCATACCAGCAGGAACACAATCTGTTCTCGATTAAGAGTGCCGATGCCCATAAGCACAGGCAGCCAGCCATCTTTTTCCTGCCGAATGAGCAATAATCCCAGGATATACAACAACAGATTGATGAAATCTCCCTCCATGTAGTACCCACTCACGGTTAAGGGTATGACCGCTTGCAGTGCCAGCACGCCCATCAGCGGAGTGACGCCGGAAAAATTCATCTTCAGGTAGGCGTGAAAGGAAAAGAAGATGCCCAGGAAGGTTATGAGAGAAAGCAGTCCATAGGAAAGGACATGCTGCCAGATGCGGTCTCCAATCAAAGGTGAAATGATTGTTTCCAAAAATCTTCCCAACAAGGGTTTGAGTATTCGGTATTGGTAGGGAGGCGTTTGCTGATTCGAAAATATCTTCTCCACATGTTCGAGCCGTGTTTCAACGTGAGGAAGAATCACGGTGCGGCTGACGTACCACGTGGAAATCAGCGCCAGCGTCACCAAGAAAATCAAGGTCGTTTCTTTTTTCACCGCAGCCGCTCCTGTTCAACGAGGCGTACAATGCCGCACAAGCGCAATTTATTGTCACGAACATGAAAGAAGCTTCGGGTATAAGAACCCCAGGCTCACTCACACGGTACGGACTGGCGCTCGACCGGCAAACCGAAGGCTTCGTAGACCGGAACGCCATCCCATTCGGGCGGAATGGGGAGACCGAGCATGAAAGCGGCGGTGGCGGCGGTATCCATGGTGTGGACTTGGGTGGTCAGCGCTTTGGGCTGTACGCCCGGTCCTGAAACGACCCAGGGGATGGTCATGTCTTCGGGCAGGCGTGAGCCGTGCGTGGTATCGTGACCGCCATGGTCAGCGGTGACGATGATGAGCGTTTCATCGCGCAAGCCGCGCGCATCGAGTTCGGCGAGGAGATTTCCCAGCGCCTCATCGGCGCGGGATGCCACACTCAACTGCTCCCACGACATCCAGCCGTGTTCGTGTCCCATGCCGTCCACAAGGGGAAAGTGGACGAAGAGCACGCCGAAATCCTGCGGGAAGTTTGCGATGAGTTCGTTGGCAATGACGAGGTCGCGGTCGTTGATGTAGGCGAAGATGTCCACGCTTGCGGGTTCGGTGAGCTGGCGGAGTTTTTCCTTGCCCACGTACATCACGGTTTGCAAGCCGGCGGCGTGGGCGAGGTCGAAGAGGTCGGTCCCTTTTGCGTAGCCGAGCAGGGGCTGGTAGTCGTTCCAATATACGCCGTGTTTGGATGGACAGGCGCCGGTCAGCATGGAGGCGTGGGAAATCAATGTGACGCTGGGGAAGACCGTCTGTGCGGAGAGGGTGTAGGCGCCGGTTTGCATCAGGTTGAGCAAGTTGGGCATGGGCGCGGCGAAAATGGCGTCGGGGCGGAGTCCGTCAATGGAGAGGATCAGGACACGGGAAGCGTGAGGCGCAGGCGTCGGGGTGAGGGTTGGTGCAGGGGTGGGAGTCTCCGTCGGCGATGAGGTGGGAGTCGAGACGGCGGTCTCCGTCAATGTGGAGGTGGGAGGAACAGCCGTCGGCGTGGCGAGAACGGAGGTCTGACAGGCGAGGAGGAAAAGGAGAAGCAGGGAAAGGGAGGTGAATTTGATGCGCATGGAAGGAATGTTACCAAAGATTTTGGGATGCGCCTGTATAATTCAACACATTCACGGAGGCGTTCATGCTCAAAAAGAAAATTGCTTTCATCGGTTCCGGCGTGATGGCAGAAGCCATGATCGCCGGGCTGCTGCACAAGAAACTGGCACAGCCGCAGAATATTACGGCGGCGGGTCCGCGCGAGGAGCGGGGACTGGAACTTCAGAAGAAGTACGGCGTCCGGCATACGACCGATAATTCAGCCGCCGCCGCAGGCGCGGATGTGGTGGTTTTGTCGGTGAAGCCACAGAGGCTGAGCGAGGTGATGAAGGGACTGAAGGGTATTCGCACCGATGCGCTGGTTCTGTCCATTGTGGCGGGCGCAAGCATGAAAAAGATTGGAAGCGGGCTGAAGCATAAGGCGGTGGTGCGTTCCATGCCGAATACGCCCGGGCAGATTGGGCAGGGCATCACGGTCTGGACGTGTTCCAAAGAGGTGACCGAGGAACAGCGGGAGATGACGCGCGGCATCCTTGGGGCGCTGGGGGAAGAGGTCTTTGTGGAGGATGAAGGTTATCTCGACATGGCGACGGCGCTTTCGGGAACCGGACCCGCCTACGTGTTCCTTTTCACCGAAGCGCTGATTGACGCCGGCGTTCACATGGGATTCCCGCGCCGCATCGCAGAGCAACTGGT
>DYID01000049.1 GCA_020723805.1 Anaerolinea sp. | reverse complement strand
ATGGATTCCATTTTATCGAGCGTGCCGCCGCTGAAGCCCAAACCCCGCCCGGACATTTTCCCGACCGGCAAGCCGCACGCCACCACAACCGGCAGGACGACGATGGAGGTTTTGTCGCCAACGCCGCCGGAGGAGTGTTTGTCCACCGCAAAGTCCACCACGTCGCTCAAATCGAGCATTTGACCGGAATGCGCCAATGCCAGGGTCAGGTCGGTGGTCTCGCGCGGGGTCATGCCGTTCAACACCACCGCCATGGCAAAGGCGGAAGCCTGATAGTCGGGAATCTCCCCCGATGCAAATCCTTTGACAAAGAACTCAATTTCTTCTCGAGTGAGTTCGCCTCGATCACGCTTTTTGATGATGATATCCACAGCGCGCATGAGAATCTCCTTGTGTTTTATGCGCGCCTATTGTATCTCACTTTGGGAAGGTACACAGGAAGGTACACAGGTATACAGGTATACAGGTGCTAGGTAGATAGGGCGTCTTGTATTTTTTCTTGTGTACCCTGCACACCTTGTTTACGTGTTGATCGCTCACTTTACGCAGTTTCTTCGTAGTGCGGCGTTCGTGTCGCCCCAAAACGCGAGATACCCTTCGGCAGGGTTTCAACAGGCTCAACCTGCCAGCTCAGGACAAGAATCTCGCGCCACCGTGTAAGCCGAGTTAGGCACTGATGTTACGCACCGTCCCGAAGGTTTGGCTGGAAAATAGGCACAATTTGCGAGAACCTTCGGGACGTTTCGCGTAAGGCGAGTTAAGCAATCACACATTCTTCACAAGCCTGTACCCGTCCTTCCCATCCTGCACCGTCCAGCCCAGGGCGGCGATTTCCTCGCGCAGGCGGTCGGATTCTGTCCAGTTTTTGGCGGCGCGGGCGGCGAGGCGTTCTTCTGCCAGGCGGGTGACGGCTTCGGGAGGCTGGTCATCCGTCAGCGGCGGCGCATGAAGCGCCATCGCCCAGGCTGAGGCGGAGATGCCGCTCTCCAGCGGGTCGGGAATTTTGAACGCACCGAGTTCATTCAGTCCAAAGATCGAACCGGCAGGGTAGATTTTCGGGTCACAGGCACGGATAATGGAAACCGTGCTCACGCCGCTGACTTCACACTTGCCCTCTTCCAAATCCATGATGAGACCCGTATGCTCATCCAACCCCAGGATGGTATGTTCGAGCGGGAGCAAATCGCACCACTGCGCGAACCGTTCCATGCCGACAAAACAGCGGCTGGTATCGAGGTCTGCTCCGCCTTCGGCGTTGTTCCAATGCGGAACGAAAGAGAGGTGCAAGCCAAAATCGGCAAAGAAGTTCAACCCATCCACGACGCGAACGTCTTCGCCCACTTTATAGATTTCATAGACGGGCAAAGCATGAGCGCCGACCGAAATCGTGGCGGCAGAGGCAAAAATCAGCGCAGCGCCGAGGCGGTGCCGGGCGCGGATCAGGTCCCAGGCGAGCGTATCCTTCAACTGACGTATGGCGTAGGTGGGACTGCCCGGTCCCATGAAAATCATGTTGGCGTAGAGGAGTGGTTTGAGAATTTCGGCATCGTCGGGGCTGAAAGCGGTGCCTTTTTTGCGGGCGGGGATGACATCCACAAGCGGCTTGTAATTTTGCAGGCGGGTCTTCATAAAATCGCCGACCCGCCCGACCACCTGCGCCGAGTTCAGTTCGAAGCCAGCCGGAGTCTCGAGCAAAGCAATGCGGAGCGGCTCACGGATGGTTCGCGCCAGCGACTCGAAGATTCGCCCGCCTGCCAGCGAGGTCTCACCGGAGCCAAGAAAGGCAATTTGTCCAAGCGTCATGCTATGAGGACGCCCTGTTTAGTTCATCTATTACACGGAAGAGTTCATCGTTGGGAGGAATGTCGCTCATGGATGCGCCGTAATGGGCAAAACGAACATAGCCGTTCTTGTCCACCACGCAATTCAAGGGCATGCGTCCCAGTTTGAAGAGGTTCACTTCCTGCCGGTACAACCGCGCCACGCGGCGCTCCGGGTCGGGCAGACCGATGAAGGGAATCCGTTCATTTGCCCAATACTGCTCGAAGGCGGCAGGCGAATTGGGTCCCACCGCCAGAATTTCGGCATTGCGCCCAACAAAGCGTTGATAATCATCCCGCAGGCGCGCCAACTGCGCGCGGCAGTGCGGTCACATGAAGCCGCGCAGGAAGGCAAGCACCACCGGCTTCTTCCCACGAAAATCGGACAGGCGCACAAGGTTGCCTTGCACATCCGTCAGTTCGAAATCCGGCGCCAATGTGCCGGGAGCGATGAGTTTGGGTTTCATCCCTGTCAAGCCTCCAAAACATCGAAGAATACGCGCGATGAACATCATTCCAACAGGTCTTTCGCCTTCTGCCAAATGTCGTCGAACATGGTCACGGTCAGTTTACCGGTGAGCGTGTTTTGCTGGCTGGGATGGTACGAACACAAAATCCATGTTCCATCCTTCAGCCGGTATGCCGCGCCGTGAGCAAACTTCCGGGCAGGGCTGCGGGCAGAATATATCCGCAGGATTCTCTCAAAAGCGATCCGCCCCAGGCAAACGATGACCTTTGGGCGGAGAATCGCCAATTCCCGCTCCAGATACGGCTGACAGTTATCCAACTCTTCAGGACTCGGCTTATTGGCAGGCGGCGCACAGCGGGCAGATGCCGTGATGTACATGTCCTTGAGAAGCAGACCATCGCTTCGCGACTCCGCCGACGCTTGATTCGCAAACCCGGCGCGGTGCAGCGCCGAAAACAAAAAATTCCCCGACGCGTCCCCCGTAAACTGACGCCCCGTGCGGTTCGAGCCGTGCGCGCCGGGAGCGAGTCCGACCACCAGCACGCGCGCATTGGGGTCGCCAAATCCCGGAACGGGCTTGCCCCAATATTCCTGTCCCTGATATGCCTTGCGCTTTGTCCGCGCCACCTCCTCCCGCCACGCGGTCAGGCGCGGACACTTGCGGCAGGCGATAATTTCCTGATTGAGTTTTTCCAGTTGCGACGACATGGGTTATACCACTCTCTAAAATCAAAATGCCCTGACGGTAGATACCAGGGCATTTCCGTGCTGGGGGCAATGGATTCGAACCACTACTAACTGATCCAGAGTCAGTCGTCCTGCCATTAGACGAGCCCCCACTGGGTTACCAGCGGGCAGTATTTTATCATGCGATGCAGGAGCAGGCAAGAGAAATACTTTTCGGAAGTGTCTAAAAGAATGGGCTAAAAATTTTTCTGCCACAGAGCTCACAGAGATCTCTGAGAAAAATCTCAAAATCTCTGCGCTCTCTGTGGCTAAGCCCACGACATTGGGCACTCCCATTTTTCCGGCGACGAGGCGGGGATACAAATCCACCGACAAGGCTTTGCGGCGGTCCTAAAAGGCAGTCTTGACGCCTGACAGAACACGGCTACAATACTTCAACAGGCTTTTTTTATTCCCCGCCGGGATAACCGCACAAACCACCAGCCAACGCTGCCTCAAAAAACGTTCTTTCGTTAGAACAATCCCCTTCTGGAGATTGTTGTGTTGCTCACATTCGCCTGCATCATTTGCACAGCACCCGCTTCGGAAAGGTCTCATGTACTACACTCGTCAGCAACTCGAAGAGATCGAAGATAAAAGCCTTGCTCCCTACGGCATGCGCAGCCGCGACTCGAAGGGACGCGCTTACCTCGACAACGAACCGGAATACCGTACCGCGTTTCAGCGCGACCGCGACCGCATCCTGCACACCACCGCCTTTCGCAGGCTGGAATACAAGACGCAGGTCTTCATCAACTACGAAGGCGATTACTTCCGCACCCGCCTCACCCACACGCTGGAAGTTGCCCAAATTGGACGCACCCTTGCCCGCGCCTTGGGTGCCAACGAAGACCTCGTCGAGAGCATCTGCCTCGCCCATGACCTCGGTCACTCGCCCTTCGGACATTCCGGCGAAGTCGCCCTTGCCCGCCTCATGAAGGACTTTGGCGGGTTCGACCACAACAAGCAATCCCTGCGCATCGTCACCGAACTGGAACAGCGCTACCCCGAATTCCCCGGCTTGAACCTCACCTGGGAAGTGCGGGAAGGCATTGTCAAGCATGAATCCGAGTATGACGTTTCCGACGCCAGAGACTACAACCCCGACCTGCGCGGCAATCTCGAAACCCAAATCGCCAACGTGGCAGACGAACTCGCCTACACCACTCACGACCTCGATGACGGTCTGCGCTCGAACATGATCACCCCACACATGCTCGAAGGCATTGCCTTGTGGGAAATTCTGCGCGAGGCTTACCACTGGCGCGGACCCGACCTCAGTGAAATGGAACGTCACCGCATGATTCGCCAACTGGTAGGTCTCATGGTGACCGATATGGTCGAAGCAACCGACAAGCGGCTTAAGGACAGCAAAGTCAAATCGCCGCTCGACATTCAAAAACTCAAATATAACGTCATCGGTTACAGCGAAGAGATGCAGCGGCGGAATCGTGAACTGAAGGATTTCCTGTACAAGAACCTTTACCGCCACTATCGCGTGGTGCGGATGCAGGTAAAGGCAGAGCGCATCATCACCGACCTGTTCACTGCCTACCGCTCCGAACCGTCCATGCTCCCCGACACCGTTCAGGCGCACATTCCCACACGCGGACTGGAACGAACCATTTGCGATTACATCGCCGGCATGACCGACCGTTATGCCATTGAAGAACATCAAAAACTATTTAATCCATTGGAAAAACCTTAAGACCGGAGAACGAACAAATGACCCAAACCACCCATTACCTGACGCCGGAAGGCGAAGCCAAACTGCGGGCGGAACTCGCCGAACTGACGGGTCCCCGCCGTGAGGAACTCGCCAAACGCCTCCGCTCCGCCATTCAAATGGGCGACCTCTCGGAAAACGCCGACTACCACAAAGCCAAGGAAGATCAGGCATTTCTCGAAGGGCGCATCCAGGAAATCGAAGCCATCCTGCGCATGGCGACCATCATCGAAAACACCCAAAGCGACGTTGTTGCCTTGGGATCAAAAGTTACCGTTCAGGAAGAAAACCTCGACCCCGAAACGTTTTATCTGGTGGGCGCATCGGAAGCCGACCCGCGCAAAGGAAAGATTTCCAACGAATCGCCGTTTGGAAAAGCCCTGCTCAATCACAAAGTCGGCGATGTGGTGGAGGCAGCGACGCCGGGCGGCAAGGTCAAACTCAAGATTTTGAAAATCGAGTAACAGCGGTGCAGGCGGGCGTTCTCTAACATCTGCCCTACCTTGCGTTGACAAGCAGGATCAACAAAGAGACCGGCGTGGTGCCGGTCTCTTTTGATTCGGTTCGAGGGTGGACTAGGCTCCGGCGCGGGGCCAGACCGCCAGTTCCAACGTGATGCGTTCGAAGAAACTGTTTGGAGGCAGGGCGCCCATTCCGTATTCCAAATCCACCACAGTGGCGAGCAGCTGCAGGGTTGCCGTCTCCAGAAGGATTTGCTCGCCCTTTTTGACGACGTGCAGGTCGCCCTTGGGTTCGAGCCGCATACGGATGTTCGGGTCGTTGTAGGCATGCTCAGACATGAGGACTTTGGTGGCGGTCTTGATGTCGTTTTTGTCGAACAGCCAGACTTCCAGCGCCGCTACTTTCTTCGGCTCGCCCACGCCAATGGTCTCGGAAATGCCCACGCCGTATTCGCCGAGGAACTCGCCGCCGGCGGTATCAATGCTGAAGGATTCGTCGTACAGGTCGTCGCCGAGGACGTAGGTGGTCATGGTTTGCGTGATGGGAGGCGCAAGCCCGAGTTCCTCGAAGTTTGTCCGTTCGGCGCTGCGGCTGGCTTGCGCGGCTTGCATCACGGCGGTCGTCACGGCAGGACCCTTGCGGAGGAGGCGGTACAAGTAGAAGCCGCCTGCGCCCAGCAAAATAAGAATGACAGCCGCAGAAAGCACAAGGACGAATGTACCGGAAGAGGCGCCCCCGCTGGTTTGCGGCTGAGGTACGATGGGACCTCGCGCAGTTTGAATCAATCCGCCGTAGTTTTGCAAAACCGCCGGGTCAATCTTGCCGGGGTTGGCTTGCAGGCGCACGTACGTACTCGCGGCGGCTTTCCCCAGGTCGTCCCAGCGGCGGAGCGCATCGTTCGGGTCGTTGTTGCGGGCGTAGGCTTCCGCCGCCATGCGGAGGTAGTCCTCCTGCAGATCTGCCCGCAGGACTTCCGGAGTGCCGTCCGTCCATTGGACGGGCCACAATCCCCATCCGATGATCAAACCTAACAACAAACCCAAGACCACCCCTGTAATCAGGGCGACTCTTGGGTTTTTGAGGAGATTTTTTACAATCGCGAGTACGGCTTCCATGGTATTTTCCTTTTGGGTGGATTGTTACCTAGATTATATACCATCCCGCATCGAAAACAACCATCGAAGGTACCAGATTGAGCCTATTCAACAGGTTCGGGAAGGATCGCCTCGAGCAGGAAGGTCTCCTGACATTGAGTGCATTGCGCCTCGCGCTTGCTGGCAATTACCAACAGTCCGCCGCATTTCGGGCAGGGCGTCTGAATCGGACGCTTCCAGGAGGTGAAATCACAGTTCGGGTAATTGGCGCAGCCGTAGAACGTGCGTCCTTTGCGGGTTTTCTTTTCGACCACGTCGCCGCCGTCTTTCGGGCATTGCACGCCGATTTTTTCCAGCCAGGGTTCGGTGTAACGGCAGGATGGGAAATTGGAGCAGGAAATGAACTTTCCAAAGCGCCCATAGCGGATGACCAGTTCGCCGCCGTCTTCGGGGCAAGTGCGCCCGATCTTCTCGGGTCCGCTCTTGGTGACGGGCATCTCTGCCTGCGCCCGCTTCAAATCTTCGGCAAAGGGATGATAGAACTCATGGATGACTTCCGTCCATTCCGCCTGACCGTTGGCGATCATATCCAGGTCTTCTTCCATGCGGGCGGTGAATTTGTAATCCACAATGTCCGAAAAATACTTGACCATCAGGTCGTTGACCTGCATTCCGATTTCTGTCGGCACGAGGCGTTTATCCTCACGGACGACATAGCCGCGCTGTTGAATGGTGGAAATGGTCGGCGCATAAGTGGAGGGACGCCCGATGCCTTCCTCTTCCAGCGCCTGCACCAGCGAGGCTTCGGTGTAACGCGGAGGCGGCTGGGTGAAATGCTGTTCAGGGATCAGGCGGACAAGTTCCTGCCGCTGTCCTTCCTCGATGCCG
This sequence comes from Anaerolinea sp., assembly GCA_020723805.1. GTDB lineage: Bacteria > Chloroflexota > Anaerolineae > Anaerolineales > Villigracilaceae > Defluviilinea. The sequence continues at coordinate 7,682 of DYID01000049.1, read as the reverse complement.
GCGGGGATTTTGACATTTTCTTCTTCCTCCTCTGTCCGCGCATCTTCGCTTTTTGCTTCCTCATACACCACCAGAAACCCTGCAAATTTCACCGCCGAGCCGGAGGCGCGCAGAAGATACTCGTGAGCGCTCGACTTGCCCGTCACTTCCACCTGCAGGGTGTCGTACACCGCCGCTTCCATTTGTGACGCCACGAATCTCTGCCAAATCAAACGGTACAACTTGAACATTGCCGGCTCGAGATACTTTTGCACTTGCTCCGGCGTGCGCATGACAGATGTGGGACGAATCGCCTCGTGCGCCTCCTGGGCGTTGGCAGAACGCTTGGTGTATTGCGGCGGTTCGGGCGGCAGAAAGTCCGCGCCGTATTTTCCGCTCACATACTGACGCGCCTCCTGTTGGGCAAGCGTGGAGACATTCGTCGAGTCGGTTCGCATGTAAGTAATCAAACCGGTCTCGCCGCCGTTGCCCACATCCTGACCTTCATAGAGCGCCTGCGCCAGCGCCATCGTCCGCTTGGCGGTGAAACCCAATTTGCGCGAAGCCTCTTGCTGGAGGGTCGAAGTGGTGAATGGCGCGGCGGGTTTGCGCCGGCGTTCGCCGCGTTTGATCTTGGTGATGGTATAAGCCGCCCCTTCCATATCCACGAGGATGGGTTTGACCGTCTCTTCGTTGGGAAGTTGCGGGTCCTGCTCGTCAATCTTTGCCAGTTTCGCCGTGAAGGTGGACTTCAGCCCTTCGGGCTTGAACTCACCGTGAATGGACCAATACTCCGTCGGGACGAACGCCTCAATCTCGCGTTCTCTCTCGACAATGAGCCTGAGCGCCACCGATTGAACTCTGCCTGCCGAGAGACGGCTGCGCACCTTCTCCCACAGAATCGGACTGATGCTGTACCCCACCAGACGGTCCAGAATACGGCGCGCCTGCTGGGCGTCCACCAAATCCATGTTGATTTGGCGCGGATGGGTGAAGGCTTCTTTGATGGCGGGTTCTGTAATCTCGTGAAAGACGACGCGCTTGGCGCGCTGCGGGTCAATCTCCGCCGCTTCCAACAAATGCCACGAGATGGATTCGCCCTCGCGGTCGGGGTCGGTGGCGAGATAGATTTCCTCCGCCTTTTGGGCAAGTTTCTTGATTTCCCGAACGACTTCCTTTTTTTCGTTGGGCACGCGGTATTTCGGCGTAAAGTTATTTTCGATGTCCACCGACAACTGCGACTTCAACAAATCGCGCACGTGACCCACCGAAGCGCGGACGGTGTATCCCTTGCCGAGATAGCGGCTGACCGTCTTCGCCTTGGCAGGCGATTCGACAATGACCAGTTTACCGCTGCGCTTCTCCTCCTTGACTTGTTTTTCGGGTTTCGGCGGCGGCGTCAGGCCGGCATGCGCATCGGTACGTCCCATCTTGTAAAGTTTTGTGCCGCAAACGGGGCAAACACCAATCGTGACAGGAGACCCCTTGGCGTTGAAACCCGCCGCAGGGTCTTTCATCTCACGCTTGGTTTTGCATTTCATGCAATATGCTTCCATGTACACTCCTGCCTCACGCATCCTCCTCCAGAGGAAAGGCGAGGGACGTTATAAATATTTTTCCTGATGATGTTTTTTCAAATGCTCCACAATGTTCTTGACCTTTTGCGACTGGTCGGTCTTGCAGACCAGCAGCACGTCGCCCGCATCCACCACCACCACATCATCCAAGCCAATGGTGACAATCAGGCGCTGGTCGTCCACGCTGTAAACCAGAGCGTTGTGCGTATCCAGCGGCAAATGCTGGGAATTGACCGAAACATTTCCGTTCATATCCGGCAGTAACACTTCGAACAGCGAATCCCACGAACCGACATCGCTCCAGCCCAAACCGCCGGCAGGCAGGACCGCCACGCGTTCCGCCTTTTCCATTACGCCGTAGTCTATGGTTTGAGAGCGCAAATCATACCAAAGTTTTTGGATGACGGCGTCTCTTTGCGGCGTATCCCACGCGGAGGCAATCGCCTCCACCACCTGAAACAAATCGGGCATCTGACGTTCGATCTCAGCCAGGATGACATCCGCCCGCCAGACGAACATGCCGCTGTTCCAGGAGTGATCGCCGCGGCGCAGAAGATCCTGAGCGGTCGCCTGATCGGGTTTCTCCTTGAAGCGCTTCACTTTATAGACGGGATACTTGTAATCGCCATCCAGCGGCTCGCCCTGCTGGATATACCCGTATCCTGTGGAGGGAAACGTGGGCGTAATCCCCAGCGTGACCAGATAGTTCTTTTCCGCCACCTCGAAGGCGGTGCGGAGCAGGTATTGGAACAAATCCAGGTTGCGGATGTGATGGTCGGCGGTTTGTATCGTCATCACCGCCTGCGGGTCGCGCTTCCGGAGCACCGCAGCCGCCAATGCTACCACAGATGCCGTGCCGCGCGGCGCAGGTTCAATCAGATAGTTCTCTTTCGGGATGGAGGGTACCTGCACCTGCATGACCCGCGCCTGCTCTTCGACGGTCACAACCAAAATGCGCTCGGATGGAAACAAACGTTCCAGACGCGCAACCGTGCTTTGAAACAACGTCTCCTTGCCAAGCAGAGGAAGCAGCTGCTTGGGCGATTCCTTTCTAGAAACGGGCCACAGTCGCGTCCCGCCGCCTCCTGCCATGATGACTGCATAGGTATGTTCGTTCATCTCATTCACCATTCAAAGTATTCACGTTGTAATCGGCGCGTTCTTCGCGCACAGCCACGTAATGCATACCGCCAACCTGGCGCACCATGCCTTTCAGTTCCATCAACGCCAGCGTTGCAGAGACCTTCTCGATGGGCAATCCCGATTGATTGCGAATCTCATCCACGTGCAGCGGCTCACTGCCGATGACGTTTAGCAATTGGGCTTCGGTTGGATCGCCCGGCATGATCTTGCGGGCGGCTTTTTGCTCACCCACACGCGTCAAATCCAGCGCCTGCATCAAGTCATTGACGCTCAACAACGGAAGCGCGCCGTTTTGAATGAGTTTGTTTGTGCCTTTGCTTTGCGGCGCAAGGATGCTACCCGGCACGGCAAAGACTTCGCGCCCCTGTTCTGCGGCGAACTCCGCCGTAATCAGGGCGCCGCTGGTCTCTCCAGCCTCCACCACCACAACCGCCAGCGACAAACCCGAAATGATGCGGTTGCGCGGCGGAAAATTCGAAGCATCCGGCGGCGTACCGGGAGCATAATCGCTCAACAGCGCGCCGTGTTCCATGATTTGCTCCGCCAGCGCGCGATGCTCGGGCGGGTAGATTTTATCCACGCCGGAGCCCAGCACGGCAAGCGTCCGCCCGCCTGCCTTGAGCGCCATCTGATGCGCAAGCGCATCCACGCCGCGCGCCAGCCCGCTGACAACCGTAATTCCGCGCGAGGCAAGAAACGCCGAAAGTTCTTCCGTGATTTGCCTTCCGTACGGCGTCACGCGGCGCGTGCCGACAATCGCTACTGCAAACAAATCGTCGGGCAGATACTCGCCGCGCAGATACAACACCGGCGGAGGCTGGTCAATTTCCTTCAAGCGCTGGGGATACGCCTCGTCCTGCCAGGTCAGGATTTTGATGCCCTGCTTCTCGATGCGCTCCCAGACCTTATCCAAATCCACGTTCGTCCGTGCCTGGACGACTCGCTCGATCAATTTGGACCCCAAGCCTGCCGCCGCCAATTCGGCCGGCGACGCCGCCCAGGCAGACTCCAAATCGCCGAAGTACGCCACCAGTCCCTGCAGGCGTACCGCGCCGACGCCTTTGATAAGGTTGAAGCCGACCCAGTATTTTTTCTCGTCCATAAGCGGCGTTGAATCCGATATTTTCGTCCGCGGCTATCGAACTTTTGCTTGTGAAGACTATCCGTTGGAATCCACCAAGCCGTCGAGCAGATGAACTCTCAGAAAACCGCGCTCAAAATCCAGGTCCAGAATGACCGAGGGGATGGCGGGCAGAAGAATTTCTTTGCCGGCGTCACCCGCCACAACGTACACATCGTTGGCGCCAGTCTCCAGAATTTCCACCAGTTCGCCCAGCGGCTTTCCATCGTCGGTCACCACGCGCAAGCCGATGAGTTCGTGCTTGTAGTGCTGTCCCTCGGGCAGAGGGACATCCTTTGCCAGAACGTACAGCCATTGATTGCGAAATAGACCCGCTTCTTCGGGGGTGTCAATGTTTTCGAATTTTACAAGCATTCCGGTTTTATAGGGACGTACGCTGGTCAGGGTGACCGGTTTGTGGTCTTCGCCTACAAACATCCTCCTGCCCTTTTTCATGCGTTCCGGGAAGTCGGTGTGTAAATCCATGATGATTTCGCCGCGCACACCGTGCGGACGCCGCAAAAAGCCGACACTCAAATAAAGAGGCTCGCCAACTGGCGAGCCTGGTTTCTTCGGTTCAGCCATTATTCTGGCTCTACCACATCGAGGGTGACTTGCTTGCCTTCCCGCTCCGCCGCCACTCTCAGCAGTGTGCGGATGGAGTTGGCAACCTTGCCGCCCTTGCCAATGACGCGCCCCATGTCATCCTTGGCAACGCTCAATTCGATGCGGATGCGGGAGCCGTTTCCCATCTCACGCACCTGTACTTCTTCGGGATGATCCACGAGCGATTTGGCAATATATTCGATCAATTCTTTCATAATTCCAACTTACTCCCCTCTCCCTTGTGGGGAGAGGGGTTAGGGGTAAGGAAAACTACTTGCTTGTCCTGGCAGTTGCTCCGCGTTTGGCTTCGGCTTCTTCCGCTTCTTTCAGGAGCGTCTCGATTGCTTCGCCTTTCTTGAAGCGTTCCCAGCGGTCCAGTGTGCCGGCGGTTTTGAAAACCTGCGCCACCGATTCGGTTGGCAGCGCGCCGTTCTTCATCCAGTGAAAGATGCGGTCCTCTTTCAAGCGGATTGTCGCCGGCTGGGTGCGGGGGTTGTAGAAGCCCAAAATTTCCAAGAAACGCCCGTCGCGAGGGGACTCACTGTCCGCGGCGACGACGCGATAGGTGGGCTGACCCTTCAACCCGATACGACGTAAACGTAAACGAACCATCTTGCTTTTTCTCCTTATCGTTTATTGCGCCAATGATACGGTTAGAAAACGCATCCTGCGCAGATCAATTTGCGTTTCAGACAGGCATAGAGGGGGTGCGGAAAGGACGCATGCGGGCTGAAATCGCAGGCGCTATTTTACCAGAGAATTCCGCCGCACCAGCGCGGGCGCTTACCCGAACAGCCGTCCCAGCCCTTTCCCCCCGGTCTTTTGCAGCATCTTCATCATCTTCTGTGCTTCGCGGAACTGCTTGATAAGGCGGTTCACGTCCTGCACATCCATGCCGGAGCCGGCGGCAATGCGGCGGCGGCGGGATGCGTTCAGAATATCGGGGTTGCGGCGCTCTTGACGTGTCATCGAATTGATGATGGCTTCGGTCTGTTTGAAATTTGCCTCGATGTCGCGCGGGTCAATCTGACGCGCCGCCTGTCCCAACTGCCCCGGCAGCATTTCCATGATTTGCGCCAGCGGTCCCATCTTTTTCATTTGCCGCATCTGTTCGAGCCAGTCTTCCAAGGTGAACTGCCCCTTCATCATGCGCTCCGCCGCCTTCTGCGCGGTCGCCTGGTCGAAGGCGGCTTCGGCTTTTTCGATCAAGCCAATCATGTCGCCCATGCCCAAAATGCGGGATGACAATCGCGCCGGGTCGAACGTCTCGAGCGCGTCGAGTTTCTCGCCCGTGCCGATGAACTTGATCGGCACGCCCGTCACCGAACGGATGGAAATCGCCGCACCACCGCGCGAATCGCCGTCCATTTTGGTCAGCATCAAACCGGTGATGGACACGGCATCGCGGAAACCCTGGGCAATGTTCAACGCTTCCTGACCAATCATGGAATCAACCACGAGCAGGATTTCCACCGGCGGGACTTTCGCCACGATGGCTTTCAACTCGTCCATCAACTGCGCGTCCAACTGCGACCGACCGGCAGTATCCACAATCACGACGCCGTACCCGCCCTTTTCCGCCTTCTCGAACGCGCGGCGGGCGAGTTCCGGCGGCTTGAGGTTGAGGTCAGCCTCCACCGGCACGTCAATGCGCTCGCCGAGTTGCTGTAACTGCGTTACGGCGGCGGGACGGTATGGGTCACCGGCAACGAGCATCACCCGTTCGCCCTTCGAGCGAAGCAGGCGCGCCAGTTTTCCCGCGCCGGTCGTTTTGCCCGAACCCTGCAAACCGACCATCAGAATGACGCGTGGCTTGGGACCCGTCAGGTTGAGCGGCGCCGGTTCGCCGAGCGTTTTGACGAGTTCCTCGTGGACAATTTTGATGACCTGCTGTCCCGGCGCCAGCGCTCTGGAGACTTCGGCTCCAATGGCGCGTTCGCGGACGCGGGCGATAAAGGTTTTGACGACGCTGAAATGTACGTCCGCTTCGAGCAACGCGAGACGTACTTCGCGCATGGCGGCATCCACGTCGGCTTCGGTGAGTTTGCCGCGGCGGCGCAGTTGGTCGAAGACCTGGTTGAGTCGGTTGGTGAGGGTTTCAAACATGGCAGTGGGGTATATCAATCTTATGATGTGCTTTGGACGGCGGAATTATTTAGGAGCAGGACAAGGATTGTAGTGGCGAAGCAGGTTCAGGTCAAGAGAGAGGCGGAGGTAAAGGAAAAGCACTTTGAAGCCGCTATAATTTGATACGTATTTCACATTGACGCATATATGCTCAGTGGGTATAATCGTTTTTCGGCATTATTCACATCCAAGGAGTATATAATGGAAACGAACGAAACTATTGCGTTGGAAACAACGCTGGCACCCAAAACAAAACTTTCAGGTAAGGTAATCAAAACAACTTTGGCGGGAGCAATCATTGACATTGGTCAACCCCTGCCAGGCGTGGTTCACATTTCACAACTTAGCAAAGACCCCGTCAACAAGGTTGAAGACGTGGTGAAGGAAGGTCAGATTGTTGATGTGTGGGTGCGCCGCGCAAAGAAGGACCGCATCGAGTTGACCATGATCGAACCGCTGGCGCTCGAGTGGAAAGAGATCGAGCCGGACATGGTCGTAAAGGGCAAGGTCGTCCGTCTGGAACCGTATGGGGCTTTTGTGGATATCGGAGCGGAACGCCCCGGTATGATCCATGTCAGCGAACTGGCGCATGGTTACGTCAAAACCCCGAGCGAAGTCGTCAAGGAAGGCGATGAAGTCGAGGCAAAAGTCCTGGAAGTCAACCGCAAGAAGAAACAAATCAAGTTGAGCATCAAGGCTTTGGAACCGGAGATCGAAGAGTTCAAACCGGCAAAGAAGGAAAACCGCAAGGGAAGCAAGGCATCCAGGAAGGACGATGCGGAGGTCGCCGAAGCGAAGGAACCGCAGGAGCCCGAACTGACCGCCATGCAAATTGCTTGGCAGGAAGCCCTCAGCCGCTCCGGCGCCGGCAAAGACATCAAATTCCGCAAGACCAAAGCCGCCCTTTCCCGCGAACAGGAAGACTTGTTGAACCGCACGCTGGAAAAACGCCTTCCCACCGGCGGCTAGATTCAAGAAAATCAAAAAAGCAGGCAGCCGCCTGCTTTTTTGATTTAATCATTGATGTTACGCAGCTTTCTCGTAGCACGACATTTATGTCGCCCGAAAACGCGAGATATTGCACTTTTCCAAATTATTCTGACAATATGCCGACATAGCGCAGCAGATCA
>DYID01000018.1 GCA_020723805.1 Anaerolinea sp. | reverse complement strand
TTTGGATTTCGATGCCCGCCAAGCCGCTTCCCTCGTCGCTCACTTTCACTTCGCCAGTTTCCCAGATGTACCACGCGCCGGTGAGTTGAATGCGCGGGGCAACGCCGTCCACGCGGAAGGTGAGCGAGGCGGGTGCGCTGGCGTTGCCCGCCTGGTCGAAGGCACGCACTTGGACGGTGTGTGTCCCGCCGCCGAAAGTGACGGGTGCGGCGTAGGGCTGCCACGCTCCGCCCTCTGGCGCGTATTCGATGCGCGCCAGCCCGGAGCCGCTATCCTCTGCGGAGGCGGTAAAGACGGCTTGCGAGAGATACCAGCCGTTGACCTGTTCGCCATTCAGCGCGGTATTCACTTGCGGCGGGAGAGTGTCCACGCGCACGCTGGCGCTGGCTTCGGCAGTGTGCCCGGCGTGGTCTTGTGCGCGGAAGGTGATGGTATGCACGCCGTCGCTCACGGTGAGCGGGGCGGCGTAGGGCGTCCACGCGCCGCCGTTCAAGGCGTAGATCAAGGCTTGGATGCCGGAACCCGGCTGAGGGTCCGCAGCCGAAGCGCGAACGGTCACGGGTGAGACGTACCAGCCCGCTTCGCCCGGCGTCCCGCTCAGTTCGCCGTTCACGAGCGGCGGCTGCGTGTCCACGCGGGCGGTGAGAGTTCCCATGCGCGAACTGTCGCCCCAACTCGACAATGCCCAGAAGGTGAAGTTGTTTTCGCCCTCCAGCAGGGGCACTTCGCAACTGGCGCCGTTACAGGCGAAGGCTTCGCCATTGCGCGTACCTTCGATGATGGTGATGGCATAGCCCGCGACGGGTTCGCCGGCGTTGAGGGCGAGCGCGGGCGAGGTGATGCACCAGCCGTTTTGTGCGCTGCAGTTTTGGAGCGCGCCGCTGATGACCGCTTCAGGATAGGTGACGGTGCGGGTGATTACTTCGGAGCGCGTGCCGAGTTTGTACCAGTAGTAACGGTCGGTCGGCGGATTGATGGCGCAGGGCGCGGTGAACGGGTCGCGTTCCCAAGTGCATTGGATGCAGGCGGGCGGGTCGTTGGTCGGGCTGCAGGAGAGGTCGTCGCGGCTTGCCCACACGCCGTAATCGTAGGTTTCCACGTCACTTTCGGTGCGCGTGCGGTCGGGTCCGAGGTAGCCGGCGAGGGCGGCGCTCACCGGCAGAAAGAGAAGGATGATGACAAGAAGAATCGTGAGTGAGTGAGTGAGTGAGTGAGTGAGTGAGGCGGCTGCGCATGTTTGCCTCCTGAAAATTTTGCGGGAGTGTAGCATAGCCTCCGCCCGGCGGAGTTTACAGGTTTGTCAGCAAAGTAATTACCTGCCCTCAACTTCTCCTACCGGGAGATGGGTTGGGGATGATGAATGGTAAGCAGATACGAAATTTTTGCATTGATGCGGCGGTTAAAAACAAAGAGCCAAAGGCGTTTGCCTCTGGCTCTTTTGATTATTTGGTTGTCTGGGTCATGCGGCTGGCTGACTCTGATAAAACTGCCGCACGCGTGCAATCATTTGATTTTTCGTCATCTTGTCGGCGGTCTCCACTTTGACGAGTCGATTCTGCATGGCTTTTTGTCTTTTGAGCGCCTTTTCGAATTCGATCTTTGCCTCGCCCGGTCCCATCACGAAGACCCGGTCGGCGTCTTTCAGGGCGGCGATGACCCGCCGGTAAAACTGGGTCAATTTCACCCTGTAACGGTCATTATGGCGCAGTTCCAAATCTCCTTTTTGGTTGAGTTTGCCTCCGAGTTGCGTGCCGCCCGAAAGATGTTCCGGCGGCTCGATGTTGGAGGGGATCACATCAACCCTGCCTTCCTTGTACCAGATGAGATATGCCTGCTTATGGTCAATCCATACTCCAACGTTTCGATCCATACGACCTCCTTCTCTGGGCTTGACTGTTAATGTGCCGTCTGCTTCCCCCAAAATATTTATAGCACCTTTGGCGGCAAAAATCAAACCACCCGAAGGTATCAGACCTGCGGAGTGACGCCGCCAGTTTGGTACAGAAACGCTGACAGCCGCGGAAAGGTTCCCGTCAGGCTTCGCTCTTTTCGATGACGATGGTGGCTTCACTGAGCAGGGCGGCAATCGCGCCGATGGCGGCAAGCTGCGGCGCAAGCAGCGCACCGACCACGCCAAGGGTCAGCGGAATTTCGAACACCACCTTGCCTTCCTTGTCCTTGATGATGACCCTGCGGATGTTTCCCTCTTTGAGCAGGTTCTTGATTTTGGCGAGCAGTTCCTCGCCGCTGACGCGGAATTCCTCGGTGCGGAATTTTTCTTCGGGCATTTCATCCTCCAATGGGTGACATCGTTACTCATTCTACGATGTTCGGCGGAAGAAGTTGCCTTTAGATAAACCATTTTTCGTCCAGCGGCGTCCATTCATCGCTTTGCATGGCGCGGTCCTTCCAGTTTTCCTTGCCGCTCCATTCCTCGATTTGAATGGCATAGACGGAGGTGTGCTTCAGTTCCTTATCGGTGATGGGGCGGTACTCTTTGCCTGCCTGCATGGCGGAAAAATATTTTTGGATAAATCCATAGAGTGCCCGCCGTGCCTCCGCCGGGTCGGTCAACAACCGCACCGTGCCAAAGACGACCACGCTGCGATACTGGACGGAAAACTCGAGCGCCACATTCGAGGGGAGCAGCCGCCCCATCTCGCTCGCCTCAAAACAGACCCTGGGATTGGTCTCCAAATTCGACCTGATTCTCCCCGTCACATTCGAGTGGAAGATGATCTGGTGATTGTCCTCGTCGAACCAGAAAAGGCTGGGAGTGATGAACGGCTGACCGTCGCGCGAGGAGGCGATGTGTCCCACTTGAGCGGTGCGGAGAAAGGCGCGGATCCAATCTTCGTCCCGTTTGTAATGAGGCAGGCGCTGAAAGGCAGTGGGGCGGGCGTGGGTGTAATCGCGGGGCATGGTCAGGTCAGCATCCTTTTGTAGAGCGTCATTTGGATGTAAACGGCGAGCGCTCCCAGGACGAAGGAGACCAGCCAGGTGATGGCGCTGACCGGCAGGAACGCCTGCTGGAGAAAGAACATCGCCGCGCCAAAGGTCAGCCCGCCGATGATGGATACCTCCAATGCCTGGTAGTAGGAAACACTGTTTCGCTTGAATTTACGGGGGATGGTGCTGGTCTTCCAGCGGAAGGCTTCGGCGAGTTCGGGATTTTGCTTCATGGCGAAGTCTTTGATTTGGTTCATTGCCCGCATGGATTCGTGCCACGCGGAGCGCAACTGCGCCAACTGTAGGACGGTGGATGCGCCGAGCAGGGTGAGCAAAATGAACAACCCGCTGAACATCAGGCGGACGGTTTGAGTGAGCTTTTCGGGGTCGAAGAATTGGGTGCCAAAGAGAGCGGCGACCAGCGATCCCACTGCCAGCAGATAGAAAGAGGAGACGCGGGCGCGGTCTTCGTTTGCCTGGGTGGCGGTGAGGGCGATGTAGTTGAATTCGGCGGCAAGCAGTTCGTCCAGTTCGACGCGCTGATTTTGTTCTTCCTGCTTCTCCATAAGCGACATTCCTTGCTCTTTCAAACGTCGAATGCCCACTCGCCTCGGCGCATGACCGGCTCGCGCCGGCCGTCTGCGGTGATGCCGTCAATGTCCATGTGCGGTGAGCCGATCATGAAATCCACGTGGCTGAGGCTGACGTTGCCGCCGGCGGCGGTGAATTCCTCGTCGGTCAGTTCCTCGCCTCCGGTGAGGGTGAAGCGGTAGGCGCGTCCGATGGCGATGTGACAGGAGGCGTTTTCGTCGAAGAGCGTGTTGTAGAAGAGATGTCCGCGCTGGGCAATGGGCGAACTGGCAGGGACGAGCGCCACCTCGCCGAGCCGCTTCGAGCCTTCGTCGGTTTCGACGAGTCTTTGCAGCAGGGCTTCGTTCTTTTTGGCGCTGACTTTGACGATTTGCCCATCCTTGAACGTGACGCTGAAGTCCTCGATCAGGCTCCCGCCGTAACTGAGCGGGAAGGTGGCGGCGACGGTTCCCTCGGCGCGGTGACGGTCGGGCAGAGTGAAGATTTCCTCGGTGGGCATGTTGGCGGTGAAGTCAATGCCGTTTTCGGCGGGCATGCGGGCGGCAATCCAGCGGTGTCCCTGCGGCAAGCCGAGGGTGAAGTCGGTGCCGGGGGCTTGGTAGTGAAGCGCCGTGTATTTTTTCGCCTGCATGTATTGGGCGCGTTTGATCAGGGTTTGGATGTGCTCCTGCCAAGCGGCAATCGGGTCGGGCTGGGTGGCGCGGGTAGTCTCGAAGATTGCCTGCCAGAGACGTTCCTCCGCCTCCTGCGCCGGCAGGTCTGGGAAAATCTTTGCCGCCCAGGCGGGAGAAGCAGACGCCACCACGCACCAGTTAACCGCGTTGCGGCTGACGGCGGCGCTGATGGGAGCGTAGTTTTTCAGATGGCTTTTTTGCATGGCGGCGACGCGTTCGGGGTCCAGCCCGGCGTAGGCATCCGGGTCGTTGGCATAGACCGAGAGCAGGGCGTCGCCGTTTTGAATCATCTCCATCACACCGTTGATTTGGAATTTGGGATATTCGTCGAACGAATCGGCGGGGGCATTTTGCAGGCGGATGCGGTGCATCTCTTCGTCGCCCCAGATCGCTTCCACGTATTTTGCGCCGGCGGCGTAGGCGGCGCGGGTCACAGCATGGACGAGCGCACGCCCGGCGGGAGGAACGCCGCGCGAGGTGGCATTGGTGATGACGAGGCGCTGTCCCTTTTGCAGGTTCAGCCCCACTTTGACGATGGCTTCGGCGTATTTCTGAAGAAGTTCCTGATGAGCGTTGTGTGACATGGCGGCGTCCTTGAAGTAGTTTGTTCAAGTATAGCATGAACCCGAGGCGGGCAATTGGTGTTATAGTCAGCGAAAGGGAATCTCACGCTCAGGAGCCGCCATGCTTGCCATCGAAAAAGTGGATACAGGGAATCGAAAACAGGTTCGCCGCTTCGTGGAACTGCCGCACAGGCTGTATCAGGGCTGTCCGCAGTGGGTGCCGATGATCAATCTGGATGCCTACACCTACCTCAACCGCAAAAAGCATCCCTTCCACGAACATTCGGATGTGGATTTCTTCCTGGCAGTGCGTGACGGACGGGACGTGGGGCGCATCGCCGCCATCGAGAACAAACCCTTCAACGAATATCACAAAACGAAAAAAGCGAACTTCTACTTTTTCGATTGCGAAGACGACCAGGAAGCCGCTGCCGCGTTGTTCGAGACCGTTTCCGCATGGGCGCGGGCGCGCGGCTTGACCGAATTGGTTGGTCCCAAGGGCATGGGTCCGCTGGATGGGTATGGCATCCTCGTCTTCGGGCATGAGCATCGCAACACCATGACGATGCTCAACTATAACTATCCCTATTATCAGCGGCTGGTCGAATCGCTCGGCTTCGAAAAGGAAGTGGACTTCGTCTCATGCTATTTGCCCGCCGACAAGTTTCAAATCCCCGAACGGGTGGAACGCATCGCCCAGCGCGTCATGCAGCGCGGCGGCTTGCAGGTAAAACGCTTCAAGAATAAACGCGAACTCATCGCCTGGGCGCCGCGCATCGGCAAGGCATACAATCAGGCATTTGTGAACAACTGGGAGTATTACCCTCTTTCCCAGCGGGAGATTGATTTCGTGGTGGATAACATCATGACCATCGCCGACCACCGCCTGATTAAAATCATCACCCATGGCGAGGACGTGGTCGGTTTTCTCTTCGCCTTTCACGACGTGTCGGCGGCGCTTCAACGCTCCCGCGGACGGCTGTTCCCCTTCGGAATCCTCGACATCCTCCTCGAACTCCGCCGCACGAACAAAGTCTCAGTCAACGGCATGGGCATCTTGCCGGAGTTTCAAGGTCACGGCGGCAACGCCATCCTTTATTCCGAAATGGGACACACGCTGCTCTCCTTCAAGCAATTCACTCACGTCGAAATGACCCAGGTCGCCGAAACCACCGAGCAGATGCGCGCCGACTTGAAAAACCTGAACGGCGTCGAATACAAAAACCACCGTGTCTATCGCAAGAAAATCTAAAATCTAAAATCTAAAATCTAAAATCGTAAATCGTAAATCGAATTACGGTATCCTGAAACTTACCTCCGTCCCCGCCATGGTTTCATCCTTGCTGAGAGGCAGAGCGACGTGAAAGTGACTGCCGGGGAAATTGACTTCGTCGTAGCCGGCGCTTTCCACCCAGATGCGCCCGCCGTGGACTTCGACAATGCCCTTCGAGAGCGCCAGCCCCAGCCCCGCGCCGCTCCCCTTGAAGCGGGTCTTGCTGGTGGAATGCTTCGAGAGGTCGCCCGGCTGGTAGAACTTGCTGAAGATGATGTCGCGTGCTTCTGGGTCCACGCCCACGCCGGTGTCGCTGACGATGATTTCGATGCCGCCGTTGGTCATCTCGCCGCTTGGGGCAGTGACGGTTTTACCGGTTACCTTGATTTGACCGTTATCAGGGGTGAACTTGATGGCGTTGTTCAGCAGATGTTGAAATAGTTTTTCCAGCAGGTTCGGATCCGCCTTGATCTTTGGCAGGGATGGGATTTCGATGCTGAGCGTCTGACGGCGTTCACGGACGGATTTTTCCAGTTTGAGCGCCACGTCTTTGACGATTAAGGCAGTATCCACCGGAATCAGGTGAATCTGCAGGGTGCGCGTGTCAATCTGCGCGATGTCGAACATGGCGTCAACGATTTCGTGCAGGCGGCGGGTTCCCTTGGCGATGCCGAGCAGCATTTCGTGCGCCATCTCCGGCAGGGAACGGTCTTCGATGAGCATTTCGGTGTAGCCGATCATGGTGGTGAGCGGCGTGCGCAGTTCGTGCGAGGCGATGCTGATGAAGTCCGATTTGGTTTGGTCGAGGCGCTCGAGGTCGCGTTTGGCTTTGTCGAGATCGCGGTATGCCTGCCGCAGTTCGTTGTTGAGTTGAATGAGGTTTTCGACCAGACGCGCGTTTTCGAGGGCGACAGCGGTCTGGTTGGCGAGCGTCGAAAGGGTGACGAGGTCTTCGTCGGTGTAGCGGTTGCCGCTGATCTTGGCGCCCAGCGCCAGCAGACCAATCCATTCGCGCTTGGAAAAGATGGGCAGGTATACTTCGGCTTCCAGGTGCTGGAACCAGCCTCGGGCGGTGTCCGAAACGTCGCGGTAGGCGGGGAGCAGGTCCAGGTCATATTGCAGAAGCGGGGTCTGGTTCTGAAGGAAGTGCCTGACCACCGCGTTGTCTTCCGTGAGGGTGAGAATCTGAATCTGCCGTTCGCCCGGGTTTCGCACCGCGCGGATATTGTAGATCCTGCCCCGTTCGCTGTTGTGTTCGGTATCCACCAAAAAGAGGAAACCGCGCGTCAGCCCCAGCGCATCTATGATGAGACCCACCGCCACGTTGGCGAGTTTTTGCATGTCGAGGATGTTGCTGATTTGCTGGCTGTAGGCGTGCAGGGTCTTGGTGGGGTGAAGTTCTCCAACGTGGAACCATTTGTCCACCATGCGGCGGACGAGGGCGAGCAGCGGCGTGAAAATGAACGAAAGTAAAAGCGCAATGCCCGCACCGACCAGCAGAGGGTTGAAGTTGGGAAGCGCGCGGAACACCGTCTGCGAGGCGGAAAAGCCCACCATATAAAAGGCAATGATGAGAACGGTGGTGATGATGTAGGTCAGGACGCGGCGCGCAATGACGCGCAAATCGGGCGGGTTGTGGGTGGCGATGATGTATGCCGCCATCCCCGCCGCCATCACCCGCAAGGGATTGCCCGGAATTCCCCGCCCGGCAATCAACAGGATGTCATTGATGAAAATCAACAGGAAGACCGGCACCCAGTAATTCAGGCGGTTGCGCAGAAGCGGCTGGCGCGAACGCGCATGAGACGCACGCACAACCACCAAGCCGCCGACCGTAAACACCAACCATCCCAGCGCCGAAAGCGCCGGCGCAAGCCGTTCGCGCGGGAGCGTGATGGTTCCATTCGTCCAAACCACCTCGCCCAGTTGCAGCACGTTCGAAAGAATTGCCGCAACCGCCGCGCTCCACAACAACCCGAAGAGCAGCCAGGTCCATATCTTGCGCCGCGTGAATTCAAGCGTCAGAATCAGCAAAAGCACAGCCAGCAGGAACGCCCCATAAATCTGCAAATCGCTGACGACCAGCGCTCCCGCCTGCCATCTCCCTCCGCGCCACAACGCCTCGGCAGCGGTCAGTCCCATTGCAATGACCGCATACGCCCCCAGCAGGGCGGCGGCGGACTCCTGCCCTTCATGTCTGCGTATGACCGACACAAGTACCGGCAGATAGAACGCCGCCAAAATCAACAACAATGTCATAAAGAGAATCGGCTGGGACATCGGCGGAAGTATAACCCAAATCAGCGGGGAATGGATTATCATAGCCTCATGCGCATCACAAAATCCTCCCGCGATTTCTATCAATTTTCATCGGACTTCTTCCGCCCGGACGGACGCGCTTACTTCGAGACCTTTGCCCGCGCCCGAGCCTTCGCCGCCCAAATGACAGCGCGTCGGACTCAGCCGGTACCTGCCTCTGACCTTTATGCCTTATCCCTCATTGACGAGGCAATGCGCCTCCTCGTGCGCCGCTTTGTTCCCGATGCCGTCCTGCACGCGGCGGCGGCTTCCGTCAAAGACACGCTGGGCGCAGGTCCCCTGGACGCCACCCTCCGAACCTTCCTCGCCGAATACCCGCCGGAGGTGGTCTATCGCGGCGCGGAAACGGTCGAAGCGTACCTCGCCAAACTCCCCGACGGGCGCATCCGCCTCATCGAAGAACTCGTCTACATCTTCACGCACAACATCAATCCAGCCATCGCCCCTCTGCTCGACCTGGTGGACGACGAACCTCTCGAACCGACCGCCTACAAAACCCTGATTGCCGAATTGAAGACCTTCTTCGAGCGGGCGGCGAAGGAGACACCCATCGCCGGCAGGGGCGGCGCCTCCCTGTTTGAGGTTTTGCATGCCCCCGCGCAAGCCTCACCCCATTCCCTCGAAGGGCAGCTGCAATACATCCTCAGCCAGTGGGGCGACCTGCTCGGCGAATCGTTTGTTGCCCGCCTCCTGCGCGGCATGGACTATCTGCGCGAGGAAACCCTCCGCCAGCATCTGGCGCACGGCGACTTCAAACCCGAAATTCCCGCGCCCGCCTACAGCAGCGGCGAATATGCGGAATACGAACGTTACAGCCCCGACCGCGACTGGATGCCGCGTCTCGTTCTGATTGCCAAGAACACCTATGTCTGGCTCGAACAACTCTCCCGCAAATACGGACGCTGGATCAAAACCCTCGACCAAATCCCCGACGAGGAACTCGACCTGTTGCAGCAGCGCGGATTCAGCGGGCTGTGGCTCATCGGTCTATGGGAACGTTCACGCGCCAGTCAGCGCATCAAGCAGAGGATGGGCGACGCGGACGCCGTCGCTTCGGCATACTCGCTCTACTCCTACGACATCGCCGCCGACCTGGGCGGATGGTCTGCGCTCGAAAACCTGCGCGCCCGCGCCTGGCAGAGGGGCATCCGCCTCTCGGCAGATATGGTCCCCAACCACATGGGCATTGACTCGAAATGGGTCATCGAACATCCCGACTGGTTCCTGTCTTTGCCCTATTCGCCGTATCCCTCCTACACCTTTAACTCCGAAAACCTCTCCGACGATCCGCGTGTGGGCATCTACCTCGAAGACCACTACTACACCAAAACCGACGCCGCCGTTGTCTTCAAACGCGTGGACTATCAGACTCCCGACCACCACACTCTCTACATCTACCACGGCAACGACGGCACCTCCTTCCCCTGGAATGACACCGCACAACTCAACTACCTGAAAGCCGAAGTGCGCGAGGCGGTCATTCAAACCATTTTGCATGTGGCGCGCAACTTCCCCATCATCCGCTTCGACGCGGCGATGACGCTGGCAAAGAAGCACATTCAGCGGTTGTGGTTCCCCGAACCCGGCGCGGGCGGCGCAATCCCGTCCCGGTCCGAGCACGGCATGACCAGGTCCGAGTTCGACGCGCTGATGCCGAACGAGTTCTGGCGCGAGGTCGTGGACCGCGTCGCGGCGGAAGTCCCCGACACCCTGCTCCTCGCCGAAGCGTTCTGGCTGCTCGAGGGCTACTTCGTCCGCACGCTGGGGATGCACCGCGTCTATAACTCCGCGTTCATGCACATGCTGCGCGACGAGGACAACGCCAAGTACCGCCTGGCAATCAAGAACACGCTGGAGTTCGACCCGCAAATCCTCAAGCGTTACGTCAACTTCATGAACAACCCCGATGAGAAGACCGCCATCGAACAATTCGGCGACGGCGACAAGTATTTCGGCGTGTGCACGTTGCTGGCGACGTTACCCGGTCTGCCCATGTTCGGTCACGGGCAGGTCGAAGGCTTCCGCGAAAAATACGGGATGGAGTTCCGCAAGCCGAAATGGGACGAGACTCCCAACGAAGGGCTGATTGCCGGTCACGAGTGGAAAATCTTCCCGCTTCTTCACCGCCGCTACCTATTCGCCGACGTGGAGCATTTCTTCCTCTACGACTTCTACACCCCCAACGGCGCTGTGGACGAAAACGTCTTTGCTTACTCCAACCTCTTCAACGACGAACGCGCGCTCGTTCTCTACCATAACCGCTTCGCCGAAACCCGCGGCTGGATCAAAACCTCCGCCGCCTACCTCGATAAGGCAACGGGCGACCTGCGTCAGAAATCCCTTGCCGAAGCGTTGGGCTTGCCCTTTGAAGGCTATGTCATTTTCAAAGACTACGTCACGCATCTGGAATACATCCGCTCGTGCGAGGAACTTTGGGACAAGGGGCTGTACGTGGAGTTGGGCGCCTACCAGCATCACGTCTTCCTGGATTGGCAGTTCGTGGATAATGAAAAGTGGCGCGACATTTATGTCGCCTTGCACGGAGCGGGCGTGGAGTCCATGCAGGCAAAGTGGGAGGAGATATTTGGCGTGAAGGAGGAGGTTGTTGATGAAGAAGTGAAGGTCAGGAAACCGCGGAAGAAGGCGGCGGCTTCGTCCCCAAAGGGGAAGAAAGAGGAAAGAGGCAAGAAAACGACCGCGAAGAAGACCGTGAAGGCGACGAAAAAAGCCCCCGCCAAAAAGAAGCCCGCGGCAAAGAAGGCATCGGTGAAAAAATCACCCACCCGGGCAACCAAACCCAAGGTGGGGACAAAAAAACGCGTGAAAAAATCTGAGGCGTAATTGCCATCAATTGCCCCAGCGGGGCTGGTAATCGCAATAGTTGTTGTCGGTGAGTTGCCGCACGTCCGAGCCGTCGGTCCGCATGATGAAGATTTCGCAGGATTTGAGGTCCTTGTCGGCGACGTTGGTATAGGCAGTGAAGGCAATCCATTTGCCGTCGGGGGAGAAACTGACGCCTTGGGCATTGGTGCCATGGGTGATTTGAATCAAGCCGCTCCCATCCAGATTCATGGTGAAGATTTCGTGTGCGAACGGTCCTCCCTGATCGAACGCGATGAGATCGAGCGGCGACCAGTCGCTGCGTCCGCGTGTGTCAATCGTGTCGTTGACCAGCCTCGGCGTGCCGCTGTTGAAGTCCATGATATAGAGCTGATTGTTCTCGCCTTTTCCCAGCGCGAAGAGAATCTGTGAACCGTCCGGCGACCAAGTGCCGTCGTGCACGTCTTTCCCGGAGACGCTGTACCACTCCTGCGGGCTGCTGCCATCGCGGTTCATGTACCAAAGTTGCAAGTTGCTGGCGCGATAGTGGAAGAGGATATAGCGGTTATCCGGCGAGACTTCCGGCGCGCCCACGCCCTTTTTGAAATCAGTCAGTTGTTTGCTCTTTCCGTTGTTGACATTCAGTTCGTGAATCTCGGTGTAATCCCCGTAATTGACCACATAGACCGCCGTCTTGCCGTCCGGCGTCAGCGAGGCGTTGAAACTGGCAAGCGCGGAGTCGGTCAGGCGGCGCCAGCCGCTACCATCGGCGTTAATGATACAGACCTCGCTCCCCTCGATCTCGCAGGTGAAGATGATTCTGCCCGCCGGTTCATCCGCCGTGATGACAGCGGGAGCGGTTGCCGTATCTGTAATCAGCGGCTCCACCAGCGGCGCTTCGGTCGTGACGGGAGGCGGGGTCGGTGTTTCCACGGCAAGTCTGTTCCACACTGCCAGCGCCCCGCCGATGATCAACATCCCCATCAAGCCAATCAAGGCAGGCACAACCAACTTTTTCAAGTTGGCGGGCGGTTTGGATTTCGCCTTCACGAAAACAGGCTGGCTTTGCTCCGCAATTTCCTGTTTGACGCCAATGTAATTTTTTAGGGCGTCTGCCAGTTCGTCCAGTCCTGCTTCGAAGCGTGTGCGCAGGTCCACGCGCTGGTGGCTGGCAAGCCGCAGAGGGGTCGAGGTGTGATCGTCCCCTTCGATCAACACGGGGAAGATGCGCTTGCGGTGCTGCTCCCCGAAACTGATTTCGCGCCGCACCCATTCCGAGTTGTTCGATTCGGGAGAAAGCAGAACGATGATGCCCATCGCTTCACGAATTGCCCGCTCGATTTCGCGTTCCCAGGTGGGTGTGCCGGGCGTGAGATTTTCGACATCCACCCAGATTTCCACGCCTCGCTCGCGCAATTCCCGGATGATGCGCCGCTGTTTGGCGGTGTCTTCGCGGCTGTAACTCATGAAAAAATAAGGGGTATTCATGCGCAGGTCTCTCTCCTCGGCGCTCTGCATAGCGCACAGCGGGTACTCTCTAACGCCTGGCGCTTTCCACAGAACCTTGATTTGATTATAGGTGAAAAGCGCTAATCGGTAAACAAAAACGACACGGCAGGGGCACGTGTCGTCGTTTTTTTTGAGGATGTTTTATTCGGAAATGTTCAATTCGTTGGGGTGAGGCGGGTAGTGGGGCGTCTGCCGGCGGAACTCGTAAGTTTCGAGAATGGCGCGGATGATGTCCCTCTGCCGGGCGGTGACCGCCTTGAACTCCATGCCGATGTTGAAATACTCCGGGCTGAGATCGCGCTGGCACCATGCCACGCGCACGGGGAGCGTGATGGTTTCGTCGGAGAAATTGTCCAATTCGGGCAGTTGAATTTGAACGGTCAATTCCGTATTGGGCTTGACTTCATCGTCGCTGATGACCATCGCGCCCAGTTCGGTCAGGTCGCCCAGGTAGCCGAGCAGGTAGCCCCCGTCCACATTGAACACCTGGGAATACGACATCAAGTCCTTGCGCGGCTGTTTGCGTCGCTCCTGCATAGCTGCCTCCAAAACAAGTGTACATGAATCCCGCCCGAAATTCAATTGCGTAATGTTCTTAAAATGCTCTGTTGCCAAGATTTTCAGGGGGCGTATTCGGCGGTCTCTACCGCCCCTTTGCGCCAGAGCGAGCAAAATACGCGGAACTTTTTCGATGATTGCAGCCGAGCATTGAAATCCATGCGGGTTTGAGGTGTTGGGGTACAATCGCCTCATGCGATGGATTTACCTTTCCCCTCACCTCGACGACGCCGCCCTTTCGGCGGGCGGCTTGATTCACGACCAGGCGAAGGCGGGCGTCCCGGTCGAAATTTGGACGTTCATGTGCGGCGTGCCGTCCGATACCGAGTTTTCCATGTTTGCGCAGGTGCTGCATTTCCAGTGGGGCTTTGCCTCCGCCGAAGAGACGGTGCTTTCCCGCCGCGCAGAGGACCGCCGCGCCGCCCAAATTCTCGGCGCACAGGTACAGCACTTCGACTTTCTGGATTGCATCTACCGCCGCGGCAGAGACGGCAACTGGCTCTATGCCGACATCTACTCCCCGCCTCACGAGGACGACGCGGACCTGCCCGCCCAAATTGCGGCGGCAATCACCCCCCGCCTCCACCCGGACGATGTGCTGGTCTGCCAACTGGCGGTCGGCTCTCACGTGGACCACGTCCTCGTGCGCCGCGCGGCGGAACTGCTCGGACGCCCCCTCCTCTACGACGCCGACATCCCTTACCTGCAATCCCACCCCGCCGACCTGGCTCCGAAGACAGCCGGGATGCAGGAAAAGGTCTATACGGTTTCAGAAACAGGCTTGAAGTCGTGGGGAGAGGCGGTTTTGGCGTATCAATCCCAAATTTCGATGCTTGGACCCGCGTTCGACACCCCGGAAGGCATCCAAGAGTCCCTTCGTTCCTATTGGCAGGAACGGCAGGGCATCCGTTTGTGGGAGCGCGGCTGAGGAGGGGCAATATCCTTGAACTGTCCCGCAAACCGTGATATATTATGCGCGCTTCTGGCACGACCGAACCCTTTGTCCCGCTTGTCGGGACAAAATTCTTATAGCAGGAACGAGATATGCCTAACAACTTTTTGACCAAGGAAGGGTACCAGAAACTTCAGGAGGAATTGGAATACCTGCGCAAAGTGAAGCGTCAGGAAGTTGCCAACCGCCTGCACGAAGCGATGGAAGGGGGGGAACTGATCGAGAACGCCGAGTACGAAGCCGCCAAGAACGAGCAGGCGTTTGTGGAAGGGCGTATTCAGGAATTGGAAGCCCTGCTGGCAAGCGCCAAGATTATCGAAGACAACGGCAAAAAGAAGAGTGACGTGATCCAGGTGGGGTCCAAAGTGACCATCAAAGAAGGCAACTTCGAAGCCGAAACGTTCACCATCGTCGGCGCGGCGGAAGCCAACCCGCGCGAGGGGAAGATCTCGAATGAGTCGCCCATCGGCAAGGCAATTTTGGGTCACAAGGCGGGCGACACCGTCAAGGTGGAGACGCCGGGCGGCACGTATAATGTTAAAATCCTGAAGGTTGGCTAACGCGGCGCATCACAGGAGCGACCTTTCTCCCCGCGTGCCTGTGATGGACGCGGGGTTATTTTTTACACCCCCTCCTGCCTTTGGCACCCTCCCCCAATTTCACGAAAATTGAGGGAGGGCTAGGGGTGGGGGTTGGAGGATTGGATGGCAGAATACACGACACTCGAAAAAATTCGTCTGCAAAAACTGGAGGAACTTCGCGCCGCGGGCATCGAAGCCTACCCCACACGCGCCCGCCGCACGCACTTGAGCGTGGAGGCGATTGCCGAATTCGAGGCAAAAGAAAAAGAAGGCGGCGAGGTGCGGGCGATTCTGACCGGGCGCATCCGCGCCATGCGGGCAATGGGCAAGATTTCCTTTGCACACATCGAAGACGGCGCCGGCAAGGTGCAGTTGTTCTTCCGCACCAACGAAATTGGCAAAGACCGCCTCGACCTCTTCAACCGCCTGTTCGACATCGGCGACTTCATCGAAGCGGAGGGCGTCATGTTCCGCACCAAATCGGGCGAAGTGACGCTTCACGTCCACGACTTCAAACTGCTCGCCAAATCCATCAGCCCTCTGCCCGCCGCCAAAGATGAGACCCTCCCAGACGGCACGGTTGTCCGTCACGCCGCGCTGGAAGACGCTGAGTTGCGCGCGCGTCAGCGCTACGCCGACCTGGCGGTCAACCCCGAGGTCCGCGAGACGTTCCGCAAACGCGCCGCCATCGTCCGCGCCCTGCGCGATTTCCTGGACCAGCGTGGTTTTCTGGAAGTGGAAACGCCCATCCTCCAGCCGCTCTACGGCGGCGCGGCGGCGCGTCCGTTTGTGACCCATCACAACGAACTCGACCAGGACATGTACCTGCGCATTTCCTTCGAGTTGTATCTCAAGCGCTTGCTCGTCGGCAACCTGGAAAAGGTCTATGAAATTGGGCGCGACTTCCGCAATGAGGGCGTCTCTTTCAAGCACAACCCGGAATTCACCCAGCTCGAGTTTTACTGGGCGTATGCCGACTATCTGCAAGTCATGGAATTGACCGAGCAGATGGTCTCGTATGTGGCTCAGACCGTTTTAGGCACGCACAAAATCCGTTTCAAGGAACACGAGATTGACCTCACTCCGCCCTGGCGGCGTCTCGAAATGCGGCAGGGCATCCTCGAAACCTCGGGCATTGACTTTGCCCAGCATCCCACCGCCGAGTCGCTCTTCCAAGCCATCCGCGAAAAGCACCCCCGCCTCACCCCCGACCCCAAAGCCACGCGCGGCAAGTTGATTGACTTCCTGCTTTCCGAGTTCCTCGAACCGACCCTCATCCAGCCGACCTTCCTCTACAACTACCCGCGCGATATTTCCCCGCTGGCGAAATCCATCCCCGGCGACCCGCTCACCGTGGAACGCTTCGAGGGCTATGTGGCAGGCTTCGAATTGTGCAACGCCTTCACCGAACTCAACGACCCCATTGACCAGGAACAGCGCTTCCTCGAAATGGGACGCGATTACGCCGCCGACGACGAAGAGAAGCACCCCATGGACGAAGACTACCTGCGCGCCATGCGTTACGGTATGCCGCCCAACGGCGGCTTTGGCATGGGCGTGGACCGTCTCGCCATGCTTCTGCTCGACAAGCACTCCATCCGCGAAGTGCTTCTGTTCCCCGCTTTGCGCAAGGAAGAGTAGTTCCATGAAGAAAGCCATCCTTGTCATCGGCGACCTGCTCGCCATTGCCATAGTGACAGTCATCGGCTTTGCCACGCACGGCGAAGCCGATCTTTCCTTCCTGCCGCGCATGCTTGCCGCGTTCCTTCCGCTGGCTTTTTCGTGGTTCGTCCTCGCTCCCTTTTTGGGGCTTTTCCAAGTGGAGGTGGTTTCCAATCCCAAACAACTCTGGCGTCCCGTCTTTGCCATGCTCTTTGCCGCGCCGCTCGCCGCCCTCCTGCGCGGACTGTGGCTGAACATTCCCATCATCCCCATCTTTGGCGTGGTTCTCGCCTCCACATCTGCCCTGGGCATGTTGCTCTGGCGCGGGCTGTATGCCCTGTTCACGCGCAGGCGGTAATCGTTAGACTTTACCCGAGTTAACTCACTCATGTTACGCAGTAGCGCGAGATTTATCTCGCGTTTTCAGGCGACATGAATGTCGCACTACGAAGAAACTGCGTAAGGTGAGTTAACTCATTCTCCACGAAGTTCACGAAGATGCGCGAATTCTTTTCTCTTTTCGTGAAAATTCGTGTGCTTCGTGGATAAATTTTCTTGTTTCAGATAAGTTCGTTTTTCATTCGTGTGTATCTGTGGTTTAATTGACTTCAATGAACGAACAAGCCCTCATCCATGATGCGCAGCAAGGCAGTCTTGACGCCTTCAACACGCTCGTCCTCCACTACCAGGACAGCGTCTTCAACGCCGCCCTGCGCATCCTTGGCGATGAAGACCAGGCTGCCGACGCCGCCCAGGACGCCTTCATCTCCGCCTTCAAGAACATCGCTTCCTTTCGCGGAGGCTCGTTCAAAGCCTGGCTCATGCGCACGGTGACCAACGCCTGCTACGACGAACTCCGCCGCAAGAAACGCCGTCCCACCACCGCCCTTGAACCCGATACCGACGACGGCGAAGAGATGGACTCCCCCAAGTGGCTTGCCGACCCCGCCCTCACCCCCGACCAGCAAATGGAAGCCGATGAGGTCGAACACGCCATTCAGCACTGTCTCGATAGCCTGCCCCTCGAATTCAAAACCGTCGTCGTCATGGCGGATATTCAAGGCATGGACTACGCCGAAGTTGCCAGCGCCATCCGCGTGCCGCTCGGCACCATCAAAAGCCGCCTTGCCCGCGCCCGCATGCGTCTGCGCGAGTGCCTGCAGGGCTTTGCGGAACTTTTGCCCGTAAACTATCGTCTGGAAGAAGGAATCAACGCCCGATGAATAGACGAGACCTTGAACTTCTTTCAGCATATCTGGATGGGGAACTCAAACCTGCGGATTCTGCGCGCCTGGAAGCCCGCCTCAACGCCGACCCCGAACTTGCCTCTGTTTTGAATGACCTGCGCGCCGCCCGCACCTTGCTCCGCAAACTTCCCTCCCGCAAAGCGCCGCGTAACTTCACTCTCACGCGCAAAATGGTCGGGCAGAACCCGCCCTTGCCGCGTGCCTATCCTGCCTTCCGCCTGGCGACTGTTTTGGCGACCCTGCTCTTCTTCTTCTCCTTTGGCGTGAACTTTGTCGGCACACAACTTGCGTCGCCCGCGAACTTTGGCATGGGAGGCGGAGGAGCGGAATCTTTTGCCGTTGAAGAAGCCGCACCCCAAGCCGCCGCGCCTGCGGAAGAACCCCCTCTTTCGCTTGCGCCTGCCCAGCCCACCGAAGACGCCCTCCGCGTGATGGAAACTCCCGCCGCCAAGAGTGGCGGGGAGACACCTGCCCCTGCTCAAGATCAGCCTCCGGCGGTGGTCGAACCGCTGCCCGAACCGCAGCGTCAAGCCCCGTTAGTTCCCTCCGCCTGGCAGATTGGGCTGGCGGGGGTGGCGGCAGTCAGCGCTTTGTTGATGGGGGCGATGAGACAACTCGCCGCCCGGCGCTGGAAATAAACTCTTTTACAGGGACGGCAAAGCGCCGTCCCTGTGTTCATTATGGCAAACAACGAATACAAATTTTGTCCCCGCTGTGGTCAACTGCTGAACGCCGAAGAGCGATTCGGAAAAATGCGCCCCGTCTGCCCTGCCTGCGGTTGGATTCATTTCGTGGACCCGAAGGTTGCGGCGGCGGTGCTGGTGGTTCAAGATGGGCGCGTCCTGCTCGTGCGGCGCGTCAATGAGCCATTTCGCGGCATGTGGACCCTGCCGGCCGGCTTCGTCAACGGCGGCGAGGACCCGGCTGAGGCGGCGCAAAGGGAATGTTTGGAAGAGACAGGCTTGAGCGTGCGCGTGACGCGCGTCTATGACATCGTTGCCGGGCGCGAGCATCCGCGCGGCGCAGACTTCGTCATCATCTATCAGGCGGAGGTGTGCGGCGGCGATCTGAAGGCGGATGACGACGCCGACGCCGCCGAATGGTTCGATGGGGAGCATCTGCCGCCGCTTGCTTTTCTTGCCACCAAAAAAGTGCTACAATCTTTTTATGGTTGATGTTCGTCCTTCACCCATTGCCGGCAGGTGGTATGAGGGAAACCCGAAAGCCCTGTCGCAGTCTGTGGATGAGTTTTTGAGCGGCGCAAAACTCCCCGAATTGAAGGGGGAGGTGGTGGGCGTCATCGCCCCCCATGCAGGGCATATTTACTCCGGCGCGGTGGCGGGCTATGCCTTTGCCGCCCTTCGCTCGCGGACCCCGGACCTGGTCGCCGTCATCTCGCCGATGCACCACCCCTACCACGAACCCCTGCTGACCACCTCGCACACCGCCTATTGGACGCCCCTCGGTGAAATCCCTGTTGACCGGGATGCCGTGAGCCAGCTCGACGTGATTCTCAAATCGGAACTGGGGTTTGGGCTTTCGCCCGTCGCCCGCGACCCCGAACATTCGCTGGAAATCGAACTGCCGTTCCTTCAGCGCGCCTTGAAGTCAGGCTGGAAGTTGCTGCCGGTCATGGTGCGGGCGCAGGAACCGCGCGTCTCGCAGGGACTGGGCAGGGCGCTGGCGCAGGTTTTGCGCGGCAAAGACTCCATCCTCGTCGCCAGCACCGACCTTTCTCACTACTACAACCAGACCGCCGCTCTGAGATTTGACCGCGCCATGCTGGATGCGATTGAGTCTTTCGACCCGGATGCCGCCTTCGACGTGGAACGCGCCGGCAAGGGCTTTGCCTGCGGCTTGGGCGCCGTGACAGCGGTGCTGTGGGCGGCGCGCGAACTCGGCGCGGATAAGGTCAGGGTATTGCGTCACGCCACCTCGGGCGATGTGACCGGGGACTACACCTCGGTGGTGGGGTACGGCGCGGCAGCGATCCTGAAGTCGGCGAAGTAGCGACTCAACACGCCAATAGCATTGACCCACGAAGATACTGAGACCAGAGAAGAATCATAAAACTCCGCGTCTCGGTGTCTCCGTGGTTTATTTTTGCAATCCGCTTATAATCGCCTCGATGACCGCCTTCGTTCAAATCGTCGTCAATGTGCCGGCTGTGTCGGGCGTTTTCGATTACGCCGTCCCCGAGTCTCTTGCGGGGAGGGTGGGGGTGGGACATTTGGTCATCGTCCCGTTTGGCGGGCAGACCGTGCAGGGCGTCGTCGTTCGCTTTGTGGATTCGCCCTCCGTGCCGAACGTCCGGGAAATTCTCGAGGCGGTGGATGACGAGCCGGTTCTGACGCCATCGCAGATTGCGCTTGCTCACGAACTGGCGGAGTCCACGCTTCAGCCTTTGGCGTCCATCGTTGGGTTGTTCCTGCCCATCGGCTTGAGCCAGCAGGCAGATACCGTTTACGAACTCCGAATTACCAATTACCAATTACAACCCGCCACAGAATCAACCAGCCAAAAAACACAACGCCAAACAATCGAAGACCGTCTGTTGAGTCTCCTGCGCTTGCGCGGACCGTTGCGCGGACGACAAATTGACGCCCACTTCGCCAAAGTGGATTGGCGCAAGACGGCGAATTACCTCGTGCGCAAAGGCGTGCTCTCGGCAAGGAGCATGCTGCCCCCGCCTCGAGTGAGGACCAAGTTCGTTCGCGTTGCCCAGTTATCGGTCCCGCCTGAAGCGGCGGAGGCGGCGATGGAAACATTGGGGACGAAGCAAACCCTCGCCCGTCGTCAATCCGCGTTACGGTTCCTCATCCGCCAGCCCGAAGCGGTCAATGTCTCGTGGGTGTATGCCGAAAGCGGATGCAACCTCTCGGACCTCGAGGCGCTGGAAGAACGCGGGCTGATTCGCCTGTTCGAGAGCGAACTCTTCCGCGACCCGCTGGGAAAAACAAGTACACAGGTAGAGAAGTACACAGGTAAACAAGCAATTGAGTTGACGCCTGAACAGGATTTTGCGCTGAGGAAAATTACGGGCGCAATCCGCGGCGGGCAATCCGAAACCTTCCTCCTGCAGGGCGTGACGGGCTCCGGCAAGACCGAAATTTACATCCGCGCCGCCGAGGAAGCCGTGAAGCGCGGCAGGCAGGCGCTCATCCTTGTGCCTGAAATTGCCCTCACTCCGCAAACGGTGCGGCGGTTCTTAAACCGCTTTCCGGGGCAGGTGGGGTTGGTGCATTCCAAACTCTCCGAAGGCGAGCGCTACGATACCTGGCGGCGCGCCCGCGCGGGGACGCTCAAGGTTATCATCGGCGCACGCAGCGCCCTGTTTGCGCCCCTGCCTAACATCGGGCTCATCGTTGCGGACGAGTGTCACGACTCGTCGTATCATCAATCCGAGCCGCCGTTCTATCATGCGGTGATGGCGGCGCAGATGTATGCGCGGCTGTGTAGCGCGGTGTGCGTGCTGGGTTCCGCCACGCCGACGGTCATCCAACGCTATCAGGCGGAGACGGGTCAAATTCAGCGCCTGGATTTGCCCAAACGCATCAAGACCTCCGAAGTGTTTCGAGACTCCGGGAGTCTGCCGCCGGTTCACGTCGTGGATATGCGGGAGGAACTCAAATCCGGTCACCGCGGGACCTTCAGCCGGCTCCTGCTCGAGGAACTCGAGTCCACGCTCAAGCGGGGGGAGCAAGCCATCCTCTTCCTCAACCGCCGCGGCACCGCCACCTACGTCTTCTGCCGCGACTGCGGGCACGTGATGAAATGTCCCAACTGTGATACGCCGTTGACACTTCACGTTGAACGTCTAGCGTCGAAGGACAAAGGTCAAAACTCTGACGTTCGACCTTCGACCTTCGATTTGTTGTGTCACACCTGCGGCTATGAACGAGGCAAGCCGAAGACCTGCCCTCAATGCGGCGGGAAGAACATCCGCGAATATGGCTTGGGGAGCGAAAAGGTCGAGGCGGAGGTCAATGCGCTGTTTCCCAAAGTCCGCACCCTGCGCTGGGACTGGGATACCACCCGCGCCAAAGACGCCCACGAGATGATTTTGACCCACTTCGCCAACCACAAAGCGGACGTGCTGGTTGGCACGCAGATGCTTGCCAAAGGGCTCGACCTGCCGATGGTCACGCTGGTGGGCATTGTGCTGGCAGATGTGGGATTGAACCTGCCCGATCCCTTCGCTGGCGAACGCGTCTTTCAAGTGCTGACGCAGGTCGCCGGGCGGGCGGGGCGAAGCGAGCGCGGCGGCAAGGTCATTTTGCAAACCTTCGAGCCTGAGCATCCGGTCATCCAGTCTGCGGCAAGGCATGACGTGGACGGCTTTTACCGCTACGAGTTGGAACAGCGCCGGCGGCTGGGCTATCCGCCGTTCAGCCGTCTGGTGAGGCTGGAATATCGGCACACCGACCCGGATGCGGCGGAGAGAGAAGCGAGGAAGGTGGGGGAGAGGGTATCGGTGATCAGCGGTCAGTCGGCAGTGATCGGTCCTGTGCCGTGTTTCTTTGCAAAGGTCGGCGGGTATTACCGCTGGCAGATTGTGTTGCGCGGAGCGAATCCGAAGGAGTTACTGCGCGGCATCCGCCTGGACGGCTGGCGCGTGGAAGTGGACCCCATCAGTTTATTGTGAGGTGAACTATGACGAAGCGTTTGGTTCGGATTATTGCAGTGGGTCTTCTTATGGCGGCGATTTTTGCTCCGCTGCACGTTCGCGCCGACGTTGCGCCGCCTGCCCAGCCGCCCGGCGCCAACCCTGAGGCGGGCGCGGAAGGCACGCAGGTGCGCATGATGGCGGAGACCGTCGTGATCGAGGTTCTGCCGGGTACATCGGCAAATGACCTCGGTCAGGCAAAGGTCACAGCAGATTTCACCATGCGGAATCTTGGAAGCGAGACGGAAAAAATGGCAGCGCGCTTCCCTCTCAGTGTGAATGATGGATTTGGCAGGTTCCCGGAGATTCGCGCTTTGCAAATCAGTGTGAACGGACGTACCGTTGCCACACGACGGGTGATGCAGGAAGACCCCCTCTGGAGTTACGACCTTGTACCGTGGGCGGAGTTCGATGTGACTTTTCCGGCAGGGCAGGATGTGACGATCCAGGTGACCTACCTGATTTACGGAACGGGCGAATATCCCTTTGTCTCCTACAGTTACATCTTCCACACCGGCGAGGGCTGGAAAGATACGATTGGCAGGGCTGATTTAATTGTCCGCCTGCCGTATGAGGCGAGCCCGCAAAACGTCATTTTGGGTGAAACAACCGGCTGGTCTGAAACGACGCCGGGCGGGAGAATGGATGGCAACGAAATCCGCTGGCGGTTCGATGATTTCGAACCCACGCGCGAAAACGACTTCGAAATTTCGCTCGTCATGCCTTCGGTGTGGCAGAAGGTATTGAACGAACGGACAAACGTCGCCGCCAACCCCAACGACGGCGAGGCATGGGGGCGGCTGGGCAAACTCTACAAGGAAGCGTTTTTTTACCGCCGCGGCTTCCGTCAGGATGCAGGCGGTGAGGAACTCTATCGCTTGAGCGTCGAGGCGTACGAGAAGGCGGTCGCGCTCCTGCCCGATGACGGTCTTTGGCATGCGGGCTTTGCCGACCTGCTGGCTGTCCACGCTTATTATGTTTCATGGGAAGGCGGGGACGCCACTGCCGAAGCGTTGCGCTCCATGCAGGAAATCCATCGTGCGCTGGAACTTGCCCCAAACGATCCAAAAGTCAAGGAGATTGCTGAGAAGATTTATTACTTTTTCCCCGATGCAGTGAACCTGCTGGAAAGCGGATACGACTTCCTCTGGCTGACGGCTACGCCGCTTCCCTCTCCGCCGACCATTGCTCCCACCCTCGAGCCGACGGCGACGCCTGAAGCGGAATCCACGCCTATTGCAACAGTATCAGCCGTCCCGACGCGTGAAGCGAGTCCCAATCCCACGCCTGTCCCGTCGAGCGCGGGGAGTCCGCTGTGCGGTTCCGCTGTTCTCATCCCCCTGGCGCTGGTCTGGCTGAGGCGGCGCAGGGCGTATTCCTAATCATCCTTTGCTATAATCAAAGCCAGTTTGTCAGTCTGAACCGCGAAGCGGTGAAGAAACTCTCCTGCGGTGGAGAGACCCTTCGCTGCGCTCAGGGTGACGTATCATTGGAGAATTTTATGGAGTCGTTTTCCCGCGGTTGGTCGTTTTTGAAACAAGCCTGGAGCATGGCGTTCAGGGATAAAGACCTGCTCAAGCCTTCGATTTATGCGCTGGTGGTCGGGATGATTGTCTCGGTGCTTGGTGTCATCCCGATTGTGATTGTCGCGGTCTTGTTTGGCGGGTCGGATTTTGGGAACATCATCATGGGTGTGTTGGGGGCGTTCATGATCTTTGCGCAGTTCATCGTCACATACGTCTTTTCGGGGATGACCGCTTATCTCATCTTTGGCTATCTCTCCGAAGGCGACGGACGCATGGACAAAGCCTGGGCAATTGTCCGCCGCGACTTTTTCGATATCCTCACCCTCGCCGCGGCTTCAACGTTCGTCAACATGCTGAAGAACGCCGCCAACCGTAACCGCCGCGGCGGTCTTGCCGCAGGGCTCATCCGCGGCGCGGCGAACCTGCTCGAAGCGCTGTGGACGGAGGCATCCTACCTCATCCTGCCCGCCATGGTGATTGACGACTTGAACCTCAAGAACGCGATGCAGAGGGTGTTGAACATCACCAAACAAAACCTCCTGCTGATTGGCATCAGCACCGTCGGCGTGCGCTGGGTGACCGGCTTGATTGGCTTCCTGCTGGGCTTTGGCGGTTTGGTCATCGCGCTGGCGCTGGGCGGCGGAGCGGTGTATGCGGCGGGCGGATTCAACGCCCTGTCCATTGCGGCGGTTGCCATTGCGGCTTTTGTCTTCTTTGCCTTTGTGGCGGTCGCCAGCGTAATTAGTTCCTACACGTCCATTGCCTATCACACCTGCCTCTACATCTGGGCGCGCGACGTGGAAAAGGCGCAAACCGCCGGTCAGCCTGTGCAGATTCCCGCCCCGGCACCGCTGGCGGCAGTGTTGTCGTAATGAGCCTCTTTCCTCTTTCACCTTTCCTTGTTCCGGCTGAAAGAGGAAAGACAAAAGATTTCCATCGGTAAGGATTCCATGCAGCCTCAGAATCAGCCCCGCCGCGAAATTGTCACCTGGGCGGAAATTGACCGCCTGATTGACCATCTCATCCCGCAGTTTCGGCGCGAGTTTACCGCCATGGTCATCATCACGCGCGGCGGCATCATCCCCGGCGGCATGCTCGCCGAAGCGATGAACATCACCCATATCCTGACGGCGGCAGTGGACTTCCCTGCCCAGTCTGCCAGCGAAAAGTCGAAACTGATGGCTTGGCCCGAGTTCATTCAGTTTCCCGCCGAGGACAAACTGCGCGGCAGACCGACGCTCATCGTGGACGATGTGTGGGGTTCCGGGCGGACGATTACGGCTGTGAAGAACCGCGTCTCGGCGGCGGGCGGCTTTCCGGAAACGTGCGTGCTGCATTACAACCCTTACCGCAGCCTGTTCGGTCATGTGCGTCCCGATTATTACGCCGCCATCACCGACGCCTTCATTGTCTATCCCTGGGAGATTGACCGCGGCGCCGACCGGGTTTTATTGGGCGAATTGTAAAATTTTCTGTGAATCACGAAAACGTAGCAACGGCTTCAGCCGTTCAGTTGTAAAGAGGCTGGCGTCGCTTCGTGAAGTACTGATGATAGGATTTCAATGAAACTCATTGAGGTTTCCAAGAGCGAAAAACTCAAAACCCTGCGGGTCAATCCTTATTTCGATGAACTCCCCGAATCTGTGCTGAAAGACCTGACGGCAGTTACCCAGTTGCGCGAATACGAACGCGGCGACGTCCTGTTTTGGGAAGGCGACGAATGCGCCGGCTTGCACATCATCGCAAGCGGGAGCGTCAAACTCTACCGCGTCTCTCCTCAGGGACGGCAGTACATCATTGCCGTCCTTACCGAAGGCGCAACCTGTAACGAAGTCCCTGCCTTCGACGGCGGCACCAACCCGGTCAACGTGGAGGCGCTCGAGACGACGCGCGTTTGGGTGGTGGACGCACAAACCCTGCGCGCACTCGTCAAGACCAATCCCGAATTTGCATTGAAAATTTTGAGCAAGTTTGGTCAGAACCTGCGCAATCTGGTGGGCAAGGTCAGCGAGATGGCGTTTTACCAGGTCACGCATCGGCTGGCGCGGCTCATCGCCGAAATGGAACGGGGACCGCGCCCGCATTGGACGCAGGAACAACTGGCGGCGCGGCTGGGAACCGTGCGCGAGGTGGTCTCCCGCTCGCTCAAGGAACTGGAAAAAAGCGGGGCGATTCGCGTAGAGGACCGGCGCATCCAAATTGCCGATGAAGAAATCTTCCGCCAGTGGACACAGCCGTACAACTAAAGGCAACGTCCCGAAGGTTTGTAGCCTTCGGGACGTTTTTTCGCTTCATCCTGGACCGAGAAATTGTCTCTGCTTATTGAAGCGGCTCGAACCCTGAAACCGAGAGGTACAACTCATCGTCTGCGGCAAGCTCGATGTAGTCTATGGCAACCTCGCTGGGGAAACCGTAGGTGGGGTCAAAGTCTATCGTGAGGCGGTCGGCTGCTTGGACGGAATCAGACCCCAGTTCAGAAAAGATGCGTTCAATCGTGGCGTGCTTCATCACCAAGTCGCTCATCGGGTCGTCCACCGGGAACGCCTCGCCGTTGACGTCGGTCATCGAAACGATTTCGCCGTCCTTCACTTCGACGGTCAGCGGCATTTGACTGCGAAACAGGCAGAAGCAGGTGACGCTCAACTGAAAGCGGTAGTGGGTGACGCCCGCCTCCTGCCATTTGGCTTGATTGCGGCTGAGTTCGCTCCCGCCAACCGAACAGGCGGCAAGGATCAGGGTCAGTAACAATAAGGTTATCTTTTTCATTTTGTCTCCTTCCCTGCGTTGACGATGAGGGAAGGCGATTGGTTCCCCTAAATGAAAACTCCCCGCTGCCGGGGAGTTTCGCTTGTTATGGGCTGTGCCCGCCCATGTTTTGCATTCCGTCTGCATCCTTGACCATTGCTTTGATGGTGAGGTCGGGGCTGTTTTTGAAGTGGAGGGTGACTTCGATTTCGTCGCCTGCCTTGAGGTCACGCGTGAGGCGGATGAGCATGACGTGATAGCCGCCCGGCTTGAATTCGACCACGGCAGAAGGTTCCAGCGCAACCGCTTCGACTTGGTTCATCATCATCACGTCGCCTTCCATTTTGCTTTCATGGATTTCGACCACCTCTGCTATGTCGGATGCCGCCCCGATCAATTCGTCTGCCTGGCTGTTGTGATTCTCAATGACAAAATAGACGGCGCCGTTCATCCCTTGTGTGGATGAGCGCGCCCAGACATCGCGGACTTCGATGCCTTGCTTGGGGCTGCCGCAGGCGCTCAGTGTAAGTGCCAGCGCAAAAAACAGTGCAAAAGTTCTTTTCATCAAGTTTTCTCCTTTAGGTGATTTGGCTCCAAGACAGGATGCCGGTGGATTACTGCTGACGAAAAACCAATTCATTCAGAGTCATGCCAAACATGCCCGCCGAAATCATCAGCAGGTGTTGTCTAACCGCGCGAGGGTGATGTCTGAGCGCAAAAATTTCTGTTCCTTTGGATGAGTTTATATTTTCTAATGCGCCCCCAATAAGGAGAGGGTGGCTTCTTCCAAGGTCGCAAGTGTTCCACCGAACCCTTTTTGGAAGCGTTCGGCTTCTGCGCGGGAGCCAAAGGTTAGGATGGTCGGCACACAGCAAACGTTCAGGTCGGAACCGAGCAGGTAGATTGCCTGCTGGGCGCTGATCATGTGTCCATGCAGGAAATCCATGGTCATGGCTTGCCATACGTCTTTTTCGGCGTTCAGAAGCATCAGGCCGCAGTGAGCGCAACAGGCTGTTTTTTGTCCCCCGTCTGCAAGATGGACCAGAAAGGTCTGCTTGCCGGTAGTGACTTTGCCGCACATGGCGCAAGGGACGCTGCCGGTTTTGCGATCTGCCAGCACTGCGCCTCCATGCCTTTTTTGGATGTGTCCTGTTCTTTCGAGACGTTGGAGGTCGCGGTGGATCGTCATGGTCGAGACCGAGCACGCTTGGGCAAGCTCTTCAATCGAAGCACTGCCCTTTGCATGGAGAATCTCCAAAATATGGGTTTCGCGCTCGGTCGGGGGTAATTTTGTCATTTTTTGTTATTTATAACGAATTCTTTCAAAATATAACAATTTTGCTATTTATTGTCAAGTTGTAATAACAAAAGAGACGCTGTTCATGTAAACAGCGTCTCTTGCTGACAATGGGTTGGGAACAGCAGGCGCTTGGGGTGTTGGGGAGCGCCCGCTTGCACGTTACTGTGCCGGTGTCGGCTTGGGGTCCATCTTGTCGTAGATGCCGGTTTCCAGCAGGGACATATCGTTCACCGACTGCGCCGCGAGCATCTGCGCCTGCCGCGCGCGGTTGGTGGAATCTGCCAAAATCTTGAGCGCGTATTCGGGGTTGTGGAAGCCCGTCGAATTTTCGGCGGAGACGAAGTCCCACATGAACTGCGCTTCGCGGTGCAGTTGGCGCGCCTGGTTCAGCAGTTCCTGGTCGGCGTTGGGGTTGGCGGCGGCAAGTTTGATGGCGTTGATGGCGTCAATGATGGCGTCTTCGGTGGCGATCTTGGTGGTGGCAACCTGATCCTGAATGGCGTTCACGCGGCGGACGACGTATTCCGTGTCGGTGTGGCACTGTCCGCAAGCCTGCTGGGGATTGAGCAGGGGGCTGTGGACATCGTGCGTGGAGTATTTCGCCGCCCCGTCGCGGACGTAGGGCATGTGGCAGTCGGCGCAGGAGACGCCCGCGTTGTAGTGCGTGGAGCCGGCTGTGAAGAATTCATATTCGGGGTGCTGTGCTTTGAGGGTGGGCGTGCCCGTGCCGGGATAGTCCCAATCCTTGAAACCAAGCTCATTGTAGTATTCGATGATCGAGTAGATGTCGGTACCGTTCTCCCAAGGGAAGGTCAGATACTTGCCCGGTCCCGCGAAATAGTATTCCACATGGCAGTTGGCGCAGACGACCGTGCGCATTTCCTGACGGGTGAAGGTCGTCCAGTCCTTGCCTTGGGCTTCGAGCGCCTCTTTCAGCGCGGGGTTGGTGACGATGAGCCGCATCGTCCCGGCTTCGTGGCAGTTGGCGCAGCCGATGGTGTTGTTGATGTTCGGCGTCATTTCATTGAACGACATCTTGTCGTAGGCTTCCATGCCCATCTCCGACCATAACTTTGGGTTGTCGGCAGATTTGCAGGAATAACAGGTGGCGGGCGTGTGCTTCGGATCCTCGTCGTTGAGGTTCAGGCGTTTTGTGGCGCGCACATCTTCCAGCGCGTTGGCGTGACCGCGGTCGTCGTTGTAATCCTTGCTGAACGGATACCCCGCAAACAGGATGACCTGGCGCGGATCGCGCTCCAGCCACGAGAACTGGGACGAGCCGCCGTAGGTCGTGTCAAT
Source organism: Anaerolinea sp. (assembly GCA_020723805.1). GTDB lineage: Bacteria > Chloroflexota > Anaerolineae > Anaerolineales > Villigracilaceae > Defluviilinea. The sequence continues at coordinate 56,571 of DYID01000018.1, read as the reverse complement.
GTTGTTGGTCTTGGTCTTGAGAAAGGTGGTGTATTGGTTGGGGAAGTTGATACCCCACTGTTCCGAGTTCGGTTCCATGGGGGCAATTTCCACCAGCGGCTGAAAACCTCTTTCCTCCACAGGCTGGTTTTTTATAAAGATCAGCACGCCCGTCAACACGGCGGCAAGCACGATAATGATGCCGACCAGGATGAGGGTCGTATACTTTTTCAACGTGTTCATGTGCGATTCTCCTTTTGAACGTATGATGACTGTTGATGTCTTGCGAATTTACTTGACGGGGTAGAAGTTGGAGTCCTGATACGGGACGATGGACGCGCCGCGCGGTCCATGCGCGACGTTGCGATGGCATTCCCAGCAGTAGCGGTCGAACGGCTGGGCGCCCATCATGATGGTCTCCACTGCATCCTCGTGGCAATGGATGCAGTTCCCCTGGATGATTTGCTTGGAATGTTCGTTTGCGCGAATGACTTCAGGCGTCTGCCCGGTGCTGAAGACGTACACATCGTGCATGCCCTGCCGCCCCTTCTCGATGTAATAGTTCACGATGTTATCGTGGGGCAGGTGGCAGTCCGAACATTCCGCCCAGGGCTGGTGCGCGCTGTGATAGTAATTCTCGTACATCGAATCCATCACATGGCAATTCGCGCACGTCTCGGACGATTTGCCGGCGTAGGCGGGAGCATCGGTCACGAACACGAACGTCCCCAGAGCGATGACCGCCGCAGCGATGGCAATGAAGAGCGGGTTTCTAAGCATCGGTTCACCTTTTGATTAATCTGGCGCTAATTTTACCTAATTTTATCCGCTTGGTTGTGACTTTAGTCACAACCTAGATGAACGCCCCGCCTCATGCTTGACCGAAGCCTGATTCACCTCCCAAGCCTTTTTCTACCTCTGAACCGCCAGCGTTAGAGAAACGTCGGCTGTGCACATGGTTTACCCTGCCTTGTAGGTTCGCCCCTTCCATGTTACCCCCTGACGTGAGACCACCCTCCACGCCGAGGTGAGCATCATGGCTCCAAAGACCGCCGCCCCGAGAGGCGAGGTCAGCGCATACCAGCGGGAGATGTTCATCTTTTCGGCGACTTGGGCGCGGACAAAAATCAGATACGCCCACAACGCCAGCGCCTCGCCCATGACCGCCAGTGCCATCCACTCTCCGCCGTGCAGAAACCAAATCCATCCCAGCGGGAGCCAGAGGGGGAGGAAGAGCGACGCCATGAACGCCAGGAATGCACCGAACGCCCCCAGCCACAACAAGCCCGCCTGGTCGCGCAGACCGAGGTAGATGTTCTTCGTCCAGCCTTCCCACATTTCGGGCAGGGAGGTGTACATGCGCGTTCGCGCAACTTTCATGCCATCGGCAACGATGAGGCGGTAGCCGTTCCATTTCACCTTTTCCGAGATGGCTTTATCCTCCACGATGCTGTCCTTCACGCTTGCATGTCCGCCGGTGGCGTCATAGACCGAACGCTTGATGAGGATGAACTGTCCGTTGGCGATGGCGTCGCGGCGCTTCGGGTCGTTGACCTTGCGCGGGGAAAATCCCACCGAGAGGGCGGTCATCACCAGCGGCATGACCGTCCGCTCCCAAAACGAGCCGAGGATTTGGAAGGTCATGATGGTGAACATATCCGCCTGAGTTTCGAGGGCTTTGACATAACAAGAGGAAAGCGCAGAGGGTTCGAGGAAGGTGTCGGCGTCTATGAAGCACAGCCAGTCGCCGCGGGCGGAGGCGGAGGCTTGGTACAAGGCATGGGGTTTGCCTGCCCAGCCCGGGGGCAGGTCTGAACCGCTGATGGGGCGGAGGCGGGAGTCGCGGGAGGCGAGGTCGGTCAAAATGCGGAAGGTCGCGTCTGTCGAGCGGTCATCCACCACGATGACTTCGAGGTTCGGGTAATCCTGTTTCAAGACCGCTTCCACGCAGGCGCGGATGTTGCGCTCTTCATTGCGGGCGGGAATGCAGACGGAAATGAGCGGCGGGTTCGGCGGCGGCGGCGCGGCTTCGACGACGATGTCGAGATGATATTGGTTGTGAAGCCAGTAAATGATGACGATGCCGCCGAGAAATAATACCGTTGAGAGGATGAAGTATGACATGGGATGAGCGAAGGTCAAAGGTTGAATATTCGACTTTTGACCTTGACTTTAGATGATTCGCACTGTTGACCCGCGCTCCGACTTTTCCACTTCGATGCGCGTGGGGAAGGCGTCCTTGAGTTCGTCGAGGTGGGTGATGACGAGAATTTTGGCAAAGTCATCCTTGACGAGGTTGATGGCTTCGATGAGGCGTTGGCGTCCGAGCGCATCCTGCGAGCCGAAGCCTTCATCAATCACCAGGGTTTGCAGGCGCGCGCCTTTGCGCCGGGCGAGGATTTCGGAGAGGGCAAGGCGGATGGCAAAGTTGACGCGGAAGGCTTCACCGCCGGAGTACATTTCGTAGTTGCGGGCGCCTGCCGAGTCGCTGATTTGAATCTCGAGGGTCTCCCGCAGGTCTGCGCGTTTTTTGTCTTTGTATTCGGTTTGCGTCACAAAGCGGACGGACATTTGCCCGTCGGAGAGGCGGTCGAGGATTTCGTTTGCCTTGTCTTCGATTTGCGGCAGCGCCTGTTCGATGAGCAGGGCAGGGACGCCGTCCTTGCCGAAGGCGCGTTCGAGGGCGCGGTGACGGGTGATTTGTTTTTGGAGTTCTTCGCGTTCTTTCAGCAGGTCTTTTTTGCGGTCGCGTTGAACGTCGAGGATGTTCACGCGCTGCTGCGCGCCGCCCACTTCACTGCGGACTTTGTTCTCTTCCTCGCGGATGCGGAATAACTCGCGCTCGGCGGTTTCGACACTGGGAGATTGAGCTTCCGCTTCGTCCAGTTTGGTCCGAACGGTTTGATATTCCGTTTCGAGATTTTCGATTTCCGATTTTCGATTTTCGATTTCTTCCTTCAAATTGGAAATCTCGGTCTCAATTTGCCTGCTTACTTCCTTTGCCGATTTGAGATTGCCGTATTCCTCTTCGACACGGCGCAGTTCGTTTTCGCGGCGGCGGGCGGCATCGTGGGCGGAGGCGTCGTAGCCGAGTTGGGCGAGTTGACGGTCGAGTTGGGCGAGTTGTTTTTGTGCCTCAGAGGCGTATGCACCGCTCTCCAGAAGGTCTTCCACTTCTTTCAGGCGTTGTTTCCCTGTGGTCTCCCACTCTTGGGCGCGCGCCTGCTGGTTTTCCATACGTTCGGTGAGTTGTGAGATTTCAGCGGAAAGGCGGAGGCGGTCGTCTTCGGCGGAAGAGAGAAGGGTAATTTGTGATTGGTAATTGGTAATTTCGGCGGCGAGGGATTTCGCCTCTTCGTTGTTCGCTCGATATTGGTCGCCCTTTTGTTTGCCCTCTGTTTCCAATTGCTCCAGCGTGGACTGGCGGTGTTCTGCGCTCAATGCCTGCCCGCACAAGGGACAATTCGCTCCACCGGCAGACTGGAGCGTTTCGATTCGCTCCTTGATCTGCTTCATCTCGAGTTTCAGCGCCTCATTTTCGACCTTGAGCGCCGCCTGACGTTCCCGCGCCTCGTTTCGCTTGTTTTCCAGTGCGATGCGTTCGGCAACTTTGGCTTCCGCCTCTTTCAATAGCGCCTGCTTTGTTTCGATCTCCGCTCGCAACTCACTGATCACTGATAACTGATTACTAATCTCTATTTCTTCAGCCTTCAGTCTCCGTCTTTCATCTTCCAGCGTTGCTTTTTCCGTTTCGATTTTCAATAACAGCGGCGTGCGTTCCTTTTCCTGTTCGTGGAACTGCGCGGCGGTCTTTTCCCACGCCTCCAGTTCCTTGCGGACGTTTTGCCATTCCTTGTAGGCGGCTTCGATTTCGGCGGCGCGGTTGAGCAGGTCAAGGTAGGAGCGCAGGTCCGATTCTCTCGAGGCGAGGCGGGTTTCCAGTCCGCTGAGAGCCGCGCGTGCACGTTCGAGTCCGTTGCGGAGGGAGGCGGTCAGTTTGCGTTGTTCTTCCAGCAGGGCGGCGTTCTTTTTGATGTTTTCCAGGACGGCTTCCTGTGCGGCGCGGGCAGAGGCGAGCCGTTCGAGGTGGGCTTTTAACTCGGCAAGCCGGGCTTTGCGGATTTCCTCTTCGCTGAGTTCGGCTTCGATTTCGGCGAGACGCCCGTCTATTTCGTCCACTTTGCGCTCGATGATTTTGCGGCGTTCGGCGGCGCGGTTTTTGTATGCTTCCCACGCTTCGAGACCGAGAATGTTGCTCAGCACTTCCTTGCGTTTGGCGGCGTTTTGCTGGGTGAACTGATCGGCTTTGCCCTGCAAAAAGAAAGAGGCGTTGACGAAGGTCTCGTAGTCGAGGCGCAGGGTTTGTTCGATGCGCGTTTGGGTTTCGCGTGTGCTCTTTTCGGTGAGCGGATGCCAGCCGTCCTCGCCTTTGATTTGAAATTCGAGTACAGTGCTTTTGTTGCGCGGCAAGGTACGCTGAATGCGGTAGGTATTGCCTTCATGCTGGAAGGTGAGCGCCACTTCTGCGGCTTTCACGTCCGCATTCAGGTTGATGACCTCGCTGCTTTTGCCGCGCGCTTCGCCGAACAGGCACCAGGTGATGGCATCGAGCAAGGATGATTTGCCTGCGCCGTTGTGCCCGGAAATGCAGGCAAGCGCGATGGGACCGAAATCCAATTCCACCGTATCGCGGTAAGAAAGAAAGCCGGTAATGCGTAATTGAAGGGGAATCATAGGTGTGTTTGTTCAATGGATTATAATCTACCCATCATGCATGAATCTTCGAACCCGGTGGCGCGCCGTCGTCTGATTTTGATTTCCATCATTCTTGCAACGATCCCTTGTTACTGCCTGGGCGGGCTTGCAGTGATGTTCGCACCGGACGGCTCTGCGACTGCCACTCCCACAGCGACTCTTACTTTCACAGCGACCGAACCGCTTCAACTCCCGACCTTGACGCCGGGTCCCGCCATCATCACTGCCACTCCCTCCAATACGCCCACCGTCACCCCCTCGTCAACCCCAACCTTCACCCCAACGCTTACGCCGTCGGTCACGCCATCCTTCACGCCGTCGGTCACACCTTCCGTCACGCCCTCCATCACGCCGTCGTTTACGCCCTCCAACACCTCGGTCCCAACGAACACCTTCACCCCGACCGCCAGTTTCACGCCGGTCACTCCCTCTATAACCCCTTCTTCGACGATCACTTCCTTCCCCCCTACGGCAGCCCCATAACATGACAGACATCCTTCCTTTTCTGAAATCCCTCATTTCGACCTCCGGCGTATCGGGACATGAAACGCCCGTTGCCAAACTCATCGAGGAGAAGTGGCGTCCACTCGTGGATGAGACCAGCCTCAGCCGCGTCGGCTCTCTGCACGGACTCAAGCGAGGCGCCGGCAAAACTCCGCGCCCCTCGGTGATGATTGCCGCTCACATGGACGCCATCGGCATGATGGTTTCCAGCATCGAAGCCGGCTTTTTGCACATCACCAACGTCGGCGGGATTGACGTGCGCGTTCTGCCGGGGGCGCAGGTGACGGTTCACGCCAGCAGCGGCGAGGACCTGCCTGCCGTCATTGCGATGCCGCCTGCCCGTCTGCTCCCTGAAGGCGAAGGCGACGGCGTGGTGGCGATGAAGCATCTGCTGGTGGATACCGGCTTGACCCCGCGCGAAGTGGAAAAGAAGGTGCGCGTGGGCGACCTGGTTTCCTTTGCCAACGAGCCGCTCGAACTGGCGGGCGACGTGCTCTCCGGTCACACGCTGGATAACCGCGCCTCCGTCGCCGCGTTGACGGTTTGTCTGGAAGAACTCCAGGGGAAGCCCCATGTTTGGGATGTCTGGGCAGTGGCGACGGTCCAGGAAGAGACGAGTTTCCTCGGCGCGTACACATCCGCCTTCCAGCTGCGTCCCAGCATCGCCATCGCCGTGGACGGGACGTTTGCCAAAGGTCCCGGCGCAAACGGCTGGCAGACGCACCCCATGGGGAAGGGTGTGGGCATTTGCATGGGACCGAACCTGCATCCGTTCTTGCACAAGAAACTGACCGAACTGGCGGACAAACTGGAAATCCCCTGGTTCTTGGATGTCACGCCGCGGCACTCCGGCACCGACGCTTACCCCATGCAGGTGACGATGGAAGGCATCCCGACGGCTCTGGTGGAATTCCCGATTCGCTACATGCACACCACCGTCGAGTCGGTTTCGGTCAAGGACATTCAACGTGCGGGACGTTTGCTCGCCGAGTTCATCGCTTCGCTCGAAGCGGATTTCGTCGAAAAGATCGTTTGGGAATAAATCAAGAAAGAAGAAGGAAGAAAGAATTTTCTTTCGTCTTTCCTCTTTCTTTCATGTGGAGAATGGTATGGCTGAGAAAATCGCCTTTGGGAAGGCTCAATTGAAATTATTGGAAAAACTTTGCAACGCCATCGCGGTTTCGGGTGATGAAGGCGAGGTGCGGAAGATCGTCCTCGAGGAAATCAAACCCTACGCCGATGAGGTCAAGGTGGATGCGCTGGGCAACGTCCTGGCGGTTAAGCGGGGCGCCGCCCTGAGCGCTTCGCAGTCGAAGGGGCGGGGAGCGAAGCGTCTGCGCGTGATGCTCGACGCGCACATGGACGAAGTCGGCTTTATGATTGTGGCGGAGGATGGCGAAGGCATCTATCGCTTTGAGACCGTCGGCAGTATTGATGTCCGTCATCTGGTCGGCAAGCAGGTGTTCGTCGGCAAAGACCGCATGCCCGGCGTCATTGGCGGCAAACCGGTTCACCTGATGGAGGGCGACGAATACACCCGCAAGGTCCCGCTGGATGCGCTGCGCATTGACGTGGGGCTGGGCGGCAAGGCAAAAATCGGCGACCGCGCCGGCTTTGCCACGAAGTTCCGCCATGCGGGTCAGACCATCATGTCCAAAGCCATTGACGATCGCATCGGCGTGGCGACGCTCATCGAACTCTTCAAACATGCCCCCGCAAACATTGACCTGTGTGCGGCGTTCACCGTGCAGGAGGAAATCGGTTTGCGCGGCGCGAAGGTGGCGGCGCAATACTTCAACCCCGATCTGGCGATTGCCATCGACTCGACGCCTGCCAACGACCTGCCCGTCCATGACGGCAGTGAAAACACGGCATATAACACCAAACTCGGCGCCGGTCCTGCCATCTACATCGCCGACGGCTCGACGCTTCACGACCCGCGGCTGGTACGCTTCCTCAGCGCAGTAGGCGACGCCGAAGCCATTCCCTACCAATTCCGCCAGCCCGGCGGAGGCGGCACCGATTCGGGCGCCATCCAGCGCGCGCTGGCGGGCATCCCCACCGTTTCGGTCTCCGTCCCGCACCGCTATACCCACTCTCCCATCAGCCTCTCGCGCGTGGATGATTGGAAGCACACCCTTGCTCTCCTTCATGCGGCGTTGAAGAAAATCACCCCCGCCCTCCTCGCCTCCCGTTGACCAATTATCACTTACTGACTCTCTCATGAACGGACTCATCGCCCTTGCCGGCTCCGGCGAATACCTTCCCGTCATGGAAACCGTTGACCGTCATCTGCTCGCCAGCCTGAACTTGAACGGACGCAAACCGCGCGTCGTTTGTCTGCCCACCGCGGCGGGACGGGAGGGCGACGCCAGCGTCAACCGCTGGTCTGATATGGGCGTGCTGCACTTTGAAAAACTCGGCGCAGATGCAAAGGCGCTTCGCATCATTGACCGTCGGTCTGCGGACGACCCTCAATGGGAATCGGCACTCGAAACCGCCGACCTGATCTACTTCTCTGGCGGCGACCCCGGCTACCTCTACGAAACCCTGCATGGAAGCCGCGCCTGGAACGCCGCCATGCGCGCCTGGCAACGCGGCGCGGTCTATGCCGGCTGTTCGGCGGGCGCCATGATCCTCGCCCGGCGCATCCCCCGCTTCCGCCTGGCGCAAACGCAGACCGGCTTTGGCATCCTGCCGGTGGAATTCCTCCTCCCGCACTTCGACGCCGTTCCAGCCGTGTTCAAACCCTTTGTCTTTGCCCTGCGCCGGCAACTGCGCGAAAATGAGCGCATGATCGGCGTGGACGAAGAAACCGCGCTCGTCGGCCGGCTCGGCGGCGAATGGCGTGTCATGGGACGAGGCAGCGTCCATGTCTTCACGAAAAAGGAAGAAAAAGTCTACGAAAACGGTCAAACCATCCTGCTCGACTGAAAATCCAACCTGCCATCAAACTGCAAAACCAGAAGACTATCGGACTACATGACTACTAGACTACAAGACCATCGGACTACATGACTATCAGACTATAAGACTATCAGACTCAGGACTCACAAATGAAAAAACTCCTCAAACAACTCACCGAAACCTTTGGACCCTCCGGCTACGAAGACGAAGTCCGCAAACTCGTGCGGGCGGAAGTTGAACCCCTCGCCGACGAAATCCAGGTGGACGCGCTTGGCAACCTCATCGCCCGCAAAAAACCGACCAAGCCCTCCAAAGACGCGAAAAAGATCATGATCGCCGCCCACATGGACGAAATCGGACTCATGGTCAGCCATGTGGATGAACGAGGCTTCGTCCGCTTCTCGCCGATCGGCGGCGTGTTTGGCAAATACGTTCACGGCGGGCGTGTCCGCTTTTTGAACGGCGTACACGGTGTTATCGGCTACGATCGTTTCGATAAAACCCACGAAGCCCCTGCCCTCGACAAAGTCTTTATAGATGTGGGCGCCGCCAGCCAAAAAGATTGTCCCGTCAAAGTGGGCGACGTTGCCGCCTTCGACCGCCCATTCATCGAAATGGGGGACCGCCTCGTCGCCAAATCCATGGACGACCGCGTCGGCGTGCTGGTCGCCATCGAAACACTGCGCGCCCTCAAATCCACGCCGCACGACGTGTACTTCGTCTTCACCACCCAGGAGGAAGTGGGCGTGCGCGGCGCAACCACCTCCGCCTTTGGCATTGACCCCGACCTCGGCATCGCCCTCGACGTAACCCCCGCCGCCGACACCCCCGACGCCGCCAAAATGGAAATGGCGCTGGGCAAGGGTCCCTGCATCAAAATCAAGGATGCCGGCGCACTCTCCGACCCGCGCGTCGTCCAATGGATGATTCGCACGGCGGAAAAGAACAACATCCCCTACCAGCGCGAAGTCCTGTTGTTCGGCGGCACCGATGCGCGCGCCATGCAAGGCACACGATCCGGCGTACCCTCCGGCTGTATTTCAGTCGCCACCCGCTATGTCCATTCGCCCTCCGAAATGGTGGACTACACCGACATACAAAACTCAGTCAAACTGCTGACCGCCCTCCTGCGCGCGTCGATTGCCCTCGAATGACCTCACGATTTTGGCGGATTGCGTCACTGACGCTCACCCTGCTTTTGGCGGGATGCGCGTCCCTCACCCCGCTTCTTTCCCCGCCGACGCCTGTTCCGTCACCCCAAGCCACCGCCACCCCTCAGGCGACTCCCACCGCCCCCGCCCCGGCAGGGACCGACCAGCCACGTCTTTTGCGCGTCTGGCTTCCCCCGCGTTTCGACCCGAACGCCGGCACACCCTCTGCCGAATTGCTCAAAGCCCGCCTGCAAACCTTCGAGGCGGAACATCCCGGCATCAAACTCGACATCCGTATCAAGTCCGAGACCGACATCCTGCGCACCCTCTCCATCACGAACAACGCCGCTCCTGCCGCCATGCCGGACCTGATTGCGCTATCCTATTGGAACATGCAAAAGGCGGCATCGGCTGGCATTTTGCATCCGCTCGAGGGGCTGACCACCCTCTTGCAAGACCCCGACTGGTATGCCTTTGCCCGCGACCTGGGACATCTCAAAAACGTCGAATACGGCATCCCCTTTGCGAGCGATGTTTTGGTCATCGTCCAGCGTCGCGGGTTGTTCGATGCGCCTCCCGCCTCCTGGGCAGATATCTTCGCTTCGGGCGCTTCTTTGGCGTTCCCCGCCTCCGACCCGCGGGCGGCGTTTCCGCTTTCCCTCTATCTTTCCGGCAGCCTGCCGCTGGTAAGTGAACAGGGTGCATTGACTCTGGATGAAGCCACGCTTACCCGGCTGTTTGCTTTTTACCGTCAGGCAATAGACCGCGGGATTGTTCCGCTCTCCACCCGCGATTTGCAGACAGACGCCCAAGCATTGCAGTTGTATCACAGCGGTCAAGCGGACCTGGCTGTGGTGTGGATTTCCAGCAACCTTCAATCTCCCAGCGGAGAGTACCTCCCTCTGCCGGGGCTCGATAACGGTCATTACACAATGGGGGATGGGTGGGTGTGGGCGCTGGCGGGTTCGAATGTCGAAAATCAACCCTTGGCTGTGGAAGTGGCTTCGTATCTTGTCGAGAGCGGATTCATGTCCGAATGGACGCGCGCCGCCGGCCTCCTGCCCGTCCGCCCGCAGGCGCTGAATGGGTGGGATGCGGAGTTGAGAGCGCCCATCCATGAAGCGCTTCAATCGGCGCATCCGCTTCCGCCCGAAGACGCCGCAGCGGTGGTGGGACCTCTTTTGCAAAAGGCGTTGATTCGGTTATTTAACGGGGAACAGCCCGAAGTCGTGGCGCGAAGCGTACTGGAAGAATTGAAGTGAGGCGCAAGCCCCCTCGCGTTTACATCTTCTCCAGCGAAAAGACCTCATCCAATCCTTCCCAATGATAAACGGCGTACATTGCGCCGTCCTCCAGTTCGGAGAAGGCGGCATCGGGCAGGCTGAAGATTTTTCCGGCAATGTGCAGCTCGGTGGCAACATAGGTGCTGGTGGCGTTGTTGGTGCGGCTCGTCCGTTGAACGCGGGCAACCTTGACCGGTCCCCTCGCCGCCGCCACTTTGACCGGGCGCATCGGGCGGATACCTAGATAGACCAGCGGCAAACCAAGCAAGGCAAAAATGCCCAAGGCTGCCGCATTCGCCATCCAGTTGGAATCGCCTTGGGCATACAGGTCGAGCATGCCGGGCAGAAACGCCAAGCCTCCACCTGTCAGAAGTAATCCCAAAATCAAAAGAACGAGTTTGATGGTTCGGCGTTGTGCTGTAATGCGGCTTACCTGCTGGGGAGACAATACCCCGCGGCGGTTGTAGGGAAGATCTTCCTCGGTAAACTTCAGGCTTTGCATCAGGCGGGTGGACATGGGCTATTCCTTCATTTTGACGTACATGACGGTGGTGCCGCCCACATCCTGCGTGCGGATTTCGAAGCGGTCTTTGAGTTTGGCGATCATGCGCGAGAGTTGTTTGTGACCGTAGGTGCGGGGGTCGAAACTCGGGTCTACCTGATAAATTGCCTGTCCCAGTGTGGCAAGCGGCGCCCAGCCGTCCTGCCCGACTGCCATTTCGAATGCCTGACTCAAAACGGGCATGGGATCGAGTTCCTCTTTGCCTTCTTCGTGCTTCTTGCCGGTCGTTTTCTTCGCCTGCGCCTGCTTCTGCCGCAGGGCTTTTTTCTCCGCCGCAAGATTTTCGGTGAAGACGAACACATCGCAGGCGTTGACGAAGGCTTTGGGGGTCTTCTTTTCGCCGATGCCCATCACGAAGATGCCCGATTCGCGGATGCGGGTGGCAAGGCGGGTGTAGTCGCTGTCGGAGGAGACGAGACAGAAGCCGTCCACCACGCCGGAGTGGAGGATGTCCATGGCGTCAATGATCATGGCGCTGTCGGTGGCGTTCTTGCCGACGGTGTAGCGGAACTGCTGGATGGGCTGGAAGGCGTGATAGTTGAGGATGTCCTTCCAGGAATTCATGTTGCTGGTAGTCCAATCGCCGTAGATGCGGCGGACGGTGACCTGCCCGTGTTTACCAGCCTCCACCAACATTTCCGGCAGGAGGGAGGGCTGGGCGTTATCGCCGTCTATCAGGATGGCGATTTTATTGCGAAGGGTGGATAAATTGTCGTTTGCCATATTTCGATTATAACCTTCCGGCAGCGTTGGAAAGCGGCTGAAAAGTTCATCTGCTTTCCTCAGACTGCGCGGGATGTGCTCTTAAGGGGAAAGAGGTACGGGCGTGTTCAAGCCGTCGGGTTTGGGGATGAAGCGTCCGAGGTCCCGGCAGGAGGCGGCGCCTTCGCGGGGGAAGAGTCCCTGGTCGCTGCGCACCTCCACCTGGATGGGGCTTTCCGCCTTGTAGGTGCTGTCCACGGTCAATTTAAGGGTGATTTCATAGCCGACGGGGATGAGGGCGATTTCCTGAGTTTTGTCGGGATGCTCTCTGGCTTCGTCGAGGGCGTAGAGGGTGGCAACTAGATTGGTCAACGGGACGTTGCCGATGTTCTTGAGGGTAACGTAGGCGTTGGTCACTTCGCCCATGCCGTGCAGGATGTCAATGTCGGTGTTGCAGCCGAGGATGACGATGCGCAGCGCCGGCGCGTTAGTGATGGGGGTGGGGGTGAAGGTGTTGACCGGCGTCTCCGTGACGGTGGGAGAGGGCTGGTTGGTGTTGGTGGGGAGGAAGGTCGGCGTGAGGGTGGGCGAAGGGGTGAGCGTGGCAATGAACGGCGTGGAGGTGGCAGTGCCGCCGCTCACGGGCGTGGGGCTGACGATGGACGGCGTCCGCGTGGGGGGCAGGAAGGGCGTGGGCTGGGGCAGGGGATTGACGCCCCAGCCGTTGCAGGCGGCGAGGACCGCGGCGGACAGGATAAGCAGGGTGAATTTCCTGAGATTGCTGGGCATTTTTTTCTCCTCCTTTTGATTGTATCGTGTTGAATGGGTTGGGCAAAGTCCCCCGTTCGGTTCTTTGGCGTTGAACTGGTTTGTGTGTCCGCCAATCTACGCTAATCTGCACGAATGCAGAATTAGCGCAAATTCGTGCAGATTAGCGGATTTCATAATAACTGCGTTTCAGTTCACAACTGTCCGCTGTCGCCCCAGTGTTCCAGTTTCTTGCGGTATTCGAGGTCGTCGTAGCGCGAGGGGGCAAAATCGGCGGCGTAGGCGGGCAAAGCGGACTCTGTGATGTGAGCCGCGAGCAGTTCTCCCACCGCGCACGCCGACATGATGCCATAACCCGACACTGCCCCCGCCACAAATGCACCCTCCGCGCCCATCGCTCCCACCAGCGGACGGTTCTCGCGCGTCTTGGTGTAGAAGCCGCCGTCGAGCTGCGGGCGCGGCATCCTGCCGAAGTATTCCCTCATGCGCGGCAGCATGGCGGCGAGTCCGCGCAGGGCGATTTCGGGATACTGCTCGTCCAGCGGCGGCGCGTCCACAGGGTCCATCGGCAGGGTGTGATATTCCCACAGCATCAGAATGTCGGTGCCGCCGCCTTCGGGGCGCGTGTGTACGCCGGGCGGGAAGGTCTCGGTCAGCCAGCGGGTTTCGGGGTCTTCCGCCAGCGCTGCCCGTTCCTCGTCCTCCCACGGCAGGGTCTGCGCGTCGTTCCAAATCAAGAGCGGCGCATCGCGTCCCACCACGCCCAGCGCATCCTTGATGACCGCCTTGAGATGCAACTCCGTGTGAACCGGAAGGTCCACGCCCGCGAGTTTGCCGACCTCCTTGAGGAACGGTCCTGCCGCGTTGATGAAGATGGGGGATTCGATTCGGACTCCCGAACTCAATCGGACGCCGCGAACTTTTCCTCCCTCTGTGTCTACGCCCGTCACCTTCCCCGCTTCAAAACGGACGCCGAGCCTGCGTCCGCTTTCGAGGAGGTACATCCCCAACTGCTGCGCGGAAAGCCATCCCGCCCGCCTCGCGTGGAGCGCCGCGACGGCTTTGCCGGTGAGGCAGGGGAAATGTTTGCGGATGAGGTCATTGCCGAGGAGCAGATCGGCTCCGCTGGGGGCGCTGCGGAACCCCTCGGGTTGGGAAGGTTGGTAGTCTGAAGATTCAGAGGAGTGAATGCGAATCGGACCGGCGCCTAGGCGCGAGATTAAGTCTGAGGCGGCTTTCATCTCTGCGATCTTGCCCTCGTCGGCAGTGACGTAGAGGTAGCCGCGGCGGTTCATCCGAAAGACGTTGCCGCTTTCCTCGGCGAGCGCCTCCATCAGGTCAATGGAGCGGTTCATGAGGGCGAGCATGGCGGGGTCGGGCCACCAGTTACGGTAGCACTCGGTGGAGCGGTCGCTGGTGAAGGAGAGGGGCGGGCGTTCGTCCGCGAGCAGGATGCGGCGGATGCCCGCTTTGGCGAGGTGGTAGGCGGCGGAGACACCCACGATGCCCGCGCCGCAGATGACGGCATCAAAGCGTTCCATAAAAAACTCCGCCTGATTGTATCAGACGGAGTTGGGGTTAGTTGAACCTTTGCCGCAGTTCCTCCCAGCCCGGCTCGACGAGGATGGAGCCGTCGGGGAAGACGATGGTGGGCACACTGCGGTAGCCGTTGTTGACCTGCACGACGAACTCGGTGGCTTCGCGGTTGCCCTCGAGGTTGATGCGCAGATGCGGGATGTTGTGCGCCTCGAAGAATTTCCGTGCGCGGTGACAATCGGGACAGTATTCGGTGATGTACATGACGATTTGGGATGGAGTGAGCGTACAGCAGTCGGACATAGGTTGCCTTTTCGGTGAAGTTTTAGTGTAGAGAATGCTTCCCGCTCCAAAATCTTACTCTGAAAATCCCGCGCCGCCAATTACCAATTACCACTTACCTCTCTCCCCTCCTTGCCGCTTGCGTGAGAATGTGCAGCGCGGTTGTGACCGCCAGCGTGAGCGCTTTGGGATCGGGCGGGTGTCCTTTTTCGCTCTCCTCTAGCAGCCTGAGCAGTGACCCGCGCACGCCGCTGGCGCGGTGCGCCCAGACCGAATCGGCGGAGATGCGCTCGAGGCGCTCGGTCAACATGCGGAGGAGGTGGAGGTGGGAGCGAGGTGGCATAAAAAAGCGCCCTCGGAGAGATTCGAACTCTCAGCCACTGGATTCGAAGTCCATTACTCTATCCATTGAGCTACGAGGGCGGGCGGTGCAGATTATAACCGAAGAACACTTGGCTCATGCAGCGGACGTTAGAGAACGTCCGTTACGCAGTCATTTGATGACTCCCCTCACCACCACCACGCCGTCGCCCCATTCGGCAGACGTGAAGCGCACGGGAAGCAATTCCGCGCGGCGCAGTTGACGTTGTATCTCGCTTTCGATGGCGTCCTTCATGTTGCCGGGCAAGGGCAGGTTCAGGTCGAGGATTTCCACCACCGGCAAGCCGTCTTCCAGCGTGATGCGCGCCTCCCCGCTGACGTGGAAATGCAAGCCGGTGAGTATCACATCCCCCTCGCCGCGGATTGAATCCGGCGTGATGTTTATCTCCGGGTAGGCAAAGGGAATTTGCGGGTAACGGTGCAAATACCAGGTGATGGTCTGCTCGGCTTCTAGCTCGGTCAGCGTCACCTCCCAGGTTTCGCCGGAGTGCTCCCCCGAATGGATGTAATCCAGCAGCGCGCGGACCTCCGGGTCCATGATCGGCTCGACCACATGCGGGTTCGACGCCGCCAGCAAAATTTGCCCCCAGGCGAACAAGTTGGCGGCGATGACGCCAAGGGCAACGAACAAGTTCAGGCGGGTCTTCAGCGCAGCCATAGTTTGAGTCCCGCAATCCCAGCCGGGACGATGGCGAGCAGGCAGGCGACCGCCCACAACGCAATGGCGCGCTCCGAGGGGACAAGCCCAGCCTCCGCCTCGCCGCCCTCCGCCGGCAGGAAGGGTTTGTTGTGACCGTAGGCGCGTCCGATCCACAGCGCGGCAAGCCCGAGGATGAGGAGAAACGCCAGTACGCTCCCGGCGGCGGAGGTGCCCAGGATGTCAATTTCCGGCGGCAGGTCCCCAAAGAAGCGCGCACCTCCCAGCGTGATGACCAGCAGCGAACCTCCATTCCACGCCGCATGGACCGCCACGGCAATCCCGAACCGCTTCCACCAATTTTTCCAGGCATCCTTTTCGCCGCGCAGCACGTCCCCCCAGCCCTGCGCCACCAGCCCCGCCCCCAGTGGATGCAGTGCGCCGCCGATTGCCCGCACCGTCAGAATGCCCGCCCAAACAGGCAGCCAACTCGTAGCGTAAATCACGTTCTCCAGCGCGGCAAACCCCGCGCCCGCCAGCGCCCCCAGCCAAAACGTCTCGCGCCGGCTCAGGCGGCGGGCGATGGGCAGAACGACCAGCGGCTTGGCGAACTCCTCCGCCAGCGGCGCAATGACCGCAATATGCACGAACAGGTAGATGAAGCCGCGGTCTGTCAACGCCTCCGCCACCTCGCGGTTCGAGAGCGCGCGGAACAGCGACTCCATTTGCCCCAGAACCTGCTCTGCCAAATCGAAGACCAGCGCAAAGATCGTGACCGGCAAAAGGATTTCCAGCACGAGGGCGATGAAGACGCTCACCGTCGCGCCGCCGGCAAACGCCAGCAGAGCGCGTCTCCAATTAAGGGACGGCTGATCCGCCGCCCCAGCCTCTCCCTCCGCTGACGGCTTTGCTCCCGGAATCATCCACGCCACCGCCCACAGCGGAGGCAGCGCCGCCGCCCCCAGAAGGAGCGGCGGGAAGAATAGTCCTGCCGCCGTCTCGGAAGCGATGATGGCAGCCCCCAAAGCGACCAAAATGACGAAGACGCCCACCAGCAGAAAGATGGGCGGAAACCTCAACGGCTTCGAGGGTTTGCCGTTCAACGAGCGGCTGGCATGCCAGAATGTCGTCAGCCCTGCGCCGAGCGTGAGCAGCGTCAGAGTCAGACTGATGACGCCGAAGTACACGGTATCCATGCCGCCGCCGAGTGCCACCAGCGGCAGGATGCACAGCAGGTTGAGCGTCAGCGGCACGCCGGCGATGATAAGGAGCAGCCCGAGAATCTGTATCACCCGCTTCAACCCGTCAGGGACTACTTTCTCGGTGGTCTGTACCTCGTTCATTCAACCACCCCCCTTGTGCCACAGAGCCATGGAGACACAGAGAATAAAAAACTCCGTGACTCAGTGTCTCTGTGGCTAAAATTCATGTTTTTCGATAAAAACTGTATCATTCCCAACTCTCCAATACCTGCTGCCAGGCTTTGATTGCCTCCAGCCGCCGCTCCACGATGACCGCCAGAATCACCAGCAGCAGACCGATTAACCCAAACGTAATCCACTGGTTGACTTCCTGCAGGGCATTGAGCAGTTGTCCCAGCACCGCCAGCACCACACCAGCCATACCTGCATAGAAGAAACGTCTCAGCCGCCGCGCGCTGCCCCACCAGAACGTTACCAATCCCTCCGCGCCTAACAGCAGGGCAAACTGCCAGCCGAAGACCAGCGTCTGCCAGAAGAGCGAGCCGAGCAGGAGCAGGATTGCCGCGTAATCCAGCCAGCGGGCAAGGTTCTTGTTGCCGCGTTCCCATTCCACAAAGCCGATGCCCAGCAGGTACAGCCCGGCGGGCATGGCGTACCATTGCACCTGCCGCAGGTTCTCCCAAGCATTGACGTAAAACGCATACAGGAACCAGCCTGCCAGCAGCATCCCCACTGCCAGATAGCCCAGCCTCACGCGGCGGTACACCGCGGCGGCGGCAACATACAGCAGACCAATCAGCGACAGCACCCACACCGCCATGTACACCGTCTCCGCATCCACCATGCGGCGGAACGGCACGCCGAAGAGCGCCATCACGCTCCAGGCGGCGATGTCAATGCCGAAGAGCGCTCCCATCCCCAGCGCGAGGAACGACAGAACGACGCCCGACCTCTGCAGAGGGACTTCCCAAACTTCATACCATTTTGCTTCGGACGAAACTTCGCTTCTTTCCCCGCCCAAGCCTGACCAGCGTTTCAGGAGGCTGTAGCCAAAGCCCAGAGCGCCGTATCCCAGCGCCAGCGCCGCCCAATGCACCGGCAGGCTGATGTCCGATGCCTCCACTGCGCCGCGCCATTGCGCGAGCGTGACAAAGCCGAGCAGTGCGCCCACATACGCCAACCCCGCCGACCTCCACGCCGAAGCCAGCACTGCCGCGATGAGCGTGTTGCCCAGCGACAGCCAGACGCTATTCCACGAGCCATTCATCCCGCCGAGTTGCGAAAAGAAAACATCGAAAAATACGAACAGATAGAACGGACGCGACCAGCCTGCAAACATTTTCGCACGCAGGGGTGAACCTTCGTTCAGGCGCCTTTCGATGAACAAGCCGCTTGCGGTCAGCGCGGCGGTCAACGGCAGGAAGCGCAACCAGGCTTCGTCCTCGTGCGCGAACCGCCATAAGTCGAGATGTTCCAAGTAGTAGCCAAGGCTGAGGTGGAGGGCGAGCAGAGAAGCCGTCAGCCAGAAGCGGGAGCGGAAGCGGTACACAGCCCACCCGTAGAACGCGGCGAGCAGGAGGAAGTTCAAGGCGGCGAAGTCTGCGCGGGAGTCCGTGAAGAAGGGTGCGGCGGTCGCCAGTCCCAATCCTAAAGCGTAGAGCGGAAACGACCAATCGCTCAGGAAACGGTTGACGAGGCGGGCAACGCCTCTGCCTTGCAAGTTCGCCGTTCCAAAGCGGTGGTCGAGGAGCACGCCCGCAAGCAGGGCAAGCGCTGCGCCCGGCAGCAGGCTGAGTCCCTGATAGCGCAGTGGAATGTCCCACTCTTGGATGAGGGCGGCATAGGGGACGACGATGAGCGCGCTGGCGGGCGTCAGCAAAAGCGGCTGACCCAGCCAGAAGGCACAGACGGCGTAGAGCAGGGCGGCGGCGCCATAGCCCCACATCGCGCCGGTGCGGTCGAGGCTGGAGGGAGGCAGTGCGAGCGCAGTGACGGCGAATCCCATGGCGATGAGCGGCGAGCCGTAGGAGGTCAACTTGAAACGCCGCAGCAGCCATGCGCCGAGCAGATACACCGCCGCCAGACCCATCAGCCACCAGCCCTGCCGCTCAGCGGGTATCTTCGCCTCATTGAGCGCAATGAACAGCGAGAGGATAGGCAGGGCAGTTGCAGGGTACAGCCACAACGAACTGTGGAAGAGCCATGCCGAGACCGCCATCAGCAGGGAGTCGTAGAGCAGCGCCCAGGCGAGGGGAGCCCGCAGGTGGGCGACCAGCATCGTGCCGACGATGAGGGAGATGTAAGCCGTCAGATAGGCAGGCAGCCTATAGGGGCGTTTCAGGTTCGGGCGGGGGGCGAGGCGTTCCAGTCCCAGACCGGCGAGCAAGCCAAGGACGCCGAAAGTCAGCAGGAGCAGCCCGTAGTATTCGTGCCGTGCGCCGGGGCGGAGATGGTGCAGCCAATACACGCTCCAGAGCGGGAACAAGCCGAGCGCCGGGTAGAGGAATTTGGTTGCGGCGAGGGGCGGGAGTTCGGTTTGTTTGGATTGCCGATGCCTCAGCCAGGCAGAGACGGCGTAAAGCGCAGTCGAAAGCCCCACCGTGAACAGGCTGGCTTCGGTATTCGCCACCGACCAGAGCATCGAGAAAGGCAAAAGGAGATGCGTCCCCGCTTTGAGCGGACGGGCGTAGGCGAGCGGGGCGTGCGCCGCAACGAGCAGGCTGATGAGGAAAAACAGCCAGGCGAGGACAACCCAACTGACGCCGAAATCGGGCAGGTCGGGCTTGAAAGAGGTGAACCAGCCGAGGTTGGTGAGGATGGTCCACGGAGCAAAGACGACGATAACGGCGAACCAGACGAAACGTGCTCTCTGGAAGAGACGCGCCGAAACGGCGTAGAGCGCGGTGATGATGAGCAGTCCCGCCGCCGCCCAAGTTTGTTGAATGCGCCCGCCGCCGAGCAAAATGAGGTTGCGGACGAGCGCCAGCAGGGTGACCGCCACCGATGCAGTCCAGCCGGCAAGCAGTAGAGGACGCTGGTACAAATCCCAGGCGAGACGGAAGAAGGCGCGGAGATGTTCCTTCAGCGATTCGCGCCCTTTGAGATGGTGCAGTCCGCGTTCGGCAAGCACCATGAGGGAGGCGATGATGGCGCCCTTGGCGGCAAGCGAACCGTGTCCCTGACTGTAGGCGGCGGCGACGAACCCGCCTCCGAGCATGCCCAGCCACGCCGCGATATGCCCCCAAAACTCCTGATACCGCCGCCACGCGAAGAGTCCGTAGGTCACGCCGAAGAGCAGCTGTCCTCCTGCACTCCAAAGTTGTTCGGCTTTCGTCCATTCGGACGCGCCGATAAATTCTTCCAGCGGGAGGAGATAAATCCGCGCCACCAGCACGAAGGCGAGGAAGTGAGCGGTGTTGTAGAGCGGCGCGAGGAAAGCGTAACTTGCGCCCGGCAGTTTCCTGCGTTCCGCCTCCAAGCCGGCGAGGAAATAGACCGCCGTCAGGACGCACAGCGCAAACGCCCTGACCTCCGTCTCTGCCCCCGCCTCGCCGAGGACTTGCCAAAGTCCCGCCGCAGTCACCAGTCCCGCCGGGTAGAAGCCGATCTCTCCTCGCGAAAGCACGGCGTTGACGAAGTACAGGATGCCCACCGCTAATAAAGTGGCAGAAGGAACGTATCCCGCCTGAACGTTGGCATACGCGACAATCGGCGCGGCAATACTGACCGTCAGCCCGGTCAGCCGCCACGGGAGCGGATACGCCGCCCGCGCCTTTCCCAGCCGATGGCTGAGCAGTACCATGAACCACGCCAGCGCCGTGAGCAGAATCGGCAGGACTTCCGCCCGCCACTCGTTGTTACGGTTCACAATCCACACCCAAAGCGGAAGCGGCAGACTGGCAAACCAGTGGTAGAGCGAGCCGTTCTGAATCAGCCTCTCGAGCAGGCGCGGCTTTGCGCTTGGGCGGGTGGGGATGAAGCCGGGCTGTGCGTGATGCGAGAGATACGCGCCCCACGCCGAGAGCGCGATCCAGTTGCCGAGGGCGTAGGCGAGCGTCGCGCCGTTGTAGAAAAGGATGGGCGGCAGAATTGCCAGCGCGGCGATGACATACGCCGCAACGACCAGCGGCGGCAGGAAGGGCTTGGACGATTCCAAAGGCGGAGGGATGCGGGCAAAGCGCAGGACAAGCAGGATGTGCAAAATCGCCAGCGACGCCCAGCCCACTCCCAACTGGTTCAGCCCGAGGTTCAACTCGGTCATGGCAAAGGTGGCGGCGGTGAACGAGAAGAAGGACGCGGCGTAGAGCGTGCGCGGTTTCTTCCACAGCAGGGCGGCGAACGCCACGCTTGCCGTCAGGACGGTGTGAGAAACGGCGGCGGCAGTCCCGTTCCGCAGGTCAGTGAGGGAGAGCAAGGCGGCGGCAACGATGAGCGTCATGCCCCAGCGTGTGGCAGTCATGCCGTGCGCGGCAATGACCGGGTCATCCTTGTAGGTGGAAAGTTTCCAGCCTGTGAAGAGGTAGAGAGGAGTGAGCAGCGCCAGCCCGAAGGCATGCCAGGCAGGGTTGATACCGCTGTGGTCGAACCATGCGCCCTGTGCCATGTACACCGAGACCGGCAGCGCAATGGCGGCGAGAATCCCCAGGCTTCGGCTGCGATGATGCACCGCGCCCCAGCCGAACAGGAACGCCCCCACGAACCACGTCGCCGACATGGCGTAGTGCAGGGCGTCGTAGGTATCGCGCGTGACGAAGCGCAGACCCAGAGTCAGCGGCATGAGGATGCCGGGAATCCAAAGCGCCAGTTGCAGAAAAGGTTCGGAGAACACCACCCAGCGTCCGGGGCGGGGATGACGCGCGAGCCGCGTCCCGAGCAGGAACAAGGTCACGGCGAGGAGCGAAAGCGCGGCGGAATACCAGTCGCGTGAAATGTCCGTCAGCAGTTCGAGCAGAGAGAGCAGCAGGCTTCCCGCCGCCGCGCCGCTGATGTAACCGAAGAAGCGGCTTTGAATTTGCAGAGCGGCGAGGATATAGACAATGAGGGATGCAAACGAGGTGATTGCCCAAAACTGCTCCCAGCCTTGGGGCGGGTTTCCGTAGTTGGCGTAGATGGTGTAACAGTCAATCGGCACCAGCAGGGCGGCAATGGCGCTCAGTGCAATGGCGGAGCGATATAAATGAGTGCGCGTGCGCACGAACCAGCCCAGCCCAAAGAACAGCGCCGTGAACCCCATGGGGATGGCAACACGCACCGGCGCGGAAAAATCCTTCCAACCCCAGATGACGAACGAAACTGCCGCCACGAACAGCAAAAAGATACCGAGGAAAAGCAGCGCCTGCAACGTGCGCTCGGAGAGGAGTGTGCGCCACAACCGTTCGCGGAGCGGGGTCGCAGGAGGCTTGGGAGCGATGGGAAGAGGAAGCGGCTCCGGCGCAGGACGAGGCGGGGCAGGCGTCTCTTCGGCTTTGGGGGACTCTGCCGCTTCCTCCTTGACGGCAGGCTGGAGCGCGGCTTCGAGGCGGTCCTTCTCCGTAAGCAGGGGAAGCAAAGCTTTTTGCTTGGTCACCCTCGAAACAAAGTCATCCCTTTGGTCGAGTTCGCGAATGGCTTCCCGTAAAAAGTTGATTTCTGCCAGGCGGGTTTCGGGGGTATTTTCGATTTGCGGGCGGGGGTGTTCCTCCAGGCGGGCTTGCAGTTCGAGCATGCGGGCATAATAAGTTGGGAGCAAACCCGATTTGAGAAGTCCAGCCTTTTTCCACTCTTCGATTTGCTCGAAAAGAATTTCATGCAGATAAAGTTCTGCCCAGGCGTCTTCTGCTTCCTCGGCAGGGAGGGGCGGATAGGTCAATCCCAGCGCAGCGAGGGTCTCCTGCCGGCGGGAGAGGTAATGTCGTTTGAGATTTTCGGGGAGTTCGGGAAGGATGCCCTGCGCCGCCCAAGTATCCATTTCGCTCAACAGCCAGTCCAGCCGGGCGAGTTCCTGGAGAAGACCTGCTTCCCCCTCGAAGCCGCAGCGGGGACAGGTTCTGTTGGCGGTGAAGTCCGTGTACCTGCAGCGCGGGCAGTCCATGGAAAAATTATGACATAAAGCCAGGCAAAGGGCAAGCACGAATTTGAAGGGCAATTCCAAATGTTGTAGTTTCTCTGCACAACCGCGCGGGGCTGAAGCCGCCTGCTCAGCGCGTGGAAGCCCTGCAGGCTATGCCACAAGGCGGTTTCAACCGGCTTTCATGATCTGAGGCAGGACTTTAGTCCGCTGAATCATCGCGAGACACAAGGATCACACCAGAAGCGATTCTATAGAATTTGAATGCACCCAGTTTGAAAACCGCCAGCAACAGGAAATGGATACCCCTCCCCAGAAGGGGAAACCGCACTTGCCCGGCGCTTGTATCTCTCGTACAATCGAAAGGAAATGCAGGTGCGTAGTTGACGTTCTCTAACGTCAACTACGCGTGGTCAGGAGTTTGAGCAGCACGGGAAAGGAACCGAAATGACAGACATCAAAGAATTTGGAGAACGGCTGATTGGCAATCTGGAGCAGGTCATCGTCGGCAAGCGGCGCTCGCTCGAACTGGTGGTCATCGGTTTGCTGTGTCAGGGGCACATCCTGATCGAAGACGTGCCCGGCGTGGGCAAGACGATGCTGGCGCGCAGCCTGGCAAAGTCGCTCGACTGCACCTTCAGCCGCATCCAGTTCACGCCCGACATGCTCCCCAGTGACGTGACCGGCGTCTCCATTTACAACCAGCAGAAGCGCGTCTTCGAGTTCCGTCCCGGTCCCATCATGGGGCAGATTGTGCTGGCAGATGAAGTCAACCGCGCCACGCCCAAGACGCAAGCCGCCCTGCTCGAAGCGATGGAGGAACGTCAAGTCACGGTGGACGGGGTGACGCATCCGCTCGTGCCGCCGTTCATGGTGCTTGCCACTCAAAACCCCATCGAATACGAAGGCACGTTCCCGCTCCCCGAAGCCCAATTGGACCGCTTCCTGATGCGTGTGCGCATCGGCTACCCCTCGGCGTCGGAGGAAATGAAGATCATGAGCGGACAGCAGATTCGGCATCCGATTGAAACGCTCAAGCCGGTGGTCAAGGTGAAAGACCTGCTGGCGGCGGTGAAGGCAGTGCGCGAGGTCTTCGTCTCTCCCGCCGTTCAGCGCTACATCATTGACCTGGTGGGGCGCACTCGTCAGAGCAACGACGTATACTTGGGCGCCAGTCCGCGCGGAAGCCTGGCATTGTTCCGCGCCGGGCAGGCGCACGCCGCCCTGAACGGACGCGATTACGTCCTGCCCGACGACATCAAAGCGCTGGCGATTCCCGTGCTGGGGCATCGTGTCATCGTCTCGCCGGCGGCGCGTTTGCGCGAGTTGAGCGCCGAGCGCATCGTGGAAGAGATTTTGCACAGCACGCCGGTGCCCGGCGGCGATTACAAAGCCTCCTCCGAACCTCGACCCGTTCCAACCTCGCGAGGCAAGGCAAAGTGACACCGGGACGCATCCTTGTTCTTCTGCTTCTTGTGGTGGGCGGCATTGGCACGCTGGTCAACGGCGCGGTGTATTACGTGCGTCTGCTCTACCTCGGCGGTTTGCTCCTCATCGCTGCCTGGCTGTTGACCGTCACCTCCCTGCGCGGCGTGACGGTGGAGCGGCGCGCCCGCACCTCGCGCGCCGGGGTGGGCGACATCTTCGAAGAGCATTTCGAAATCATCAACAACAGCCGACTCACCAAACTCTGGCTGGAAGTGGTCAACGAGACGAAGATGCCCAACGCGGGCGGCTCCCGCATCGTCACCCTGCTGCGCGGACGTCAGCGGCGTTCCTACACCGCCCGCACCTGGCTCACCTCCCGCGGCGGATTCACGCTCGGTCCCACCACCCTGACTTCGGGCGACCCGTTCGGCATCTTCCGCGTCTCGAAAAAATTCCCCGCCGCCGGGCGGCTGGTGGTCTTCCCCATGCTTTACCCGGTGCGCGATTTTCTCTCGCCGCCCGGTCTTTTGCCCGGCGGCAAAGCCATCCGCCGCAAGTCCATAGACATCACCCCTCATGCTTCCGGCGTGCGCGAATACGTCCCCGGCGACCCGATGAAGCGCATCCATTGGGTCTCCACCGCCCGCCGCGGACGGCTCATGGTCAAAGAGTTCGAGCAGGACCCACAGGCGGAGGTGTGGTTCTTCCTCGACACACACAAAAGCGTGCATGTTGCCAAAGCGGCTGAGCCCGGTGAAACGCCGCCTGTGGAAGACATCTTCCTCATCCGCCGGCGCAAAATCAAACTGCCGCCCTCCACGCTGGAGTATGCCGTCAGCATCACCGCCTCGCTGGCGCATTACTTCATCGAACAGCGGCGCTCGGTGGGGTTGGTGACCGCTTCCGAACACACCTTCGAGATCATTCCCGCCGAACGGAGCGAACGGCAGGAGGGGAAAATCCTCGAGGCGCTGGCGTTTTTGCAGGGCGAAAGCACGCTCACGCTTCCCACACTGGTCTCGACGCAAATCGGGCAGATGCCGCAGGGGAGCAGCGCCATTCTCGTCACGCCGATGGTATGGCACGAACTGCTCGTGGCAGTGGACAGCCTCCAGCGCCGCAGTCTGCGCCCGGTGGTCGTCCTGCTGATGGCACAGTCTTTTGGCGGGCGGCAAAGCAGCGAAGACCTTGCGCGTACCCTCATGGAACGCAATGTGCCGGTCTGCCCAGTCTATTGCGAAACCGATCTTTCCGAAACGCTTTCCAGTTTCACAGCCCAAACTTTTTCACAGGAGGTTTCATGGCGCAAACCCGCGTTGTCACACTTGACCTGAATTTTCAGGGACGCCCTCATGCGATTGCCGCTTATCTGATTCGGACAGGGGATGCGGTGGTCCTTATCGAAAGCGGACCCGGCTCGACTCGTTCCGCGCTGGAGGCGGGTCTGGCAAAAGAGGGCTTGTCTCCCCGCCACGTGACCCACGTCCTGCTGACGCACATTCATCTCGACCATGCCGGCGCAGCCGGCTGGCTGGCGCGGCAGGGCGCGCAGATTTTCGTACATCCGGTCGGAGCGCCGCACATGCTCAACCCGGAACGCCTGCTGACGAGCGCGGCGCGCATCTACGGCGACAGGATGGAGTCGCTGTGGGGGGAGTTTTTGCCGGTGCCGGAGAGTCAACTCCAGGTCCCGAAGGATGCGGAGGCAATTCGAATCGGCAATGCGGAGTTCGTTCCGTTGAACACGCCCGGTCACGCCGAGCATCATTATTCCTATCTGTTCGAAGATGTATTGTTCAGCGGCGACGTGGGCGGCGTGCGCATTCCGGGCTATCCCTATTTGCGCGTCCCCATGCCGCCGCCGGAATTGCACATCGAACGCTGGCATGAGAGCCTTGCCCGCCTGCGCCGCGAGAAGATTGCCCACATCGCGCCCACTCATTTCGGCATGTTCGACGACCCTCAATGGCAGTTGGATGAAGTGGAGAAGGGCTTGACCGCCGCCTCGCGCTGGCTGGAGGAGGTGATGCCTTCCAACCCGACCATCGAGGAGCTGCGCGAACGCTTCATCGCTTGGATGCGCGCGGAAGAGGAGAAGATGGGCGTGGACGCCGAAGTGGCGCAAGCCTACGAACTGGCAAACCCGCCCGGCATGAGCGCCGACGGCTTGATGCGGTATTGGAAGAAGGTGAGGATGGCAGGCTAGGAGCGTGCAGAAACATGATGCGGTCTGCTCCACGTGGAGCAGACCGCATCAGAGGGAGTGGGCGCACAGGGACTCGAACCCCGGACCTCATGTGTGTGATACATGCGCTCTAACCAACTGAGCTATGCGCCCGAAGCGACGCCGATTATAGCCGAGATACAGTTGTTCTGCAAGCGATTTTTTGCTTATGGCGCCGGCAAGACATCCCACGGGTTGACGAAGGACGAACTGGCGCGTATCTCGAAATGCAAATGCGGACCGCTCGACCGCCCGGTGGTGCCAATCGCGCCGATGACATCTCCCTGCCCGACGGACTGTCCGCAAACCACATTGAGCGCGCTCAGGTGCGCATACAGCGATTGAAACCCGCCTCCGTGATCTATCATAATCATGTTGCCATAGCCGTAATTATTCCAGCCGGCATACACCACCACACCGGCGTCCGTCGCATACACGGCTTCCCCTTCGTTGCCGGCAATGTCAATGCCCCAGTGATTGGTGCTGGGCGAATAATCGAAGCCGGAGAGGTAGTGCTTGTTGGAGGGCCAGATGAAACTGCCGTAGCCCACCGCGCCGCCGCTGACCGGTCCGCAGGCGCCTTCGCCGAGCACGCGCGCCAGAGCCGGGTTTTCGCGCGTCACACCCAGCGGAGCGCTCCACGAAATAAAATTGCGTTTTCCGCCCGGCACAATTAGCCACGTCCCCGGCGGAATGTTCGGGTTGGCGTAGTCGCCGATGCTTGCGGCATCCAAATGATTGGCGGGATAGTTGATGATGTCTTCGGGCTTCACCCCGTAATAACGCGCCACGGCGTTCAACCCTTCGCCCTGCTGCCACTCGTGATACGTCCCATCCACCGGCAAAATGTTCAACACCTGACCGGGCTGGAGCGAATGCGGGTTATCCAGCAGGACATAATAATTTCCCCATAAGATCGTTTCGGGCTTCAAACCGAATTTCTCGGCAATCCCGAAAATCGTATCGCCTTCCAAAACCGTGTACTTGAGTATCTCCTGCCGCGGGCGCGAGGGGATGATCGTCCGTTCTTGCGCCAAACGCGGCACGCCCTCGAACACATCCACCACCGGCTGAGGGACGCTCCCGCCTCCTCCCGCGCTGACAGTTGGCACCACGACCGGCGTCTTCGCCGCCTCCACTGCCTCTGCGCGGGTGGCGCTCGTCCGAATGGCGGCAATCACCACTCCCACCAACACCAGCGACAATATCCCCGTGCCGACGCGCAGTAATCCCTCTCCCAGCCCCAACTGAACGAAAAAATTGAAAAATCTGCTTAAAAGTCCGCGTGAATGCTCTTTGCTCATTAGAAACTCCGCACGGCATCATAACATGCCCAAAAAACGAGCGTCAATGCGCCCTGCTGCACGCTAACCTGCCATTAACCCGACGATTCCCCTGCGCCCTGTGCCGCTTCTTGCTGTGTCTCTTTTTTCCGCAGGGTCAAGCGGATTGCCAAAATGCCGATGAGACACGTCGTCCCTCCCACGATGATCGTCACCGGCACATTCCAAGTTTGCGCCATCCAGCCGATGACTATGCTCCCAAACGGCGCCACCCCTTGCAACGCCCAAAAGTACACGCTGAACACTCGTCCGCGCAAGTGGTCCGGCACTTCCACCTGAATCAGCGTATTCATCGTTACCAACTGCGTGACCGTTCCCCAGCCCACCAGCGCCAGCAAAAACAGCGCCGCGTTGACATCCCTTACGAAGCCCAGCGCGATAATCGGAAACACAAACGACGCCTGTCCCAGCATCAGCATATTTTGCCGGTTTGCAGAAGCGAGATACGCGGCGAGAAACGCGGCGGTCAACGCGCCCACGCCCTGCGCCGCATACAGGTTGCTCGTGCGGGTGGCAATCGCCGTCTCCGTATCCAGCGCCGACTTGAGCACATCGCGCGCCACCGCCGGAATCTGTTGAGTCAACGGAACACCGAAAAAGCCCACCAGCGCCGCCATCAGAATGACCGACAGGACGACCGGACTGCTGCGGATGTAGGCAATGCCCGCCCGGAATTCCTCCTTCAAGCCGCCTTTCGCTTTCGCCTCTTTCCGGACCTTGAAACGGGTCCTCGCCACGAGCAGACCCGCAATCACAAACAAGAAACTGATCCCGTTAGCCAAAAACACGCTCCCCTCGCTGCCTGTGGCAGAAATAAGCCACGCCGCCAGCATCGGTCCGAGCACGCGCCCGGTGTTGAAGGCGGTGGTTTGCAAAGCGATGGCGCTGGGCAGCGCCTCGCGCCCTGCCAGTTCGATCAGCATGGATTGGCGGGCGGTCACTTCGATGGACACCGCCGAACCGAAGAAGAACGCCAGCGCAATGATATGCCAGATTTGGAGACGGTTGGTGTAGGCGAGCCATGCCAGCCCAAACGCCTGCAGCGCCATGACGGCTTGCAACACGATGACCGTTTGGCGCTTGTCCCAGCGTTCCACCAGCACGCCGGCGGGCAGGGCAAAGAGCAGGGTGGGGAGGGTGTTCGAGAAACCGATCAGCCCCAGGTCGAAGGGACGCCCCGAGATGCGGTAGGCAAGGTAGGGCAGGGCGGTGGATTGCGCCCATGTGCCGATGACGGAGAGCAGCTGCCCAACGACGAAAATGACGTAGTCGCGTGAGGCGAGCGCGGGAAACCGCTCGGTGAGTTTTGTCTTGAGTTGATTCACGTTGACGGGACGGTGGGGTTACGCGGGAGCAATGAGTTCGGGCGAATCGTTGCCGGGTTTGTTGACCAGCGTCGAGACGGGGTAGGCGGTCATGGCTTCAGCGGGGTAAGGCTTGAGGAGGGGAAGCAGGCTTTCGGGAGTCTGAGGCGAGGGGTCCAGCCATTTGGCGTAATCGCGCGGGTGCAGGATGGCCGGCATACGGTTGTGCAGAGTCGCCATCAGTTCGTTGGGCTCGGTGGTGATGATGGTGCAGGTCTTGAGGCTGGAACCGTCGGGGCTTTCCCAGACATCCCACAGACCGGCGAAGGCAAAGGGACGGCGGTCTGTCAGGTGAATGTAGTAGGGCGTCTTGTTTTTTTTGCCGGCGACGGTTTTCCATTCGTAGAAGCCGTCGGCGAGGATGAGACAGCGTTTGTATTTGAACGATCCGCGGAAAGACGGTTTTTCGGCGAGCGTTTCGCTGCGGGCGTTGATGAGGCGCGAGCCGATGGACGGGTCCTTTGCCCACATGGGGATGAGACCCCAAATGAAAAAGTCGGCGGCGTTGCGCTCGTCGTTGGGGATTGCCAGCACAGGCTGGGAGGGAGCGATGTTGTAGCGCGGCGCAAACTTCGCCGGGAAGAGGAAGCCGGGGAAGGTGTCTTGAAATTGAGCGGGGTCAACCGTGAGAGTGAAGCGTCCGCACATGATTACTCCTTTAGGGCGGGGGCGGCAGGGAAAACCGGAAAGTGGCGCCTTTGCCTTTTTCCGACTCGACCCAGATATGTCCGCGGTGGATTTCGACGATTCTTTTGACTAATGATAAACCAATTCCCGTTCCTTCGCTTTGGGCGTCCAGTTTGTTGAACAAGCCGAAGATGCGCTCGTGATATTGCGGTTCGATGCCGATGCCGTTATCGCGCACGTAGAAGATCGGGTAGCCATGACCATTGACGCCGCTGGTGCCGATTTCGATGTGCGCCCGCACGCCGGGCTTGGCGTATTTGGCGGCGTTATCTATCAGGTTTTGAACCACTTCCACCAGGCGGATGCGGTCGCCGCGGACGACGGGCAGGTCGCGTTGAATTTCGACGATGGCGTTGATTTTGTCCAGCCGTCCGCGCAGACGGTCTATGGCTTCGTGGACAATTTCCAGGAAGGAGACGTCTTCGGGCGGGTTCATCAACCGTCCGATGCGGGAGAGTTCGAGCAGGTCGTTGAGCAGCGCCTCCATTTTCTTTGCCGCGCCGGAGATGCGCTCGATGCCGCTTTTGACCCGTTCCCGGTCACCGCTTGCGGTGTCTTTTTCCAGAAAGCCGAGGAAGCCGGTGATGGTCACCAGCGGCGCTTTCAGGTCATGGGAGACGGTGTAGGTGAAGCGCTCCAATTCGGCGTTGCGGATTTCGAGTTCGTGAATGAGCGTTTCGCGCTCCTGTTCGATTTGTTTTCTTTCGGTAATATCCTGCACCGCGCCGATGATGGCTTTCAGGCGGTTCGAGGTCTCATCGCATACCGGATGGGCATAGACCCTCACCCAGCGCAGTTCGCCGTCCTTGCGATAGGTGCGGACTTCATGGGTGGTCTGCTGGCGGGCTTTCAGCCTTTCCAGCACCTCTCTGTCTGCCGGCACATCCTCGGGATGCAAATGGGCAAACCACCCGCCGTTGGCGCGGTATTCCTCGAGGCTGGCGTAGCCGGTCATTGATTCGAACGCTCCTGCCACCCAGTTCAGCCGCATACTGCCATCTGCCTCCACCTGTGTGGAGAAGACATAATCCGAACTGACATTGGAAATCAGGCGATACTTTTCCTCGCTGGCGCGGGCGCGGGCAAGCGCTCTCTGCACACGGCTGGCAGACAACCACTGCAGCACGGCAATGACCGGAAACAAAACCAGGCTGACCACCCATGTTGTCGGCGGCGTACTGGCAAAACCGCTCGAAAATTGCCCCTGCAGATACTGTTCTACCATGAGCGCACCCATCCCCAGCGAAAGGAGGATGAACACGATGGTGCCGCGCCATCCCAACAGGATGCCCGCAATCGTAATGACCAGCGTAAACCCCACCAGGTACGATTCGCCCTGCACACCGCCGCCCGTCCACGCTGATGCGGCGAAAAAAATCCATAAGATGCTCACCTGCAACAGCGATGCCTCTTTTACATATCCGCGATGCAGGATGATCAACAACAAAACGTTGGCGGCTTCGCCGAAGATCGTCTGTGCCAGTGCGCGCGCAGAATCGGCCGGATTGAAAACCAGCATGTAAGCCAGGTAGGGAATCGGCACAAGCATCAATGCCCACAGAATCATGTGAAGCATGTAGGCTTGCTGCGCCGTGTACTCATCCGCAAACTCGGGCGGTTTGAGGGCGCGCTTGAGAATGTTCATTTTTTCAGCCTTCTGAAATCACCATCCCGCATGGTCATGCCGATGGCGTCGAGATGTTCCAGCAGCGCCTGCGCATATTTGCGGCTCGTCTGAAACAGATCGCGCACTTCCGCCAGCGTAATGCGTCCCTGCCTTTCGATTGCGCGGCGGATTTCCCCCGTCATGAACTCGTACTCCTGCTTTCGGAAAACGACATCGCTCGAAACCGCCACCAAATCGCCGCGTTCCAGCAATGCGTTGAAGACTTCATCCCCAACCTCTGCCTGACATTCCCGAACGCCCGGCGGCGTGAAGCGATTCGCCTCGAACTTTCGCATCAGAGTCTGGACCTTTGCCTGCTCCTGCGCCCCAAAGCGGACCTCATGCCCCGGCATTGCCGCCAGCGCGCCGCGCTCGAGGAGCAGATGTTCCGCTGCCAGTTTTTTCATCACCGCCTGAAAGATGCGCGGCGGCAGTTTGAGCCTGCTCTTCAGTTCCTCGCGCGGAATGCCGCGCCGCAGGGGAAACTCGCGGTGATATGCCTCGACCAGTTGCAGGGTCTGATTTTGAAGCGCATTCCAGCGGGGCTGGGCGGCAGCGAGCAGGTCACTTTCGGGAGTGAGTTCGCCCTCTTCGAGGGCGGTCAAGCGT
This sequence comes from Anaerolinea sp., assembly GCA_020723805.1. Taxonomy (GTDB): domain Bacteria; phylum Chloroflexota; class Anaerolineae; order Anaerolineales; family Villigracilaceae; genus Defluviilinea. The sequence goes on along the minus strand of DYID01000018.1, from coordinate 24,555 downwards.
CCCTCTGCCAGCAGTTGCTTCAGAGCAGTTTCCGCTTCCGCAGGTTCGAGGCGCGAGTGACGCACCATGTCCTTGAGCGGGGCAATGTTCAACGCCAGCGCGGATTCAAAGAGGATGTCGGCAGGCGAGCCGCGCATGAGCGCCGCCAGCGACTTCAAGACTGCTTCGTCGAAGCGCTTGTGCCTGCCCTTGGGGGCAGGGTCCACCACCATGCCGCCGCCGAGGGTTTCGCTGGGGGAGGGGCGGCGCAGAATATAGCGGTCACCGCGCACCGCCACCACTGGCTGACGCAGTTCGAGTTGAATCCAGCCCTGCTCGCCGGGGCGCAATTCCTCCACGCCGAGCAGGCGCAAAGTGCCGATGGTTTCGGAAGCGCCGATGAAGAATTTGACCTCCTGCCCATGATGGATGGGGGAGGAGACGTCTTTCAGCAGGCGGAACTGCGCGTCCAATCTGCGCGTAGCCAAATATTGACGCGGATGAACAAGGACATCGCCGCGGCGGATTTGCTCGACGTTGACGCCGGAGAGATTGACGGCGGTGCGGGAACCGGGCAGGGCGGTCTCCTCTTTTTTCTTGTGAGTTTGCAAGCCGCGGATGCGTCCCGTCAGCCCGGCAGGCAGAATTTCCACTTCGTCGCCCACCGAAAGGCTTCCATCGCTCAGGGTGCCGGTGACGACTGTGCCAAATCCGCTCATGGTGAAGACGCGGTCAATGGGCAGGCGGGGGCGGTGGAGGTCGGGGCGGGCGGGTTTTTCTTGCAGGAGCGACTGGAGATGGGCGATGAGCGAGTCGAGACCCGTTTTGGTTTTGGCAGAAACGCGGACGATGGGCGCGGCGTCGAGGATAGTGCCGGCAACAGCGGCGCGAATGTCCGTTTCGACGAGGTCCAGCCAGGCGGGGTCTGAAGCGAGGTCGGTTTTGGTCAGAGCGATGAGACCGGCGGGAATTTGAAGCAGGTCGAGGATGGCGAGGTGTTCACGCGTCTGCGGCATCACGCCTTCATCGGCGGCAATGACGAGCAATGCGGCGTCAATTCCTCCCACGCCTGCCAGCATGTTTTCGATGAAGTCGCGGTGACCGGGCACATCCACGATGCCGATTTCCTCGCCGTTCGGCAGAGTCATCCAGCCGAAGCCGAGTTCAATGGTCATTTCGCGCGCCTGTTCCTCCTTGAGGCGGTCGGGATGCACCCCGGTGAGCGCCGCAATGAGGGTGGACTTGCCGTGGTCTACATGTCCTGCCGTGCCGATGACGCGCATGGATTTGGTCTCTTTTCTTTCCTCTTTTTTTGGCATAAGAAACGAAAGAAGAAAGAGGAAAGATATAAAGGTTATTTTTTCGTTTTCTTCGCCGTCTTGCCGTGACCCATGATGCGCTCGTAGGCAGAGAGCCATTCATGGGCAACGTTCATCAGTTCCTGAAGCTGCTGTTCGGCGGCGTCGGTGGTCTGTTCCAGTTTGTCCTGTGTGACCTGGAAGGCTTCATCGAGGGCGCTGATGCGGTCTTCCAGTTTTTGCAGGGCTTTGCGCAGGTCTTTGCCGATTTCGTCCTGTGAGAGGGTGTAACCCGTCCAGCGTTTCTGGTCGTCTGCCTTGAAGGTGACCCATTCCTGCCGCAGGCGGTCTTCGGCGAGACGCTGCATTTCGGTGACTTCGTTGATGCGCCGTTCCAGTTTGGCGTTGAGTTCGTTGTAGGTTTCCTGGGCGCGTTTGGCGGCGCGGAGCGTTTCTTCGAGCGCCACCGACTGCGTTTCGAGCCGTTCGACCTGCTTTTGAAATTCCTGATAACTGTTATTCCATTCTTTGAAGGCGCGTTCGCGGTCGAGGTAGGCGATGGACTGTTTTTCGATGAATTCCGCCTGCGCGGCTTTGCGCTCTGCTTCCGATGCGAGCAGTTCCTTGAAGCGATTTTCCAAATGACGGAAGGCATCCACGCTGGTATCCACTTTGACGCGCGCCTCGTCAATTCGCTTGCGCAGGGCGGCAATTTCACCCTGCAGGTCGGCGATGCGCTTCATGTCCTGCTTGCGGTTTTCATCGAAGACCCTTTGCACGCGGATGGCGTCTTCAGCAATGCGCTTGACCTCTTCGAGGGGCGGTTTTAGTTCGTCAATTTCCACCTGCAGGCGGTTTTCAGCGGCGCTGCGAAGTTTGAGTTCGCGTTTGAGGACCGGAATTTCGGCGAGCGATTTCTTGAGCGCTTCGATTTCCTTGTGAAAGGGTTCCAAGTCCTTTTGCCGCTGTGCAGTGAGTTCCTTTTCGCGCTTTTGATATTTTTTGTCGAGTTCTTCGAGGGCGTTCTTCATTTCTTCGCGCAGTTTTGCCACCAGCACTTCGAATTGGTCTATGCGCGTGGAAGCGGGCAAAAGCCCGTTGATTTGTTTTTCGAGGGGTTTGATTTGTTTGGCAACCGTGTCGAGGCTGCCCTCATAAGCCGCAATGCGCTGTTCCAGCGCGGCGATGACGGCTTTGTCCTTGCGGTGTTCCTCGTCCAGCCATTGCAGGCGTTTGACGATTTGTTCGAAATCCATGCTGCCTCCGGCGCTTTCTTAAATTCCGTGTGATTATACCGCCTCAACGTCCGAGATGCTCGAACATGGACGGAAGGGCGGCGAGGAAGTATTGCACGGTTTGCGGAAAGATCCCCAGGATGAAAAGCCCGGTCGCACCCAGCCCGAGCATGATGCCCTGCAGCCAGTTTTCTCCCAACTCCCAGCCGCTGTACTCCTCTGCCATGCTCATCACTGCCAACATGCGGAAGGAGGCGGTGAACAAGCCGACGACGCCCACTCCCATCCAAAGCGCGGCATCCGGCGCGACGCGCGCCAGACTGTCCCATAATGCCAAACGGGGAGGAAACCCTGCCAGCAGCGGCAATCCACTGACCGACAGAGAGGCAAGGACGATGCCTGTCACGGCAAGGGGAAATTGGCGTAATGCCCCGCGCACCTGACTGTAGCGCAGTGAGTCGGCGTGCGGCTTGAGGACGGTCAGCGCCAGCGACCAGAGCGCCAGCCCGAGGGCGCGGGCGGGGAAGAGCAAAAACAGGATGGGGATGCCCAGCCTCAGGTCCAGGCTGAGCGCGAGCAGGGCAAAGCCCGTTTCCGCAACGACGCCGTATGCCATGATCCGCCCGAGGTGATTTTGGAACGCCGCCCACACTCCGCCGGTGACGAGCATGATGAGACCGGAGTATCGCAGGACAACGATCAGTTCGGGTGAAGTGCGCAGCCAGGAATAACGGTCAATGAAGCCTGCGCCGAATATCAGCGTGACGGTGGGCAAAATCCAGAGCAGGAAGCCCGCGGCGAACGGCGGCGCTTCCTCCATCAGCATGGGCATCCAGTGATAGAGGGGGAAGATGGAAAGCAGAAAGGCAAAGCCCAGCCCAAGCACAGCGGCAGATTGCGCGGCGAGGCTCAGGTTGCCGGGGCTGGATTCCACGCCCGCCAGCAGCCAGCCGGAGAGCAGGATGAACGGCATGGCAAGCGTCTGATAAATCAAAAAGCGGATGATGCCCTTGCCGGGCGGTTGATAGAGACTGGTGACCAGCGGGACGGAGAGCAGGACGACCATCTCAATGAAAAGCGCGGCGTAAAGAAACGGCTCGACGGCGATGGAGGCAATCATCAGCGAGGTGATGAGAAACCCCAGCGGCACGAATTTGGACGCCGATTGCGAGGCTTCGGCGCCGAAGAACCACAGGGCGGTTGCGCCATAGAGGAGCGCCAAGAGCGGTCCCTCCGAGGGTTGGATGATGAGTTGCCGCCCCAGGATGTTCAAAGACGATTCGATGCGGATGGACATGCTCCCCACGCGAAACGCCTCTTCCAGCGGGACGAATTGGGCGGCGATTGCCAAAAAGGCGGCGACCGCTCCGCCGCTCAGGCTCAGCAGGCGTTTGTTTTGGGTCAGCATCAGCAGCAGGGCAAGGGCGGCAGGGAAAACAATCCAGATGAGGGGCGCGTTCATGCCGCCTCCGCTTCTTCTTTTTCTTCGGCTGAGAGTTCTTCGGCAAGGCGGGCGGCGGTCATCAGGTAGGCGCCGGTCAGGGCAAGCCCGAGGGTGATGACGGCAAGCAAAGCCGCGACGAGGACGGAATTTTCGACGGCGGCATACAGCACCTCGAAGCCCGCCAGCACGGTCATCAGCCCGGCAGTGACGCGCATGGGCTGATCGGTCATGCCGAGGTGGAGCAGCCCCATGCCAACCAACAAGAGACTTCCGGCGGCGAGCGCCGCGCCGGCATCTCCCATCAGCGCATCCACCTGAGGGGCGGCGGTAAAGGCAATCAAACCGACGATGGCGGCGGCGGTCAGGCGGAAGAAGCGTCCCTGTGGGAGGAAATCTCCCGCTTTCTCCGCTTCATCGTCATAGGAGCGCGTCATTGCCAGAATGGCGGCGCCCATCCAGCCGGCAATCACCTTGACCGTTGCCATGCCGAGAGGAAGATGCTCCAACGCGAAGAGGAAGACGCCCACGTATTGCACCGCCAGGAAGATAACCAGCCAGCGCCACTGATGCGCCAGCAGGATGCCCACTGAGGTCACAGTAAGCAGCAGAAGGACAACCGAAGAAAGAAACGGCGGCATGGTTCAGGGAGTCCCTTGAATGAGGAAGGTAATGAACAAAACCAGAAAGAGCAAAGTCCACATCACCCCGCTTTCGCCCTCCAGCACGCTCGAAAACAGGGCGGTCAGCCGCCTCAACGCACGGTAGGTTTCCCAAACCGTTTGATAGACGGCGTCCAGCCAGGCGGCTTCGGCAGAACGCACCCAATGCGCGCGGACCGGATTGAGGGCGCGGACACGCACCGCCAGCCAGAGCAAAAAGAGGGTGAGCAGGGCGGCGAACAGGGCGGCGACCCAGTTGCCGGTTTGCAGAGCGCCCTCCCAGCCGAACCATCCGAGAAGCAGGATGGTGAACAAAATGACGTAAATGCCGAAGGGATAGACGTTTTTCGCCCAGATGGGCTGATTCTCGAAACCGCTGCGCTGGGGAGCGCGGCGGCTCATGCGGATGTATCCTGCCAAGAGCATGACCTGCGCCGCAATCAGGAATGGAACGGCGTACCAAAACCGCCCGCCCTGGCTGACCCAGCCGCTGGCAGTGAGCGAAAACGGCAAAGACGAAGCCCCCCATGCGCCGATGAGCAGGGCTTTATCCTGCCAGCGATTTTCGGCAGAGACGAGAAACAACGCGCCGCCCGCCAGCATCAGCGCACAACTCCATGCGGTTGCGCCAATCGGGTTGCCGCGCAGGGCGGCGGCGACCGCCAGCCCGCCCATACCAATCAGCCAGAAGGGACGCCCCGCCAGTTCATCCGGCGACCTCAACCACATCCAGCCTCCGTAGAGGGCGGCGGCGGCAACCAGCAGAATCAGATAAGGTGTGATGGGAGACTCAATCCCGCTCAACGGGACGCGCGCCAACAAAATCAGGCTCGACCCCGCCGAGACCGTCCGCAGGGTGGTGCCGAAGCCGCGCCGAAAAGAGGACTCACTGGCATACGGCAGGTGAAGCGGCAGGATGCCGAGCCGAAATGCCGCCGCAACAACGAGATACAACCCCGCGCGCGGCGGCGGCGAGAGAAAGTTGAGCTCGGCGCCCTCCGCGGCGCTGACCATGCCCGCCCAAAGCAGAATCAGGATTCCCGTCACGCGCGAAGCGAAGGAAATGACGGCGCGCTCGCTCAGGCGGGGTTCCTCCACGAAGCGCATCTGGGCGATGAATTCCGTCAAATCCATCGCCGCCCACAACAGCACGAGCGTCAGCGGATTGCCGGCGGTCACGGCAAGCACACCAATCGCTGTCATTGCCAGCACGCCCACCCAGCCAAGCAAGCCGGGGAAGTTCTCACGCGCCACCGAAGTCACAATGACGCTCAAACCGACAGTAACCACGCTGAACGCAAACGCCCACGAGATGCCGTCCAGCACAAAGGAGGGGGATTGCCGAAAAATGTTCTCTGGCTGCCACAGCGGAAATCGAATCTGCGCCGGCATTCCCGCCTGCCAGAAAAACATGCTCCCCCATGCCAGCAGTGCGCCGCCCGCCGCCGTCAGCCAGGCAAACCGAAACGACGGCAGGGCGAACCGCAAGATCAGCAAAATCAAGGCGGTCGAAATCAGGATGCCAACCGTGATCAGGAGAAACATCGGCGCAATTGTATCAGGTTTGACCTTCACCCTTTTTGCCGCCCTCTGGCGAGTGTTGTACAATTCGCTCATGCGAACCGTCCTATTGCTGGTCTGTTGTTCCATCCTTCTTTCTGGATGCGCCTTCCCCGCAGAGGATGTCTCTGCCTTTGGAATTCCCTCCCCAACGCCCTTTCAACCGGGGACGGAAAACGCTTCAGACTCCCTCTATGCTGATTCTGCGCCGACGCCCCTCTTCCTCCCGACGGTGAGTCTGCCAACTGCCGCGCCCACCGATACGCCTCTTCCCACCGTCCCGCCCACGCCAACCGTTCCCCCCGTCCTCAACCCGCTGACCGGCTTACCGCAAGCCGACCCCGGCCGGCTGGAGCGGCATCCGATGGCAATCAAGGTGGCGAATTACCCGCGCTACGTCCGTCCGCAATCGGGGCTGACGCTCGCCGACCAGGTATTCGAGTATTACATCGAGGGCGGTCTGACGCGCTACATCGCCATCTTCTACGGCAACGACTCCGAGTGGGTGGGTCCCGTCCGTTCGGGCAGGTTCTTCGATGAGCATATCGCCCGCATGTATCAGGCATACCTCGTCTTCAAGTTTGCCGACAAGCGTGTGCTTGAATATTTGCGCACCACCGACATCGCCGACTTCCTCGTCGTTCCCAGCGAGGGGGCATGTCCGCCCTTCCGCCTGATGCCCACGCGCAAGTTGGAAGCATATAACAACAACTACTTCAACACCACCCTGTGGGGCGACTGTGTGCGCAAGAACGGACTGCCCGCCGATAAACCCTACCTGAGCGGCAACTTCAGCCCAGACGTGCCGCAGTTGGGCGGAGCGCCGGCGCTGCGCGTGTTCACCTACTTTTCCAAATTTTCCTACAACCAATGGGAATACAAGCCGGAGATCGGCGAATACTTCCGCTTTCAGGAAACAGACGATACCCTCGACGGCAAGGAGGAGGCGTATGCGCCGCTTACCGATAACGTCACCGGGCTCCAAGTCCATGCCGCGAACGTGGTGGTCTTGTTTGCCTATCACGAGTTTGCCAACCCGTATCAGGAGGACGACGAGGTCTATCACATTGACCTGACCGGCAGCGGCGAAGCCTATGTCTTCCGCGATGGCGTCGGCTATCCCGCCCGCTGGAACCGTCTCTACAAAGACCAGCCCCTGCTCCTCACCACGCCCGACGGCGTCCCCATTCCCCTGCGTCCTGGCATCACCTTCTACGAAGTCATCGGCTCGAATTCTTACGCTTCGCAAGGCGACGGCGAATGGTTCTTCCACCACACGACGCCTTGAGATGGGATACAATACCGCCATGACCCTCGACCCCGCCTTCGTCAGCAACCTGCTCCTCGTTTTGACCGGCTTCGGCGCCGCATTCCTTGCCGCCTTGTGGATTTCGCTCATCATCTGGACCTACCGCGACATCCGCGCCCGCGCCCGCGACCCGCTGGTGCAGACTCTCGCCGCCCTGCTGGTGGCAGTGCTGAACCTGCCCGGCGTGCTGGTCTATCTCATCCTGCGCCCGCCGCGTACCCTCGAAGAGGACTACCAGAAAACGCTCGAAGAGGAAGCCCTGCTTCAGGCGTTGGAGGACCTTCCGCTTTGTCCGGGCTGCGAGCGCCGTGTGAAAGACGACTGGCAGGTCTGCCCCAACTGTCACACCAAACTCAAGAAGACTTGCGAAGCCTGCGGCAAACTGATGGAACTGCCCTGGAACATCTGTCCCTACTGCGGCACCCCCGCCGCCGGTCTGCGCCGCGATGCCGCCACCAGCGTGGACGAGGCATTGCGCGGTCTGAAATTGGAAGAGGAAGCGCCGGCTGGGGAAGAAAAAGCGGAATAAGTCATAACAGCGAATGACCGTTCAAATTCGCCGTGCTCTTCCCACCGAGGCAGATGCCCTGACGCGCATTGCCATATTCGCCAAGCGGCATTGGGGGTATCCCGAACGCTGGATCGAAATTTGGAAACCTCAGTTGACCTTCCGCCCGGAATACTTCGAGGAAAACGAAAGTTGGGCGGCTGTTGTGGACGGCACGCCGGTCGCGTTTCACACGTTGCAAGAGCGGGGCGGAAACGGATGGCTCGAAAATCTTTGGGTGCTGCCGGAATACATGGGGCAGGGCATTGGGAAGCAATTGTTCCTTCACGCGGTGGACCTGGCGCGGCGGCGCGGTTACACACTTCTGCAACTCGAAGCCGACCCTCATGCGGTCGGTTTTTACGAAAAAATGGGCATGCGCCGGGTCGGAGAACGGCAATCCGAAATCGAGGGACAACCGCGAAGCCTGCCCATAATGGAAATGACACTCGGCTCTTGCTGAAACGCCCTAGCGGTTGTAAAATCTTGTTAGCCAATTAAGATGGCTAACAGGAGTGTGCTATGCCGATCAAATACCTGCCCGCTACCGAAGTCAAAAACCGCTTTGGACGAGTCCTGCGCGAGGTCGCCAAATCGGGCGGACCCATTTACATCGAACGGGATGGGAAATCCGTTGCGGTCATTTTGAGCGTGCGCGAATATGAACGCACCCGCCGTGTAAAACTATCGCCCAAGAAGGCTGAATTGACGCGCGGCGTCTTTGGTCTCTGGTCCAACCGCAGCGACATCAATGATGATTGGCTGAACGAAGGGCGCGCCAGATGGGAGAGCAACTGGGAAAATGGCTAACCAGACAGAGTTGTTGTTCGATACCAATGCGTTGATTGACATTTACCGGGGAAAGAGCGCGATCAAACCCTACTTCGACGCCATCTTGGATGAAACATTATTGCCCTACGTCTCTGTCCTGACCGAAGCGGAACTGTGGCGCGGCTTGCGTGCGGACGAAACCGAAAAACATGAAATGTTGATGGAGCGTTTCATATTACTGCCGCTCGATTCGGATGCAGCCCGTCTGGCGGGTTCGTGGATGCAGAAATACTCCGCATCCGGGCTCGGCTGGATGGACGCCTTGATCTCTGCAACTGGGAAAGTCGCCGGGCTGACCATCCTGACCCGGGATAAAAGACTTGCCTCAGTTTTATCATCTGAACTGACCTTTGAAATTTATTCTCCATGACCTCCTACTGCGACTACTGCAACGCCCATCCCGAAGACACCTTCAATCGCGCGTATCACGACACGCAATACGGCTTTCCCCTCCATGATGACAATCTGCTCTTCGAGCGTCTTGTCCTCGAGATCAACCAGGCAGGGCTTTCGTGGATCACCATCCTGAAAAAGGCGGAGAACTTCCGCAAAGCCTATCGCGGCTTCGATATTGAGCGGGTGGCGAAATTCACCGAGAAAGACCGCGCCCGCCTGCTTGCCGACGCCGGCATCATCCGCAACCGGCTGAAGGTCAATGCCGCCATCGAAAACGCAAAACGCATTCGAGAACTGCGCAGGGAATTCGGCTCCTTCAAAGGCTGGCTGGACGCCCATCACCCCCTCCCGTTGAACGAATGGACGAAACTCTTCAAAAAGACCTTCGTCTTCACCGGCAGTGAAATCGTGAACGAGTTCCTCATGTCCACTGGCTATTTACCCGGCGCGCACGACGAGACCTGCCCGGTCTATAAAAAGGTCGCCTCGCTCCGTCCCGCTTGGATGCGAAAGCGCAGTGCGTCGCACCACACGGGTTGAGATACCCACAAAAGAGGCTGAATCACCGCCTGGCATTTCCTTGCTAATAAAAGTGCGACGCATCCTCTGCGTAACATCAGTAATATAATTCACCCCATGCCACAACTCATCGCCACCGCGGAGCCCTTCCTCCTGCCGGGTGACCGCACAAAACCCGCATGCCTGCTCATTCACGGATTCACCGGCACGCCCAAGGAAATGCGCTGGATGGGGGATTACCTCAACGAGAAGGGGTACACCTGCCTCGGCGTGCGCCTCGCCGGTCACGCCACCGACCCCGAAGACATGATCCGCTCCAACTGGACCGATTGGACTGCCTCCGTCGAAGACGGCTACTCCCTCCTCCGAGGCTTGACCGACCGAATCTTCCTCATCGGTCTTTCGATGGGCGGCGTGCTTTCCCTGCTCATGTCCACGCGCTTGAAGACGCTGGGCGTGGTTGCCATGTCCACGCCGTATAAACTGCCCGACGATCCGCGCCTGCGTCACATTGACTGGATCGCCAAGATCGTCCCCTACATGCCCAAAAGCGACGAGGAACCCGGCGCCGGCTGGTTCGACAAGGACGCCTTCAAAGAGCATGTTTCGTATCCGCAGAACCCCGTCCGTTCGATTGGGCAGTTGAATCAATTGCTGGGCGAGATGCGCGCCGCTCTGCCGAAGGTCAACGTGCCGGTGTTGTTGATTCACTCCCAAGACGATAAATACGTCCTGCCCGAAAACATGGAGCGCATCTTCGCCGAGCTGAAAACGTCAGACAAGACAAAGCAATTCGTAAGCGGATCAGGTCACGTCGTCACGCGTGATGCGGCTCGCCGTGAGGTGTTCGAGGCGGCGTTGAAATTCATCCAAAGGGTGGAGAGCCGCCTTGAATCGTAATCTCATCTTCATTGCTGTTGCGCTCCTGCTGTGGGGATTCGGCGAAGGGATGTTCTTCAATTTTCAGCCCATCTACCTCAAGTCGCTGGGGAGCGACGAACAGCAGATCGGCTTGATTTTGGGCGCGTTCGGCGCGGCGATGGCGGTGACGCACATCCCCGCCGGGCGCTTGGCAGACCGCATCGGGCGCAGACCACTGCTCGTTGCGGCGTGGATCATGGGGTTGGTTTCGACGGTGGTGATGGCGGCGGCGCGGGAACTGCCGCTCTTCGTGGCGGGGATGCTGGGCTACGGGCTGACTGCCTTCGTCGCCTCGCCCTTGAGCAGTTATGTGACGGCGGCGCGCGGCAAGTGGCGCGTCGGCACGGCGCTCTCGCTGACCACCGCCACCTTCAGCACGGGCATGGTGCTGGGTCCCCTCACGGGCGGGTGGATCGGCGAACACTACAGTTTGCGCACGGTGTATTTCGTCGCGGCGGGAATCTTCCTGCTTTCGACGCTGTGCATTCTCTTCATTCAAAGCCAGCCGATTGACGGTCACGACCCCGAAGCGCCGCCCCCCAATCTGCGGAGCAATCCGCGTTTCATGGCGTATCTGGGCGTGGTGGCATTTGCCGTCTTTGCCATGTATCTTGCCCAACCGCTCACGCCGAACTTCGTGAACGACGTGCGCGGGTTTTCGCTGAGCAATGTGGGCATCATGTTCACGATGGGCGCGCTGGGCAATGCTCTGCTGGCGCTTCTTCTCAGCCGCTTCAACCCCCACATCGGTTACGTCGCGGGACAGGCGCTGGTCGCCGCTTTTGCATTTCTCATGTGGCGCGCCACGAGCCTGCCGCTCCTTGCGCTGGGATACTTCCTGCTCGGCGGTTTCCGCGCGGCGCGTCCGCTGGCGATGGCGCAGGCGCGCGAACTCGTCCACGAATCGCAAATGGGATTGACCTACGGCGTAATGGAGACGGTCAACGCGGTGATTTTTATTTTGACTCCGCCTCTGGCTGGATTCATGTATAAAATTGACCCAGCCCTCATCTACCGGTTCTCTCTTGGACTGTTGGCTGTTTCGGTTTTCATCAGCCTGATCGTCCCGAGGAGGCTCGTTCATGCTTGAAATCGTATCCTTCACTCTCGGTCCCGCGCAGACTAATGCCTACCTTGTCGCCGACCCCGAGACCAAAGAAGCCGCCGTCATTGACCCCGCGTGGGACGGTCACGTCATTTTGAAGGCGGCGCAAAAACGCGGCTGGCGCATCGGTCACTTGTGGTACACACACGCCCACTTCGACCACATCGGCGGCGCGGGCGCAATTGCCGACGCATTGAATCCCCTGCCGCTGACGGCATTGCATCCCAACGATCATGTGCTGTGGCGGGCGGGCGGCGGCGGCGCGCTCTTCGGCTTCGACATTGACCCCGGTCCCGAACCGACCATTGACTTCGTTCACGGCATGAAGATGAAACTCGGCTCGAACGAGTTCGAGGTGCGCTTCACGCCGGGGCATACGCCGGGGCATTGTGTGTTGTACGTTCCAGCGGCAAAGGTCTGCTTTTGTGGCGACCTGATTTTTGCAGGTTCAGTCGGTCGCACCGACCTGCCCGGCGGCGATTGGGACGCGCTGGTGAAAAGCATCCGCGAGCAAATTTTCACGCTTCCCGATGAAACCCGTCTGCTTTCGGGGCATGGACCGGCGACGACGGTCGGCGAAGAGAAGATGAACAATCCATTTGTGGGAATGTAGTAAGTAACGCGAGTCTCAGAAAGTGTCTGAAAAGAGATTTCCATTGCTCCGAAAATGCGTAGGATGCGCTCTCTTGCGCAGCCAGCGACGTGAGAGAACGTCGCTTACGCAAACTATCAGTTTTCAGACGCTCTCTCAGACTTGTCTTGGAGGAGCGCAAAATGAAACGTGCCGTCAGCATCAGCCTGGGAAGTTCGAAGCGCGATAAAAAAGTGACCCTCAACTTCAACGGGGAGGAGGTTCAAGTCGAGCGCATCGGCACGGACGGCGATGTTGCCAAAGCCCGCCGCATGTACCTCGAACTCGACGGCAAGGTGGATGCCTTCGGCGTCGGCGGCGTGGATTTGTACCTGCGGCTCGACCAGCGGGAATATCCGCTGCGCGCCGCGCTCAAACTGGTGGAAGGCGTGACCAAAACTCCGCTGTGCGATGGGCGCGGACTCAAACACACCCTCGAGCGGCGCGTCTTCGAACTGGCAAAGCCGTCATTGGGCGAGGTGCGCTTTAGGCAGGCGTTTCTACCGCTCGGCGTGGACCGGCTGGGGGTGGCGCAGGCAATTTCCGAGGTCGCGAAACGAATCGTGTTTGGCGATTTGATGGTCGCTTTGGGAGTCCCGCTTCCCGTGTATGGGCTTCCGTCGTTCAAACGGGTGGTGCGCCTCCTGCTGCCGATGGTCAGTTACTTTCCGATGAGCATGATCTTCTATGGCAGCGACGGCGCAGAACACGAGCCGAAGTATGTGAAGTATTTCGAAGAATCCGACCTGCTGGCGGGCGATTTTCTGTTCATGCGCAAGTACATGCCGCTGGATTTAGCGGGCAAGACCATCGTAACGAACACCACCACAGAAGAGAACATCGAACTGCTCCAGTCGCGCGGCGTGAAGACGGTCATCACCACCACGCCCCGTTACGAGGGACGTTCGTTTGGGACGAACATGATGGAAGCCGCCCTCACTGCCTATGCCGGGCAAGGCAGGCGGCTGACGGATGATGAATTGAACGGGCTGATAGATGAATTAGGCTTGAAGCCAAGCGTAATCAAATTCGGATGAACACCGATTGCGTGATAAGCCTATCCTGCAGAAATCATAAAAAATCCTTTTCATCTGTGGTTTGGAAATGAATCAAAACAGGGCGGCTCGATGGGAGCCGCCCTGTTTTATTGTCTGCCTACTTCGCATATTCCGTCGCCCGTGTTTCGCGGATGACGGTCACTTTGATTTGACCGGGGTATTGCATGGTCTCTTCGATTTTCTTGGCGATGTCGCGGGCGAGGCGGGCGGAGGTCAGGTCGTCAATCTTTTCGGGCTTGACGATGACGCGCACTTCACGTCCCGCCTGAATGGCGAAGGCTTGCTCCACGCCCTCGAAGGAGGTGGACAACTCCTCCAGCGTGCGGATGCGTTTGATGTACGCCTCGAGGTCTTCGCGGCGGGCGCCGGGGCGGGCGCCGGAGATGGCGTCTGCCGCCTCAGCGATAACCGCCTCGATGGATTCCTGTTCCACCTCATGGTGATGGGCGGCGATGGCATTGACCACTTTGGGATGTACACCGTAGCGCTTGCAGAACTCTGCGCCCAGCATGGCGTGTGTGCCTTCCTGGTTGTGATCCATGGCTTTGCCGATGTCGTGCAGGAAGCCCGCCTGCTTGGAGAGTTCCACGTTGGCGCCAATTTCCGCGGCGAGAATGCCAGCGAGTTTGGCGACCTCCACCGCATGGGCGAGTTGGTTTTGCCCGTAAGAGGTGCGGAATTTCAGCCGCCCCATCATGCGCAGGACTTCGGGATGCAAGCCCGAGACATTGGCGTCGAAGGCGGCTTGTTCGCCGGCTTCGTTGATGATCTTCTCGACGGCTTTGGTCTCGTCATGCACCACCTTCTCGATATGAGCGGGATGGATGCGCCCGTCGAGGATGAGTTTTTCGAGGGCGCGGCGACCGATTTCACGACGCACCGAGTCGAAGCACGAGATGGTGACCGAGTCGGGCGTGTCGTCCACGATGACATCCACGCCTGCCGCCTGTTCGAAGGCTTTAATGTTGCGTCCGTTGCGCCCCACGATGCGCCCCTTCATCTCCTCGCTGGGCAGGTTGACCACCGCGCGGGTGACTTCCGCCACATGCTCCGATGCGACGCGCTGGATGGCGTCGGCAATCAACTTGCGGGCGCGCTTTTCGCCTTCCTCGCGCGCTTCCGCTTCGATTTGCCGGATGATGCGCGCCATGTCGCTGCGTGCCTCTTTTTCGACCGACGCCAGCAGCTCCTTTCTGGCTTCCTCCTGCGACATCTGCGCGATTTGCTCGAGCCGCTTCATCTGTTCTTCGTACAGTTTCTCGATTTCGTTGGCTTTGCGGTCTATTTGCGACTGCCGTTTGTTGACCGCCTGCTCGCGCTGTTCGAGGCGGTCAGCGCGGTTGTCGAGTTCGGAGCGGCGCTTGTCGAGGCGGTCCGACTCGCGATTCAATTCGATGCGGCGTTCCTTGATTTCCGCCTCTGCCGCCTGAATGATTTTGACGGCGTTTTCGCGCGCCTGGCTTTCGATCAACCGCGCCTGTTCGTTGGCGCCTTTCAGAATAAGGTCTGCCTTGTTCTGTTGATTCTTGGTTTGTTGATCAATCTGATAACGATGGAACAAATAACCAGCGGCAATACCCACGAACAGGACTATTAAATCAACAAGTATGATGATTGGATTCATGATTCGTCCTCTTCTTCGAAGTGTTGTTCCTCAGCGTGCGCTTCATTCCAGACCCGTGTGACCGCACTGGCAATCACCGGATAAGAAAATCCGCGCCGGGCGAGGAACCCGGAAAGTTTCGTTCTGAATTCGCTCCATTCCAGACCCCGCAGCCTGGATGCCCGTTTTTGGGCGGCTTCATACGCCAGAGCCTCGTCGTCCACGCCTGCCAGAGCCGTTTTTGCTGCCTCGTCATTGAGTCCCTTTTGGCGGAGTTCGAGCGCCAACATGCGGCGGCTGCGCGGACGGAACGTACTGCGGTTTTCGACCCATGCCTGGGCAAACTGGTTGTCGTTTGCCAGCCCGTCCCGCCGCAGGCGTTCGAGGGTTTCTTCGATGACGGCTTCGGGAATCTCGTGCTTGCGGAGATTCTTGCGGATTTCGGATTCGGAGCGGGCGCGGTAACTCAGGAAGAGCAGCGCCTGCTGGAGCGCACGCTCACGCGCATCCTCAGCCTGCAACTGCTCGATTTTCTTTTCATCCAACTCCTGCCCGACTCGCAGCCATGCGGCGGTAATGCGTTCCAGCCCGAAGGCAAATTCTCCGTCCAGGTAGATGTTCACCCGGTTGGGACGTCTCTTTTGCGCTTCGATGGCGGTGATTTTTTTCATTGTTTTTTGCACACCGTCGGCGCAGGAGAGCGCCGATTACACCATGTCATTAAAACACACACAGCCGACGGACCGTCCGGCGGACCTTCGGCTGTTGAGGACTGCCGCGCGTGAGCGCGCTGGCAGGGGTGGGAAAGGTCTGGATAGGTGGAGCAGACCCCAAGTCACGCGTGAGGCGTGCCTGAGGGAGAGGTCAGATCACAAGGCAGTGATTTAGGTTGTGCCTTGTAAACAGGTTAAGGGGTGCGGAAGTCCGATTCTTATCCAAAATATTCCTGCTTCGACTTCGCGAATTAACTCCCAAACCGGGGGAGGCTCTTACTCTTCATATCCAGAAACTGGCTCAGCCAAGACCGCGGGTGCGGTGGAAGTAACGAATTCGTTTCCTTGCGGATTGGTTCGATTATACATGGAATTTTAAGATTTGTTAACCTTCCAATTCCGTAGCATTTTTGGCTGTGCGGGTTATATATTAAAGTCGTGACAAATGGAACTAGGTAATTTTATATAAACCATGCCATAATTTCACCGTTTGTTGGCGAATGCACATTTCAGGAGGCTCTCATGGCAAAACTTACACGCGAAGACGCACTCGAATATCATCGTTTGAAGGGAAAACCGGGTAAGGTGGCGATTGTGCCGACCAAGCCGATGGACACCCAGCGCGACTTGAGCCTGGCATATTCACCGGGAGTAGCGGAACCCGTTTTAGAGATCGAAAAAGACCCTGCCAACGCTTATGAATACACGTCGAAGGGTAATTTGGTGGCGGTGGTATCGAACGGAACGGCGATTTTAGGGCTGGGTGACCGCGGCGCGCTGGCGAGCAAGCCGGTCATGGAAGGGAAGGGGGTGCTCTTCAAGAAGTTTGCCGATATTGACGTGTTCGACATCGAGGTCAATTCGCACGACCCAGATGAGATTATCAAAGTGGTGGCGGCGATTTCGCCGACCTTCGGCGGCATCAACCTGGAAGACATCAAAGCGCCCGAATGTTTTTACATCGAAGAAGAACTGAAGAAGATGCTGGACATTCCCGTCTTTCACGACGACCAGCATGGCACAGCCATCATCTCTGCTGCGGCGCTGGCGAATGCGTTGGAGATTGTCGGCAAGCGGCATGAGGATATTCGTATCGTGATTTCAGGCGCGGGCGCTTCGGCGATTTCGTGCGCGGAACTGGCGATTCGCTGGGGTGTAAAGCGCGAGAATATTATGCTGGTGGATACCAAAGGCGTCGTTTACAAGGGACGCAAAGAGGGCATGAACCAGTACAAGGAACGCCTGGCAGTGGAGGACAAGGGTCACCGCACGCTGGCAGATGCCATGCGCGGCGCAGACGTGTTCTACGGTCTCTCTGTGGCAAATGTGCTGACGCCCGAAATGGTGAAGAGCATGGCGGACGATCCCATCATCTTTGCCATGGCAAACCCAGACCCGGAAATCAAGCCTGAGCTGGCGAAGGAAGCCCGCAAGGACGTGATCATTGCCACCGGGCGCTCGGATTATGCCAACCAGGTCAACAACGTGCTGGGCTTCCCCTTCATCTTCCGCGGCGCGCTGGATGTACGGGCGAAACAAATCAACGAAGAGATGAAGTTCGCCGCCTCCAAAGCCCTCGCCGCGCTGGCGAAGGAAGACGTGCCGGATTCGGTCATCCGCGCCTATGGCGGCGCGCCCATCAAATTTGGGCGCGACTACATCATCCCCAAGCCCCTCGACCCGCGTGTGCTGTTGTGGGAAGCGCCCGCCGTAGCGGAAACGGCTATGAAGACCGGCGTCGCCCGCAAGATGATTGACATTGACGAATACCGCGAGCAGCTCGCCTTCCGTCAGGGCAAGGGCGAGCAGGTGCGCTACTTCTTCCAGAACAAAGCCCGCACGTCGGGTGGGAAGAAGCGCGTGGCGTTTGCCGAAGGCGAAGAGACCAAGATCATCCGCGCCGCCTACCAAGTCAAGGAAGACGGTATCGCCACCCCCATCCTCATTGGACGGGAGGAGGTCATTCAGGAACACATTCAGGCGCTGGGGCTGGCGTTCAAACCCGAAACCATTGACCCGCGCAAGTTTGCGCACTTGGAAGCATACGCCAAAGCCTATTACGAACTGCGCCAGCGCAAAGGCGTGACCGCCGCAGACGCGCTCAAAAAGGTGCGCGACCCGAACATTTTCGGCTCCATGATGGTCAAAATGGGCGACGCCGACGCCTTCGTTTCGGGGCTGACCTACGATTATCCCGATGTCATCCGCCCCTCTCTGCAAATCCATCACACCGCCAAAGGCGCGCGGCGTGCGGCGGGCGTCTATATCATGATCGTTGAAGACCGCGTTTACCTCTTCACCGATGCGACGGTCAACATTGACCCCTCGGCGGAAGACCTGGCGGAGATTGCCTGCCTCGCCGCGGACTTTGCCAAGCGCCTCGAACTGGACCCGAGGATTGCCTTCCTCTCCTTCTCGAACTTTGGCTCCACGCCTCATCCCCTCTCCGACAAAGTGCGCCGCGCCGTCGAACTGACCAAAGCCCGCCGCCCCGATCTCAAAGTGGACGGCGAAATGCAGGCGGATACCGCCGTCGTCGCCGACATCATTGAGAACCGCTACCCCTTCAGCGAGGTCAAGGATGCGAACGTGCTGGTTTTCCCCTCGCTCGAATCGGCAAACATTGCCTACAAACTGCTGGCGCGGCTTGGCAAGGCGAAAGCCATCGGTCCCATCCTGCTGGGGATGGGCGCGCCGGTACATGTGGTGCAGACGGGCGACGATGTCAACGACATCGTGCAAATCGCCTCTGTCGCTGTGATGGACGCCATGAGCCGCGAAGAAAATTGAAATGTGTAGTTGACGCTCTCTAGCGTCCCCCGCGTCGAATCACAAAACGTCCCTGGGCTTCATGCCTCAGGGACGTTTGCTTTGCGCGCCTCCACAATCCGCCACTGACGAACTCCCAGCCATACGCCCAAGCCCAAAAGCACAAGTCCCAGCGCCAAACCGCTGACGCTTCCCAGCAGTTCGCTGACCACCTCCCACTGCATCCCGAACAGATACCCCAATCCCCCGTAGCCGAAGATCCAGATTGCCTCGCCAGCCAAATCGTAGAGAAAGAAGCGGCGGATGCCGAATCCGCTCGTGCCGGCGATCAGGTTGACCGGCACGGCGATGCCCGTGATCAGAAACCGCGTCCAAAAAACCGCCATCCCGCCCCAGCGCGCAAAAGTGGACTCGGCTTTTGCCCAATTCTGCGAGCCTTGAAAGCGGCGCAATACTGCCTCCCGCGCAAAGTGACCCATGCCGTAACTCAGGTTGTCGCCCAGCACCACCGACACCAGCGCAATCAGCCCGGTGGTATGCCAGGCGAGCAATCCCTGGCGGGCAAAAGCGCCCGCCGCCACGACGATCAGTGTGCCGGGGAACGGCGCGCCCAGCGCGCCGATGAAAACAATCATTCCCAGCACCGGCGCGCCGTAGTTGATGATTTGTGTCAGCAAAAAATCGGACATGCAGGTCTTTGCCTATGGGGTGGGGATGACAGGAGGTGTGGGAGTGGAAAACGCCTGCGCTTGAAATTCCAAAATGGCGGCTTTGACCGTTGTGATGACGAACCCCTCCGCCTGCGGGAAATATTCGTCGTTCAACTGCTTGAGGCTCTTTTCACCGATGGATTTCGAGCGGGGCAGACTCAAGGCATCCAACAAGACATCGGGAGGCACGCGATACATCTTGGCGATATACGGGATGGTCATCCAATCGCGGATGAGTTCCACATCCGTCTCGGCGGTTTGATCGTTTTTGACCTCCATCGGCGCAAACGGAGGCGGTCCATGCCGGCGAAACTCACGGAAGGCAAAAGCCGCGCGCAAGCCGAAGAACACGGCAAGCAAAATGCCCGCCGTAATCAAACCCCAAACCAGGAGGCGCTGAATTTTAGGAGACATATCACTCCTGCCATTCCAGTTCGAACTCATCAATGAACACCGTATCGCCGTCCTGCACACCCGCCTTGCGGAGGGCGTCCTTGATGCCGAGCGTTTCCAGCACCTTTTGGAAACGCCGCACCGACCCGTCGTGCTCCCAATAGGTCATCTTGGCGGCGCGTTCGATGGCGATGCCCGTAATCCGCCATTCGTTTTCTCCCTCGCGGACGATCTCGAACGCGCGCGGATCCTCCTTCGGCTTATAGACCGGCATGGGCATTTCCACCGCTTCAGGCGGCGGCGTGTTTTGCAAAACCTGATATGCCTTAAGCAGCAGGTCGCGCGTGTTCGTCCGTGCCAGAGCAGAGATGGTCATGAACTCCACTTTTTTCTTCTTGAACTGCTTTTGCAGGTCGGGGAGTTTTGCCTGCACTTCGGGCTGGTCAATCTTGTTGAGCGCCACCACCTGCGGCTTCTTCGCCAGGTTCGGGTCGAACAACGCCAACTCTGTGTTGATCTGGCTGTAATCTGCCAGCGGGTCTTCCGACAGCCCGTCCAGCAAATGAATCAGCACCCGCGTGCGTTGAACGTGGCGCAGAAAATCGTGTCCCAGTCCCGCGCCGTGCGATGCGCCTTCGATGAGACCGGGAATATCCGCCAGCACAACGGTGGTGTTCACGTCAATCTCTGCCACGCCCAAATTCGGCTCCAGCGTGGTGAAGGGATAGGGCGCAATCTTCGGCTTGGCGTTCGTCAGAACCGAGAGCAGCGTGGATTTGCCCGCGTTCGGGACGCCGATCAGCCCGATGTCGGCGATGAGTTTCAGTTCGAGTCTGAGGCGTTTCTCCTCAAACGGCTCGCCCTTCTCAGCGGTGCGCGGCGCTTGATTCCGTGAAGTCGCAAAGTGCTGATTGCCGCGTCCGCCGCGCCCGCCCTTGCACACCACCAGCCGCTGACCTTCCTCCGTCAAATCGCCGATGAGTTCACCGGTATCTGCATCGTAGATGACCGTGCCGGGCGGCACGGGAATCACAAGGTCTTTGCCGTTGCGCCCCGTCATCTGCGAGGGTCCGCCGCGCGCGCCATCCTCCGCCTTGAACTTTTGCTTTGGGCGGAATGACGCCAGCGTATTGAGCGTGCCTCTCACCTCGAAGATGACATCGCCGCCCTTGCCGCCGTCGCCGCCGTCGGGACCGCCGCGCGGCACAAATTTTTCGCGGCGAAAATGCACCATCCCATCGCCGCCTTTTCCTGAACGAACGTAAATTTCAACCTGGTCTGTGAACATGAGTTGATTATATCGTTATAATGAGGTTCGTATCGTGTACTTTGCGCTCTCTAGCGCAGGGTACGCATGATGCTCAATTCCACATGGACAAACCTCACCGCCCCCTCATCCTTTTCTCCCTTCTTATCTTGATCCTGCCCCTTTCAGCGCCTCCGACTCACCGCAGCCTGCCCCTGTTTCAAGAAGCCTCCGCCACCCCTGAGCCGACTCTGCCCACCCCCGCCGACATCATCAACGCGGTCAACAACTTTCGCCTCGCCAACGGACTGAACCCCCTCACGGTTCACCCCGTCCTCATGGAAGTTGCCGCCCAGCAGGCGAACGCGCTCGCCGCCTCCGAAGGCGCGGTGGGACATCAACGTCCCTGCGGCATGACGCTCGGACAGCAGTTGCTTTCGATGGGTTTCCCGCTTTGGGGCGACCTCTCGATGGACGGCTACCGTTCCGAAAACTGGGTGGCGGCGGAGACGATCGAGCAAGCCATGTCGTTCTGGCAAAGCGACGCCGAACACATGGATACGATGGTGGACCCCAACCGCAGTCACATCGGTGCGGCGGTTGCCGTCGGCGACCAGATTTACATGGTGCTGGAGACCGCCCTCTCCACCCCCAGCGGACAACATCAATCCACCGCCCGCGACATCCTGACCGGCATCCCCATGACTCAAACGCTCTGCGCGGGTTTCGCTTCGGGGGAAATCTCCGATTACGCCGTTCCCATCATTGTCAGCACTGCCCGCCCCGATGGCGACGTGGTTCACGAAGTGCAATACGGGCAGACCCTGTGGAGCCTTGCCGAGCAGTATCACGTCTCCGTCGAGCAAATCAAACGCCTGAACGGTCTTGTGGACGATAACATCCTGCCCGGCTGGAAACTGCTCATCCAGAAATCCGCCACCCAGCCGCCGCCCATGACGGGTTCTCCGTTTGCAGTGACGACCTCCACCGAGACACCCTATCCCACCGCCGTTCCCTATCACACCTCCACGCCCACCCTCACGCCGACCGCACTCTCCGTTCCGCTGAGCGAACAGGTCAGGCAAAACAGCACGGTTGTCGCCGCGCTGTTGATTGCCCTTTCCATTCTGCTGGCGGGGATTATCGGGTTTGGAAAACGGAAATAAGGAAACAGAGCAGCGCTATTTCGCCAATTTCCATGCCGCCGGCAGTACCAGCGCCGCAGCGGTCAATTTGATTGCATCGCCAATCAGAAAAGGGAACAACCCAGCGGTAAGCGCTTTGCTGAAACTGCCCAGTACGAAGGCAAGCCAGCCCACGCCGAAGGCATAAATGATGATTGTTCCAACGATGAACGGCAGGATGGAAGTTCGCACGCTTCGCTCCAAACCGCGTTCCGCCAGCAGACCGATGACCCAAGCCGCAGCCACGAACCCGATTAGGTAGCCAAAAGTCGCACCCGTGAGGTAGCCCAATCCCCCCGCGCCGCCCGCAAAGACGGGCAGTCCCGCTGCGCCGAGCGCGACATACAACATCATGGATAACGCGCCTCGCTTCGAGCCAAGCGCCGCGCCAGCCAGCAGCACGGCAAACGTTTGCCCCGTTAGCGGAATGGGCGTAAAGGGAAGAGGGATTTTCACTTGTGCCAGCGCGGCAGCCAATAATGTGCCGGTCAGAATTAATGTCAGGTCCCGTGTCCAGGCGGTAAGGCGTGGAAAGTATCGGTTCGAGAGGGTGAGAGCAAGAGCGGTCATGGTTTTCCTTTTCGTGGTTGTGTTTTCTTCGAGTATTACCCCTCACTTGCGGCTTAGATGCGTATTATGCCGCTAAAAAAATCGGTCCGCCTCGCGGCAGACCGACTGCTCACTGCTCACTCGCTCACTGATCACTCGCACTACTTTCTCCCAAACTTCTTCATCAACAAATCCGCCAGCGTGGGCTGACCGATCTCCTGCAACTCATAGCGCACACGCTGACTGGGCTTGTTGATTTTGATGATGCGCTTCAGGTCAATCGGCGTGCCGACGATGACCATGTCCACGTCCGAGCGGTTGATGGTCTCCTCGAGGTCTTTCATCTGCTTTTCGCCGTAACCCATGGCGGGCAGGATGGGACCCGTCTTCGGGTACTTCTCGTAAGTCGCCGCGATGGACTTGACCGCGAACGGGCGCGGGTCCACGATTTCCTTCGCGCCGAAGCGGCGGGCAGCGACGTACCCTGCGCCGTATGCCATCTCGCCGTGCGTCAGCGTGGGACCATCTTCGATGACCAGCACGCGCTTGCCGCGAATCGCTTCGGGGTCCTCGACGAAGAGCGGGGAGGCGGCTTCGATTTGAATCGCCTTCGGGTTCAATTTGCGCAGCGACTCGCGCAGGGCAATCACGCTGTCGGGATTCGCCGTGTCCACCTTGTTGATGACGAACACATCCGCCGTGCGCGCGTTGACTTCGCCGGGGTGGTAGGCGCTTTCGTGTCCGGGGCGGTGCGGGTCGGCGACCACAATCTCGAAGTCCGAGACGTAGAACGGGAAGTCGTTGTTGCCGCCGTCCCACAGCACGATGTCCACTTCCTGCTCCGCCTGGCGGACGATTTTCTCGTAATCCACGCCCGCATAGACGATGACGCCGTTGTCGAGATGCGGTTCGTATTCCTCGCGTTCCTCGATGGTGCATTCCTGCTCATCGAGGTCATCGTAATCGGCGAAGCGCTGGACTTCCTGTCGAATCAAATTGCCATACGGCATGGGATGACGGATCGCCGCGACCTTGTAGCCCATCTCGCGCAGAATCAGCGAAACCCGCCTCGTCGTCTGACTTTTGCCGGATCCCGTCCGAACCGCGCACACCGACACGACCGGCTTGGACGATTTGATTTGCGTGTACTTCCTGCCCATCAGGCGGAAGTCCGCGCCCGCCGCGTTGACGATGCTCGCCTTGTGCATCACGTACTCATGCGGCACGTCCGAGTAGGCGAAGACCACCTGCTCCACACCGTGCTTCTGGATGAGTTCGGGCAGTTCCTCCTCGGCGTGGATGGGGATGCCCTTCGGGTAGAGCGGTCCCGCCAGTTCGGGCGGATAGAGGCGTCCTTCGATGTCGGGGATTTGGGTAGCAGTAAAAGCGACCACTTCGTAGTCCTTGTTGTTGCGGAAGAACGTGTTGAAGTTGTGAAAGTCGCGTCCCGCCGCGCCCATGATGATGGTTTTGATTGGCATGTGTCAGTCTCCTTGAGATGATATGGCGGCAGTCGAGCAGCCCCGCTGGTCGAGTAGGATGAGGGTTTTTCTCATCCGTATCGAGACCAAGGGGCGTACCGAGACCACCTGTTTGCATGTAAAGCGATGGTCTCGGTACGGGCTTTACCCTACTCGACCATCGGATTGCGGATGAAATCTAAAATAAAACAGGCTAAACGTAAAGGTACGTTTAGCCTGTTTGCTACATGACATCGGGCGCTTGAATATCCAGCAGCCTGAGCGCGTTGGCTATCGTCTGCTTTGCCGCCGCCACCAGCGCCAGCCGCGCCTCGCGTATCTTCTCGTCATCGGCTTGCAGCACCGGCACGGCGTGATAGAACGAGTGGAAGGCATTCGCCAGGTCGTAGGCGTATGCCGCCATCACCAGCGGACG
>DYID01000048.1:12311-15353 GCA_020723805.1 Anaerolinea sp. | reverse complement strand
TCAGTTATCAGTGAGCAGTCATTCCCAGAAGACGTGAGGGAAGTTGTCCATTGGCAAATCGTCGAGCGTTGCTTTTCGCAGGGACTCGAAGCGCGGTTTGATTTCGTCCATGGAGTCGCCGCCGAGTTTTTCGAGCAGGGTGTCTGCCAGCACAAAGGCGACCATCGCCTCGAGGATGGGAACGGCGCGCGGGACGGGGCAGAAGTCGGAGCGTTCGTAGCGGGTGGGGGCTTCGGTTCGGGTTGCCAGATCAACTGTCGGCTGGGGAAGAAGCGTTGTGGCTATCGGTTTCATGGCGGCGCGGACGACGATGGGCTGTCCGTTGGAGATGCCGCCTTCTATCCCTCCAGCGCGGTTGGAAGGGCGGCGTAATTGGGGATTGGTAATTGGTAATTGGATGGGGTCGTGGGATTCGGTGCCGAGGCGTTTGGCGTTCTCAAATGCGTCGCCCACTTCCACGCCCTTGATTGCCTGCACGCTCATCACTGCCATGGCGAGTCTGGCTTCGAGGCGTTGGTCCCATTGAGCAAAACTGCCGAGACCGACGGGGACATCGAGCGCGACGATTTCGAGGACGCCGCCGAGGGTGTTTTTGCCGTGAATGGCTTTTTCGATTTCGTCCCGCATCGCTTGCGCGGACCTCGGGTCTGGGCAGCGGACCTCGGACTCTTCCGCACGCTTGAAGCGTTCCGCGTAGGGCATGTCTGCGAGGTCGGCTTGCGCCGTGCCGATGGAGAGGACATATCCGCCAACGCGGATGCCGAACTGCGCGAGGAGGTGTTTGCAGATTGCGCCAACGGCGACGCGCATGGCGGTCTCTCTGGCGGAGGCGCGTTCGAGGGCGGGACGCAAATCCTTGTAGCCGTATTTGACCGCGCCTGTGAGGTCGGCATGACCGGGGCGCGGGGCGGTCATGGGTTCGATGGGTTTGCCCTTCCATTTGACGTGGTCGGCGTTGGGGACGAGCAGGGCAATCGGCGCGCCGGTGGTCTCGCCCGCCATGACGCCGCTGAGGATTTGCACGGCGTCGTGTTCGATTTTCATGCGTCCGCCTGAGCCATAGCCTTTTTGGCGGCGGGCAAGTTCGAGGTCAATAAGAGAGGCGGAGAGGGGCAGTCCGGCGGGGATGCCTTCGAGGATGGCGGTGAGGGCGGGTCCGTGTGATTCGCCTGCAGTGAGGAAGCGTAGGGGCATGGGGGCTCCGGGGTGGTGAGTGGAAAGTAGAAAGTGGAAAGAGGAAGGTGATCAGGTTTCAACCGCGTTCCATAGGGTTTGGCGCGGAGGGCGGCAGCCTGTCCAAATCTCGAAGGCGAGGGCGGCTTGTTCGATGAGCATGCCCAGCCCGTTGACGGCGCGGCATCCCTGCGCTTTTGCCTGCCGCATGAGTTTGGTCTCGCGCGGGTTGTAAACCAAATCATACACGATTGTGCCTGGCGCGAGGACGGCGTTTTCGGGGAGCGGGGAGGTTTCGATGTCGGGGGTCATGCCGAGGGGGGTGGTGTTGATGAGCAGGTGGAAAGTGGAAAGTGAAAGGTTGGTAAGATTGGTAACTGGTAACTGGTAATTGGGGAAGGATTGCGCGAGTTGTTGGGCTTGTTCGAGGCGGCGGGCGGCGAGGGTGACGTTCCAGCCGTCGGTGAGGAGGGCGTAGACGACAGCACGGGCAGAGCCGCCGGCACCCAATACCAAGGCTGAAGGCTGAAGGCTAAAGGCTGAAAATTCAAAGAAACGCTTGAGGTCGGTGAGGAAGCCGGGCGCGTCGGTGTTGTCGCCGGTGAGTTTGCCGTCGTGCAGGCAGAGGGTGTTGACGGCGCCGATGGCTTGGGCGGTGGGGGTGAGTTCGTCGAGGTATTCGATGACGGTTTGTTTGTGCGGGATGGTGACGTTGAGTCCGTGCAGGTCGCCGGTGCGGAGGCGGTGGAGGATGGCTTGCAATCCTTGTTTGTCGGTGGGGTAAATGGTAAATGGTAAATAGGAGCCTTGCAAACCGCAGGCTTGGAGCGCGGCGGCGTGGATTTTGGGGGAGAGGGTGTGGGTGAGGGGGTAGCCGATGAGCCCAAGTCGAAAGTTTAGGGTCGAAGGTCGCTGCATGAGGAGGAGAGATGAAAGAAGAAAGAGGAAAGTGGGGAGTGGAAAAGTTAGTATAGGGTTTGCAGTACGTCGAAGAAGTTGGGGAAGGTTTTGGAGACGCAGGAGGGGTTTTCGATGACGACGCCTTCGACGCGCAGACCGATGAGGGAGAATGCCATTGCCATGCGGTGGTCGTTGTAGGTTTGGATGTTCGCAGGTTGGAAGGTTTGGCAGGGGTAAATGGTCATGCCGTCGTCGTGTTCTTCCACGCGGACGCCGAGGCGGGCGAGTTCGGTGCAGGTCGCGTGGATGCGGTCGGTCTCTTTGAGGCGGGCGGAGGCGATGCCGCGGATGCGGGTGGGGGTATCGGCAAAGGGGGCAATGACGGCGAGGGTCTGGGCGGTGTCGGGGATGTTGCGCATGTCCACGTCTATGCCGCGTAAATGGGAGTGACCAGTGATCAGTAAACAGTTATCAGTTTCGGTGACGGTGCAGCCCATTTGTTGAAGGATGTCGAGAAAGGCAATATCGCCTTGCTTTGAGTTGCGGGAGATGTTTTCGACTTTTACGGTCCCGCCGCAGATGGCAGGGGCGGCAAAGAAGTAGGAGGCGGCGGAGGCGTCGCTTTCAATTGGGTAATTGGTAATTGGTAATTGGAACGTGGAAAGTGGAATGGTGAAAGTTTGATAGCCGTTCCGCTGGACTTCGACGCCGAAGTCGCGCATGACGGCGAGGGTCATGTCCACGTAGGGTTTGGAGTTGAGGGGGGTGGTGAGTTCGATTTCGACCGGAGTTTGGGCATACGGAGCAACCATCAGCAGGGCGGAGAGGAATTGGGAGGAGATGTCGCCTGCGATTTTGGCTTTGCCGCCGCGCAAGCCGTTGGCGAGGATTTTGAGGGGAGGGCAGAGGGGAGAGTGATCAGTGATCGGTGAAGAGTGATCAGTGATCAGTGAGTGGTGATCAGTGATC
>DYID01000048.1:0-12211 GCA_020723805.1 Anaerolinea sp. | reverse complement strand
GTGATCAGTGATCGGTGAAGAGTGATCAGTGATCAGTGAGTGGTGATCAGTGATCAGTGAATGGTGATCAGTGTGAGCATGGAGCGTTGCTCCAAGTTGGGTGAGAGCGTCCACCAGGTCGCCGATGGGACGCTGGCGCATACGGGCGTCGCCGTCGAGGAGGTATTCGCCGTGACCGAGGGTGAGGAAGGCGGTAAGGAAGCGGGCGGCGGTGCCAGCGTTGCCGATGAAGAGTTCGGCTCGCTGGGCGGGGATTTTTCCGCCCAAGCCGCTAACGGTCATGGCGGCGTTGGCTTCATCCATTTGAACGTCGAAACCGAGGGTGCGGAGGGCGTTGGCGAAGTAGCGCGAGTCGTCGGAGAAGAGGGCGTTGGTGATTTTCGTCGTGCCGTTGGCGAGGGCGGCGATGAGCAGGGCGCGGTTGGTCAGCGATTTGGAGCCGGGGACGCGGACGGTGGTAGAGAGGGGATGATTGATGGGGAGAATGCGGAGGGAGGAAGGGTAGGTGGGGGGCATGAGAGATGAGAGCAGTGATCAGTGATCAGTGAGCAGTGATCAGTGAGCAGTGATCAGTGAGCAGTGATCAGTGATCGGTGAGGGAGTGGTAGGAGGAGCGGGAGGCTTCGAGGAGGAGTTCGAGTTGGGAGGGGCTTTCCATTTGCAGTGCGGTTTCGATTTCATCGAGAGAACGCCGAAACGATTGTAACGCGCTCAGGAGGTTATCGCGGTTGGATTGGAGGACGCCCAGCATCATGTGAGCGGGCGTGCCTGCGAGGCGGGATGTGGAACGAAAGCCTGGTCCGATGAGGGGCGCGAATTCCTGCGGGGTGGAAAGCGCCAGGGCGGAGGAGAGCAGGAAGGGGAGATGACTCGTGAAGGCAAGGATGCGGTCATGTTCTTCGGCGGTCATTTCGACGGGACGCGCGCCAACGGCGGCGATGAGTTGTTTGGCAATGTCCAGCGCGCGCGGGGTGGTGCGTGCGAGCGGAGTGAGGACGAAAGGAGCGCCTCGATATAGGTTGGGGTCGGCGTTTTCGAGTCCGAGTTTTTCTTTGCCGCAGATGGGATGCCCGCCGATGGGGTCGAAGTTTGCGGGCAGGTTGGACATGGCTTTTACGATCTCGCGTTTGGTGGAGCCGAGATCTAAAATGGTAATTGGTGACCCTTCGGCTACGCTCAGGGCAGGTTGGTAATTGGCGGTTGGTAATTGATGGAGAATGTCGAGGATGGCGGGGACGGGGGCGGCGAGGATGAGGAGGTCAATGTTGTGGTCTCGATACGGGCTTTGCCCTACTCGACCAGCAGGGGGAAAGGCTGAGGCGTGGTCAATGATTCTTTTGGAAAGAGCAAGTTCGAGCGTGGGAGGATGCGTGTCGAATCCGATGAGGCGGGCGCACTTGCCTTTGAGCGCCAGGGCGAGCGAGCCGCCCATGAGTCCCAATCCAACAATCCCAACGGTGGACTGTTCGAGCGAAAAGCCGTCCTCCATGGCTACCATCCGACAGCAACGGGTTTTTGGATGGGGGCGATGCGGCGTCCCATCACTTCAGCGATGGCTTTGACCTGCCGAACCATTTCGGCGAAGGCTTCGGGCTTGAGCGATTGTTTGCCGTCGGAGGCGGCGTGCGCAGGGTCGGGATGAACTTCGACGATGAGTCCGTCGGCGCCGGCGGCGATAGCGGCGCGGGCAATTGCCGCAACGTAATCGGCGTGACCGGTGGCGTGGGAGGGGTCGAGGATGACGGGCAGGTGGGTGAGGTTTTTGAGGACGGGGATGGCGTTGATGTCGGTGGTGTTGCGCGTGGCGGTTTCGAAGGTGCGGATGCCGCGTTCGCACAGGATGACCTGTTTGTTGCCGCCGGCGAGGATGTATTCGGCGGACATGAGCAGTTCTTCGATGGTGGCGGAAAGTCCGCGTTTGAGCAGGACGGTCTTGCGCGTTTCGCCGAGGGCGCGCAGGAGGTTGAAGTTTTGCATGTTGCGCGCGCCGACCTGGAAGACATCCACGTATTTGAGCATGAGGTCGAGCTGGGTCTGCGACATGATTTCGACGACGATGGGCATGCCCGTGAGTTCGCGCGCTTCGGCAAGGTATTCGAGACCTTTCTCGCCCAAGCCCTGGAAGGAATAGGGCGACGTGCGCGGTTTGAAGACGCCGCCGCGCAGGGCGTTGGCGCCCGCTTCTCTCACCGCCTGAGCCGTTTCCAAAATCTGGGAGCGGCTCTCCACCGAACACGGTCCGGCGATGAGAACGATGTCGTTTCCGCCGACTTTGAATCCGTCAATGGGGAAGACGGAGTTTTCGGGATGGAACTGGCGCGAGGCAAGTTTGAAGGGTTGGGTGATGCGTTTGACCATGTCCACTCCGTCCAGGACTTCGAAGATTTCGGTGGACATATCGTGCGTCTCGCCGATGGCGCCGATGAGGGTGGTTTCGATGCCTTGCGAGAGGTGCGCGGCAAGTCCCGCCTGTTTGATTTTTTGGATGACGTTCTCGATTTGCTGGGGGGTGGCGTTGGGTTTCATGATGATTAACATGGGGGCTCCTTGAATGTAAGTGATGAATGATGAATGTATGGTTGAAAGTCGAAGGTCGAAAGTCAAAAGTCGAAGGTCGAAGGTCGTTATTGTGCGGCGGCGAGGTCGGGGCGGAGTTTGACCGCTTCGCGCAGATAGACATGAGTGATTTGATCCTGCGGGATTTCGGTGTTCCAGTGTACCAGCACGCGGATGACGCGCGGCAGGCTGTTTGGCACGGGGATTTCGCGCGCGCACAGCATGGGGACGAGGTCCCAGCCCATTTGCCGCGCCGCCTGCGCCGGGAAGGTGGAGGTGAGGTCTTCGGTAACGGTGAAGAAGGCGCTGGCGATGTCTTCGGGGCGCATGGTCTCGTTTTCGGCGAGGATTTCCTCGAGCAGTTCGCGCGTGGCTTCGAGGATGAGGTCGGGGTCGTCGGTTGGGACGGTGGTCGCGCCGCGGATTCCACGGATGGGCATAAGAGTTACTCCTAAACCCTCACCCCCAGCCCCTCTCCCATTAGGGGAGAGGGGGGAGCGAGGAGAAAATAAAAGAGCGAGACCGTTGCGGTCTCGCTCTTGTGTGAACAGGGGTTGCTGTCCGCTTAAGCGCCGCCAACGGTAACCGAGCCTCGGAAACCGTAAAAATAGTAGTACGCAAACCAGCGGGCAGACTTAAGCATATTGGGCGCTATTCTATGCAGGTCAGGCGGATGCGTCAAGGGGTGAGTTTGACCGCAGCGCGCTTCGGAATGCCGCCGCAAACTCCCTTGCCGCTTCGATAGGCTTTTCGCTGCCTCCAATCGTCTTCACACATGCCGAACCAAAACAGGCGCGTCCGCGTGACGCGCCCGTTTCTATTTTCCCAAAAACTACCCCGCCTTCGTTTCTACAAGTTTTTCCTTCAACCACAAATTGACCAGCGTTTCCACGTTGATACCGCGCCGATGCGCCAATTCCTCAATATCGGAAAGCAAATCAGGCTCAACGGGAATTGCGACCGTGACGCGAAACTCAACGTCGGGCGCGTTCGGGTCATCGAATTCGGTAAAGTCGTGCTTATCCCAGAATTCGCCCATTTTTTCAAGCGAGTTGGCTTTTGAAATAGAACTCTTATTTGCGGGCATAGGATTTACGCTCTTTCTTACTCATGTCGCGTGCGCTGATTATAACCGCTGTGTTGTCTTTCGGTTTGAAGACGAAGAATACCGAAAGATACCTCCCGCCAAAAGTCTCACCGAAAGCGGCATACACATCCTCGCCCTCGGTGTACCCTTTTTCCGCAAAACGGACGCGGGGGTTGTTCAACTACGCCTGACGCACTTCACGCATTTTGACTTTATGTTTTCTCTCGAGCTTTTCTTCGATATCTTCGGGACAAACAATGAAATCAATTTGCATGACAGACCTTCATCATGATAATAGTATACAACAAAGTCGCCCAATTGGATGTTACCTCAACGCGCTTCGAAACGCCGCCGCAAACTGCCTCGCCGCTTCGACAGGCTTTTCGCTCCCTCCAATCGTTTTGACGCACGCCGAGCCGACGATGACTCCATCTGCCATCTCCCCAACTTCTTTGGCTTGTTCGGGGGTGCTGATGCCGAAACCCACACAAACAGGCGCGGAGGTATGCTCCCGCACTTGGGTAATTAAATCTCCAAGTCCTTCCGCCAAAGATTTGCGTTCTCCCGTAATGCCCGTCACCGAAACGAGATAGATGAATCCCTTTGCGCTGCGGGCAATCGCTTCCATGCGTTCGGGGGGAGTGGTAGGGGCGAGCATTCGAATCAACGGCAAATCGCCAGCCGCCTCTTCAAATTCCTTTGACTCCTCGGCTGGCAAATCAGGGACGATGAATCCATCCGCGCCTGCCTGTGCCGCATCGCGGACGAACGTCTCCAGTCCGTATGCCAGCATGGGATTGTAGTAGCCCATCAGAATCAGCGGAATGTCCACGCCGCGCCGCCGCAATTCCTTCACGGCTTCGAGCGACTTTTTGACCGTGATTCCCTTTTCCAAAGCGATCTGTGTCGCGTGCTGGATGACGGGTCCATCGGCAAGCGGGTCGGAGAAGGACAGTCCCACCTCGATCAAGTCCGCGCCGTTCTTGGCGAGCGCTTCGATTACGTCAATGGATGTTTCCAGGTCAGGGTAGCCCAACGGGAAGTAGGGCATGAAGATGGGTTTGGTTGTAAACGCAGATTCAATTCGATTCATGGGTTCACTCGTTGTGAGTAACTGGTAAATGGTAATTACCGCTTACCACTTACTCTTTACTCAATTCCTTTATCACCGTATTCAAATCCTTGTCCCCTCTCCCCGACAAGTTAACTAAGATAATCTGATCCTTCCGCATCTTCGGCGCGCGCTTGATGACCTCCGCCACCGCATGGGATGACTCCAGCGCAGGGATAATCCCCTCGGTGTGACATAACGTCTGGAACGCGCTCAACGCCTCTTCATCCGTCGCTGACGTATAAAATGCCCGTTCGATATCGCGCAGCAAGGCATGTTCGGGTCCGACTGCCGCGTAATCCAGCCCTGCCGAGACAGAGTGCGTCTCCGCGATTTGTCCGTCTTCATCCTGCAACACATACGTCCGCGTGCCGTGGATGACACCCACGCGTCCCTTCGACGGGTCGCCGAAGCGTGCCGCATGTTTGCCCGTTTCGATTCCGCTTCCGCCCGCTTCGACGCCGATCAACTCCACGTCTGCGTCGTCCACGAATCCGCTGAAGACGCCAATCGCATTCGAACCGCCGCCCACACACGCGATGACCGTATCGGGCAGGCGTCCCACTTCCATCAGCATCTGTTCGCGCGCTTCCCGTCCAATCACCGACTGGAACTCGCGCACCATCGTCGGGTATGGATGCGGTCCCAGCGCAGAGCCGAGCAGGTAATGGGTATCGCGCACGTTCGTCACCCAATCGCGGATGGCTTCGTTGATGGCGTCCTTCAACGTCCGCGTGCCAGACGCCACAGGTCTCACCTCCGCGCCGAGCAGTTTCATGCGGAAGACGTTCGGCTCCTGGCGGGCGATGTCCACTTCGCCCATGTACACCACGCATTCGAGTCCCAGCAGCGCCGCCGCCGTCGCCGACGCGACTCCGTGTTGACCCGCGCCCGTCTCTGCCACAATGCGCCGCTTGCCCATGCGCTTGACGAGCAGCGCCTGCCCCAGCGCGTTGTTGATTTTGTGCGCGCCGGTGTGCGCCAGGTCTTCGCGCTTCAAATAGATTTGCGCGCCGCCCAGTTTTTCCGAGAGACGTTTGGCATACGTCAGCGGCGTGGGTCTGCCGACAAACGACGCCAGCAACTTATCGAACTCGCGCTGAAATTCAACGTCTGCCTTCGCCGATACGAACGCCTCTTCCAACTCGATGAGCGCAGGCATGAGCGTTTCGGGGACGAACTGTCCGCCGTAGGGACCGAACTTGGGGGGAAGTAATGTGGTCATAATTCCTCGTGGTGGGGGTTGGTAATTGGTAAATGGTAATTGGACATTTACCAATTACCATTTACCACTCTCTGCTTTCCTGACTTCTCTTACGAATTGAACCATCTTTTCCGCATCTTTCTGACCCGGAGTGGATTCCACGCCCGAAGCCACGTCCACACCCCACGGCTTGACTCGGCAAACCGCCTCGGCGACATTCTCAGGTGTCAAGCCGCCTGCCAGCAATAAGGGATATTTCTTTGCCAGTTCTGCCGCGGCTGTCCAATCGGCAGTGACGCCGCTCCCGCCGTACACGCCTTTGACGGAAGCGTCAAGCAAAAACGCGGGCGGCTCACTTCTGGCGAAGCCATCCGCTTTTTCAGGGATTCCGCGAAATGCTTTGAAGGCTTTGCCATCGAGAGCGGAGAGCATTTCGGGCGGTTCGTCGCCGTGAAGTTGGGCGAGGTCGAGCGAGCAGGTTTGCAGGGTGTCTTTGATTTCTTCGACGGAGGCGTTGACGAACACGCCGACAAGTTTGATTTGCAGATGTTCGCGCTTCAAAACGGATGCGATTTCGGCGCACGCGGCTTTTTCGATGAAGCGGACGCTCTTGGGATAGAAGTTGAATCCGAGATAGTCCGCGCCTGCTTCGATGGCGGCGAGGGCATCGGCGAGGGTTTTAATGCCGCAGATTTTTATCTTGGTCATAGGTCGAAAGTCGAAGGTCGAAAGTCGAAGGTCAGATGTTAGACCTTTGACTTTTGACTTTCCATTCCAGATAATTCACGAACCTTGGCAGGAATATCTTCCGAAGTCACCAACGCTTCGCCGACCAAAATTGCATCCACGTTTACTTTTGTCAGGCGTTCTACATCGGCGGCGGTGAAGATACCGCTTTCGGCGACAACGGCGATTTCGGGAGGAATCATCGGACGGAGTTTTTCTGTTGTTTCGAGAGAGACATCGAAGGTGGCGAGGCTGCGGTTGTTGATGCCGATGAGTTTTATATCTTTCAATTTCAAAGCGCGTTCGGTTTCCGCTTCGTCGTGGACTTCGACCAGCGGCGTCAAGCCGAGTTCGAGGGCAAGGGCGTGCAAATCGGCGAAGAGGGCGTCGTCGGTCAGTGCGGCGGCGATGAGGAGGACGGCATCGGCACCATTGGCGCGGGATTCGTAGAGTTGGGTTTCGTGGAGGATGAAGTCTTTGCGGAGAAGAGGTAATTGGTAATTGGTAAGTCGTAATTGGCGCAGGGTTGCCAGACTGCCCATGAAAAACTTTTCATCGGTCAATACAGAAATTGCTGACGCGCCGTTTTGGGCGTAGAGACTGGCAAGTTGGAAGAGGTCGAGGTGCGGGGCGAGAATCCCTTTGGAGGGGGATGCGCGTTTGAGTTCAGCGATCAGGCTTACCCTCACCCCAACCCCTCTCCCACTGGGAGAGGGGCGAGGGGTGAGGGCGGCAAGAAAATTTCGAGGCGTTGGACTCTGTTCGGCGGCGGCGCGCAAGACTGGGGCGTCGAGCGCCGCGATTTCCATCTTCTTGTGTTCGATGATTTGAGCGAGGATACTCATAGGGCGGTCTCCAACCGCAGATAAAGTTTTTCCGCTGCGTAGGGCGTGTTCTCTTACGCGCTCACTCTGGCGTTAGAGAACACCAATTACGCGGGAGGACAGTAAGAGAACGCCAATTACGCGGCAGTCCGGGTAAATTCAACCAACGCATCGAGTTTAGCGAGGGCTGCGCCGCTGTTGAGCGAGGCTTGGGCTTCTTCAAGCGCGGATTTGAAATCGCCCGACTCGGCGGCGAGGGCGGCGGCGGCGTTGAGGAGGACTGCGTCGCGGCGCGCGCCGTTGAGTTTGTTGCCGAGGAGGTCGCGCATCATCTGCGCGGATTCGTCGGGCGTGCCGCCGCGCAGGTCTGCGACGGTGGCTGGCGCAAGACCGAGTTCGGCGGGGTCGAGGTCGTAGGTTTCGACCGCGCCGTTTTTCAGATGGCTGACGCGGTTGACGCCCGTGGTGTTGAGTTCGTCGAGACCGTTCGCGCCGTGAACCACGAGCGCGGCTTTGGAGCCGAGTTCCTTGAGGACGTGCGCGAGCGGCTCGGTGAGTTTGGGGTCGAAGACGCCCGTGAGTTGGATGTGCGCGCCCGCAGGGTTGGTGAGCGGACCGAGAATGTTGAAGATGGTGCGCTGACCGATTTCCTTGCGCGGACCGACGGCGTGCTTCATGGCGGGATGAAACCTGGGCGCGAACATGAAACCGATGCCCACCTGCTCGATGGCTTGGGCGACCTGCTCAGGCGTGAGGTCGAGGTTGACGCCGAGTGCGGAGAGGACATCGGCGCTGCCGCATTGGGAGGATGCGGCGCGGTTGCCGTGCTTGGCGACTTTGCGCCCCGTACCTGCGAGGACGAAGGCAGCCGCGGTGGAGATGTTGAAGGTGTGCGCGCCGTCGCCGCCTGTGCCGACGATGTCGTACACGGATTCGTCCGTGTCCAGTTTGACCTTGACCGCGTTGGCGCGCATGGCGCGGACGGAGCCTGTGATTTCGGGGATGGTCTCGCCTTTCATGCGAAGCGCGACGAGATACGCGCCGATCTGCGCGGGCGTGGCTTGACCCGTCATGATGACGTTCATGGCTTGTTCGGCTTCGTCGGCGGTGAGGTCTGCCCGATTGATGACTTTGGCGATAAAAGGCTTGAGCATGGTGAGTTCTCCTTTCGCGGCAGGAGCGGGGTTCAGGTCGAGAAAATTCTTGAGGATTTGTTTGCCGTATTCGGTGAGGATGGATTCGGGATGGAACTGCACGCCATAGGTGTGATGCTCGCGGTGTTTGAGCCCCATGATTTCCTCTTCGGGCGTAATGGCGGTGACTTCGAGTTCGGCAGGGATGGGGTCATAGACGACGAGCGAGTGATAGCGCATCGCTTCGAACGGGGAGGGGATACCCTTGAAGATGCCCTGTCCATTGTGCGTTACTTTGGATGTCTTGCCGTGCATGAGACGCTGGGCGCGGTCCACTTTGCCGCCAAAGACCGCCGCAAGCGCCTGATGACCGAGGCAAACGCCCAGCACGGGGATTTTGCCGTCGAAGTATTTGAGGGCTTCGGAGGAGATGCCGTCGTCTTTGACGGGTTCGCCTGGACCCGGGGAGATGACGAGATGCGACGGATTGAGCGCGATGAGTTGATTGAGCGTCACCTGGTCGTTGCGGAAGACTTTAATGTCCGCGCCGAGTTCGCCGAAGTACTGAACCAAGTTATAGGTAAATGAGTCGTAGTTATCAATTAGCACTAGCATGGGTTGAACTCCTTATCAGTCGAAGGTCAAAGGTCGAAAGTCGCGGATGACTTTCGACTTGTGACTTTCGACCTTTAGCCTTCGTTCCCGAAAATATCCACCTGATCCACGAACAAATCCAGCGAATAGGATAAGCCCGTTCGTTCGCGGACGAGTTCCATCGTCGCTTTGGCTTCGGCTTGCATGCGTTGAATGCCCTGCGCGAGTACGTCATTGGCGATGAGGGGGTGGGCAAGGTAATAGGCGCGTTTTTCGCGGATGGGTTCGAGGAAGTTGTTGATGGCGGCGGCAAGTTTCTGCTTGACTTCCACATCGCCAACCTGACCCTTGCGATAGCGTTCTTTCAAATCGTCCACTTCGGCGCGGGATGGGTTGAAGGCGTCGTGGTAGATGAAGACGGGGTTGCCCTCCACCGTCCCAGGGTCGGTGGCGCGGAGGCGTTTGGGGTCGGTGTACATGTTCATTACCTTTTGTCTGACCGTCTCGGCGTCGTCGGAAAGGTAGATGGCGTTGTTGAGCGACTTGGACATCTTGTTCTGTCCATCCGTGCCGACGAGGAGCGGGACATCGCCGATGATGGGTTCGGGTTCGGGGAAGGTCTCGCCGTAGAGGTTGTTGAAGCGGCGCGCCAGTTCGCGGGCAAGTTCGACGTGGGACTGGTTGTCGCGCCCGACGGGGACGACTTGCGCGCGCGGGAGCAGGATGTCCACCGCCTGAAGGACAGGGTAGCCGAGCAGACCGAACGGCATCGAGTCAATCTTGGCGTCGCGCGCCATGTCTTTGAGGGTGGGCATCCGTTCGAGGCGCGGCACGGTGACGAGCATCTCGAAGAGCAGGTTCAACTGGTAGGTTTCGGGAATCGCCGATTGCACGAAAATCGTGCTGACCTCGGGGTCAATGCCGACGGCGAGATAATCCAGCACGGTCTCTTTGATGTAGATGGGAATTTCCTTGATGTGTTCGGGTTCGGGTCTGGTCGTGAGCGTGTGCAAGTCGGCGATGATGAAGAAGGATTCGTACTGATGCTGCAGGCGCACGCGGTTTTCCAGCGAACCGACGTAGTGACCGAGGTGGAGGCGTCCGGTGGGGCGGTCGCCGGTGAGGAGGCGGGGTTTGGGGGTGATCATGGTAACTTCCTTTCGAGTGTTGTTTGAGGGCAGAAGTAATTGGTAAATGGTAATTGGGGATTTCAGTGTAAGGATGAATTCTGAAGGATGAAGAAAGATGAAAGAGGAAAGAGGGGTGGGTTGATGTTCTTTCTTCTTTCCTCTTTCTTTAAGCGTCTTTCTTTAGGCGTTTGTCTCTGCCATTTCAATCGCTTTCAACATGGCGCTGGCTTTGTTGACGGTTTCCTGATATTCCGTCGTCGGGTTTGAATCGGCGACGATGCCCGCGCCCGCCTGCACGCTGAAGGTGTTTCCGCGCGCGACCATCGTGCGCAGGGCGAGGCAGGTGTCCATGTTGCCGTCGAAGCCGAAGTAGCCGACCATGCCTGCATACGCGCCGCGCGGGTCGGGTTCGAGTTCGGCGATGATTTCGAGCGCCCGCACTTTCGGCGCGCCGCTGACGGTCCCTGCGGGGAAGGAGGCGCGCACCAAATCGAAGGCGGTTAACTCAGGTTTGAGTTTTCCTTCCACGTGCGAGACGATGTGCATGACGTGCGAATATTTTTCGATGGTGAAGAAGTCGGAGACTTTGACTGTACCATATTCGCAGACGCGTCCCAAGTCGTTGCGACCCAAATCCACCAACATCACATGCTCGGCGCGTTCCTTGGGGTCGGCGAGGAGTTCTTGCGCGAGCGCGGCATCGGCGTTGGAGTCGGCTCCTCGCGGGCGCGTCCCGGCAATCGGTCGGAGCGAGGCGGTGCGTCCCTCCAGACGCACGAACATCTCAGGCGACGATCCGACCAAAAAGAGCGGCTCGCCGTCCACCATCCCGAAATCGAAAAAGAACATGTACGGCGAGGGGTTGAGTCGGCGCACGGCGCGATAGACATCGAACGGCTCGACGCCCGTTTCGCGCGTGAAGCGCTGTGAAAGCACCACTTGAAAAATGTCGCCCGCCGCGATGAATTCCTTGGCGTCGCGCACCATGTCCTCGAAGCGTCCCTGCGTCATGTTCGAGCGCGTCTTCGAGGCTTTGACTTCACGATGTTGTGACGGCGGAAGCGGTGCATGGATGCGCGCCTCGATTTCATCCAGTTTGCGATTGGCGGATTCAACATCACCATCGAGGACGTTTGCAATGAGAGACAGACTGCGCCGAGCGTGATCGAAGGCGATGACGGTGTCGGCGAGCAAAAAGATTCCATCGGGTATCGCCGCCCGCTTCATTCTGGACCTCAAGACTGGTTCAAAAAACCGAACCGACTCGAAGCCGAGAAATCCCACCAGCCCGCCGATGAAGCGCGGCGCGCCCGGCTGCGACTTGAAGTTGTAGCGGCTCATCTCCCGTTGAAGGAAAGATGTGGGGTCGTCGCTGTAAGCGGTAATTGGGGATTGGTAATTCTGTGTGATTTGAATTTCGTTCCCGCGAATGACATATTGCGCCCTGGGCTGAACGCCGATGAACGAATAGCGTGCGATCCGCTCCCCGCCTTCGACAGATTCGAGCAGGAACGACGCCCCATCCCCGCGCAGTTTCATATAGACGCTGATGGGGGTTTCGAGGTCCGCAGAGATTTCGCGAATGATTGTTTGGGTTGTGGCGGCATTTGTTTCGAACAGCATGGTTTCTCCTTGCTTGGTAAATTACCAATTACTAATTACTTGGTTGGTAAATGGTAATTTTGTGTCATCGGTTAAAAAACAGACTCCCCTCCAGTCCATTGGGACGAGAGGGGAGTCTCGCGGTGCCACCCAAATTACGCGTGCTTGTAAAGAAAAATCCCTGTCGGTGATGCAACAGGGAGGAAAAAGCCAGCGTCACTCTTGTAGTCAGCTAGTCGGATAG
>DYID01000017.1 GCA_020723805.1 Anaerolinea sp. | reverse complement strand
GGCGTACCTCAAACAATCGCTCGACATCAGGCGGCAAATCGGCGATAAAGCGGGGGAGGGGACGACGCTCAACAATATCTCGCAAATTTATGATGCGCAGGGCGATTACGAGACCGCGCTGGCGTACCTCAAACAATCGCTCGACATCAGGCGGCAAATCGGCGATAAAGCGGGGCTGTGCGCCACCTTGTTCAACATGGGACATATTCACGCGCAGAAAGGTGAAATGCGGGAAGCGGTCAACGCGTGGGTGACAGCATATATCCTTGCCAAGCAGATGAACTTGGCGCAGGTATTGAAAGCATTATCCGACCTTGCGCCACAACTCGGCCTGCCCGCAGGTCTCGAAGTCTGGGAAATGCTGGCACAAAAGATGAAAGATGAAAATGGAAAGATGAATGAGGGAGAAAGCGAGTTAGAGCAAATCAGGGAGTTTGTGGAAGGATTGGCGCAGGCGCATCGCGAAAAATCGCCAGAAGCGCAAAAATATTTCGAAGCCGTCTCCAAAATGGCGGTGGATCCCAACGCGCCGCCGCATTACCGCGAATTGGGCAAAGTTTTGCAGAAATACATGAGCGGGGTGAAAAATCCCGACCTTTCGGGCTTGCCCGGGGAGATCGCCGCAATCGTACAAAAAGCGCTGGAGTGACCGGCGGACTTCTTTCCTCTTTCTTCTTTCCTTTTTTTCCTTCATCCTTTCCCAGTGGGGCAGGGGATTTTCAGTCATCAGTGATCAGTAATTCAGTTACCAGTAATCAGTGATCGGTGATCGCGCTGCACCCACTGATACTACCAAGAAGGGGAGCGGTTTCGTCCTGGCGCCCCGGCGCAAAAACGAGTATCCTGTCAATGATTTCGATAAGTATTCTTATCATAAACATTGACAGAACGCGGGAAATTCGTATAATGACCCTCATGACAACTTCCGCAACCCAGCCGCCGACGGTTTCCGAGGCAATCAGCCGCTATCTGGACGTGGTAAAGACCTCCCGCAGCAAGCACACCTGGCTTGCGTATAAAAATGCGCTGCAAATCTTCCGCCGCCTGCTCACAGAAAAATGGCTCGACCCCGATACCACCCCCATCGCCGAACTCACCGAGGATTTCATCTCGCCGCTCATCGAATACCTGCACGCCTATTCGACCGCCACAGAACAACTCTACCTGCAGGCTGTCAAAGGCTTCTATTTGTTCATTGACGCGGAGCGCCTGGCGGAGGTCAACCAATCGCGCGTGCGTGTGCTTATACGCCAGCGTTCGCGCCGCCCCGGCATCACCTTTCCCCAGTTCCCCACCTACGAAATCGAGCGG
Source organism: Anaerolinea sp. (assembly GCA_020723805.1). Taxonomy (GTDB): domain Bacteria; phylum Chloroflexota; class Anaerolineae; order Anaerolineales; family Villigracilaceae; genus Defluviilinea. The sequence continues at coordinate 88,391 of DYID01000017.1, read as the reverse complement.
CTTTTGGGACTGGTGGAAAACGTACAAAACCTCGCTTCCCAGCCCGGCGAAGGCGAAGACCCTGCCAGCGCTTACCTACGCGCAATGCGTGACCGGGCGTTCCTGCTCACCTTGGCAGACACCGGGCTGCGCGTCCATGAAGCCTGCAAACTCCGCCGCGGCGAAATGGACTGGAACGAGGGGCGCGCCATCGTCATTGGCAAGGGCAACAAACAGGCAGTCATCCGCTTTACTTCGCGCGCCATTCGGGCGCTCAAGGAGTATCTGACCCAGCGCGCCGCCTTGGATGGAAATTCGGGACGGCAACTCACCTCCCTGCCCCTCTTTGCGCGGCACGACAAGGGCGCCGGCAAAAAGGTCAAGCCCATCACGCCGACAACAGGACGCAACATCGTCAAAGAGCGCGTGGAGCAGTTATTGGGCAAGGAAATGGTCGGCAAAATCACGCCGCATTCGTTCCGCCATTATTTCGTGACAACCGTCCTGCGCGGTTCCGGCAACCTGAAACTTGCGCAGGAACTGGCGCGTCACGCCAACATCCAAGTCACGCAGCGCTACGCCCACCTCAGCGACGACGAACTGGATAAGGGGTATTACGAGATTTTCGAAAAGAACGGAAAGCGGAATAAGACTGCACAATAAACGTGCTGCGCCAACAAAAACGGCGGGTGGGCAAAAAGCCCGCCCGCCGCTGCTCAACCAATCAGCGTTCCAACGCAAGACCGCTGTACATCCATGCTCCCACCCCGCCGGAGATGTTGTAGACGGTCTTAAATCCTTTTTGCCCCAGCAATGCCGCCGCAGATTGACTGCGGTTTCCGCTGGCGCAGATCACCGCTACCGGTCTTTCCGGGTTAAGTTCGTTCCAGCGCAACGAAAGCTCTCCCAAGGGGATCAACATTGCGCCCGGCACATGCCCTTGGCGGTATTCCCACGGTTCGCGCACATCCACGATCACAGGGCAGTCATTGCCGGCGCAATTCTGCATGATCTGATAAAGTTCGACCGGTTCCACATCTTTGATGTCACCGGCTGTCAGCGGCAGCCCCATTCGCTCCCATACGTCCAGTCCTTCCGCGAGGTAGCCAACCACATTGTCATAGCCCACGCGCGCCAGGCTATATACCACCCGTTCGTAATCGGCAGGGTGTTCCAGCAAGAGTACAACCGGCACATCCGGCGGAAAGACAAAGCCGATGCGGTTACTCAACTGCTCGTCTGCCTCGAGATGTACTGAACCGGGGATGTGCGCCCGGATATAGGCATCCTTGGAACGCGTGTCCAATAATCCTGCTCCGCGCTGGAAATACGGGATGGCATCCTGGATGCTCAGCGGTTTCTCCGTCACATTCCCAAGCGGCTTGGGTCCTTTGCGGTTCATGGCTTTGATCCGTTTATGATTCCCCGGCTGTTCAGGAAGTCCGCTTACAGCAAAGTCAATGAATTCACCTCGTTCACGTGGAGATAGGGCTGGGTTGTACCTGCGCTCGAAGCCCAGTGTCGTAGCGCGCATCGCACCGATGGACTTTCCGCACAAGGAGCCTGCCCCGTGACCGGGGTAAATTAACAGGCTGTCGTTCAGCGGCAGAATCTTTGTAAAAAGGCTGTCATACATGCTGGATGCCAGTCCGCGTGCGGCTTCCACCCCGACGAGATCGGGACGACCAATATCGCCAACAAACAGGGTGTCGCCTGTCAGTGCCAGCCACGGTTCTTCAGCGCGGGTGGTGTCTGAAACGAGCAACGTGATGCTTTCGGGCGTGTGACCTGGCGTGTGGATGGCTTTCAAGCGGATATTGCCCAGCTCGATCACATCTTCGTGATGCAGCGACCGATGGGGAAACTCCGCGTTGCTGGCTTCGTGCAGGTAAATCTCCGCGCCGGTGCGCGCTGCCAGATCGGTATTACCCGACACGTGGTCTGCGTGCAGATGTGTTTCGATGATGTGTGTAATCTTCAAACCACGACTGCGTGCCGTATCGAGGTATTTTTGAACATGGCGGTCAGGGTCAATTACCGCCGCCACTCCCTTCGCCTCGCACCCAATCAGGTAAGAGGCACATCCAAGCCCCTCGACAAAAAATTGTTGTGTGAACATGTTTTTCTCTCCTTACGGCTAAAAAATTTTGGGCAGGTTGTCGTACAACAAAAAGAACGCCAGCAGGACGACAAAACCCGCAAATGATTTTTGTAGTTTGGAGGCGGACAAACGGTTGGATAACTTTGCGCCTGCCGAGGTTCCCGCCAAACCAGCGACGACAAAAACGATGATCGTCAACAAATCGAACGATCCGCTTCCTGTGTGACCGAGAAAGCCGGCTCCGCTATTCATCGCAATGACCAGTAACGATGTCCCCACTGCCATGTGAACCGGAAGACCTACCAGCATAACCAGTGCAGGGACCGCCAGAAAACCGCCGCCAACGCCCAACACGCCCGTGAGCAATCCCACCCCTGCCCCGCTTGCCAGTACGACGGGCACGGGCTTTGCTGAAACCACCACCGAAGACAGGTCGCGCCGTACAAACAACATGACCCCTATTGCAAGCATCAAAAATGCGAAGGCAACCATTAAGAAAGCAGGCGGCAGTTGTTTGGAAATGTTGGCGGAAAGAAACGAAGTCAACATACCTGCGCCGCCGAACGTTAACGCTACTTTCCAATCCAGGCTGCCCTGTGCTTGGTGAAAGAAGGCTCCCATCAGGCTGTTTGCCCCTACAATGGCGAGGGATGTGGTGACGGCTGCTTGAGGAGTCTGCCCCACAAGATAGACCAGCGCCGGTACAGTTAGAATGGAACCTCCGCCGCCGAGTAAGCCGAGCGAAAGCCCGATTCCAAAGCCAAGCGCCAATTTCAGCGGGATCATCATGAGAGTTCTACCCTTCTCTAGTTGATAAATTTGACAAAATTTGTCCAATTTATAGGTTGTACTCTTTAGATGCGCAAAATGGCAAAAAGATACAAATGTGCGCGAACCGGAAAATTGAAAACACGCTCTTGCGCAGTTTTCTCGTAGTGCGACATTCATGTCGCCTGAAAACACGAGATAGATCTCGCGCTACGGCGTAAGGTGAGTTACCATTTTTCCGTGTTTTTCCGCGTGAATCAGCGTCAATCCGCGTCCCGTTCTTGAAAGTGTAAGGGTATCAGGCAGGAGATGTAACTTGCCCTATCTTTGGTTTCCGTGTCACAACCCAGAAGAAGGGGGAGTCAATGCGCCGCAATAAACGCTTCGCGTGAAGGGCAAGCGTTCGGGGGCGATACAATATTCTCCATGTGAAGCCGTTCAACTCAGAAAAACGGTGGTGAAAATAATGCTCTGCCATTTCAGGGAAGCCCAGGGAGGCGTAGTATGCTCGCGTTCTTTCCTTTGCCGTGTCTATTTCTGCGTCCGAATACAGCGGGCTGTCTATGATATGAATCTCGCCGCGCGGCTTCAGGTATTTGAGCAGCAGGTCGAGCAGGGCGGGCAGGTCGGGAAAATATTGGATGACGCTGGCAAGCAAAATGACATCGAATGAATCGAATGGAAACGGCGCGGAGAAAATATCCGCTTCGAGAAAATGGAGATTGGGATTGGGCAAAAATACGCGCGCGGCTTGACGGAGTTCCAGCCGGTTTCCGTCCATGCCAAGAACGCGGTGACCGGACGCGGCAATGTAGTTGGCGAGCCAGCCGTTGCCGCAGCCCAAGTCAAGGATGAGCAGAGGCTCGGGTCCGCGCGCCAGGTAACGGGTCAGGCGCGAAGCGGAGGCGGAACGGGCGCCCCATTCGTTTGCGAGCGGATGTCCATCAGGAACGGAGGGCAGACGCGCAACGAGTTCATCCGAGTACAGCCGTCCTTCTTTTTCGCGCACGCGCAGGTACAGGTCAACGTTCATAGCGAAAGGTGTAGAGGATGAAGTCTCCCCAACGGTTGAACGGTGGATGAATGCCGAGGCGTTCGTCCCATTGCATGAGGCGATGCGAGAGACGCGGGAAACGCAAAGGGAAGCGATCCATGAAGGAGGGCGGGCAGAACAGTGAAAGCGAACGCTGTCGAACGAGGCGAAAAGCGGGCGGGAAGGCTTGACGAACATGCTTCGGCGTGAAATACCATGTCGGCACGCGTACGCCTTCGACATTTGCCAGCACACCGTTTGGATGCAGACGCCGCGCCGCCACGCGAAACTTGCCCCGCAGCGCCTGAACCAGTTCCCACGGACAGACGGGCGGCATGACGACCCAAACGACATAACCGCCAGGTTTGAGAACCGTCGGGAGGCGGCGCGCGACGACGTTGATATCAGGGATGCAATTCAAGCCGCCAAAATTGGAGAAGACCAGATCGAAGGGCGTGCCTTCGATGCGTTCGAGTTCGGTGAATGAGATTTGTTGAACGGTGAAACGTTCGCCGGCGTCGAGCGTGCGGATTTTGTTTTGGATGGCGGCAATCATGCCGCCGGCGAGATCGGTGGCGTGAACGCGGTAACCGCGCTGGACAAAGTACGCCGCGTCTGCACCGGTGCCGGCGTTCAATTCGAGGATCGAGCCGCCGGGCGGCAGGACGCGAACGACTTCCGCGCGTATGACGGCGCGCGCCCAGCGAATGACGGGATGATTCTCGCAGTAGGCGTCGTAAACTTCTGCTTTGCGTGAGAAGCCTGTGTCCACTGCGTTCCGATCAAACATGAGACGTTCTCCCGACCTGTCTGCGAAGCCGCCACTCTGTCAGCACAATGCCGGCAAGGTAGTACGGCGTGTGCAACATACGCCTCCAGTCGCGCTTCCGCCATGCCCGCCGCAGCCTGAACTCGTAATGCACTCTGCCGTGCAGGATGCGGTAGAACTCGGTCGGGAAGGGACCGCGATAGAGCATCGCCAAATCTTCTGAGTCCACCCAGTTTTGTTTTTCACCAAGTTCCAGTTTCACGCGCTCGAAGAACTTCGTGCCGGGCAGCGGATACGAAACCGAAACGCCGATGTCATCGGGCGCGCACTCGCGCACCATCTTCAAGGTTTTTTGCACATTATCCCACGTCTCGCCGGGATAGCCGAACTGCAAAAAGAAACCGACTTCGATGCCGTGCGCGTGCAGCACTTCCGCGGCGCGATAAATGTCCTCCACCTTGTCGCCCTTATCCATTGCGTCGAGAATCTTTTGCGAGCCAGACTCTGCGCCAATCCACACGGTCTTGCATCCCGCCTGTGCGAGCGCGGAGGCGGTCTTTTCGTTGACCAGGTCAGCGCGCTGCAGGCACTTGAACGGGATGACCGCGTCCGCTTCACGAATCAGCACGGCAAACTTTTCCAGCCACTTTGGTTTCAATCCCAGGATGTCATCCGCAAACCAGATGTGGTCGGGGGCGAACGTTTCCTTGAGCCACTTCATCTCCGCAACGACGTTTTCGGGCGAGCGCGAGTTGTAGCGCTGTCCCCAAATCGGTTTGGCGCACCAGTTACAGTGATACGGACAGCCGCGCGTGGTGACCATGTTCATCGAGAAATAGCCGTGGCGTTTCAACCAGATGTTGCGATATTTTTCAACATCCACCAAATCCCATGCTGGGAAGGGAAGTTTGTCCAAGTCAGCGATGTCGGGACGGCGGGGAGTTACGATTTTGGATTTTCGATTTACGATTTTCGATTGGGGATTGGAGAGCGGAGATTGGTACGCAAGACCGAGAATGGAATCGAGCCTCGCTTCGCTTCTACCTTCGAGCTGGTTCAACAACTCGAGCAGAGTCTCCTCCCCTTCGCCGAGGAGACAGTAGTCCGCGCCGTTTTCGAGATATTTGTCGTAATGATCGGTGACATCCGCGCCGCACAAAATGACCGTGCATCCGCGCGACTTTGCCATGCGGATCATTGCGAATGCGGCTTCGCGCATTCGCAAAAGACACATCTTGGAGAGGTAGTTGAAGTTGTCTTCGTAGATGACCGCGTATTGCGGTTTGTGTTCGTCCAGCGCGCGCCCCCACTCCCCCTCCGATTCCGCCAGCATGGCGTCGAACAGCGCGACCTCGTATCCGTGCTGACGCAGCCATGCGGCGGCGTACAACGTCCCCAGCGGTGGGTAAGGCTGCATCGCCTTCCATAACTTGGGGTCGAAGCGCAGATAGTAGGATTGACCGAGCAGGATTTGAGTCATGTCTCCTTCTTTCGACAATGTTCCAACGGGAGCAATGCCTCGATGGCGCTCAACTGTTTCTCGAACGCCTCCTGCGTCCGTTTGCGATGATGATGAAAGTTGCCCTGGCACACGTCGGCAGTGAACACCGTCTCTTCGCCCGCGCCGGATCTGCGCGCGATGCGTCGCAGTTGAAGTTTCATCAGCCATTTTTCGAGTATGTCGCCCAGCCTGCCGCACAGGGGAAGTTCGAGGAAACTCCGAAGCGCGGGAGGTTGTGTCAGCACGTATTCCTGCTGTGAGCGGTCGGTCTCTGCGTTCGGCAGAAATTCCTTCGTCCAGCGGTTCGCTCGCATCAACCGCTGATGGACATCCAAGCCTGCAACCGGAATCATCTGGCAGAACTCACGGGCGGTATATAGGTCGTGGCGGCTCCAGGCGAGCGCCTTTTCGGTGACGAGCAGATTTACGCACACGACATGCCCGAGCGGGCGCATGACCCGCCCAAAGGTGACGGCAAAAGCGCGGGCTGTCCACAGCCGTCCCGGCGCAGTGACCAGCATGTAGTCGAAGTCTGCTCCGTCTGCCGCGTTCCCCGCCGCGAGCGAGCCGGTCAACGCGACCATGCGGACGAAGGGAAAAGAGCCGAGGACGCGTCCATATCGCATGGCGAGGGGAAGCATCTGCTTCGAGCGCGCCTCCCGCTCTCTGCGGATTTCGACGACCTCTGCGCGATTCCCGAGGAAGTAGAAGCCATCCTGCCTCCCTACCTGTCCATTCAGGGAAGCCAGGGCTTCGGGCAATTCGTCCGCAGCGGCGTGCAATGGGAGGTAACGGTGCAGTTCATCCAGCCGCAGGGGATAATCGAAGATGTCGGAATACGCCAACGCATCGAGGATGGCGCGTGCGAGCATGGCTCTGTTGTTCATGGCGTTGAGGAAGAGCGAATTGTGAGGGACTGCAAAACGGTGAAACCGGATACAAAGAACAATCCCAGGGCAAAGATGGCGGCATAGATTCCAATCAGCGGGTTGCCGAGGCGCAAAGCGAGGATGGCTGTGTATGAGTTGACGAGCGCCATGCACAATTCAAGGAGCACAATGGCGTCCACGCGGACGTGATAATGCCCGCGTTTCCATCCCTGCCCGCGCTGGGTGATTCCGTATTTGGGCGTCCGTTCGAAGGCGGCTTTCTTGCCCAAGCCAATCTGGAGGGCGGCGCGGAGCGTGTTGATCATCATCCCGGCACCAAACACGGAGGTGAACAAGACGGCAGGCAGGGCTTTCAGCCATTTCCCGCCAAGAGAATGTTGGGCAACCATGAAAAAAGTCGTCGGCGCAAACGCAGTGAAATTGAAAAGCGCTGCAATTCCGAACAAACTAAGCAAGGCGGGATAGCGGACAGAAAGCAGCAAAACGAAGGGATAAAGCATGGACAACGCAAACAGGAAGAGATGCACGCAATAGCCGGTGAGATGAAGCGTCGCTTCGATGCGCCTGGGGAGCGGCACGTCCATGCGCCAAACCTCGGGAACGTATCGAAGGGCGCATTCGAGACTGCCGCGCGCCCAGCGGTGTTGCTGCCGCCGAAACGCGGTCATGCTGACGGGTAATTCAGCGGGGACAACAATGTCGCCGGCATAGCGCGCCTCCCAGCCGCGCAGAAACGCCCGGTAGGAAAGGTCGAGGTCTTCGGTGAGAGTTTCCGCCCGCCAGCCGCCGGCGTCTTCGATGGCAGACTTGCGCCAGACGCCTGCCGTGCCGTTGAAATTAAACCAGTAACCCAGGCGGGAACGCGCCAGTTGTTCCACTGCAAAGTGCGCGTCAATCGAGAGGGATTGAAGGAAGGTCAACAGGGAATAATCGCGGTTGAGGTGTCCCCAGCGCGCCTGCACAAAGGCAACACGGTCATTATCGAAGCGGGGAAGGATGCGTTTGAGGAAATCGGGCGCGGGAACGAAATCAGCGTCCAGAATGAGAAGGAATTCGCCCCGCGCTGTCTTCAGTCCCTCGGCAAGCGCGCCTGCCTTGAAGCCGCGCCGGTCGGTGCGATGCAAATGTTTGATGTCAATTCCCGCGCCGCGCAAACGTTCCACCGTTTCCTTCGCTATCGAAACGGTATCATCCGTCGAATCATCCAGCACCTGGATTTCGAGCAGGCTGGGAGGATAATCCAACGCGGCGGCGGCTTCGATCAGTCGCCGCGCCACGTAGCGTTCGTTGAAGATGGGCAGTTGGACCGTTACGGGCGGCAGGCGGGAAAGTGGGGCAGGCGCAGCCGGCTGTAGTTCACTTCGATTGAGGTGAGCGCTCCACGCGAGGTGGAAGAAATTCAAGCCATACACGAACAATGTGACGACAGTCAGCAGATAAATAACCGCTATGGGAACGAGGAGGATGTCATTCATGGTGCATCAGAGAGGCAGACCAAAGTCCCCACGCGGTCCACTGCCACAAGCGTCCCGGCACGAGCAGCCAGGTGTAATAATCGAAGAGTCCGACCACCGTCACCGCCAGCAGGAGGGCAAAGCCGGCAATGACCTGCGGGTCGCGCAAAAACCGGCTTCGCCCGATGAAGAAAACGAGCATGGGAAGTATGGCAAGGAGAAAATAAAACGCGCCCCCCAGAATGCCCGTCTCGAGCGCCGCAGCCAGCAGAGTGAAATGAGGCGGTTGATAATTGATGGGAAACAGCGGGTACGCCTCCTTCAGGGCAACCGGCGAGACGCCCAGCCCCACTCCGGTCAACGCGTGGTTTACAAATAAGCGGTTGGAGGCATCGAAAAGATAAGCGCGCTCCAGAAGCGAACCGCGATCCCTGCTGATTGGTGCGGAGGCGGAGGAATTCACATTGAACCGTCCGTAAAAAAACGGCAGGTCACGCTGAATGAGCGGGATAATGGCAGCCGTGCAAATGACCGCCAGGGCTATGGCGTGTTTCAAGGCTTCAGCGTTGCGTTTGACCGCTTCCGCTCCAACGATGACAACACAGCCCGCAAAGAACGCAGCCCACCCCGAACGCGAGAATGTGACCAGCAGCCCGGCAAGCCCCGGAACAAAAACCGCCAGGATCGCCCACCGCCACGCACGTTTTTGCTGATGCAGGAATGCCGCAAAGAGAAGCACAAGCCCAAATGCCAGGCAGCCGCCCAGGATGTTGGGATGGTCGCTCAGCCCATACGCGCGTAAAAAACGGACGCTGCCTCCTCCCACGATACTTACACCCTCCCAAAGCGGATTCAATTCATACTCCCCCGCCCATTGCAGACCCAGGTCACGCTGCAACCGCGATTGCCCGATGGCAGCGATGGATTGGGTCAATACCTGCAGACCGGCTGGAATGATCACCCAGGCGGGCGAGTTGACCTCGTTTACAACGAAGAGGAAAAAGAGAAACAACAGGCTCAACCGAACGGCGTGATAAAAGGAAAGAGGCGGATCCCAACTGCTCATCAGTGAAACCCAGCCTGCCAGCGTCAACCCCAGCAGCGGAACCCACACATGAGCCCGTCCCCAATGGAGTTTTCGAGGCTGAAGCAGGAACGTCAATCCCCACAACGCCAGCGTGCCGAGCATGGCAATGTCCGGCGCGAAGAGCAGGAAATCCGTATAGTCTCTATAAACGGGCAAGGCGGGACGCGCCGATAAAACGATCCGCCAGCGGACGGGAAGGAGGATGATTGTCAGCGCAAAGAAGAAACGCGCGCCAATTGAAAAAAGACGCAAGAGACGATCTTGCGTCCAGCCTGCCCTGTGAGTGGTCATGTTTGCAATTATAATCTCCGACACTTCCCAGACAGAAAAGCCCCCCATCCCATGCAATCCAAACCACGCATTGCCTTTGTGATTGACGCCCTCCCATCCCTTGGCGGCGGTGAGAAGGTGTTGTTCACCGCGCTGGAGGCGTATCCTAACGCAGAAATCTTCACGCTGGTTTACAACAGGGATGTTTTCCTCCGCACGCCGCTCGCGGACAGAAAGGTCCACACATCCCTCATCAACTCGCTTCCGCTGGCGCACACGCAGCATCGTAAATATCTGCCATTCATGCCGTTTGCCGTCGAACGTTTCGACTTGCACGCCTTCGACCATATTATCTGTTTCAGTTATGCGGTGGCGCATGGCGTGAAAAATCCCGGCGGCGCGCGTCACCTTTCGTACACATACACGCCCATGCGCTACGCGTGGACAGACCTCAACCTCGATGGCACTCGCAAACACAAGAATCTCCTCCTCGAGGAATACCTGCGCGCCTTCCGCGCCTGGGATCGGAAAGCCGCATCGCGCGTCCATCAATTTGCCGCCATCTCCCAAGCCGTTTCCCAGCGGATCGCGGACGCGTATCAACGTGACGCCGCCGTCATTTATCCTCCTGTGGAAGTGGAGCGCTTCAAGCCGTCCTCTCAGCGCGAGGCGTATTACATCACCGTGACGAGACTTGTTCCGCACAAACGGGTTGACGTTATCGTGGAGGCGTTTTCCAAACTGAATCTCCCTCTCCTTGTTATCGGCGAGGGACCCGAATTGCCGTGCCTGAAGCGGATGGCAAGCCCAAACATCAAATTCCTCGGTTATGTTTCCGATGAACAGGTCGCGGAGTTGCTGGGCAAAGCGCGCGGCTTTGTCTGCGCGGCGGAGGAGGACTTTGGCATTGCCGTTGTCGAAGCACAGGCGGCGGGATGTCCGGTGCTTGCGTATGGACGCGGCGGAGCGCGGGAGACGGTTCAGGATGGTGTCACCGGAATATTTTTCGACGAGCAATCCGCCGAAAGCCTGACGGATGCCGTGCGGCAATTTGAAAAACTACATTCCCGTTTTGCCGCGGCAGACCTTGTCCGCCATGCTCGGAAATTCGGCAAAGACCGTTTCATCGAAGAGTTCAAAACGTTCGTTCGCATTCAGGAAAACGCTTGAGACCGCCGTCGTACGACATCAATGCGCATCCACATTACCGCTGCACCACAAAATTGAAATAGCCGACCACATACCCGTCGCGTTCTTCGAGCGTAACGGTGAGACCCTCCACCGGCTGATTCGGGAAATACAACTGCGTCGTTACCAGCGCTCCGCCTTCGGGCTGAACTTTGACGTGGATATGCTCGATGGGACGGCTGGCATACAAACCGGGCAGAACAGTCTCGAGGTAATAACGCCCCTGTACGTCGGTAAATTGATGCCCCCGCAAGCGATAGCCAACGTTGTCATATTCTCCATTTGCATCTGCCTGCCAAAAGTCGAGCCAGGCATCCGGCAGGGGCTGACAGTTCTGGTCCAGCACATAGCCGACCAGCAGCAGGCGCGTGCCGGGCATCCCCTCTTCGAGCAAAGAGTTGCGTTCGGGAGTATCAGGCGTGTAGTAGGGTCCCTCCATCTGCGGCTGGGTCAAGCCGCTGCAAACGGGAGGCGAAAGGGTGATGTTGTTGCGGCTAAAGAAATCCTCGTCAGGCGGCGGCTGCGTCACGACAATCACCTCATCCACTTCTGCTGTGTTTGCGGCTAACGTTGCAAGCTCGGAGATGATGCCGGGCGTGGGCGACGCGGCAGGCTGGATCGGGTCGTCTCCTCCCTGAGCAACCGCCGTACATGCAGCTGCCAAAATCATGACGATAAACACCGAAAGAATGTGTTTCATCCGCGCACTCCTTTCGGGTTTTGATGGAGGCTGGCGGGCTGTTCTTACATATCTAACTCACCTTACGCGGTGGCGCGAGATTTATCTCGTGCTTTCAGGCGACATAAATGTCACACTACGAGAAAACTGCGTAAGGTGAGAGCTAAATCGTTTCCGCCTTTTTGCGGACATACGCCTCATACGCCGCCGACAACTGTTTCGTCAACGCTCCTACCCTCCCCTCCCCCACCGTCACATCGTCAATCTGGACAACCGGCACGATGCCGCGCGAACTGGAGGTGATGAACGCCTCGTCCACCGCCGGCAGTTGATCCACTTTCAGAGGCTTGTATCTCACCTCCACCCCCATCCCCCGCGCCGCGCGGATGACCATCGTCCGTGTGACGCCGAGCAGAATGCCGCGCCGGGCGGTGTGCAAAACGTCGTCCCGCACATAGAAGAAATTGCTCGTCATCCCTTCCAAAATCCGCCCGTTCTTGACCAGCAGCGCCTCGAAGATTCCCCGTTGGGCAATCTTTTTGCGCTCTGCCTCGCTTGCGCCGATGAATGCCGTGGATTTCTCACGCGGATTGGTTCGCTGGAGCGTTACCGTTTCCACGCGGACGCCCCGCTCATACACTTCGGTCGGCGGGAGTTTGAGCGGTTCGATGGAAATGTAGCATTTGCCATCCCGGGTCTCCATGAGGCGGACGCGCGCTTCACCGGGGCGATACGGTTCTAGCAGCAAACGCAGGCTTCGGCGTAGGAGCGAAGCGTCCGCATGGGGCAGGCGGCGGAAGTGGGCTTTGAGTCCGACGACGCGCGTGCAGGAGTCGTAGGTGCGGAAGGTGGTGTAATATCCCTGCGGCAGTTGGCGCGTAACGGCATCCAGCGAAGAAGCGTTGGGGAAATGAAGTTCCTTTGGTCCGTGATGAGTAATCTGCCAGGTTCGTATCATGGGCGCGATTATATCGAATCCAGCCTTGACAATATTCCCGCCGGCAGAGTACACTGGGCGGGCGTTAAGCAAATTCTAAAGAAAGGAGCGCACTACATGAGCAGCTACATCGTTACATCGTTCGTTTTGCCCGTTGTTGACGGGGCTTTACCTTCTCGTAGTGCGCCTATTGACCGTCGTTAGGTCAAACGTACCTGTCGTTTCAGGCTGTGGCGCACCCGCCGCAGCCTTTTTGTTTAACCTCACCCCCTGCCCCTCTCCTCAAAAAGAGAGGGTGGAGAAAATGAAATGACCACAACACAACCCACCTACGAACCCGCCATCACCTTCGACTTCCGCCGCGCCCTCCACGAAAACCGCCTGAAGGGTCTGTGGAAGATGATGGTGGATTACCGCCTGCCCTACATTGGCGCGACACTTGCGCTGGCTGTTTCGGCGCTGGCGAAGACCTTCACCTACCTGCTTCTGCGTTTCTTTGCCGACGATGTGCTGGCGCAGGGAAAATTCATCGGCGGAAGCCTGGTGACGACCTCGCTTTGGATTGGCGCCGGCTTTGTCGGGCTTGCCATCGTGGAGGGCGGCTTCTCGTTTCTTTCGGGACGTTTAGCCGCCTACACCGCCGAGGGCATTACGCGCCGCCTGCGCGACTTTCTCTTCGACCACATCCAGCGGCTGAGTTTTTCCTACCACGCCACCACACCGACCGGCGACCTGATCGAGCGCGTGACCTCCGACGTGGACGCCCTGCGCCGCTTCTTCAGCGAACAGGGCATCGGCATGGGACGCATCATCCTGTTGTTCGTCATCAACTTCGCCGCCATCCTGAACCTGAACGTGGAGCTCGGTCTGATTTCGGTCATCGTCATCCCGTTCATGTTGTGGGTGTCGCTGTGGTTCTTCAAGAAAGTGACCAAGGCATACGAGGAGTATCAGGCGCAGGAGGCGGTGCTTTCCACGACATTGCAGGAAAACCTGACCGGCGTGCGCGTGGTCAAAGCATTTGCGCGGCAGGAGTACGAAAAGAACAAGTTCGAGAAGGATAACTGGGGCAAGTTCCTCAAAGGGAAGATTCTGCTCTTCATGCACTCGATGTTCTGGCCCCTCTCGGATATTGTGCTGGGACTGCAGATGTTGTTCGGCTTTGTCTATGCCGCCAACATGGCAATCAACGGCGAGATTACGGTCGGCATGTACATCGCCTATGTCGGCTTGGTGGTGTGGCTGATTTGGCCCATCCGCAACCTGGGGCGCATCATCGTCTCCGCTTCGACGGGCATGGTCTCGTATGGGCGTCTGATGGAAGTGGTCAAACAGGCGCGGGAGCCGCTCCACGATGGGAAGTACCAGCCCGCAGGTGCGGTGCGAGGCGAGATTGTCTTCGAGAATGTCTCGTTCATGTACTCGGACGGCAAGTCCGACGCGCTGAAGAACATCTCGTTCCATGTGAAGCCGGGTCAGGCAGTCGCTTTGCTTGGCTCGACCGGCTCCGGCAAGACCTCGCTGGTCAACCTGCTGCCGCGCTTCCACGAGTACACCGGCGGGCGCATTCTGCTGGACGGCGTGGAGTTGAAGGATTATCCGCGCGCTTACCTGCGCCGGCAAATTGGCATCGTGGAACAGGAGCCGTTCCTGTTCAGCCGCTCCATCCGCGAGAACATCACCTACGGCGTGGGGCGCGACGTGCCGCAGGAGGAAGTGGAGCGCGCCGCAAAAGCCGCCGCCATTCACGATGTGATCCTGACCTTCCCCGACGGCTACAACACGCTGGTCGGCGAAAAAGGCGTGACGCTCTCCGGCGGGCAGAAACAGCGCGTGACCATCGCCCGCACTCTGCTCAAGAATCCGCGCATCCTCATCCTCGACGACTCGACCTCCTCGGTGGACACGGAGACCGAAGCCGAAATCCGCGCGGCGCTGAATCAACTGATGGAAAACCGCACGACCTTCATCATCGCCCACCGCATCCAGTCCGTGATGAACGCGGACCTGATCCTTGTCCTGGATAAGGGCGAGGTGGTGCAGATGGGCACACACGAAGAACTGCTCGCAGACCCGGCTGGCATGTACCGGAGAATCTATGACATCCAGACGAGGATCGATGAGGAGCTGGAGATGGAAATTGCGAAAGCACAATGATAAACAGCGTGCAAGGATGAATTCTGAAGGATGAAGGATGAATGAAATGTAAAGGAGATGAAGCGATGGAAACTAAAGCGCCTCAGGATTTGAAAACGCGGACAAGCGACTTTGCTTTACGGATCGTTCGCTTGTATTCCAGCCTGCCAAAATCCACTGAAGCCCAAACGCTTGGCAAACAGGTCTTGCGTTCTGGCACGTCCGTTGGAGCGCAGTATCGCGAGGGCAATCGCGCCAAGTCTGACCCGGACATAGTCAATAAGTTTGAAAGCGTGCTGCAGGAATTGGATGAAACGGATTTCTGGCTCGACCTACTCGTGAGAGCGGAGATCGTTCCCGCGAAGAAGTTGGAACCGCTCATCAAGGAAACCAACGAACTGATAGCGATCTTCACCGCCATCGTGACAACGATCAAGAAAAGAATGAAAAGGAAATGATGAAGATAGAAGGACGCTTGCACTGCACGCACAAGCGCAGGTGTGAATGATGAAGAAAAGAAACTCTTCCATCCACATTCATCCTTCATAATTCATCCTTCATCCTTTTCTTCACGGTACAAAGTTTTGGAGAATTACCCATGTCTGACACCGACCTTATCGAACTCGAAGAAGAAGAACACACAAGTCAACTGACCGCGCCGGTCTTTCGGCGAATTTTGACCCTGCTCAAGCCGCATTGGAAGTGGGTGCTGGGATTCCTCATCACCATCGCGCTGACCTCCGCGCTCGACGCCTGGTTCACCTACCTGAACAAGCAAATCGTGGACACCGGCATCGTGCCGGGCGACAAGGCGCGGGTGATGCAACTCGCCGTCATTTACGGCGTGTTTCAACTGCTCCAGGCGGGGTTCGTGTTTACCTTTATCTATCTCGCCGGCGTGCTGGGCGAGCGCGTGCAATACGACCTGCGCAAGATGCTCTTCAACCACCTGCAGGACCTCTCGCTCTCCTACTACGCCCAAAACGCCGTCGGGCGCCTGATTGCGCGCGTCACCTCGGATACTGGGCGCGTCGCCGACCTGCTGACCTGGGGCGTGGTGGATACCACCTGGGCGGTGATGAACATCATCACCTCGGTCACGTTCATGGCGCTCATCAACTGGAGACTGGCGCTCATCGTGTTCACCGTCATTCCGCTCATGCTGTTCATCGCAGTGCAATTCCGCAAGCGGATTCTGGTGGAATACCGCACGGCGCGCCGCACCAACTCCAAAATCACCGGCGCGTTCAACGAGAACTTCCAGGGCGTGCGCGTGGTGAAAGCCTTACTGCGCGAGGATGAGAACACCCGCGAGTTTCAGGGCTTGACCACGCAGATGTACAACGCCTCCTACCGCGCGGCGTGGCTCTCGGCGCTCTTCCTCCCCACCGTGCAAATCATCGCCGCGCTGGCGCTGGGAGTCATCGTCGGTTACGGCGGGACGCAGATTCAGGTTGGGATGATGACCATCGGCGGCATCCAGGCGTTCGTCTCGTACCTGACCTTCATGATGTGGCCCATCCAGGACCTGGCGCGCGTCTACGCCGAAATGCAGCACTCCATTGCCTCGGCGGAGAGAATCTTCAAATTGGCAGACACCCCGCCCGAGGTCCACGATAGACCCGGCGCCGTCCCCGCCGAAACGCTGATGGGCGAAATCGAATTCGACCACGTGGACTTCTTCTACGAAGACCGCAAGCCCGTCCTGACCGATTTCACGCTCAAGGTGAAACCCGGTGAGACCATCGCTCTGGTCGGACCGACGGGCGGCGGCAAGTCCACGATTGTGAATCTGCTCTGCCGCTTCTACGAGCCGCGCTCCGGCGTGATCCGCATCAACGGGCGCGATTACCGCGATTACACCCTCGCTTCGATTCACAGCCGCATCGGAATCGTGTTGCAGACGCCGCATCTCTTCTCGGGCAGTGTGCGCGACAACATCCGCTACGGGCGGCTGGAGGCGGCGGACGAGGAAATCGTGGAAGCCGCCAAGATCGCCGGCGCGCACGACTTTATCGTGACGCTGGAGAAGGGCTACGACCACAACGTGGGCGAAGGCGGCAACTTGCTTTCGGTCGGGCAGAAGCAGTTGATCTCGCTTGCGCGCGCCGTGCTGGCGCGACCCGAACTGTTCATCATGGACGAAGCCACCTCCTCGGTGGATACGCTCACCGAAGCGCTCATCCAGAAAGGCATGGAGAACCTGATGCAGGGACGCACATCCTTCGTCATCGCCCATCGCTTAAGCACCATCCGCCGCGCCGACCGCATTCTCGTCATCGAGAACGGACGCATCGCCGAGCAAGGCACGCACGCCGAACTGCTCAAACTGCGCGGACATTATTACAGGCTTTACACCCAGCAGTTCCGTCACGAGCTGGAGGCGCGCTATGGGGTGGCTGAGGAAGAGATGAAAGAGGAAAGAGAGGCGCTGGCGGCGGATTGACCTGACCCCATCCGACGCCCCCACCCGACCTAAAGGTCACCCTCCCCATCCTGCGAGGCGGGATGGGGAGGGTTGGGGAGGGGTCACTCCCTCCCCCACTATGGGGGAGGGCTGGGGAGGGGTCACAACCCCTGCAGGCTTTCGGCGGCGCGGCTGATTCCCCCCTCTTTCCAAATTAACCGAACAATAAAATCAGCCTTGGGAAATCTGGGGTTTTTACCACGGAGACCGTGAATTCGTGAAAAATTCGTTGACGGTTCGACAAAACAGCCAAACATCACTTGTTGGCTGCAGCGCAAGTCTCCAGGCTTGCGCTGCCTGTGCTGCTCACTCGCGCTTGCGCACGGGATATTTTTTATAGGGGCTGAAGGCGAAGTATTCGGCGGTGTATTTGCCCACCAGCCACAAGAAGGCGGCGAGCAGGGCGGCAAGAATCCATTTGATGAGGGTAAACATGGTCAACTCCGTCGGCATGAATTTGACGACATGACGGAGAAAACGGAAAAAAGGTAGCAAACCCGCCTTGCAAAACCCTGACATCTCGGAGCGGAGGTCAAATCATTCGTACACCTTCTCGCCTTCCGCTTCGGCGTTCGGCGCGTCCGCCTCCACATCGCGGGCAGAGGGCGCCGCGGCAAGCAGTTCCTTGTAGTACTCGTGCTGGATGACCAGGTTCATGATCTCGTTCGTGCCTGTCCAAATGGTCATCAGCCGCGCGTCGCGCAGCAGACGCTCGATGGGATACACGTTGGTGTACCCAATCCCGCCCATGATTTGCATTGCCTCGTTGACGACAGCCCAGGCGGTATCGGTGGCAAATTTTTTCGATTCGGAAACCATGCGGCGGACATCATTCGAATTGCCAACGGAATCAATGATACGCGCCGTTTCATGGACGAGCGCCCGCGCCGCGTCCAGCCGCGTCAGACTCTCGGCGACCTTGAAACTGACTCCCTCGAACTCGCAGATCTTCTGCCCGAAGGCTTTGCGCCGGTCGGCATAACGCGCGGCAATCTCCAATGCGGCGCGCGCCAGACCGAGCGCACCCGCCGCGCTGGTCATGCGCTCGGGGATCATCATCTGGTTGAAGATTTCGTACGCGCCGTGTTCCTCGCCGATGAGATTCTCGAGCGGCACACGCACATCCCGAAAATAGACGCGTCCCGTTCCGCCGCCGCGCGTGCCCATCAGCCCGTAGACGTGCTGTACTTCCACGCCTTCGCCGCGTTCGACCAGCAGCGCGCTGATGGCTTTGTGACCCGCTGCATTTGGATTCGTGCGCGCGTACACCATGAACAAGTCCGCGCCTTCCGCACCGACGATGAAGCGTTTTTGTCCGTTCAGGATGTAGAAATCGCCCTCGCGCTTCGCGGTTGTGGTCGCGCCGAAAAAGTCCGACCCGCCGCGCGGTTCGGTCAACGCCTCCGCGACCGTGATCCTGCCTGCGAGCATCGGCTTGAGATATTTTTCCTTCTGCTCGCGCGAACCGAAGAGATGGATTGCCTCCCCCACGATGGACGGCAGGGAAAAGAGACAGGCGAGACTCGCCCCCAGCACGCCGATTTCCTCCAATGCCAGAACCTCATGCGACCAGCCCAAGCCGCGTCCGCCCCATTCCTGTGGGAAGCGCAGTCCCAACAAACGGTGTGCGGCGAGTTTTTCAATATACTCGCGCGGATAACGAACCTTGTCCGCGTCCATATCGAGCAGTAACTGGCGCGATACTTCTTTGCGCGCAAAGGCGCGCGCCTCGTCCCGCACATTGCGCTGTTCAGGAGTCAAGATGGCGTCCAACATATTGCCTCCGTTTTGCTTTTTACTGAGAGTGTCTAAAAGAATGGGCTAAAGATTTTTCTGCCACAGAGCTCACAGAGATCTCTGAGAAAAATCTCAAAATCTCTGCGCTCTCTATGGCTAAACCCACGACATTGGACACTCCCTTTTACTTTCTCTGTCTTACCGCCTCATACACAATCAACGCCGTCGAGACCGAGACATTCAGCGAATTGACCTTTCCCTGCATCGGTATCTTCACCTGCACGTCGGCGTTGTTCATCCAGAAATCGGTCAGCCCCTCGTCCTCCGTGCCGACGGCGATGGCGGTGGGACGAGTCATGTCCACGTCGGAGTAGGTTGTTTGGGCGGAGGGCGTCGCCGCAAGCACGCGAATCCGATGCGCCCTCAGCCACGCCAGCGCGGAGGCGTTGCCGCACTCGACCACCGGCACGCTGAATACCGTCCCACGGCTGGCGCGGATGACGTTGGGATTCCAAGGGTCCACGCGCGGGTCGCAGAGCAGGAGCGCATCCACGCCGGCGGCGTCGGCAGTGCGGAGAATTGCCCCGAGGTTGCCGGGCTTCTCGATGGATTCGGCGACGATGACGAGCGGAACGTCGGACACGTTCAAACCGGCAAGTGTGGTTTGAGGGATGGGAAAGACCGCCAGCCAGCCGTCGGGGTTGTCGCGGTAAGACATCTTCTCGAAGGCGGCGCGGGAGACAGTCAAGGTCTCGACAGGCTCGACCTCCGTTTCAGCGGAGGGAAAGGTCAGGGGACGGCTGGCAAGTTCCGGGGCGGTCAGAAGCGTGCGGGGTCTGTGTCCCGCTGAGATGGCGAGTTGAATCTCGTCCCAGCCTTCCACGAGGAGCAAGCCGTCCTTTTGTCTTTGACGTTTGTCCTCGCGCAGTTTGACGATATGCTTGACGCGCGGGTTTTGCGGGCTGGTGATGTCGGTCATGGCTGGAGCAGGAGGCACGCCGCCTGATGGCTTGAAGAGATTTTTATCAGCGAAGGGTCGGTGTGTTTGCAGGCTTCGATGGCGAGCGGACAGCGCGGGTGAAAGCGGCAGCCGCCGGGCAGGTCAATGGGATTGGGCGTTTCACCCTGCAGAATGATGCGCTTTCGGCGCAGGCGCGGGTTGGGGACCGGGATGACCGAGAGCAGGGCTTGGGTGTAGGGATGTTTCGGGTCTTGCAGGACCTCGCGCATGGTCCCGATTTCGACGATGCGCCCCAAGTACATGACCGCCACGCGGTCGGCGAAGTAGCCGACGGTGCCGAGGTCGTGGGTGATGAAGATGACGGAGATGCCGCGCGTCTGGCGCAAGTCGGCGAGCAGGTTGATGATTTCGGCGCGGATGGAGACATCGAGCATGGAGACTGGCTCATCAGCGATGAGCAGGTGAGGCTCCAGCACGAGCGCACCGGCGATGACCACGCGCTGGCGCTGTCCGCCGGAGAGTTGATGGGGGTAACGATAGAGGTAATCGGCGGCGGGTTTCAAGCCGGCATCTTCCAGCGCGCGGATGACCCGCTCGCGGCGTTCGTTCGCATTCGGCGTCAATCCATGCACTGCCAGCGGCTCCGAGACGATTTCTTCGATGGTCTGCGTGGGGTTGAGCGATTCGTAGGGGTCCTGAAAGACCATTTGAATGCGCTGACGGAGCGCCTTGCGTTCCTGGGGGCTGGCGCGGGTGATGTCTTTGCCTTCGAAGAGGATGCTGCCTTCGCTGGCTTCCTCGAGGAGCATGAGGGTGAGGGCGAGGGTGGATTTACCGCAGCCGCTTTCGCCGACCAGGGCGATGACCTCGCCGCGCCGCAGTTGCAAATCCACGCCGTCCACCGCGTGGACAAAGCGCTCGCGGCGCGAAAACCAGCCGCGGCTGCCTGCCGCAAAATATTTTTTGAGGCTGCGAATTTCAAGGATGATGTCGTTGGGCATGATGTTTTCTCAAGGCGTAGAAGACGTTTTCTAACGTCGTGTCATGCGCTAGAGGGCGCATTCTACGCAGAGGAGGTTTCGACCAAATGACAACTGACGACATGTCCGTTCCCCAGTTCGTGCAGGCGGGGCAGTTCGGTCTTGCAGCGGTCGAATGCCAGCGGACAGCGCGGCGCAAAGCGGCAGCCGGGAGGCAGCGAGTCCAGTTTGGGCGGGTAGCCGGGAATGGAAGAGAGCCGCTTTTCGGGGTTGGAAAGGTCCGGGAATGCCTTGAGCAGTTCCTGAGTGTAGGGATGACGCGGCTGATTGTAGATGGTGTCCACGTCGGCGTATTCGGCGGTCACGCCGCCGTACATCACCAGCACCGTGTCGCACATCTCCGCCACCACGCCGAGATCGTGCGTAACAAAGATGACGGCAAGCCCCAGCCTGCGGCGCAGTTCGTCGAGTAGTTCCAAAATCTGCGCCTGAATCATCACATCCAGCGCGGTGGTCGGCTCGTCGGCAATCACCACCTGCGGCGAGCAGGAAAGCGCCATGGCAATCATCGCGCGCTGGCGCATTCCGCCGGAATATTGATGCGGGTAATGGTCTTTGTGTTCGGCGGAAATGCCCACCAGTTCGAGCAGTTCCGTCACCCGCGCCTCCAGCGCCGCTTCGCTTTCGATGGGCAGATGTTTGCGAATCGCCTCGGCAATCTGGTCGCCCACCGTGCGCACCGGGTTGAGGGCGTTCATTGCGCCCTGAAAGATGATGGAAATGCCGCTCCAGCGGATGTCTGCCAGTTCTTCGTCGCTGGCGGTCGCCATGTCCACGCCGTTGAACAACACCTTGCCGCCCACAATCTGCCCGGCGGAGGGCAACAGTCTGTTCAACGCCATGATGAGTGTGGTCTTGCCGCAGCCGCTCTCCCCCACCAGCCCCATCATCTCGCCTTCATGCAGTTGAAAACTGACGTTCTGCACCGCCCGCGCCGGCGGCATCCCTTCATTGACATATTCGACGGAGAGATTCTGCACCTCGAGGACGACGGGCGTCTTGACGAACGCGCTCCGCGATGGGACTTCCCCCGCCTCTTTCTGGACCGTAGGCTGGCCCGGCATTAAATGATGCGCCTCCAGCCTGGGGTTGAGCACCTGCTCGAGCCCGTTCCCCAGCAGGGTCAACGCAAGGACGACCCACACAATCCCAAACCCCGGCGCAACCAGCGCCCACCAGGCGCCCACGCTCATCGCGCCGCGCCCGAAGGCAAAGTTGAGCATCTGCCCCCACGAGATAGCGAGCGGGTCGCTCAAACCGAGAAACGCCAGCGTGGACTCGCTCAGGATGGCGAGTGAGATGACCAGGATGGCATTGACCACCAAAATGGGCATGACCAGCGGCAGAACATGGTGGACGATGATGTGCCAGTTGCCTGCACCAATGGCGCGCGCCCGCAAGACGAACTTGCGCGATTTGACCGCCAGAGTCTGCGAACGGACGACGCGGGCGGTGGTCGTCCAGCCGAGCAGACCGATGACGAGGATGATGTTCCACAGGCTGGGTTCGGTCAGCGCCACGAAGATGACAATCAGCGGCAGGTCGGGGATGACGAGCATGGTGTCGGTGAAGCGCATGAGGAAGTTTTCGATGCGCCCGCCGTAGAAGCCGGCGACGATGCCAAACGTGCCGCCAATGAAGATAGAAATGAACGCCGCGAAGAATCCCACAATTAGCGAGTTGCGGGCGCCATAGATAAAACCGGAAAACACATCCTTGCCGGCGTCGTCGGTGCCGAACCAGTGCTGGGCGCTGGGCGGCTGGTAGATGTCGCCGGCGCCAATGCCGGCGTAGGAACGCGGGTCGTAGGGAGCGATGAAGTCTGCAAAGACGGCGGCGACGACAATCACCACCAGCATCCCCAGCCCGGCAATCGCCAGACGGTTCTTGCGGAAGACGTTCCAGAAGCCGCTTAAAGGCGAGGCGGGGACGGCGGGTTTGAGTTCCAGTTCCTGAATCGCCATGCGGTCACTCCGTTTGGACGCGCGGGTCCAGGTAGGAATAGGTCAGGTCGGCGATGAGGTTGGCGAGAATCACACTGACCGCAATGAGCAGGAACGTGCCTTGCAGGAGGGGATAATCGCGGCTCTCGACTGCCTCGAAGATGGCGCCTCCCAAGCCCGGCCAGGAAAACACCGCTTCGATTTGCACCGCGCCCGCCACCGTGAACCCCAGGTTGATGGCGATGAGCGTGACGATGGGGAGCATGGCGTTTTTGATGGCGTGGTCTTTGAGAATTTGAAACGCGCTCAAGCCTTTCGCCTTGGCGGTCAGGATGTAGTCTTCTGCCAGCACATCCAGCAGGCTGGAGCGCATGACCAGCATGTACTCGCCCATATAGACGATGATGTAGGTCAGCGTGGGCAAAATCATGTGGTTGGCGACATCGCCGATTTGGTACAGAAGCGGGTAGGTGCTGGAACCGGGCGTTGCCTTGCCGCCGATGGGAAAGCCGTGCGTGCTGCCCCAAAACAGCAGGATGATGCCCAGCCAGAAGGTGGGCAGGCTCCATGCCACCAGTCCCGTGATGAGCGCGCCGTAGTCAATGGCGGTGCGGGCTTTCCATGCGGCAAAGACGCCAAAGGCAACGCCGACTACGATGGAAAGAATCTGCCCCGCGCCGATGAGGAGGACGGTGTTCCAAAGCCGCTCCGCCAGAATATCGGCAACGGGGCGGTTCGTCTTGTAACTGATGCCCAACTCGCCCTGCAGGAGGTTCTTGATATAAATGAAGAACTGCGTCTCGAACGGGTTGACGCGGCAGTCGCCCAGTTTGAGGGGGGTGAGGGTTTCGAAGCAGTTGATGACCGGCTTATCCAGTCCAAAGCGCACGCGCAGAATCTCGCGCGCTTCCGCTTTCATGCGCGGGTCGCGGGTGAGGGCGCGGGCGGGGTCGCCGGGCAGGATGCGGAAGAGGAAGAAGTTCAGAACGAGCACGAACAGAATCGTCAGCAGCGCCCAGCCGGTCTTTTTGAGCAGGTAACGGTATCGGTTCACCGAAATGCCTTTCGGGCAGGATCAGGCGGGAGGGCGGAATGAACCGCCCTCCCTTATCCAAATCGTCAACGGACGGGTTCGACGCGAATCAGCGAGGTGACATCCGAGAGTTCCACTTTGGGCTGGTCGAGGATGAAGCCGGTGAAGCGGTCCTTGCGGAATGCCTGCACGTTTTGTTCGTAGTAAGGGATGATGTACACCACGTCGTTGAAGACGATTTCCTGCATTTTCCAGACGAGCGCTCGGCGTTTTTCGAGGTTGAGTTCCGAAGCCTGCTGGCGGTAGAGTTCGTCGTATGCGGGGTTGGAGTAGCCGGTTTCGCTGCTGCCGGTGGGGATTTCGTCGGTGGTCATCACGCTGAGGAGCAGATTCGGGTCGGGATCGGAGCCCCAGCCCCAGATGATGATGTCGAAGTCGAAGGCGGGACAGCAGACAGAGGTCAGCGTGTCGGGGTCGAGCGCCTGCGCTTCGAGTTTGACGCCGACCTGTCCCCACATTTCGCTGAGCAGTTCGGCGAGGCGCGGGGAGTCAATGCTGTCGCTGGGCCAGTTGATGCGGAAGGTCAGCGAACGCGAGCCGTCGGGCGTTTCGCGGATGCCGTCGCCGTTGACGTCTTTATAGCCGGCGTCCTCCAAAATCTGATTTGCCTTGGCGACATCATACTCATAGTCCTTGAGGCTGGAGTTGAACCAGATGCCCAGCCCGTCGGGGATGAGGGTGACGCCGGGCGTGCCGTAACCGAGCAGGACAACGTCAATGATTTTTTGTTTGTCGGTGGCGTGCGCCAGAGCAAGGCGGACGTTGCGGTCGAGCAGGGCGGGATGACCGGTGCATAAGCCGTCATCCGGCGGGCAGTTTTCCGGCGTGACCTGGTTGAAGATGACATCGGTCACGCTGGGGGCAAAGGGCGCGCCGGTGACGACCTGGATGTTCGGGTCCTGTTTGAGGGTCTCGACGGCGGTGGTGGGCATTTCGGTGATCATGTCCACCTGCCCGGTTTTGATTGCCTGCACGAGGGCATCCTGGCTTTCGAAGGTCTGGAAAATGACCTCATCCACTTTGGGCGCGCCGCCGAAGTAGTCCGCGTTCTTTGCCAGGTGGACGAACTCGTTTGGCTTGTATTCCACCATCTTGAAGGGTCCGCTGCCAATGGCGGCAACGTTTTCAAATTCCACCGGGTCTTCGTTTTCCCAGATGTGCTTGGGGAGGACGTAGAGGAAGACCAGTTGAGCGTCAATGTTCGGGATGGGTTCCGAGAGGGTGATGACCACTTCGTTGTTGGGGGTGGCTTCGATATTTTCGAAGTAGTAGGTGTAGTCGCCCATCCAGGGATAGCCTTCCGTGTTCTGATAGAGCAGGTAGGAGAAGACCACGTCCTCGGCGGTGAGCGGCTGTCCGTCGTGGAACTTCACCCCGTCGCGGATTTTGTAGGTATATACCAGACCGTCATCCGAAACGCTGACGCTTTCGGCGAGGCTCAACTTGAACGTGCCGTCCAACTGAAGTTGGTACATCGTATCATAGACCAGGGTGAAGATGGTGTATGCCTCGGTCAGCACTGCCGCGCCGGGATTGAGGGTATCCGGGCTGCCTGCCCACCCAATCCGCATGACGACGGGCTGCGCCTGCCCGATGGCGCCACAGGCGGAAAGCACCAGCGCCAGTACGGTCAACAGCACAACGAACGCAGTTTTGATTTTCATCTTTCTCCTCCGTGAGAAATTGAGTCAGCGGTTGCCCGCTTAAAACAAACTGCATCGGCAGTTCGTCACTGCGATGCAGAAACAGCCGAGCCAGTCGGTGGTATGTGCGCCTCTGAGGAAAGCGACGGATTCATCGTTTATGATTTTACTTTGATTTTCGAGACGATGAAAGGTGAAATCAAAAGAGGCGGCTGTTTCTCCGTTCAGCCGCCTTCACCGTAATTCAACCTTTTTGCTGTTTTTCCCAAATTTTGCGGTCTTGGAGATTTTCCGCATCGAGGTCGCTCGGATGCACTTCTTTGATGATTTTGTGTCCATGCGATGTCCACAACTCGGCGGCGAGTTTACCGGCATTGACCTTGACGCCCTGAGCCTGGAAATATTGACAGACACGCGTCACATCGCGCTGGAAGAGGGTCCACGCCATTGGGTTTGACTCCGGACTGACGACTTGGGGAAAATCTATCAGCGTGATGCCGCCGTCCCAGTAGAGGATGTTATAAGCAGATAGATCGCCGTGGATGCGCTCATTCTGGAGGAGCAGGTTCAGGTTAAGGACGACGCGGTCAAAAAGTTCGTGCGCCTCGTCACGGTCGAGAGTCACCGAGTTGAGGGTCGGCGCGGGCATACCATCATCCCCGATGTATTCCATCAGGATGGAATTTTTCAACATGGCGTACGGCTTGGGAACATCGGCGCCTGCGGCATACAGTTTCTCGAGCGTCGTGAACTCGTAGGCAATCCAGGAGGTGTGACGCAGTTCCTCGCCGTACTTGGTGCGTTTGATGATGGCGTTGACATCCGCTTCGCGGAAGAGGGCAGAGCCATCCTCGCCGAGGTCAATGCGCCCGGTGCGGTAGAGGGCGTCGTTCTTGAGATTGCGCAGCGTGCGCGGACGATAAACTTTGGCGGCAAGCAGGCGCGCTTCAATGGATGCACCCGAACGGCACAGGTACACGGATGCCTCCTTCCCCGCCTTGACCTTGCGAAGCACGTCGGAGATGAGTTGCTGCCCCGCAATCTCCTCGAGGGAGTCCAACAGCCAGGCTTCCTCGAAACGGGCGGCTTTGTAGGTGAATTTGAATTCTCCCGCCGCCTCCTGCGCACGGATAAAGAGCCGCGCGTCCATCTCCGCCCGCCGCGACTGGCGTTTTTTGGCGGTGCGTCCCGGCGCGGAGGCAATGTCGTCGGCATGTACTTCGTCGAGCTCGGCATAAAATTTGTTGAGTTGGTTTTTGCTCATGGTTCGATTCAACCTTGTCGAATAAACGACCTGACAGGTCGCGTTTCGTTGGCAAGCCCGCGGCGACGCTTCGGCATCCTCCGCGCATCGCCTGTCAGGTTTGGGGGAAATTAAAAGAAAAAACCGCAGGGCGAGACGCGCCTGCGGTGGCATGGTAACTCAAACGACTGAAGTCGTGACTACGCTTCACCTTTAGGAGGCGCGCTCAATACAAGTTGGATGAATACGGTGATGGCTTTCATTTGTACGTGCCTCCTTTCAGAATAGAATTTACTTACTGTGGCTGGAGTGTATCATTCGCGGGTTAGGGCGTCAAGACAATTTTATGTTTCCAACAGCCCTGAAAAATCCAGGGCGCGGTCGGACCAATACTTTGCCTGCACGGAAAGCAGCGTCCGTTGTTCTCTAACCCGGCTCGCTTTGTCCCATGCTCGAAGCCAAAGGGTGATTTGCGTCTGTATTGCCACCAATTCAGCCGCGATCTCTGGTTGTGCGTCGGCGGCGGTCCATTCGATCAGGTATTTTGCCTCTTCCAACAATCGGGCGACGTTGAGCGGATCCGTAGATTCGCGCGCAACGGATGAAAGCCTGCCCAGCGTCGCCGCCAGCCCCCCCAATCTGCGCGGCAAAGGGTCGCGCAGGAAGCGTTCCCGCAGTTTTTCCTTGCTTGGCATCATTGGACGCCTCCTAGGAGATCACAGGGTGCTTTGCTCCGAAGAATATAAATCATAATTTTCTACTTTCCACTCGCCAGCTTCTCAATATACACCTCCCCCTTCCTTATCAACTCCTCGTAATCTTCCGGCATGGGCAAATCCTTGAGAAATTCAATCGAATATTTCCGCAGCCACTCCTGCGCGTGCGGTTGACCGGCTTCCATCCACTTTTCCATGCTCCAACGCGGGAAGATGGGATTGACGTAGTAGCCTGACTTGTATTTTTTGAGCGTTGTGGGCGCGGCGACGTAACTCTTGCCGGCGCCAACCTGACGAATTTCTTCCAGCCCAATGTGCGCCTCGTCGAGTTGAAACCCATCTGCAAAGCGCAGAGCCTGGTCAATAATTTCATGGCAGTAGATGAACGTCAACGGCGAGATGGCTTTCGAGCCGAGCGTATCTCCGACGAACGGAGCGATCCCGCCTTTCGTGAGCGAGAACGTGAGTGTGTTCATCCAATACGTTTCCGCGGCGAGCAAATCCATACCCCAGCCGGTGCCGCTTCCCGAAGTCCCGCAATGCGGAATGCCGTAGAACGCCATCATCTCCGCGCAGGCAAGATTGACCAGAATGGATTGCGGGTCGTAGAAGTTCATCAACGTCTTCATGTCGAAATAGACCGGCAGCATTCCCAACAGCATCGGCGCGCCCTCTTTATACAACTGCCCGATGACCAATCCCGCAAGCAGTTCCGCCAGCAGCACGGCGAGCGTCCCGGCGGGCGTAATCGGCGTGGTCGCGCCGGACATGCTGTAATTCGAAATGATGACCGGCAATCCACGTTCGATGGCAATTCGCATCTTATCCACCGTGCCGGCGTTCATCACCAGCGGCGAGACCGGGTTGAAGTACGGG
This sequence comes from Anaerolinea sp., assembly GCA_020723805.1. Lineage (GTDB taxonomy): Bacteria > Chloroflexota > Anaerolineae > Anaerolineales > Villigracilaceae > Defluviilinea. The sequence goes on along the minus strand of DYID01000017.1, from coordinate 59,880 downwards.
ATGATGAACGGCTTCTCTCCCAAGTCTCCGTGCAGATGCTCGAACATGCGCAGAACATCGTCGAAGCGGTGCTCGTCCGAAACCAGCAGTACCAGCGGCTTGACTCCGTTCGCAAAGTGTTCGAGGCTTCCGTACAAATCCGTCAAATGCTCAGGCACATCGCGCACGATTCCCACCGTCGAGACCATATCGTAATGCGGCAGTTTATTCCCCAGCCGCACCATATCGCGCATGTGTTTGCGTTCGAACAGCACGGGGGTGTCGGTCTCGGGCTCCTGATAATACAACGCCGTCACCCCAATCCCAAAACGGATGCGGTCCTCCACCCCTCCGATGTGAAACTGCGGATTCCCGCGCCGGTCGAAGATTTGGATGCGCTTCGGCGCGGCTTGAAGCGCCCACTCGACCAGTTCCCTCGGAATCCGCACGGTTCTTCCCTCGACCCTCGAACTGCCGACTCTTTTCTCGAGCATCTCCAACGCCGACGGCGAATCCACGCGCACGCCGGCGGTCTCCAGCACCTGCAGGGCGTAGCGGTGGACGTCGTGCTTTTGCTCTTCGGTAAGCAGGGTCAAATGCGGACGAACGTTATTCATACTCATGATAATCTCCCAGTAAAGATTATTCCTGAAACCCCATTGTGTAAAACCCATAATGTCCCCCCCACTATGCCAGCAATCCGGCAGGCATGTCTTATGACAATGGATATGCCAGCAGACGAAGGTTCTCTATGAAACGGTAATCCTTCTGATTTTTTGAAACAAAGTCCACATCCAATTCAATTGCCGTCGCCGCGATTTGAGTCACCACGCTGATTGCTAGTTCGGATGAATTTTCCAATACTTCCAAACAACGAACCGCCTCGCTGATTTGCAAGGCGGTGTCAATCAAGATGTCGGTATCAACCAGCGTTATGTTCATGCCTTACGGTTCCACTGTTTGCGGCGTAAATCGCGCACCCACTTTCTGCTATCTTGCATTTCTTTGCGATCCTTCCACATGCCAAAGAAGGGTTCGTTTTCCCATTGACCACGCTTAGTGCTTTTGGGCGACGAACCCCCATAGCGCATTTTTAGAAAAGCCACAAAATCCCTGACTTGTTTTTGCGCCTCAGGAGGCAAGGATGCAATATCTTGAAGAATTCTCGGAGTAGCCATGGTCACCTCATGCACAGAGATTATAGCATGCCTTATTCCTGAAACCCTGTCCTGTACAAGTCGTAGTACATCCCTTGTTTTGCCAGCAGTTCGGCGTGCGTCCCTTGTTCGACGATCTTTCCATCATGAATGACCACAATTTTGTCGGCGTTCGTAATCGTCGAAAGGCGGTGTGCAATGACAAAAGACGTGCGTCCCTTCAGCAAGGTTGCCAGCGCTCGCTGAATAATCTGTTCGGTTTGCGTGTCCACGGACGATGTCGCCTCATCCAAAATCAGAATGCGCGGATTGGCAAGCAGGGCGCGGGCAAATGAAATCAACTGGCGCTGACCCACGCTCAATGTCGCGCCGCCCTCTTCCACCGAAGTCTCGTATCCGTTCTTCAAGCCCATGATGAAGTCGTGCGCGCCGACCGCCTTTGCCGCGGCGATTACCTCTTCATTGGTCGCATCGAGCCTGCCGAACAGGATGTTTTCCCGCACCGTGCCGTTGAAAAGGAACGGGTCCTGCAGCACCATGCCCATCTGCCGCCGCAGGGATTGCTGAGTCACCGTCCGCAAGTCCACGCCGTCCACGCGCACACAGCCCGAGGTCGGGTCGTGGAAGCGTGCCAGCAGTTTGACGATGGTCGTCTTGCCGGCGCCCGTCTCCCCCACCAGCGCCACCGTCTGCCCTGCCTCCACGTGGAGGTTGATACCGTCGAGGACGAGGGTGGGGTCGTCGGAATAATGGAAAGAGACGTTCTCGAAGTGGACTTCGCCGACAATGGGCGGCATTTCGACGGCATCCGCCGCATCCCGAACCTCTATCGGCGTATTGAGCAGTTCGAGGATGCGCTCGCCGCCCGCCATCGTGGATTGAAGCGTGTCGAAGCGGCGGCTCAGGTCGCGGATGGGGTCGAAGAGGCGGTCAATGTAAAGCACGAAGGCAATCAAGACGCCCGGCGTAATGGACTCGCCCAGCACCGCCGTCCCGCCGACATACACGACCAGCGCGGTTGCCATTGCGCCGAGAACGTCCACCACTGGCGTGAACGCCGACGCCACCTTCGCCGCATCGAGACTCGTTTCGAGAAAGTAACGGTTGACGTAGTCTTTGAAATTGGAGAAGTTATGCGCCTGCCGCGAGAACGCCTGCACGACTCTCACGCCGTTGACGTTTTCCGCCAGCACCGAGTTGGTCCACGAGATGGCGGCGCGTACGCGGCGGTAGTTGCGCCGCGCCAGATTGCGATAGAAAATGGTCGCCAGCGCCATAAGCGGAACAACAGCGAACGTGATAAGCGACAAACGCAGATTGAGCGAAAGCATGGCGATGAGCGTGCCGATGATCGCCAGCAGGTTGCGGACAATCGCCAGCACTGCCCAGGTGATGAACTCGCGCAGGGTGCCCACATCGTTGATGACGCGTGTGATGACGCGCCCCACGCTGTAGCGGTTGTAGAAACTCAGCGAGAGTTTCTGCAAATGGTCGAACATCGCCGTGCGGACATCGTACAGAACGTGCTGTCCCACGCGGGACATGATGCGGATGCGGTAAAAGTTGGTAATCAACTGCACGCCCGCCACAACGAAGTAAGCAATGACGATATTACGCAGCGCGGCAAGGTCACTTTTGCCGATACCCTCGTCAATTGCCAGTTTGACGAAGTACGGTCCTGAGACCGAGGCGGCGGTGACGATGACCATGAACACCAGCGAGATGAGCATCTGTCTGGTGTAGGGCTTGATAAATTGAAGCAGTCCGCGCGCCACTTTGGGGTCGTAGCCCTTGTCGTATGCCTCTTCGGACTGGGTAATGAAGGCGGGAGGTGTGATACGGGTCATGTGTTTCAGTTTCAAGTTTTGGCTCTTCCGTTTCAGGCGGGATGACTGACAGGCTCACAATCTTTAGCCACAGATTTCACGGATTTTCACTGATGTTACGCAGTTTTCTCGTAGCGCGACATTCATGTCGCTCGAAAACGCGAGATGAATCTCGCGCCACTGCGTAAGGTGAGTAAATCAGTGAAAGCCATGACAAGGTTTATCAAAAAAGTAAAGCATCAGAAGGTTTCTTTGGCGCGCGCCAGTGCAGACGGCAGTTCGACGGCTTCCATCTCTTCGGCAAATTTGGCGTGATCCACCAACTGCAAATCGTGAATCTCCTTGTACAACCCGCCGAGTCGAAGCAGTTCTTCGTGCGTGCCGCGTTCGACAATGCGCCCTTTGTCCATGACCAAAATCAAGTCGGCGCGGCGGACGGTAGAGAGGCGGTGCGCGATGACAAAGGTGGTGCGCCCTTCCATGAGGTTATCCAGCGCGGCTTGGATGAGTTTTTCGGTTTGGGTATCCACCGAGGAGGTCGAGTCGTCGAGGATGAGGATGCGCGGATTCATCAGCAGGGCGCGCGCAATCGCCACACGCTGACGCTGACCGCCGCTGAGGGTCACGCCGCGCTCGCCGACGATGGTCTCGTAGCCGTTGGGGAATCCCATGATGAAGTCGTGCGCCTGCGCGGCTTGGGCGGCGGCGATGATTTCGTCCATCGTCGCATCGGGGCGTCCGTAGGCGATGTTGGCTTTGATGCTATCGGAGAACAGGAGCGAGGTCTGCAGCACGATGCCGATTTGCCGCCGCAGGGATGTCAAATCCACACGGCGCACATCGTAACCGTCCACCAGCACCGCGCCTTCGGTCACGTCGTAGAAGCGCGGGATGAGGTTGACGAAGGAGGTCTTGCCCGAACCCGTCGGTCCAATCAGCGCGACGAGTTGATTCGGCTGGACATGCACGTTGATGTCTTCGAGCGAGGCGGTGCGTTCATTGAGGTACTTCAAACCGACATTGCGAAATTCCACTTCGCCGCGTAAGGTGTCGAGTTTGACAGCGTTCGGCGGGGTTTGGATTTCGGGCTGGGTCTCCAGCACTTCGAAGACGCGCTGCGCGCCCGCCGCCGCTTCGCCGCCCGCGTTGACCAGCCCCGTGAGGGATTGGGCGGGTTCCGCCATCATCAGGATATAGGCGTTGAAGGCGACGATCGCGCCGACGGTGAGTGTGCCGGCGATGACCATCTGCCCGCCGAACCACAGGATGAGCATGGTGCTGAGGGCAATCAGCCAGTTGGTGGTGGGCATGATTTTGGACCACTCGTCAATGACATGCACCCAGGTGCGGAACACTTCCTTGTTGGCGGTGTCGAAGCGCTGGATTTCGTACTTTTCCCGGGCAAAGGCGCGGACGACCTGCACGCCGACGACGTTTTCCTGCAAGCGGTTCGAGACCTCGCCGATCGCCTGATCCACAGCAAAGAAGAGTTTTCCAATCTTTGTGCCGAAACTGGAGGTCATGAGGATGAGCGGCACCATCGGCAGGAGGGCAATGACGGCAAGACGGGCGTTATCGGTGAGCATGATGGCAAGAATGCCGACAGTCAGGATGACGAACCGAATCAGTTCGGCGACCGAGCCGCCCGCAAAGCGTTCGATGGAGCGCACGTCCTCGATGCAGCGCGAGATGAGTTGTCCGCTTTGGGCGTGGTCGTGATAGGAAAAGGGCAGGTATTGGATATGGTCGTACATGCGGTTGCGCAGGTCGTAGCCGACGCGGGCGGCGATCCACTCCGACAGATAGCGGTTGACCAGGTTCAGGGCGGCAGAGGCAAGCCCCAGTCCAAGTAAAAGAAGCGCCGAGCGGAGGATGTATGCCGTCTCGCCGCGCGTCAGCCCGTCGTCTATCACCGCTTGGATGATGCGCGGGACGACCAGCGAAAGCCCGGTGATGCCCAACAGGATGAGCAGGTTGAGCAGGATCATTCCGAAGTAGGGTTTGAGGAAGGGGCGGAGTTTGAGGAGGTGAGTCATTGGTCTGATAGTCTGATGGTCAGATAGTCAGGTAGTCTGATGGTTGGGTGGTTGAGGCGCTGGTAATTGGTAATTGGTAATTGGTAATTGGCGACGAGCGATTGGTTCAGGGCGGGGATTTGGGGAAGAAGGCTTCGCGCAGAAGGGCAAGAGCGCGGGCGATCTCCTGCGACTGACTGTTGGACAACGATTGGAAACGCTCTGCCAGCCAGGCTTCGGTTTCGGCGTAGATGGCGGAGAGGGTTTGCTCGCCCTTTGCCGTGAGCGAAAGGTGGATGCGGCGGCGGTCATGGGTGTCGGTGAGGCGCGCGACCAGTTTTCGGCGCACCAATGCGTCCACGGCGCGGCTGGCTTGCGAGCGGCTGAGCCGCCCCTCCTCCGCCAATGCGCTGACCGAGTCGTATCCCTTGCGGATGCGCCGCAGGGCTTGGAACTGTTCCACGGTCAGACCGAAGCGTTCGGCGGCGACGGCGCGAATCTTCGCCCGCGTCCCCCTCCAAACGGGCGGGATGCTCTCCCAGAAGGCGTCAATCAAGTCAGATGCGGTCATGGTTCAAATTAGTTGCATTTTGCAACTATTATAACATGCTTTGGCGCACGTCACTGGCAGGCGATTACCGGCGCTCTCTCACATCTACCGATTCGGCGGACTAAAGCCCTGCCTCAGCCGATGAAAGCCGGGCAAGCCCGACTTGGAGCGCCCAGTCCGCGGGACTTCCACGAACTGAGCAGGCGGCTTTAGCCCAGCGATGCGAGATGCGGGAGATCGCCAAAGAATACAGCCGTAGTACAATTCAGTCATCCGTCGCCGAAACGAGGAAATTCGGCAGAAGCGGCAAGGACGTTTCCATGCTATAGTTAAAACATCGAGAGCGACATGGCTGACTCCCCTCCTCTCAAAGTCTTTCTCTGCCACGCCAGCGAAGATAAGCCCATCGTGCGGGAGTTGTTCGAGCGCCTGCAAGCCGACGGCTTCGCCCCGTGGCTGGACAGCGAAGCCCTGCTGCCCGGTCAGGATCGGGATTTGGAAATCCAGAAGGTGATGCGCCAAAGCGGCGCGGTCATCGTCTGCTTTTCGAGCGTTTCGGTGAGCAAAGAGGGGTATGTTCAAAAGGAAATCAAGTACGCGCAGGACATTCAAAAGGAAAAACCCGAAGAGACGATTTTCTTCATCCCTCTGCAACTGGAAGAGTGCGAGATGCCCTTCTCGCTGCGGGGGATACAGAATTACTGCGCCATCTGCGCGAGCAGGATAAAGACCTCTTCGATGCCCTCTGGAAAGAAATGAATTTGCCTCCCCTGCCATTCTAATCTTCCTTTTTCCACTTTCCACCTTTCAACCCCACAAGGAGTAACCCATGACCGAACCCCGCAAGAAAATCACCCTGCCCTACCTCTTCGACAAAGTGAAGAAGGGCGAACCCATCACCTGGCTGACCTGCTACGACTATCCCACCGCCTATTTGCAGGAGCAGGCGGGCATCGAGATGATCCTGGTCGGCGACAGCCTTGGGATGACCATGCTCGGCTACGACAGCACGCTGCCGGTCACGATGGACGATATGATCCGCCATAGCCAGGCGGTGAGGCGCGGCGCGCCGACCGTGTTTGTCATTGGGGATATGCCGTATATGAGTTACCAGCCGAGCACTGAATTGGCTATACGCAACGCAGGACGATTCATGGCAGAAGCCGGCTGCGACGCCATCAAACTCGAAGGCGGCGCCGCCATGGCAGACCGCATCAAAGGCATCGTGGACGCCGGCATCCCCGCCATCGGTCACCTCGGGCTGACGCCGCAATCCGTCTCAGCATTGGGCGGCTTCCGCCTGCAGGGCAAGTCCGCCGCGCTCGCCAAGAAAATCATGGACGACGCCAAAGCCCTCGAGCAGGCGGGCGCGTTCTGCATCCTGCTCGAACTCGTCCCCGATCGGCTGTGCCAGCTCATCACCGAGCGCGCCGAGAACTGCATCATCATGTCGCTGGGTTCGGGTCCGCACGCGCACGGGCAGCTGCTCATCTATCACGACATGTTCGGTCTCTACCCCAAATTCAAACCGAAGATGGCGAAGGTCTACGGCAACGCCGGCGAGGTCATTCTCAACGGGCTCAAAGCCTACCGCGAGGAGGTCATCGGCAAACAATTCCCCGCGCCCGAGAACTGGTTTGGGATGCCGGACGAGGAATACAACGAGTTGCTGAAGATGCTGGATCATAGAGTCAAATAGCCGGTAGTCGGATAGTCTGATAGTCAATCAGTCTGATAGTCGAATAATCAACGAACCCATCAGACTATCAGACTATGAGACTATGTGACTATGTGACTATCCGACTACCAAGGAGCCCCGATGAACCCGCAAAAACTTTTGAAAATCTCCCCCGACAAACTCAAAGCCATCAACGCCGTTTTGCTCGATCCCGATTCGCAGGTGATGAAGGACTTCCTCGACGTGGTCGCCAAGTATGGCACACCCGAAGAGATCAACCGCAAGCATCGGCAGGCGCGCAAGATGGAGAACCTGTTCAAACTCGTGCAGGAACGTCAGCCCGAAGCCATCAAGGATTTGAACTGGCTCATCGAACAGCGCGACAAAGGCGCGTTCGTCTCGGTTGCGGACTACCGCCGCCGCGTGCTCGGACCTCAAGCCGACTCCGCCAAATTCAAGGACCGCTACGCTGTGACTCTCGAGGTCTCCGCCCTGCAATACTTCCCGTGGATTCGCGTCATGGCGGAGCAAGCGATTGCAAACCGCACGCTCGTGCCGGGACGCTTCATCGCCGTCCGCAAGATGAAGGAAGCAGAGGCTGACGGCGACCTGCCCGCCATCGTCGCCGCGCTGGACATCATCGGCGCGTCCTTCGTCGAAACGCTGGACACCAAAGGCACCGACGGCTCGAACCCGCATCTGGGCGGTCCCGCCACCATCACAGGCTACTTCGGCGGCATCGGTCAGCCGGACGAACACGCCCTGATGTGGCTGGACGAGTTCCTCTACTACTACACCAACTACGGCGTCCAGCACGTCCTGAACTTCAACGCCGGGACGATCCTGCTCGGCTTCCTGCTCTACAAACTGGGCGTGAACATCAACTTCAAGATTTCTGTCTTCTTCGGCTCCGACAATCCCTACCACGCGCTGTGGATCATGACGATGGCGAAACTCTTCAGCCGCGAAGACGGGACGAGTCCGCTCATCGGCTTCAACTGGTCGAACTCGATTCACAACCGCACCATGGAGCTGACCGCCGAATTCCGCAAAGCGCTCGGCTTCGAAAAGGTCATCCGCTTCGAACATCACATCACCGAGACGTGGAAGAGCATCGTCGTCCAGCCTTACAACCGCCGCGCCGAACTCATCGAGATCGCCGGTCATGTGGCGAACATCGCCGCCAAACACGAAGGCGCCGACCCCGAAGTCGAGCAAACCCTCCCCCACCCCTCCGACATCCTCGACTACTTCCGCGAGAAGAAGGAAGTCATCAAAAGCGGCGACTGGGAGGCGCTGCAAAAGAACTTCCTGCTCAAGGTAGAAGCCGCCAACCGCACCGCCTGGGAGTTGACCGCGCACGGGCTGAGTTTCATCGCCGCGAAGAATTTGCATAAGTGAGAGAAGAGCAGCGAGCGGCGAGCAGAAAGTGGTGAGGTCTTGCGAGGAGGGGCGAGACCTCATTTGATAATTTGGCATGGACAGAACATTGAGAGTCGTCGCCTTCAGCGATACGCATGGATTTCGCCCCTGGCACAAAATCCCCGATGGAGATGTGTTGGTATTTGCCGGCGACATGACCATGCACGGACGCCTCGATGAGGTCGTGAAATTCAACGAACTGCTGGGAAGACAGCCCCATCCCTACAAACTCATCATCGCGGGAAATCACGACGCCTGCTTCGAGACCCATCTCGATGAAAGCCGGGCGCGCCTGACCAATGCCGTTTATCTACAGGATGAAGCCGTCACAATTCAGGGAATCAAATTCTATGGCAGTCCCTGGCAGCCGGTGTTTCGAGACATGGCGTTCAACCTGCCGCGCGAATCGCTCCGCGCAAAGTGGGAACGCATCCCGCCGGGTACGGACATTTTGGTCACCCACACGCCGCCCTACGGACACAACGACCGAACCTTCTTTGGAAGGCGGGTCGGCTGCCCTGAACTGCTCGAAGCCGTGAAGCGCATCCAGCCTGCCCTGCACATCTTCGGTCACATTCACGAAGCGTTTGGACAAAGCGCAAATGGGCAGACCGTATTTGCCAATGTCAGCGCCTGCAATTTGTTTTACATGCCGATGCGGCGTGCGGTGGTGTTTGAAATCCCTCTTGAAGGAAAAAAATAACGGGTTGTAGTTTCACAAGATATTAGTGGCTACACGCAAAACAGGTGAAGCATGTATATCATCCTTGTTCACAGTCATATCCAGCCGCAGCATGTCGAACGCTTCAGGGAGGTCACGCTTCGAAATGCAGAGGCAAGCCGGGGCGAGTCGGGATGCGTCCGCTTCGATGTCCTTCAACAGGCAGACGATCCGACGCGGTTCACGTTCATCGAGATGTTCAAATCCGAAGCAGATGCGCTCGCCCACCGCGAGACGCCTCATTTCAAGAAATGGCTCGAGGAGGCGGTCCCGTTGATGGTCGAGGAGCGGACGCGCGTCCTCTATCGGGCTGTGTCATTGACCGAAAAATGAGGGTGGTATAATGCGCGTGCTTTGAAATCAACCTAAGGGAAGATCATGAAACTTCACGAATACCAATCCAAAGCCATCTTTGCAAAGTATGGAATTCCCATCCCGAAGGGACGGGTGGCGGCTACCGCAGACGAGGCAAAACAAATTGCCGAAGAACTGGGTGGCCGCGTTGTCATTAAAGCGCAGGTGCTGGTGGGCGGACGCGGCAAGGCGGGCGGCGTGAAAGTCGCCAAGGACGCCGACGAAGCCGCAGAACTGGCGGGACAAATTCTGACGATGACCATCAAGGGTTTGCCCGTCCGCAAGGTGCTGGTGGACGAAGCCGCCGCCATCGCGCATGAGATTTACTTCTCGATTACGAACGACCGCGCCGCGAAAAAACCGGTCATGATTGCGTCGGCGGCGGGCGGCGTAGACATCGAAGAGGTCGCTGCGAAAACACCGGAAAAGATCATCAAAATTCACATTGACCCGCTGCTCGGTCTGCGCGACTATCAATCGCGCGACATCGCCGCCTCCATTGACCTGCCCCGCGAACTGTGGCGCGACTTCAGCCGCATTGCCGCCGGGTTGTGGCAGGCGTACAAGGACAACGACGCCGAACTGGCGGAAATCAATCCGCTGGTCATTACCAAAGACAACAAACTGGTCGCTCTCGACGGCAAGATGCTGATTGACGACAACGCCCTGTTTCGTCACCCCGACCTGGCGGAAATCCGCGACGTGGATGAGGAAGCGCCCGCCGAAACCGAAGCGCGGCGGCACGGCTTGTCCTTCATCAAACTGGACGGCAACATCGGCTGCATGGTCAACGGCGCAGGGCTGGCAATGACCAGCATGGACATCGTCAAACTGTTCGGCGGCGAGCCCGCCAACTTTTTGGACATCGGCGGCGGCGCAGGCGCAGAGAAAGTAGCGGCGGCGATGCGCATCATCCTTGCCGACCCGAACGTGAAAGCCGTGCTCTTCAACATCTTCGGCGGCATCACCCGCTGCGACGAAGTGGCGCGCGGCATCCTCACCGCCATGGAAGAGGTCAAGCCCAAAGTGCCGATGGTCGTCCGCTTGGTGGGGACCAACGCCGAGGAGGGACGCAAACTCCTCGAAAACGCAAACATGATTACAGCCGAAACGCTGGCAGACGCCGCCCGCAAGGCGGTTGCCGCGGCAAAGGGTTAGTCACATGAGCATACTCATCAACAAAGACACACGCCTGCTCGTGCAGGGCATTACCGGAAACGAAGGACTTTTTCACACCACCCAGATGGTCGCCTACGGCACCAACGTCGTCGCCGGCGTGACGCCCGGCAAAGGCGGCGAATGGGTGCTGGACGGAAAAGTCCCCGTGTTCGACTCGGTCAAACTGGCGGTCGAAGCGACCGGCGCCAACTGCTCGGTCATCTTCGTCCCGGCGCGCTTCGCGCCCGACGCGATGTTCGAAGCCGCCGACGCCGGCATCCCCCTCATCGTCTGCATCACCGAAGGCGTCCCCGTACAGGACATGATGCGCGTCCGCAACTACATTGACCAAAAGGGCGTGCGCCTCATCGGTCCCAACTGCCCCGGCTTGCTGACGCCCGGCGAAGCCAAGGTCGGCATCATCCCCGGCAATATCGCCGTCCCCGGCAACGTGGGCGTTGTCTCCCGCTCCGGCACGCTAACCTACGAAGTGCTGTATGCTCTGAAACTCGTGGGCATGGGCGCATCCACCTGCGTGGGCATCGGCGGCGACCCCATCAACGGCACCAACTTCATTGACGTGCTGGAAATGTTCGAGCATGACCCGCAGACCGAAAAGGTGGTGTTGATTGGCGAAATCGGCGGCACCGACGAAGACAAAGCCGCCGAATACATCGCCGCCCACATGACCAAGCCGGTCGTCGCCTTCATCGCCGGTCAGACCGCCCCTCCCGGCAAACGCATGGGACATGCCGGCGCCATCATCGAAGGCAGCGCCGGCTCCGCCGCGGATAAAATCCGCGCGCTCGAAGCCGCCGGCGTGAAGGTTGCCAAACATCCGGAGGAAATTCCGTCCCTGCTAAAATAAGCGGAGATAACTGCCAAAGCCAGGTTTCACCCAACCTGGCTTTTTCTTTTTCGGGTAAATTACTCAGAACTGAAACCGACGTTTACAACATCTGTAAACAAGTTGTATGGCTTGAGAGAAAGACGGCACAGATATAATCGCACAGCAAGGTTTTTTTTCATGCTCTTTCTGAGTCCTGCCTCCATCAGTTACCTCAACCAGTTCCTGCTGGCGCTGATCATCACCGCCTATCTGGTCTGGCGTTTGTATTTTCAAAAGAAACGTCAGCAGCCTTTTTCGGAGGCTGACCGGCTGTTGACGTTGTTCTTCATTGCCGTGACCGTCTTCTCTCTCGGTCTATTTCTGGATTCGTCGCTCCTGCCTACGGAGCGGCTGAGGGTGGTCTATTTGCTCAATACCATCCTGGCGTTGATGCTGATCGCGCTGCTCCAACTTGCCTACGCGTTCCCGCAACCGGACGAAAAGCAAAGCATCGAACGGCGGTTGGCGTTGGCAGTCAGCGGGGCGTATGCGCTGACAGAAGCAGGAATCGCCGTCTGGCGCTTCAGCCTGTTGCGTCAGGCGCAGGTGATCTTCCGCCCTCCAGAAATGGACTACCTGCCGGTCATCCTGTTTGCCTGGGTGGTCTTTGCCTTTGCGCGCGGGACGACGCAAAACTGGCGCAACCCAGCCGTCCGCCGCTTTGCATTCATCTTTCTTATTCCGCTGATGCTGGCAACGCTTAATGTCGTCCGTTCCTACGCGGGGATTTCAACCCCCCTCTACCATATCAGCATGTCGGTCGGGATTTTGGCGACCATCTTCCTGTTCGCTTTCAATTACCTGAACGCCCAGCCCGAATCCACATCCTTGATGGTCAAAATCTCCGGCGCAGTGCTAACCAGCATGCTGGCATTCATTGGCACCTTCGCCTGGCTGGTGACACCCGCCTACGCGGCACAGTACCACCCGCCGCTTCTCGACTATCGCTCCATCCGCTTCACCCCCAACGAGGATGGCGGATACAACGTGGCAGAAATCCCTTTCCAATTTGAGTCCGAAAGGGGACAAAAACTCGACATCACAGACGAATCAGACAATCGTCTTGGCTATGTTCCATGGACGTTCGATTTTCCCTTTTACAACCGGCGCTACTCCCAAGTGTTCATCAGTAACAATGGTCTCATCAGTTTCGGTCAGCCCATGGCATATTGGAGTCTGGAGTATCGCCTTTCGGATATTCCCATCTTTTTTGCTCTTTATCTCGACCTGAACCCAGAACTGAGTCCGGCAGGCGGCATCTACCTGCGGGAGGAAGCCGACCGGCTCATCGTCACCTACGACCGCCTCCGGGCGTTTTACTACCCGGAGGAGGAATACACCTTTCAGGTCGTGCTGCACGCCGACGGGCGCATAGACTTGACTTATAACGGCTTGGCTGACGGCGTACAGTATCAGGTCAACGACCGCCCCGACGCCTCCCCATGGGTAATCGGCTTGAAGCCAGGGCTAGACTCCGGTGAAACAGTCAACTTTGCCGCTCTGCCGCTCACAATTGCCCCCGAGGGCGCAGTGGACGACCAGTACCGCGCTTTTCGTCAATACATCCACGCCTTCCTTCTGCCGCTGACAATTGCCATCCTTGCCAGCAGTTTATTACTGCTAGCTGGCTTGCCTCTTCTGACGCTCATCACCATCGCCCGACCCTTACAGGCGCTCGTGACAGGCGTGGAACAGTTCGACCGCGACCAGCAGCGCCGCCATATTCCCGTACAGTTTCACGATGAAATTGGCTTCCTAACCCAATCTTTCAACACCCTAACAGGCGCGCTGGACGACCTGATACACAACCTGGAAAGGCGCGTCGCCGACCGCACTGCCGATTTGCAAAACGCAAACGCCGAGTTGCGCAAACTATCGGTTGCAGTTGAACAGAGCCCCAGCGCCATCATCATTACCAATCCGCAAATTGAAATCGAGTACGTCAATAAGGCATTTACGCTGTCCACAGGTTATACCTTTGATGAAGTAAAAGGTCTCAATCCTCGCCTCCTGAAATCTGGTCAGACACCGCCCGAAACATTCAAAGAGATGTGGGGCACTTTGAAGGCGGGGCAAATCTGGCGCGGCGAGCTGGTCAACCGCCGCAAGAACGGCGAGGTCTATTGGGAATATACCGTTATTGCGCCCATCCACGATAGCGAGGGAAATATCACTCACTACGTCGCTGTCAAGGAGGATGTCACCGCCCGCAAAGCCGCCGAAGCCAAATTGGAAGAACTGGCTGTCACCGATCCGTTGACCGGTCTGCTCAATCGGCGGGGTTTCTTCCAGGAAGCCGAAAAACTATATGCCCGCAGTACGCATCCGCCCTACCTGCTCGCCGCGCTGATGATGGACATTGACCATTTCAAAGACGTGAATGATCGTTACGGTCATCAGGCAGGCGACGCCGTACTGCGCGAAGTTGCCGCCCGCATCCGCGACAATTTACGTCCGACCGACATCGTTGCCCGCCACGGCGGAGAGGAATTCGTCGCCTTGCTGCCGCGCACATCCCTCGTCACCCTGGAACAGATTGCCTGCCGACTCAATATTGCAGTACAAGAACGTCCGATTGAGATCGACGACATAAGCATCACCATGACCATCAGCATTGGCGGCGCAGGATTAACCGCCCAAACCCGCTCGCTCGACGAACTGCTTACCCAGGCAGACAAATCCATGTATCGAGCCAAGAACAAAGGGCGCAACTGCTTCGTTCTCTGGCACGAATAACCCGCAAAGCAAAGCCGCCCGTCATGATGACGGGCGGCTTCACGGTTATAATCCCATCGAGCGGATTACTTGTGCGAGTCGATGTACCTGACCGCTTCGCCCACTGTCGTAATCTTCTGGGCATCTTCGTCTGAAATCTCCGCCCCGAACTTATCTTCAAAAGCCATGATGAGTTCAACCAGGTCGAGAGAATCAGCCTCAAGGTCCTCGCGGAAACGGGCATCCATGGTGATCTTCTCCTCGTCGGCGCCCAGCAAGTCCTTGATAATCGCCTTTACTTCAGTGTATGTGTCAGACATGACAGCCTCCTTTAGAGTTTCGCGGCAATTGTACACGGTCTAAAAGCCGTGTCAAGCCAGAGATAATTACAAACACAGGAACACCCCCTCATGACAAAAGTTGCGCCCATTGACCAGCGGAAAGCCGACCACATCAAAATCAACCTGGAACAGGATGTCCGCTCTGCTCTGACGACGGGGCTCGAAAACTATCATTTCACTCACGAAGCCCTCCCCGAACTGGACTTGAACCGCCTCGATACGACCCTCAGCCTGTTCGGCAAACGATTAGCCGCCCCTCTCCTTATCTCTTCCATGACCGGCGGGACAGCCGAAGCCGAGACCCTCAACCTGCGCCTTGCCGAAGCCGCCCAGGAGACGGGCATCGCCATGGGCGTGGGCAGCCAGCGCGCCGCCATCGAACATCCCGAACAGGCGGCAACCTTTCAAGTGCGCCGCGTCGCACCCGATATTTTGCTCTTCGCCAACCTGGGTGCGATACAACTCAACTACGGTTACGGCATTGACCAATGCCGCCGCGCCGTCGAAATGATCCAGGCAGACGCGCTCATTCTCCATCTCAACCCGCTGCAAGAGGCAGTGCAGGATGCCGGTGACGTGAACTTTGCCGGTCTCGCCGCGAAAATCGAAGAAGTCTGCAAGAAACTCGAAGTCCCCGTCATTGCCAAGGAGGTCGGCTGGGGCATTTCCGAACGGACCGCCAGAGTGCTTGCCGAGTGCGGCGTCCAAGCCATAGACGTGGCGGGCGCGGGCGGGACGAGTTGGTCGCAGGTCGAAATGCACCGCGCGCCCGACGAATTCACCCGTCAACTCGCCGCCACGTTCGTCGGCTGGGGCATCCCCACGGCAGACTCCATTTTGAATGTCAAAAAAGTCGTTCCTGAGATGACGATCTTTGCCAGCGGCGGCATCAAAGATGGACTCGATGTTGCCAAATGCGTCGCCCTCGGCGCAACGCTGGGCGGTATGGCAGGTCCATTCCTCAAAGCCGCGGCGGTTTCGACAGAGAAAGTCGCCGAGATGATCAGGCTGACCAAGAAACAGATTGAGGTGACGATGTTTACCTGCGGCGCCGGCAAATTGGAAGAGTTGAGGGCTGGAAAATTGACGTTACGTTATCGAGAGACCAAATAAAGTTACTTTGAACCCCAACAAGTATCCTGCCGCGACCAGCAATGTATTCCACACATACGCGCCGCCGAACGATGCGCCAAAGAACAAACCAAAGTTCATGCGCGTCATCCCAGCCGGCACGCTGACCAGCGTCCGCACGCCGGGCAGGATACGACCGAACACCACCAGATTAACACCCCAGCGCGTGAATAACGCCTCGGCACGCTCAAAGTGACGCATGTCCACCCGCAGCCAGCGTGAGAAGCGTTCCACAAGGGTGCGTCCGCCGATACGAGCCAGCCAATAAGTAATCACCTCAAGAGCAACAGAATTTATCGCGATGATAAAGCCCATTGCCAACACAAATAAAACGGGCTTTGTGAGAACGAACGCCCATATTCCGTCGAACCAATTTTGCATCAACAAACCGCCTTTTCTTTACATATGTGTCACAAATTTCGTCGGTAAGAGAGTGTTTTATAAATCGGGATTCACCACAGATAAACGCGGCAAAATCGCTTTTAAATCCCGTTTATCTGTGTTCATCTGTGATTACACACAAATTTCAAAGCACTCTAACGCGGGACACTAAAATGCCGCCGCATTGTACAGATTCAAAGTAAGAACCGAATGAGAAAGTACCATTAAAATCAGAGCATGACTCAATTAACCATCACCGCCATCGTCTTCGATTTTGGCAACGTCCTCGTCGAATGGAATCCGAGAAATATCTACCGCCGCTTCTTCCCCAACGATCCGGAAGGCATGGAGCGCTTCTTCAAAGAGGTGGATTTCATGGGCTGGAACGCCCACCAGGATAAAGGGCGCACCTTCAAGGAAGGCGTTACCGCCATCTCGGCGCAGTTCCCCCACTACGCTCATCTCTTCCAGGCGTATTACGACCACTGGCAGGATTCAATTGGCGACGCGCTGTGGGAAACAATCGAGATTGCCAAACTTCTCAAGCAAAAAGGATATCCGCTCTACGGGCTGAGCAACTGGTCTGCCGAAACCTTCCCTTATGCGCGGCGAAAATTCGATTTCTTCGACCTCTTCGATGACATCATCATCTCAGGGTATGTAGGCTATGTCAAACCCGAACCTGAAATTTACTCGCTCCTGCTCGAAACCGTCAAACGACCCGCGCACGAATGCCTGTTCATTGACGACTCGTTGCCAAATATCCAACAGGCGAATACAATGGGCTTCCAGACCATACATTTCAAGTCCCCCGAACAACTGCGAACGGAGTTAACCCAACTGGGGCTTCTCTAACATGGACATCAAAACACTTCTCCCCCACATTGAGCAGGAACTACAACGACAAGTGGCGCGGCTCGACCAGCCGCGCACCCGCCTCTTTCACGAAATGCTGACTTATCACATGGGCTGGACGGGCGAAGGCGCGGGACCAGATGCGACCGGCAAACGCATTCGCCCGCTTTTGCTCTTGCTCACACATGGCGCCTGTGGAGGCGATTGGCGCCGGGCGCTTCCCGCCGCCGCCGCAGTGGAACTGGTCCATAACTTTTCACTGGTACACGACGACATTCAGGACAACTCATCCAAACGCCGCGGACGGGATACGGTCTGGGTCAAATGGGGCGCACCGATGGCAATCAATGTGGGAGATGCACTGTTTGTCCTCTCGAATCAGGCAATCATGGATTTGAAGGAACAATACCCCGCAGAGACAGTCGTTCGTGCCGCCGAAATCCTGCACGCCACCTGCCTCGATCTGACGCGCGGACAGTTTTTGGACATGTCCTTCGAGGGGAGAACCGACCTCACCACCGACGATTACTGGCACATGATTACCGGCAAAACAGCGGCTCTGCTTTCGGCGTGCTGTCACATCGGCGCGTTGCTCGGCGGAGCAGACGAAGCCAAGCAGGATGCCTATCGCTCCTTTGGTCACTATTTGGGACTGGCGTTTCAGGTTCAGGATGACATACTCGGCGTTTGGGGGAACGAAGCCGTGACAGGCAAGTCGGCGGCGAGCGATCTGGTGGAGGGAAAAAATTCCCTGCCGGTGCTGGCGGGTCTTGCGGCGAACAAAAAATTTGCGGCGCGCTGGCGTCAGGGACCCATCCACGCCTTCGAGGTGGAAGAGTTGGCAAAACTGCTCGCAGCGGAGGGCGGCTACGAAACCGCACACGAGGCAGCCAAACAGATGACCGACCTTGCGCTGTTGAATCTTCAAGAGGCAGACCCGCAAGGCGAGGCGGGCGATGCCCTGTACGAGTTGGCGGAAAAGCTTCTTAAGCGGGAACAGTAAGCGGGTCCATGATGAAGCGGTTGCAGTTCCATTGCCGGAACGTTGCTTGACATCCCTCACACGGGTCGCTATAATCCCGTTCACCATGCGGGTGTAGTTCAGCGGTAGAACGCTTGCTTCCCAAGCAAGATATCGTGGGTTCGAGTCCCATCACCCGCTCAAAATGCCGAGGAGAGACTCTCGGCATTTCTGTTTTGCAACTGTAAGGTGACTGTTATGTGCCCCCCTATGGGACGTATTAGAATTGCAGTGGAGGCAACCAGAAATGACGCCAACCGCAGAAAAAGGTACCATACTTTACGTGGAAGATAATGCAGATAACCGCACGCTTGTCCGCCGGATTCTCCTTTCCGAAGATTATGGCTTGCTGGAAGCGACCGACGCGCATGAGGCGCTCAAACTGCTCGAAACCGCCAAGCCCGATTTGATTCTGATGGATATCAACATGCCGGATATGGATGGATACACTCTCACAGCCAAGATTCGCGCCATGCCCGGCTTCGAACGCGTCCCCATCCTGGCGCTGACTGCAAACGTCATGCGCGGCGACAAGGAAAAAACCCTCCAGGCGGGGTGTGACGGCTACATCCAAAAACCGATTGACTTTGACGAACTACTGAAGGAAATCGAAAAATTCCTGGCAAGGAGAACCCATGCCTGATAACGTCCTTGACACCCAGCCCATCAAGAAACCCAGCATCCCCAAGGATGCGACGGTCCTGGTGGTGGAGGATAACGTTGCCAACTTCGTCTTGATTGCCCGCATGCTCGGCTATCTGGGCATTCACTGCGAATGGAAGACCTCCGGCTATGAAGTGGTGGAATATGCCGACACGCTCCAACGTCTTGACCTGATTTTGATGGACATTCGCCTCCCTTACGAAGATGGCTATGGCGCATTGAAAAAAATTCGTGCATCGGAACGCCTCAAGAACATCCCCATCATTGCCGTCACAGCGGAAGCCAGCCAGGATCAAATGGAAAAAGCCCGCGCCTCCGGCTTCGACGGCTTCCTCGGCAAGCCGCTCGATCCCGATCGTTTCCCCGATCAGATTCGCCGCATTTTGGCTGGCGAGCCTGTCTGGGAGTACAACTAACCCTTCCCTTGCAAGATGACCACTCGAAATCCTGACGAGAAAACCGGCGTTCCTTTTTTCGTGACAGCCTTCTTTACCGCGGCTGGCAACCAACTACAACTGACGCAGTTTTCCGACCCGCAAAGCCAGGATACGCAAGTCACCATCCCGCGCGGGGTGGAACTTCTGCGCGATGTGATGGAGGGCTACCTCAAGGACGGGCCGGTCACGGTCAATCTGAAGGGACAATCCACCATCCCGCCGCCGCTGCTCGCTTACCCCAAACAACTGGGATGCGAAAAAGCCGCGTACGTACCCATCCTGCAAGACGGTCAACTGCGCGGCGTTGTGTTAATTGGCGCCAGAGAAGGACAGCATCTCGATGATGAAGTCATCACCGCCTTCAACCGCACCATTCGACTGACGGCGAACTCCCTCACCACCAAAGTCTCCCCCACTGAGCCGCTCAACGACCGCCGCGCAGCGGAAATGAAAGCGCTCAATGCCCTGGCGGCAAATGTTGCCTCTGTCGGCGACCTGCAAGCCTTCTATGCGACCATTTACGAACATGTTCGCAACGTCATCGGCGACTACGGGTTCGTCATTGCGTTGTACGAAAAAAAGACCAACTCCATCAGCGTGCCATTTCTTTACGAGGAAGGGAAATTTTCCACCATCGAGGCGTTTCCGCTTGGCGAGGGGCTTACATCCATCCTCATTCGCACCCGCGAGCCCCTCATGCTGGTGGACGATACCATGAACCGCGCTCTCGCCATGGGCGCCAAGATTGCCGGCAAACCCGCCCGTTCGTGGATGGGTGTCCCGCTCCTGGCGCAGGGCGAAGCGATTGGCGCACTCATCGTTCAGGATATCGAAAACGAACACAGTTTCGATGAAAAAGACCTGAACTTCATGATTTCAGTCGCCAATCAGGTTGCTGGCGTGATTTACAACGTGCGCGTGCTGGAGGAAAGCAAACGCACGGCGCTGCAATTCGAAACTGCGGCGGAAATCGCCCGCGACATCAGCAGCTCCCTGCACCTGGATGAACTGCTCGAAAAAGCGGTCAACCTCATCCGCTCACGCTTCAACTTCTATCACGCCAGCGTCTTCCTCAAGGACGCCAGCGGAGAATATGTGGTCATCCGCGAAGCCACCGGCGACGCTGGCGCACAACTCAAACGCTCCGGCTTCAAACTGGGCGTCGGCTCCAAATCCATCGTCGGGTTTGTGGCAGGCAAAGGCGAAGCATTGATCGTCAACGACACGACGCGCGACGCCACTTATTACCCCAATCCGCTCCTGCCAGACACACGCGCCGAAGCCGCGCTTCCCCTGCGCGTGGGCGACCGCGTGGTGGGCGTGCTCGATGTTCAAAGCAAGACCCCTTATGCCTTCGCGGAAGACAACCTGCGCACGCTTCAAATCCTGGCAGATCAACTCGGCATTGCCGTTGTCAACACGGAACTTTTCGCCGAAACGCAGGAACACCTGGCGCAGCACCGTCTCCTGCATCACATCACTACTTCCGCCGCATCCGGCACCACGCTGGAAGAAGCACTGGAATCCGCCGTCAGCGGGCTGCAAGTGACCCTCGGCGGCGACCGGGTGACCATCCTGCTGGCAGACCGCGAGAAGAAATATCTCGAAGTCAAAGCCGCTGTGGGGTACGCGCCGGATATTTACGAAGTCAAAATTCCCATCGGCAGCGGCATCACCGGCTGGGCGGCGGCGCACCGCCGCACCCTGCGCATCAACAACGTACAGGAAGATGCGCGCTATGTCGAAGGCAGCGTCAACACCCGTTCCGAACTTGCCATCCCCATGATCTATCGCGGCGAACTGCTCGGCGTCCTCAACGTGGAAAGCGAACAACTCAACGCCTACACCGAAACCGACGAGGAACTGCTGGGCACTCTTGGCGGAAGCCTGGCGGCGGTGATCGCCAACGCCCGCCTGCTCGAACAAATCCGCGCCCAGGCAGAACGTGAACGAACGCTGTTCGAAATCACCGACAAAATCCGCCGCACCACCGACATCCAGACCATCCTCACCACCACCGTCAGCGAATTGACCCGCGTCACCGGCGCAAACCGCGTGTACGCAAAACTTGGCATCACCGGCGACGAAAACCAGGAGAAACAATGACCGCCTTTTTGCAGGAATCAACCGAATCAGCCAATAGACGGATAAAGTTTGTGCTGTTTACCCTGGCACTGTCAGTGGCATGGATCTTTTCCAGTTCCTTCCTGGGATGGGGCTGGGTGACCGCTGCAACCATCACCCTGATTATTCTTTCGTTGAACCTGCTTTACATTTACCGCTATCGCGACCTCTGGCTGGGACACATCCTGCTCTTCGGGCTGGCTGCCGGCTGGACCGAATTATTGGCTGACCGCTGGCTGGTAGAGGTCACTGGCACGCTAACCTACGCCCCAGGCGGACCATTCGTCCTGCGCTCGCCGCTTTACATGCCCTTTGCTTGGGCAAACGTGCTGGTTCAACTGGCTTGTTTGGGTTGGTGGCTGTCTAACCGTTTCAATCTGCCGCTCGCTTCGCTGCTGATCGGACTCTTTGGCGCGGTCAACATCCCGTTGTACGAACAATGGGCGAACGGCGCCAATTGGTGGTTTTACGGCAATGCCCACATGATCGGCAACACACCTTGGTACATCATTGGCGGTGAGTTTTTGATCGTGCTGACCCTGCCAGCCCTGATGCGCCTCGCGCAAAAAGCGCCTGCCGCCTGGAGCCCGCTGCTGGGCATAGCCCAAGGCTTGTGGATTTGGGCTGCCTACGCGCTGGCTTATGCGCTTATAGGATAAGGTAATGAGTCAGAATACACTACGCGATTCATTCCTGACCCGCCTTCTCGCCCGCTGGGAGAGGCATTACCTGTGGCGTGTCACACTCGCCTTCCAAACGACTTCCCTTCTGGCTGCCGGCTTGGGCATTTATTACATCGTACTTAACGCCGGCTTGAGCGAAGAGCAATTCGCGCGGCTGGCAGAGACGGTGTTTGGGCTGGTGGGCATCGCCAACCTGCTGGTATTTCTATATGGACGGGCAATCACGCCAAACGCAAGAAGCCGCCTCGCTGCCTGGGCGCAGGCACAAAAGGCGGAAATACCGCTGCTCCCACAGCCGGAACAGGAAGAAGCCGCTTGGCGCGAAGTGACCGCCTACCCATGGCGCTTCACCCGTTTTTCGGTCTTGATCTCTTTCTTTCAGGTCATCCTGCCTGCCGCCCTGTATCTATACTGGCTTGGCGGCTTCAGCCTTGCGCAAAGCATCCATGTCGTCATCGGCGGCGTCATTGCCGCCAACGGCTTGCTGCTTTTCTTCTACTTTGCGTTGGAATGGGCGCTGGAACCTGTCCGCGCAGTATTAGTGCCTTCTGATGCAGAGCGGCAGCATAACGGTTTACAGGGAATACGCTTACAACCACGTCTGCTGATGGTATTCCTCTCGATTGGCACGACGACACTGCTAATGGTCGCGGCGTTGGCGTATCAAAAGGCATTGAGGCTGACCGTCCCCGGCGCCGACACAGCCGCCATCTTGAGAGAACTTCAAATCCAACTAATGGGCATCGCACTGGCAGGATTGATATTGACCATCGGGCTCTCCTATCTTCTGGCGCGCTCTGTTGCCACACCCATCAACCGCCTGCGCGCCGCGATGAGCGCCGTCGAACAGGGCAAATTGAATCAGCGCGCTGAGGTGACCTTTACCGATGAAATCGGGCACCTCAGCATTGCCTTCAACACCATGATGACGCAGCTAGAAGCCCTGCAATCTACGCTGGAACAGCAAGTCAAAGAGCGCACCAAACAACTGACCGCCACCGTCGAAGTCGGCAGAGTGGCATCCTCCATCCTCGATATTGACCACCTGCTCGACAAGGTCGTCAACCTGATTACCGACCGCTTCGGTTACTACTACACCGCCATCTACCTGATTGACCCCAGCGAAAAATGGGCGGAACTGCGCGAAGCCACAGGGCAGGCAGGCAGCGTCCTCAAACAAAACCGTCACCGCATCGAAATTTCGGGAAAAAGCATGGTGGCGGACTGCATCCGCGAGAAAATGCCGCGCATTGCTCAAAACGCAACAACGGAAAAACAGCGCTTCGAAAACCCACTCCTGCCTTATACCCGCTCCGAAATTGCCCTGCCGCTCATGGTCGGCGAGCGCATCCTTGGCGTTCTAAATGTACACTCCACAAAAGCCGCGGACTTCGATACGGAAATCATCGAAACCATGCAAAACGTTGCCAGTCAAATCGCCATTGCCCTCGAAAATGCCCGTCTCTTTCAGGAAGCCCAGCAAAGCATCCGGGAATTGCAGGCAATTCAAAAACAGTACCTGTTCGAAGGCTGGACCAGCGTCAAGTCCTACAATGATGCGCTTGAATATGAAATCGGTGAACCGAGTGAAGCCGCCAATCAAATCCTGCAAAGCGTCATCGAACTCCGCAATCAAGTTTTCGGGCAAATCACCCTCGAAGGTCACGCCGAATGGACGCCCGAACAGCGCAGCCTGGTGGACGCCGTCGCGGCACAAGCCGCCATTGCGCTGGAAAACGCCCGTCTCGTCGCCGAGAGCCGTCAGATTGCACTGCGCGAACGCGCCCTGGCGGAAATCAACTCCAAAATCTGGGCGGCTGGCTCGGTGGATAACATCCTGCAAACTGTGGTCAAAGAACTGGGTAAACGCCTCGATGCTTCCGGCGCAGCCATCGAACTTAAACTGGACGAAAACCCATGAATGCGCCTGAACTTACCACCCCCATCCCACCAGAAAGCGCCGCCTTCCAATACGACCGCTGGCGCGCAAAATTCCTCGCCGCCATCCTGCGCATCATCGCCGGGCTGGGACTCATTCTGTTCCTTGCCAACCTGCCCATCCTCGACCGCAGCGAAGCCACCACCTTTCTGCTGATTTACGCAATATTGTTGCTCATCGCTTTTACACCTCTACCCTACGCGCTGAAAGCCTCCGTGGTGATTGCAAGCGGCTACATGATGGGAATGTATGTCCTCGTCCAAATCGGACCTTGGTCTGCCGCTACCGCCTATCTGCTGACGGCAAACATTTTCGCCGCCCTGCTCTTCGATCGCGGCGCAGACCGCTGGATGTATGCTGTAAACATCCTCAGCATTGCCGCCGCTGGCACACTGAACTCCCTTGGTTACCTGAACCTTCTTGCACCGGTCGCGCGTGATATTACCCCCGCAGAATGGCTTTCCTACCTGGCAGACTACTTCTTCATCTCTGCCGCCGCCATTTGGGCAATTTACCTGCTAAAAACCGAATTCAAAACAGTCGCCGCTCAATTTCAATCGGCAGTCGCCCTGCTTACGGCAGAGCGCGCCAAACTCGAAAAACGCGTCGAAGAACGAACCGCGGGCTTGCGCCAAAAAACCGACCAACTCCGCGCCGCCGCCTACATCGCCCGCCAAACTGCCGAACTTGAGGACCTTGACTCCATCCTAAAGGCGCTCGTCAACCTCATCACCGACCAGTTCGGACACTATCACGCCGGCATCTTCCTCACGAACGAGGGCGGAGACGAGGTTACCCTCGTATCGGCGTCATCCGAAGGCGGCAAACGCCTGGTCGCAAAAGGACATTCCTTCAAAATTGACACAAAAAGTGTTGTCGGACACGCCGCCGCCCAAAAGAAACCTCGCATCATTCCAGATACCAAAACGGATCCTGCCTTCCTCACCAACCCCGACCTCCCTCAAACCCGTTCCGAAGCCGCCGTTCCGATGATGCTCCATGACCGCGTCATCGGCGTACTCGACATCCAAGCCGACCAGCCCATGGCATTCAGCATGGATGACCTCGACGTGCTGGAGACTCTTGCCAGCCAGGCGGCGGTTGCCATCGAAAAAATGCGCCTGCTGGAAGAATCACAGGCGGCGCTGCTTCAAATCGAAGCACTGACAGCCGCCCGCACGCGCGAAGCGTGGGAACACCGCGTGCGGCAAGGCGGCATTGCCTACACCTACACCCCGCTCGGCGTCCGCGCAGGTGGACAATTGGAAAATGAAGACAACGCCCTAAAGATTCCGGTCACACTACGCGGACAAAAAATCGGCGTCATCTCCATCGCACGCAAAGACAACGCCCCTTGGAGCCAATTCGACAAGGAAATGGTACAGGAAGTGGCATACCAAACCGGATTGGCGCTGGACAACATGCGCCTCATCGAAGAGGCAACCCAGCGCTCTCTGCAGGAACAAACCGTAAGCGAACTTGCCCTGCGCTTCAGCCAGGTCATGGACATTGACGCCCTGCTCCAAACCGCCGCCCGTGAACTCGGTCAAATCCCCGATGTATTGGAAGCCTCGGTGTTTATCGGCGATATCTCGGCTCAGCAATCCGAAAAGAAGCGTTCCAGAAGGTAAACCAAATGGACATGCGAACGCCTAAGTCACAGACAACTTTCACCAGCCGCATCCCCGCCTGGCTTCAGGGATGGAAATTCCCTTGGGCGGCGGGCGCCGGGCTATATCTGCTGGTCTTTTCCTCCTGGGTCGTCTTCAAATGGACGGACCCCGCCTACGAGGAATTGATTGCCAGTCTCGGCTATCTGCCGCTTGGTGTTTTTGCCGCCGTCAGCGCCGCCTTTGCCGCACGCCAAAAACATTTGGACAATCGCACCCGCCGCGCCTGGCGGCTCATTGCATGGAGCCTGCTCTCACTGGTCGTCGGCGATATTCTCTATGTAACTATAAACATCACTACAGGCATCGGCTTTCCCGCTGTACCCGACATTTTCTACCTGACGTTTTATCCTCTGGCATTTGCAGGCATCCTCTCCTTTCCTGCTGAGGTAGAAGACCCCGTTGTCAGGCGCATACGCATCCTCGACTTGACCATCACCATGATTAGCGCCAGCGGCATCATTTGGTACTTCATCATTGCCCCCACCGCCGCGGCAGGCGGCGAAACCTGGCTGGCAAAATGGGTGGCTGGCGCCTACCCCGGCATGGATGTGCTCCTCATTTCCAGCATCATCAGCCTGCTGCTCCAAAGAAGCCGCCCCGGCACCCGTCAGGCTCTCATTCTCCTAGCAGGCGGCATGATCGCCTACATCCTGGCAGACATCATCTACGCCTGGGAGGTGTTGCAAAACACCTATGCCTCAGGAAACTTGGTGGACACGTTCTGGACGGTCAGTTACTATCTCATTGGGCTTTCCGCCCTGCGCCAAAGCGATACCCAAAACATCCCCGACGGCGATAGTGTTAAGCCTCCGACCGTCTGGCAAAGCGCCATTCTTTCACTCACATCCCTCAGCGCCAGCATCATCATCTCGCTCTATGCCGCCCTCACAACTAGGGAACTCGATATTCCCGCCTATGGGCTCTTCATCGCAACTGCCTTTACCATCTTCCTCACCATTGGCAGGCAAATGCTCATCACCGCCGATAACGCCCAACTCATCGAAAAGTTGAGCGCTGCCACCCAACAATTACAAGCCAACGCCGAAAGCCTCGAAGCGCAGGTTACCCAGCGAACACAAGAACTTCAACAGCAAACCAACAAACTCTACCTGGTCTCTCAGATTGCCCGCGACATCGCCGCCGCATCCAGCCTCGAAAGCGTCCTCGAACTGACCGCCGCATCCCTCCCACCTCGCTTCGATCTGAAGCACGCCGCCCTCTACCTGCTCGACAGCAACCGGGAATTTGCCGTCCTTGTTTCCGCATCCTCCACTGAAGGCAGGCAAATGCTCGCCGAAGGTTACAAACTTGCCATCCCGGGTAACGACTTCATCGCGCGAACTGCCTCAAGCGGCGAACCCACCCTCGCATCCATTTCGGACCCGCTCACTGTTCCTACCCATCGTCCCCTCCTCCCCGGTGTCCGCTCCGCGCTGGCGCTCCCCCTCAAAGTTGCGACCCGCACCATCGGCGTCCTCGACCTGCAAAGCACTCAACCGCAGGCATTTCACCGCGAGGAGGACATTGCCGTCCTCCAAATCATCGCCGACCAAATCGGCATCGCCATCGAACGAGCGCGCCTCTTCCAACAAGTGGAAGAAAGCCTGAAAGAACTCCAGCGCGCCTACGGCGAAACCACCCGCGAGAAATGGCGAATGCTCGTTGAGACCGGCTTGCTCGGCAAAACAGGCTACCGCTTCGACAACGTCCGCATCCAGCCCATCCACACCATGCCCGAAGCGGGAGAAGAAGCCATTCGCGCCGGCAGTCCCATTGTCCAGGGTGGAGGCGGGAAAAACCCATCCCAGCCGGTCAAAGCGGCGATCCCCATCAAACTGCGCGGACAATCCATCGGCGTCGTCTCCCTGAAACTCAGGGAAACCTACAACCCCAACACCATCAAAACGATTACCCTCGCGGTGGAACGCCTTGCCGGCGCCCTGGAAAGCGCGCGCCTTTTCGAAGAAGCCCGCCTGAAAGCCGAACGCGAGCAGGCGATTTCACAAGTGACCACAGCCATCAGTTCCGCATCCGAATTCGAAACCATCCTGCGCACCACCGTGGAAGAAATTGGGCGCTCCCTGGGCGACGCAGAGGTCAGCATACAACTCACAGAGCAGTTGGAGTGAACGCATCATGAACAGACCGCTCTTTCGCCAGCCCTCTCTTCTGACCCTGCTGACCGCCGCCTTCACCATTGCCGGCGCGCTCATCTCTGCCGCCATCATCGCGCTCCTCTACAACAACTTCCGCAGCGAACTGCGTCAGGAACTCCGCAATCGTCTTATCAGCATCACCACCGTTGCCGCCCTGCAGCAGGACGGCGACACCCTCGTCAAAGTAGCGGCGCGGAACGACGAGTTTTACAACAAAATCAACCAACAGAACCTCAAAATCCGCGCCTCCGACCCCGACCTCGTGTACGTTTACACCATGCGGAAAAACGAGCAGGGCATCTACTTCGTGGTGGATGCCAACCTGCCGGGCGACGAAGGCATCGCCGACTTCGGTCAACCCTACGAGGAACCCGGTCCTACCCTCGCAGAAAACTTCGATGCCATCAACCAAACCGTCATCGAACCCGATTTCTACACCGACGAGTTCGGCTCGTTTCTCTCTGCCTATGCCCCCATCTACAACTCCAGCGGCGAAAAAGTCGGCGTGCTCGGCGTGGACATTGCCGCCAACCGTGTGCTCGAAAAAGAACGACGCTTCCTCAACCAAAGCCTGCTTATTTTTGCGGCAACTTTGCCGCTCATTGCCCTGCTGGGCTATCTCATCGGCAGACAGCTCGCCATCCCCGTCGCACAAATGACCCGCACTGCACAGCACATCACGGAAGGAAACCTGAACGAAAGGGTCATTGAGCCTAAAATCCCGAAAGAAGCCGCGGTCATGGCAAGCAGTTTCAACCACATGGCGCAAAAACTCGCCGAGCTTGTCAACAACCTCGAAGCACAGGTGGCGGAACGCACACAGAAATCGGAAAAACGCGCCGCACAATTGCAGGCAGTATCCAGCGTCGCCCGCGCCATCGCATCCTTGCAAGAAACCAACCTGCTCCTGCCTGAAATCACGCGCCTCATCAGCCAGCAATTCGGCTTCTACCACGTCGGTATTTTCCTCCTCGATGAAGCGCGGGAATTTGCCGTCCTGCAAGCCGCCAACAGCGAAGGCGGACGAAGGATGCTTCAACGCCAGCACAAACTCCGTCTCGACATGAAAAGCATCGTCGGCTACACCGCCTCGCGCGGCGAACCCCGTATCGCCCTCGACGTGGGAACGGATTCGGTTTTCTTCAACAACCCCGATCTCCCGGACACCCGCTCCGAAATGGCGCTCCCCCTCCGCGTGGGCGGACGCGTCATCGGCGTGCTCGACGTGCAAAGCACCCAGCCCAACGCTTTCACCGAAGAAGACATCGCCGTCCTTGCCACCCTCGCCGACCAGGCTGCCATCGCCATCGAAAACGCCCGCCTGTTCAGCGAAGCCCGGGGCGCGCTGAAAGAATCCGAACAAACCTTTGCACGCTACGTCAAACAGGAATGGGGCAGTTTCATAAGACAGGCGCGAAACACCGGCTACCTCTTCGATGGTCAGCGCGCCGTCCCCTTCGAGGAAAAGGATGGGCGCGCCCAAACCGCCGCCCTGCCTCAAACCGGACGCTTGAGCATGGAAAAAGACAGCGGCGAACTCGTCGTGCCGCTGCGGCTCAAGGGGCAGATCATCGGCATCCTCAAAGCACGCCCCAAAAACCTGAACCGCAAATGGACGGACGACGAGCGCGTTCTGCTCGAAGCCGCCGCCGAACGCGCCGCCCTTGCCCTCGAAAATGCCCGTCTGGTGGACTCTGCCCAACGCCGCGCCTCACGCGAGCGCGTCATCGGCGAAATTGCCGCGAAGGTCAGCGCCATCAGCGAAATGGACGCCATCATGCAGGCGGCGGTTGAAGAATTAGGACGCAGACTCGGCAGCGCCGCAGAAGTAAGCCTGGAGCTCGAAAGAGAATAAATGCCGCCGGCGCGATCCACGAGAAAACATGAATCAACCAGGAACCCCATCCCTCAACGTCACACAAAGATATGCCCTCTTCGGCATACTCTTTGGCTTATTGTTTCCCATCGGCTCGACCATCGTGAGAGTGCTGGACGCCGGGCTCAACCTCTCCCTCTCAAACATCGCTGCCGTGCAGACCACCGAGCCCCTGCTCTGGGTCATTGACACTGCTCCGCTCTTCCTGGGCTTCTTTGCCGCATTGGCAGGGCGTCGTCAAGAAGAACTGCAAAAAACCAACACTGAATTGATAAATACACAAAAAGAACTCCAGACCATTCAATCCTCCTTGCGGGAACGTGTAGAAGAAAGAACCAAGGAGTTGATGGAATCAACCCAAAAAACCGAGCGACGCACCGAACAACTAAAAACCATCGCCGCAATCACTCATGCTGTCGTAAATATCCACAGTTTGGACGAACTTCTCACCCAATTGCCCCGCCTGATCAGCCAGTCCCTTGGCTTCTACCACGTGGGCATATTTCTGCTCGACGAAAACCGCGAATACGCCATACTGCGCGCCGCCAACAGCGAAGGCGGACAGCACATGCTCGCTCGTGGACATCGCCTGCGCGTCGGGCAGCAAGGCATTGTCGGTTATGTCGCCGCGCGGGGCACCGCCCGCATTGCCCTCAACGTAGGCGAAGAAACTGCTTACTTCAGCAACCCCGAACTCCCAAATACCCATTCCGAAGTCGCCCTCCCGCTCAAATTCGGACCTGAAACCATCGGCGTGCTGGATATTCAATCCACTGAAACCAGTGCCTTCTCGCAGGATGACATCGAAGTTTTTACCATACTCGCCAATCAAATTGCTGTGGCGATCCAAAATGCGCGCTCTTTCGAGCAGGCTCAGCGCGCTATTCGTGAAGCGGCAATTGCTTCCAGCCGCTTGACCGGTCAAGCCTGGAGAAATGTAGCCGATGCTATCCGCACCAAAGGCTACCGCTACGACGGCATCAGACCCCAGCCTCTAAAACAAACAACTCCCTCGCCGTCCGACGATGACGCCTTGACGGTGCCGGTGCAGGTGCGCGGACAAATTATCGGACGTTTGAAAGTAAAACCCTCCAGCGAAGCCCACCGCTGGAACGAAGATGAACTTGCCATTGTCGAATCCACCGCCGAACGTATTGCCCTGGCGTTGGACAGCGCCCGCCTGCTCGACGAAGCCCAACAACGCGCCGCCCGCGAAAAATTCCTCTCCGAACTGGGAGCAAAACTTGGCGCCTCCTTCAAACTGGATTCCATCCTGCGCGATACCGTGGAAGAACTCGGACGGTTCATCAAAGATACAACTATTACATTCCAACTTTCCGATCCGCGGCATCTGCCCGCCGAAAGCACCCCGGAAAACCAAAACGCAGCGTAACACATGAACGAGATACTGCCCCCCTCTCCCAACGCCGATAACCGGCTGCAACGTCTCTGGCAGACGATCACTCAACCACATCCCTCCCTGGAAGACCTCAAGGAGCAACAATACGCCCGCCTTGCCATTTCATTGGTCTTTGTCATCCTATTGCTGAATTTGAGCGGTTTTATCGCCAGCAGCCTCGTCAATGGGCTGGCAGAGGGGCTCGGCGGCTTCGGCGCACCGGCGCTCGGATTGCTGATTTCCTATGCGCTCACAAAAACCAGAAACTATCGCACCGGCGTTTTCTTCTTTGCTTTGATTTTTGGCATGTCGGCATACATCAATATCATTCGGCAGGGCGCTGCCGCAGATATATCCACCAACATTTTTATTTTTGTGCCGCTCAGCCTGATCATGGCAAGCAACTTCCTCTCCGGCTGGGCGGTCTTTCTCCTCGTAGGATTGAACATTGGCGCATTTGTGTCACTCCCTCTTTTTGGCATCCCCCTGCCTGCAAACGCCGGAGGAATGGCAGGTATCCTTACCACCATCGGCGTTACGCTGATGTTCCTCGATAATTTCAAAAACAAATCCGAATCAATCAGGCTCGCAGAAATCCGCAAAATCAACAGGCAACTGGAAGAACTGAAAGGCGGACTTGAACAGCGCGTGACAGAACGTACGGCAGAGCTCGACGAAGCCAACCGCCACCTCCAGCGCCGCGCCGCCCAACTCCAGACCATTACTCAACTTTCAGAAGCCATTGCCCACTATCAAGACCTGACCGAGCTATTCTCCGCAGTCACCCGCCTCATCAGCGAGCAATTTGGCTTTTATCATGTTGGCATTTTTCTGCTGGACAATGAAAAGAGATTTGTCGTACTGCAAGCCGCCAACAGCGAAGGCGGACAGCGCATGCTGGCACGCGCTCACATGCTGGAAGTGGGAACCGGCGTTGTGGGCTATGCCGCCCAAACGGGACAACCCCGCATCGCCCTGGACGTGGGAGCGGACGCCGTCTTCTTCAACAACCCCGACCTCCCTCAAACCCGCTCTGAAGCGGCGCTCCCGCTCAAATCGCGCGATGAAGTCATCGGCGTGCTGGATGTCCAATCCACCGCAGCGGGCGCCTTCAGCGAGGAAGATTTGCAAGTGCTGACCACTCTTGCCAACCAGGTTGCCATTGCCTTTGAAAACACCCGCCTGCTGGAAGAAACCCGCGCTGCCCTCAACCAAATGCAGGAAGTGTACAACGAGTTCACGCGCACGGAATGGCATCGCACCGTTTCCCTGGCAGAACAAGCCGGGTTCCGCTACAACGCCGGACGCATCGAAATTCTGGAAAAAGAACTGCGCACGCCGGAAGTGGTCTCGGCGGCGGCAAAAGGACAGCCGGCGCTGAGACAGGCTGAAGGGTCAGAAGAGAAGCGCCCGGCGGTGGCGGTGCCGGTCAAGTTGCGCGGAGAGGTCGTCGGCGTGCTGCACATCGAGTCAAACGATCCATCCAAAAAGTGGCAGGAAGACGACATCCGCCTGCTCGAGGCAGTGGCAGAACGCGCCGCATTTGCGATGGAAAACGCACGTCTGTTCCAGGACGCCCGCCGCCGCGCCGCCAAGGAACAGGTCATTTCAGAAGCGTCTGCCAAAATTGGAAGCGCCCTCAACCTGGAAAACATTCTGCAAACCACTGCCGAAGAACTGGGACGCGTGCTGGGCGGCGCAGAAGTGCTGATCCAATTTCAAAACAAAGAGGCTGACCAATGAACGAGATGCGCGAAATGGACAGCATGCTAAACGAAAGACAGCGGCAGGTCGGTTCATTGTTGGCGGGCTTGCTCGCACTGGCAGGCGCCGCGTTCCTGTTATTCATTCACATTGTCATCCGCCTTCAAAGCGGGAAAATGGACCTTTCCGATTACGTCATGCTTTCATTTTCCCTCCTTATGACATTTGGAAACCTGTCGGCGCTGGTGATGCTGCGGCAGCGGCGGCATCTGGCAGGCGCATGGCTGTCCTATCTTGTCAGCATGGTGGCTTTTCCGCTGGCGGCAACGCTGGTGTTGAAAGGCGTCGTTTTTGTCACCATGCTGAGCACATTGTTTTTTACAGTGCTGTATGTGCGGCAGGTGTTTCCTAGCGCTTCACGTAACCGTGTTATCGTCCTTGCGATTGGTACATTTCTCCTCCTGACAGGAATCGAAGCCTGGAACCCGCCGTTTCGCGTTCAATCGGACTTTTTTGCACCGGTGGTCGGCGCGGTCATCATGACATTGGTAGCAGCTGGCTTTGTTGCCTACTTTGCGCGCAGAGCCATGAGCGGCAACATCCGCACAAAGATGGTTGCCGGCATTCTTGCCACCGGCTTCCTTTCTCTCCTGGCGCTTTCCGTTTTTGCCTTGAGCCGCGCCGCTCGTCTGGTAAATACGTTTTCAGGCAGCGTGGAGCGGCTCGCCAACCAACTGGCACAGGAACAAATCATCAACACCATCAATAACGAAGCCAACCGCGCAGACAGCGCCTTCAACAACGCCGTTACACAGGTGGAAGGCGTTGCCCACCAGTTGGAATTGCTTCAGGAACAGAAAAACGCCCTCGGCAGCGGTTCGTATTGGGATGCCAGCGTGCGGCTCACACGTTACAGCGACGGGCAATACTTCAACAGCCGTTATTCGCCCAGCAGCGTCTTTGTCCCTTCGACGGTTGAATTGACAGATGAAGCGATTCGAGAATTGAACGTGACTGCCTATCTGGATTTCTCTGCACCGTTCGTGCTGGAAAACAACCCGCAGATTACAGCGGTCTATTTCACCGATAAGCGCGGCATCATCACCTACTATCCCAACATTCGCCTGGGTGAAAGCCTGCCGCACAACTACGACGCCACTGCCCAGCCTACTTTCCGCGTGGCAACTCCGCTTTTCAACAAAGATCGCAGCGCACGCTGGTCTTTTCCCCGTCAGGACCCGGCCGGCAGAGGGTTGGTCGTCTCGGTTTCAGTGCCGGTCTATTTCAAAGATGAGTTCCTCGGCGTCATGACGGCGGATTTTCAACTGGCAAAAATCGCCGAACAAATCAATGCCATTAAAGTAGGCGCCAGCGGCTACGCCTTTCTGGTGGACAGCGATGGTCATGTGATTGCCATGCCGCCCCAGGGATACGAACTAATGGGTTTGCAGCCAGAACGGCTGGAAATGAACGAAGAACCCCAGCAAACTATCTTCGATGGAAACCTGCCCTTGGAAGTACGCCAAATCACCCTCAGAATGCTTGCGGGCGGGAGCGGCATCATCACCGCCGAAATTAATGGCGTCGAAAACTTCATCGCCTATGCTCCGCTGGCAAATCGCACCTTTAGTTTAGGGCTGATTGTGCCAGTGGAAGAATTGATCCAACCCGTGACGGTCACCCGCAACGAAATTACCGCTCAAGTTGGAGAAACCGTTCGCAGCGCCGCAATCATTATGACTCTTCTGCTGGCGGCGGCAGTGACGGTCAGCCTGGGGTTGGGTCAGGTGCTCGCCGCCCCCATCCTGCGCCTCACCCAAACCGCCAACCAAATCCTGGAAGGCAACCTTGCCGCCCAGGCAGACATCCGCTCGCAGGATGAAATCGGCACACTGGCGCAGGCGTTCAATGCCATGACCGCCCGTCTGCGCGGCACGCTCGAAGGTCTGGAACGAAGCGTCGAGGAGCGCACTGCTCAATTGCTGGAAGCCAATGCAAACATCGAACGACGCGCAAAGAAATTCCAATCCATCGCTCACGTGGCGCGCACCATCAGTTCCAACCTCGAGCTT
Organism: Anaerolinea sp.; assembly: GCA_020723805.1. Lineage (GTDB taxonomy): Bacteria > Chloroflexota > Anaerolineae > Anaerolineales > Villigracilaceae > Defluviilinea. Next base: position 24,961 of record DYID01000017.1, on the reverse strand, counting down.
GACAGCCTGCTCAAACAAATCACCGTGGCAATCAGCCGCGAGTTTGGCTTTTATCATGTAGGCGTCTTTTTGCTTGACAACACCGGAGAATATGCCGTCCTCAGCGCCGCCAACAGCCCCGGTGGACAACGTATGCTTGCCCGCGGACACCGCCTCAAAGTCGGCGAGACCGGTCTGGTCGGTTATGCCGCCGGCGCCGGCAAACCCCGCATCGCCCTGGACACCGGAGCGGATGCCGTCTTCTTCAACAACCCCGACCTCCCCGATACCCGCTCCGAAATCGCCCTGCCCCTGCGGGCAGGTGAAACCGTCATCGGCGTGCTGGATGTGCAAAGCACAGAACCAAACGCCTTCACCGAAGAAGACATCACCACCCTCAGCATCCTCGCCGACCAGGTGAGTATCGCCATTCAAAACGCCAGACAAAACGAGGAAACCCGTCAGGCACTGGCAGAGGCGGAGATACTTTCGAAACAGTTTGTGCGCACAGGATGGAGGCAATTTACCAAACAACAAAAACTGCTCGGCGTGCGCCATACGGGAGCCCAAACCTTCCTGCTGCGCGTCAATAACAGCAAAGAGGCTCAGGAAATACTTCAGTCCGCAAAACCGCTCAAGGCGGGAGCGGGAGGTGCGATGTTGTCCATCCCCATTACACTGCGCGGGCAGACCATTGGCTCTGTGGATATACGCGCCCCCGGCAATCGTCAATGGGACCAGGACGAACTGGACATCGTCAATGCCATCCTCGAACGCGCCGCCATTGCCATGGAAAATGCCCGCCTGCTTGCCGAAAGCCAGAAACGCGCCGCAAAGGAACACGCCATCGGCGAAATTTCCGCAAAAATCAGTGCACTGAGCGATGTAGAAGAACTGCTCAAGGCAGCGGCGCTTGAACTCAAACGCGCCCTGCCGGAAACCGAGGTCGTCGTCCAACTGCAAAGCGATGCGCTGGAAAGGAGAATGAGATGAAAGTCCTTTTCGAGCGCCTGACCAGCCTGCGTTTCCGCCTTGCCGTTGGCTTCGCCATCGCTGGCATTCTGGCAAGCGCCTTGGCGGTGTCGCTTTCCTATCTGCAAGCCCGCAATCATCTATTCCGCGAGAAGCAGAACAAACTGACTGCCCTCGCCGCCAATGCCGCCCTGCAAATCAACGGCGATGCCCATGCGCAACTACAGACCCCCGCCGATATGAACACCGACATCTACCGGGAACTTCAAGCCAAAGGCTTTGCTATTGCCGCCACCGACCCGGAAATTCTGTACGTGTACACCATGCGCAAGAACAAAGCAGGTGAAATCTACTTTGTTCTCGATGCCGGTCACGACCCCGGCGCCACGTCAGAGGAATATCAGCCGGTGGCAGTTGGCACGGTTTACGAAAACCCGAGCAAATTTCTCCTGGAAAATTTCGATGCGATACGCACACCGACAGCCGAAACAGATTTCTACACCGATGAATTCGGCACTTATCTAACCGCCTATGCCCCGATCTATCGCTCCGACGGGCAGGTGGAGGGCATTGTCGGCGTGGATATTCTGGCACAAGACATCCTTGCCCAGCAGCAGGAATTCTTCCGCACCTTTGTGCTGCTATTTCTGGCATCCGCAATGGGCGCGGCAGGGTTGGGCTGGCTGGCTGGAATACAAATCGCCGACCCTGTGCTGGAACTTGCCAAAGCCACTGCCAACGTTCGAGAAACCGGCAAACGGCTGGAACTGCGCACCGGCATCCGTGAACTCAACCGTGTCATCGAAAGTTTCAACAATCTGCTGGATACTTTGCAGGCAGATAAAGAACAACTGCGGCAACAAACTGCCAGCCTGTCCGCACAAAACGAAGAAATTCGACAGACCGTTGACTTGCTCGAAAAACGCGCCAGCCAGCTCGAAATCATTTCAGAGATCGTCAAAGCCACCACTTCCATCGAAAACCTGCAAACCTTGCTCCCGCGCATCACAACCGCCATTAGTGAACGAATGGGCTATTATCACGTCGGCATTTTCCTGGTGGATGACAACCGCGAATACGCGGTGCTGCGCGCCGCCAACAGCCCAGGCGGACAAAGAATGCTTGCCCGCGGGCACAAACTCAAGATAGGGCGGAGCGGTATTGTCGGCTATGCAGCAGCGGTCAGCATCCCGCGCATCGCCCTGGACGTGGGAGCAGACGCGACGTATTTCGACAACCCCGACCTGCCCGGAACCCGCTCTGAAATGGCATTACCCCTCATCATCGGCGGACAGGTCATTGGCGTTCTGGATGTACAGAGTACACAGCCGAACGCCTTCCAGGAGGAGGACGTTCGCTTGTTGAACATCCTTGCAGACCAGATCGCGGTGGCAATTCAGAACGCCCGTTCCTACGAAACCATGCAGGAACTGCTCGAAAAAGCCCAAAAAGCATCTGGCGTCTATCTAAAAGACGCCTGGCGCATTCTGCGTGCGGAGGGCACAAAAATCGGCTTTAGAGTTGCCGAAGACGAGGCTGCCCCCCTGCACCGCCCGTGGATGACCCCCTACAACCAAAAAGCGCTGGTCGAAAAGCAGACCGTCACAGAAAATGGAATGAACGCCACGCTTGCTGTCCCCATCCGCCTGCGCGGGGAGGTGATTGGCGTACTCGACATTCGCACCCGCGGCGAACACGAATGGGACGAAGATGAAGTGGACCTGGCTGAGGCAGTGGCAGACCGCCTTTCCTTGATACTCGAAACGTCGCTGCTGCTCAAATCCACCCAGCAGCGTGCTGAAATCGAACGTACCATTAACCAAATCGCCGCACGCTTGCAGGAAACACCAGATATCGAGGTTCTATTGCGCGTTGCCGCGGCGGAAACCCAGCACGCTCTTCGTCTGCCCGAAGTAACCATCCAACTAAACCCTCCACCGCCGCCAACTGAAACAGAAATGGAGAAGCTCACATGAAATCAGTCCGTTTTCTATTGCCCGTCCTTCTTTTGCTGACGCTGATCAGCCCCGGCTGTTCGTTCCGGCCGGAGGCGCCGCGTCCGCCTTTGCGCATCGAATGGACCTACTGGCCCGGCGACTGGATTCTGCTGGTGGCGAAAGACCAGGGAATCTTCGAAAAACACGGCGTCCAGGTCGAGCCGGTGCGCTACGAGGTCTTCGACGACGCCATTCCCGATATGGCAGCCGAAAAAATTGACGGAGGATTCTTCGTCGTCGGCGACCTGATACCGATTTACAACAACGACAACCTGCATGCCATCTTCATCACCGATATCTCCGATGGCGCCGACCAGGTGGTGGCAACCTCCGACATCCAAACGCCCGCCGATTTGCGGGGCAAGCGCATTGGCATGGCGTTTGGAACTTTTGGCGAACTCTTTGTACTGCAAATGCTGCAAAATTATGGCATCAAGCCCGCCGAGGTGAAGTTTGTGGACATCAATGCCGAAGCCGTGCCAGACGCCATTCCCACCGTGATAGATGCCGGTCACACTTGGGAACCCGCCACATCGCAAGCCATCGAAAAGGGACAGCACATCATCTTCACCAGCGCGGAAACGCCCGGTCTCATCCCGGACCTGTTCGTAATGCGCACCTCAGTCCTGCGCGAACGCCCCGATGACGTTCGTGCCTTCCTTGCCGCCTGGCTGGAGGCAGTGGAATTCACCAAAGCGCACCCCGAGGAGGCAATTGCCAGCATTGCCAAACTGAGCGGCATGGCACCGGAAGAAATCTCCTTCGAGGGTGTGCGCCTCTACAACCTGGAAGATAACCTCGCCGCCTTTGCCCAAAACCCCGGCAGCGATACCACCTCCATCTACTACACCACGCAACTCTACGTGCAATCGCTTGTGGACAGTGGCATCCTGACCACGCGCCCAGACATCAATCAAATGCTCGATCCGTCCTTTCTGCCGCAGCCGTAAACCGGTTTATCGTGAAAAGCAGGTCGGGTAAACCTGCCCAACCTGCCACAAAAAACCATACCATCGTAAGGAGGACGCCTGAACCATGTACAAACGCACCGCCTTCATCGTTATTTTGCTCATCACCGCATTGGCACTCACCGCCTGCGGAAGCGGCGGTCAGAAAGAGCAGAAAACCATTTCCTATTCTCGGGTAGTGGACCTGAGCCAGGTCATTGATCCAAACATCCCGCTCTGGCCCGGCGACCCGCCAGTGGAGTTCGAGAAAGTAGCCGACTTCGCCACAGAAGGCTACTACTTGCGCCGCTTCTCTATCGGAGAACACAGCGGCACGCACATAAACGCCTCCAACAGTTTCGTGGAAAACGGTCAGGGCATTGACGCCTATCCGCCCGAATCGCTGGTCGTCCCCGCTGTGGTGATTGACATCCGCGACAAAGCCGCCGCCAATCCCGATTACGCTCTCACGGTGGACGACGTGCTGGCGTGGGAGAAGGAACATGGCAGGATACCAGCCGGAAGTCTGGTCATCCTCTTCACCGGCTGGCAGGACAAATGGAACGACCCAGCCGCCTTCTTCAACCAAGACGCAGAGGGCGGGCTGCACTTCCCCGGCTTCGACGGCGAAACCACCCGTTTTCTTTTCGATGAACGACAGGCTGCCGGCATGGGCATTGACACCCACGGCGTGGACCCCGGTCAGGATGAAACCTTTGCCACCAACGTCCAAATCGCCGAGCGCAACGCCATCGCTCTGGAATGCCTGACCAACCTGGACCAACTTCCGCCCACCGGCACAACCCTCGTGCTGGGCATCCTGCGCCTCAAGGACGGCTCAGGCACGCCGCTTTCTGTAATGGCATTTATTCCGTAAACTTCTCAAAAAAGGCGTGCGGAGCATTCGAACTCCGCACGCCTCTGGACGATTGACATGGACATCAACCGTAATGCGCGCTCCATACTGATTACCGCAGCCATCGCCTCTCTGCTGGCGGCACTTTATTATTTCGCGCTTGCCGTTTTGCTGAACGAATGGCGCTACCTTGCGATGGGAGGCGCCACTCTCGTACTTACACTCTTCGCAGCGGGAGGGCTCCTGCGTCTGCGCGCGGGTCACCTGCATCAGGCGGTGTGGATGCTCATCCTGGGCGGCGACCTTGTCTTTATTGCTCCCGTCACCGTTTTTTCAAATGCCTCCCTGCTGTTTGCCCCTGCAATTATTCTCCTCATTGTCCTTATCGCCTTAATTGCATTTTCAAAGTCGAGAGAACGTAACCGCGCCATTTATTCTGCCCTGGCAAGCGCATTGATCAATTTGGCGGCTGATCAAATCTGGCCCTTCGAGCGCATTCCTCTACCCACTCCCCTCGTTTTTGGCATTGGCAGTCTGATTATAGCGGTCATCCTGCTCTATGTCATTTTCTTCTTCCGATTCTTCAGCCATTTGACCCTGCGCGCCAAGACCACCGCCCTCATCGCCAGCCTCGTAATTCTGACGGTCGCCTTTGTCTCCGGGCTTCACATCTTTTACACTCGCGCCACCCTGCTGCAGACTGCCCAAGCCTCCCTGTATAATGCCGCGGAAAGCACTGCGGCTTCCATTGACAACTTCATCCTCTCCACCCTCACCGCCATGCGGGCGGAGGCGCAAACTCCCATTCTGCCCGAATTCCTCTCCCTCTCCCCACAAGACGCCGACGCTCCCCGCAAGGTGGAAGAAGTGACCGGCACGCTTCTTTCCTACAAAGACAAAAACCCCATCTTCATTTCTTCGTATGCTCTGCTGAACATGCAGGGGCATGTGCTGATATCCACGGAAGGCAATGAAATTGGCAAAGACGAAAGCCGGCGCGATTACTTCCAAAAACCGGTACAGGACGGCTTGCCGATTTTCTCGGTTTGGTATTCGGAAAACAGCCTCTACTTCTCCGCGCCCGTGCGCGACGAGAACAACGCCATCGTTGGCGTGCTGCGCGCCCGATATAGCGCATCCTTCCTTCAGCAAATGATCGTTCAAAACAGCGGTTTGGCAGGAGAAAAATCCTTTGCTGTCCTGCTCGACGAGCACCATGTGATTCTGGCACACGGTACTTACGCCGATACCATTTTCAAGTCACTCGTTCCCTTGGACGCCAAACTGTTGTCAGCATGGCAAAACGAAGGTCGCTACCCCGCCGGCGACGCGGCGGTATTCACAATTAACCTGCCCGAAGTGGAAAAGCGCCTGAGAGAAGCCGACCGCCAGCCCTTCTTCGAGGTAACCGATGTACAAGGCGTCCGCCAGCAGGCGGTAGCCGTCCGATTGAATCAACAACCATGGACGCTCATCTTCGCCCAGCCGCAGCAAGTATTTCTCGCCCCTATCAATCGGCAAATCAACCGAAGCATTCTGCTTGCCATCAGCGCCGCCATCCTTGCCGCTTACATGTCACTGGGGCTTTCCCGCCTGCTCACCAACCCCATTCTACGCCTCACAGAGACGGCGCGACAGATCACCGCCGGAGACCTGACACAGCAAGCAATAGTGGATACGCGCGACGAAATCGGCGACCTGGCACATGCCTTCAACGAAATGACCTCCCGTCTGCGCGATCTGATCGCCACCCTGGAACAGCGCGTCGCCGAGCGTACCCGCGACTTGGAACTGCGCTCCTCCTACCTGCAAGGCACCGCCGAAGTGGGACGCGCCATTGCCATTACACTCGATCCGCAAGCACTGATGCAGCAGGCAGTGGATCTGATTCAGGAACGTTTCGGGCTTTATTACGTTGGTCTCTTCGAACTTGACGGCAGCGGCGAATGGGCAAACTTGCGCGCCGGCACCGGCAAGGCGGGACGCGCCATGCTGGCGCGAAGCCATCGCATCCGCGTGGGTGCCGGCATGATTGGCTGGAGTATTGCCAACAACCGTCCGCGCATTGCCCAACAGGCGGAATTGGACGAAGTACGTCTGCGCCCGCCCGAACTCCCCAATACCCGCTCCGAAGCCGCCTTGCCCCTGCGGGCGCGTGGACAGACCCTCGGCGCGCTCAGCATTCAGAGTGATCAACCCAATTTCTTCAACGAAGACAATCTCGCCATCTTCCAAATTCTGGCTGATCAAATTGGCGTTGCCATGGAAAACGCCCGCCTGTTTGTCGAAAGCCGGGCAGCCATCGAAAGCCTGCAGCGTCTTTCCGTCAGACAAACGCAGGCGGCATGGAGCGCAATGGCGGGGCAGCCGGATACCCGCCTTGCCATCCGCGCTGATGGTCGCAGCATTACACACACCTCCCCTACTTTGGATGATGCCATGCGCCGCACCCTGGAAAGGGGCGAAATCACCCTTGCTGTAAATGAGCAGTCGTCAGGCACCATTCAAATACTGCTTATTCCAATCAAAGTCCGCGGCGTCGTCTTGGGTGCTTTACGCACATACAAGCACATTGATCAAGGCAAGTGGACGGAAACAGAAATACAGACCCTGAACGCCATTGTCGAACGGCTCGCCCTCGCCCTCGATAACGCCCGTCTCCTGCGCGAGTCGCAGCGCCGCGCCGCCAAAGAAGCCAAAATCGGTGAAGTTTCCGCCAAAATTGGAGCATCCATCAACATGCGCAACGTGCTGCAAACCGCCGTCGAAGAACTAGGACGCGCCCTCCCGGGTTCGGATGTCATCATCCAATTTGGTGACGCAGACGGAGAAGGTAACGAATGACAGATCCAGCGAAGACCACCAGCCATCTCCCCCAACTGTTTTCAGGACGCGCCTCCATCCGCAACAGGCTGCTTCGAGGCAGTATCGTAATCGTTTTCCTGGCACTTGCCATCATGGGCGCGTTTGTATACATCCGCATTCAACAGACTCACGCTGCCCTGATCGCACGTTTGGACGCCACCACCCGCAGCGAAGCCGAAAATCTGCTCGCCATCACAGCAGACCGTCAGGCAGAAACCTTATCGAACTTTTTCAGCGTCCTGCAGGCAGGCGTCCTTTCTCTTCGAGAATACGACCAAAACCTCCTCGCAAATCGCCGAACCTTCGGCACGGGAACGTTTTGGGACGCCGGCGCATCGCTCACCAGAAACGATAAAGGCAGTTGGGACAACCCCAACACCGAAAGCGGCTCTGTCTTCATCCCCGCCGCAGTCGAACCGTCCGACTCCATGCTGGCTGAGCTCAACGCCATCCGCCACATGGACCTGCTGGCTCCCTCCATCCTCCAAGCCAATCCAGATGTCATTGCCGTCTACTTTGGCAGTGCCACAGGCTACACCCTCTACTACCCCAACATTGACCTTGCCGCCATCGTCCCGCCCGACTTTGATGTCACCGCCCGACCTTGGTATACGGCGGCAGGACCGGAAGCAAACCCCAGCCGCGGCGCGGTCTGGTCGGAGCCATACCTGGATGCTGCGTTGAACGGAATCGTCATCACCAACAGCGCGCCGGTGTACGACGCGAACGGCAGGCTGGCAGGTGTTGTGGCACAAGATATTCAACTGACCAAGATTTCCGAAATCGTCGGCAATATTCGCATCGGCGAAAGCGGCTACGCCTTCCTCATTGACCGTGACGGGCGGCTGATTGCCATGCCGCAGGCAGGCTACACCGACTTGAAAATCAGCCCCAATCTGCTCCCCTTGGGCGGCAAACTGACCACCACCAACCTGGGCGCCACTGCCGCAAAACTGCAAACTGTTCTCCCCTCAATGACAGCCGGCGGCAGCGGGTTGACAGAAATCAACCTCAATGGCGTGAACCGTTTTGTCGTCTATCGCCCGGTGGAAGGCGTGGGGTTCAGCCTGGCAATCGTCGTACCGGTGGATGAAATGCTCGCCAAAGCCCTGGAAGCCCGTCAGCAGCTCGAGCGCGAAAATCGCAATGCGTTGGGCATCAGCATTTTCGTTGTCCTCGGCATCTTTGGGTTGACACTGCTTGCCACGCGCAGTTTCAGCAACAGCCTGACCGCACCGCTACTCTCTCTCACCCACACCGCCGAAGAAATGGCAAAAGGCAACCTGGATGTAAGAGCCGAAGTGGTCGAACAGAACGAAATTGGAACCCTCGCATCCACTCTCAACGCCATGGCGGCGGAACTCAAAGCATCCATCACCTCGCTGGAGACCCGCGTCGCCGAACGCACGCGCGAAGTGGAACAACGCGGACAAGAACTCGAAGCGGCAAACGCCCACCTTCGCCGCCGCGGAGCGCAATTCGAAGCAATGGCACAGGTTGCTCAATCCATCGCTTCTGTTCGCAATCCAAAAGAACTCCTGCCGCATGTGGCATCGGTCATCAGCGAAAAGTACGGCTTCTACCACGTTGGTATTTTCCTGCTCGACGAAAACAACGAATACGCCGTTCTCGCCGCAGCCAACAGCGAAGGCGGACAGAAAATGCTGGCAAGACAACACCGTCTCAAAGTGGGCGAACAAGGCATCGTGGGAAGCGTCACCGCCAGCGGAAAACCGCGCATCGCCCTCGACGTGGGAGCGGATGCCGTCTTCTTCAACAACCCCGACCTCCCCGACACCCACTCCGAAATGGCATTGCCCCTGTTCAGCGGCGGCAAGGTCATCGGCGCATTGGACGTACAAAGCACGGAAGTGAACGCCTTCACCGACGAAGACGTGCAAACCCTCAGCCTGCTTGCCGAACAAGTCAGCCTTGCCATCGAAAATGCCCGCCTGTTCGAAGCATCCAACCGCACTCTCAACGAACTGCAAACGCTCATGCGCCAGTCCACGCGCGAGGCGTGGAAGCGTTTGCCGCACAGCCAGAAACTGGTCGGCTACCGTTACGGCGCCATGGGATCATCTCCCATCACCGAGCCGATTCGCTTGGAGATACAGTCGTCAGAAAAGAAAAAGACCAATGCGGCACAGCCAACCTCGATTGTCGTCCCGATCGAATTACGCGGCGAAGTCATCGGCAGGCTGGTTGTCCAATCCCCCTCTGCATCCCAATGGGGAACGGACGAAAAGGACCTCATCCAAGCAGTGGCGGAACGTGTGGCGCTCTCTGCCGAAAACGCACGCCTGTTCGAAGAGACCACCCGCCGCGCCGAACGCGAACGGCTGGTCTCCGAAATCACCAGCAAGATACGAAGCCACCACGACCCGCAAGCCATGATCGAAACCGCACTGCAGGAACTACGTCAGGCGCTTGGTGCCACCCGCGTGGAGATCCTGCCCAAGTCTGCAGACGGAAAGGACAAGTAATATGGCATACGCGATCGCAATGTCGAACGAAAAGGGAGGCGTCGCCAAAACCACCTCCACCCTTTCGCTGGGCGCGGCGCTTGCCGAATTGAATTACCGCGTCCTGCTGGTGGATCTCGATCCCCAAGCGAATCTCTCGCTGGCGCTCGGCTTGGAAACAGACGAGGCAAGCATTACATCGGCAAATGTGCTCATCGAAGGCGCTGCGCTCAAAACCGCCATTCGCACTACCGAGATTCGCAACCTATCCCTTGTCCCATCCAGTTTTCAAATCGAAAATGCCGAGCAGTTCCTGCCCATGCGCACCCATTACCTGACCACGCTGCGCAGCGCGCTGGAAGCCGAAGCGCTACCCTACGACTACATTTTGTTCGACTGCCCGCCCGCCCTCGGTGCGATTACCCTCAACGCGCTTGCCGCCGCAAACCTGCTCATCATCCCCACCCAGGCGGAATACTTCTCCGCTTATGCCCTGAGGAACATGATGGGAACCATCCGCCGCATCCGCCAGGAAGTCAACCCCGCTCTCGCCTACCGTATTCTAGTCACACTGCTCGACCGCCGCAACCGCACCCATCGCAACATTTTCGAACAATTGCAAGCCACCTTCGGTCAGGGCGTTTTTACCACCGTCATCGAAATTGACACCAAACTCAGGGAAAGCCCGATTGCCGGCGTGCCTATCATTCACTACAAACCCACTAGCCGCGGCTCACAACAGTACCGTGTTCTTGCTCAGGAGTTGATTGAATATGCCAAAGAAGAAACCGCTCGCCAAACGGCTTGACAAACTCTTCGAAGACATCAAGCACGAAGAACCGAGCGTCGAACCTCAGGCGGTCGCTCCTGCCGGCGCGCCTCAACAGCCTGCGGCTGTTCCTCCTGAGACCAGGTCCCCAGCAAAACGCCCCACTGTCCGCTCGATCGAAGCGGCGTCCCGCACGGAAACCGCTCTAGCGCTGGACTTCAAATTGAGTGCCAACACCTGGGCGACCCTGCAAGTCCTCGACGAGACCAATCAACGCGCCTGGACGGAAGAGGACCAACTCCTCGCTCGCCAGGTGACCGACCAGCTTGCGCTTGCACTCGAAAACGCCCGCCTGTTCCAGGAAACCCAGCGTTCCGAAGCGGAATTGCGCGCGCTGTTCGCCTCCATGAACGATGTCATCATCGTGTACGACAAGGATGGCACCTACGTCCGCATCGCGCCGACCAACCCATCCCTGCTGGTGCGCCCGCCCGACGAAATGGTCGGAAAAAACATTCGCGAGGTGTTGCCGCCGGAACTGTACCAGCCGTTCATGAAAGCCATCCACGATGCACTCAATAGTAATGAGATTGTGCGCATCGAATATCCGCTGGAGATCAAAGGCATCCGCTTCTGGTTCGACGCCAACGTCTCGCGGCTGAACGAGACTCAGGTCTTCTGGGTGGCGCGCGACATCACCGACCGCAAGGTCAACGAACTCACGCAAGCTGCCATCACCCACATCACCGAAAGCGCGTTAATGGCGCAATCGGCGGAGGAACTGTTCCGCACCGTTCATGAATCCATTCACCCCATTCTGCCTGCCAAAAATTTCTTTGTGGCGTTGTACGACCCCGATACGCATTTAATCACCTTCCCCTACCACGCAGACGAATACGACGAAGACTGGGCGCCGCGCAAATTGGGGCGCGGACTCACCTCTTATGTCATCCGCTCGGGGAAACGCCTTCGCACAACCCCTGAAATTTTCGCCGACCTCGAAGCCAGCGGCGAAATCGTCTCTGACGGCGCCCCCAGCGTAGACTGGCTCGGCGTCCCGCTGAAAAGCGGCGGTGTGGTACGAGGCGTCATGGCAATCCAAACCTATGACCCTGCCATCCGCCTTACCGACAACCACGCCGACATCCTCGAAGCGATTGCCGCCCAGACAGCCGCCGCCCTTGAACGCCTGCAAGCCAGAGAAGCCCTGGAACGCCGTAACACCTACCTTGCCGCGTCCGCCGAAATCGGGCGGCTCGTCACCTCCACCCTCGACCTGAACACGATCTTCACCCAGACCGTCAACCTGGTCAGCGACCGCCTGGGCTTCTACTTCGCCGCCATCTACCAGATGGACGAAGATGGTTACCACGTCATTTTGCGCGAAGCAACGGGCGGCGCCGGCGAAAAGATGAAGGCACAAAGATACAAGGTCGCCGTTGGCTCGCAAACCGTGATCGGAAAAGCGGTGGAAAGCGGCGAAATCGTCCTTATCAACGATGTCGCTACCAACCGCCTTTACCAGCCCAACCCTCTGCTGCTCGATACCCAGTCTGAAGCCGCCATTCCGCTCAAGGTCAGCGGCAGGACGCTCGGCGTAATTGACATCCAATCCACCCAGCCGCACGCATTCACCCCCGACGCCATCTCTGTGCTTCAATCCCTCGCAGACCAGGTTGCCGTTGCCATCAACAACGCCACTCTTTACCTCGAATCGCAGGAACTCATCAAAAACCTTCAGGAAGTGGACAAACTCAAGAGCCAGTTCCTCGCCAACATGAGCCATGAACTGCGCACGCCGTTGAACTCCATCATCGGTTTCTCGCGCGTCATCCTCAAAGGCATAGATGGTCCCATCACCGACATGCAGCAGCAGGACCTGACTGCCATCTACAACTCGGGACAGCACCTGCTCGGCTTAATCAACGACATCCTCGACTTGGCGCGCATCGAAGCCGGCAAGATGGAACTCAACTTCGAGGAAGTCCACCTCGCCGAGATGGTTCACAGCGTCTTCTCGACCGCCAAGGGACTTGTCAAGGAAAAGCCCATCCAACTCATCGAAAAGGTCCCGCCGGAAATGCCCACCATCCGCGGCGACACCATGCGCGTGCGTCAGATTTTGCTCAATCTGATTTCCAACGCCGCCAAATTCACCGATGAAGGGTACATCACCGTCGAAACATCCGTCCATAAAGCGCCCAGCGGAAAATTCGAAGCGCTCATCAAAGTGACCGACACCGGTCCCGGCATCTCCCCGGAAGGACAGGAGAAACTCTTCAAGGCGTTCTCGCAGGTGGATGGTTCCGCCACCCGCAAAACGGGCGGTTCGGGCTTGGGTCTTTCCATCTGCGCCAACCTCGTCCAATTGCACGGCGGGCGCATCGGCGTCGAGAGCGAGGAAGGCAAAGGCTCCACCTTCTGGTTCACCCTGCCGCTCTTCCGCCAGCCAACCGACGAAATCCCCTCCGACAGGAAAATCGTACTCGCCATTGACGACGACCCGCAGGTCATCAGCCTCTACGAACGCTATCTCTCCCCGCAGGGATACCACGTCGTCGCGCTGACCGAACCCGCCCGGGCGAAGGAACGAGTGAAGGAAATCAAGCCCTTTGCCGTGACCCTCGACATCATGATGCCCAACGTGGACGGGTGGTCGGTTCTGACCGACCTCAAATCTGATCCTGCCACGAGGGACATTCCCGTCATCATCTGCTCCATCGTCGAACAAACCGACAAGGGCTTCAACCTCGGCGCGGCAGATTACCTCGTCAAGCCCATCCTCGAGGAAGACCTCGTCCATGCGCTGGACCGTCTCAACAAAAACGGCAAAATCCGCCGCGTGCTGGTGATTGACGATGACCCCAACGACCTGCGGCTCATCGAAAAGATTCTGACCGAACACGGCAAATATCAAGCCATCCTTGCCGAAGGCGGACGCCGCGGCTGGGAAATCCTCAACACCAACCCGCCAGACGCTGTCATTCTCGACATTTTCATGCCGGAAATGGACGGCTTCATGATCCTCGAAAAATTGCGGGAAGAGCCGGCGCTGCGCGACATACCCGTGCTGGTTGTCAGCGGCGGCGGGCTGACCAATGAACAACATAAACAACTTGCCGAGTACGGCAAGCGGCTCATCGCCAAAGGTTCGCTCAACGAAAACGATTTGATTACCACGATTGAAAAGGCGCTCAAACGCATCGGCGGCTGAACCTTTCAGGAAAACAACACTTCAAAAACTGCTTTGCTGGCGTCTGCGGGAGGACACAGCGACGAAAAGGATAAAAACATTCAATGTCATTTGTGATTCGTTGTCTCGATTGCGGGCACGCCGCCCCCTTCACGCCCAGTTCCATGCAATGCCCCAATTGCTCCAGTCAGTGGCGTGAAGCCGAATATGACATGGCGGAGGTCGCAAAGACCTTCCCCTCGCAGCTCAAACACCGGGAGTTCGACTTGTGGCGTTACAAGGAGCTCCTGCCCATCCACAACCCCAATCCCAGCCTGCGGCTTGGCGAGGGCGGCACGCCGCTCATCAAAGCCGTCAACCTGGGAATGATGCTGGGACTGAAAAACCTGTACATCAAGGATGAACGCCAGGGACCGACCTCCTCCTTCAAAGACCGGCAGGCGGCGCTGACCATTGCCGCGCTGAAAGAGGCGGGCATCACCGAAATGGTCGCCGCATCCACCGGCAATGTCGCCATCTCGCTTTCGGCGTATGCGGCTCGGGCGGGGATCAAACTCTGGGCGTTTGTCACCAGCCTCGTTCCGGGAGTTAAGATGCGTGAAATCGCCTTGTACGGGAGTCAGGTGGTCAAAATCACCGGCTCCTATGATGAGGCAAAAATCATGGCGGCGGAGTTTGCCCGTCAGCGCGGCTTGTATCAGGATATGGGCGCGCGCACAGTCACAGCCGTGGAAGCGATGAAAACGCTTGCCTTCGAAATCGCCGAACAACTGACCCTGCAAAACGGGCTGCTTCCAGGCTCCACAGAGGAACATCCCAAATGGCGCACGCCCGACTGGTACGTTCAATCCATCAGCGGCGGGCTGGGTCCGCTCGGGGTGTATAAGGGATTCCGCGAACTGAAGGCGCTGGGGCTGATAGACCGCATCCCCGCCTTGGCGCCCATTCAAGTGGACGGCTGTGCCCCCATGGTGGAGAGTTGGCGCAAGGGTCTCGAAAAAGCCGAGCCGGTGCGCTCGCCCAAAACACGCATCGAGACCCTGGCAACCGGCGATCCGGGGCGCACCTACGTCATGCTGCGCAAACAGGTCAACGAAACCGGTGGAGTCTTCGAAAGCGTTTCAGACGAAGAGTCGTTCCGTGCGATGCATGTGCTGGCAAAGATGGAGGGCATTTCCGCCGAACCCGCTTCGGCAACCGCCTTTGCCGGTCTCTTCAAACTGGTGCGCGCCGGCGTCATCAAGCCGGATGATGTGGTCGTGGTAAATTGCACCGGTCACACCATGCCTGCTGAGCAGTATCTGTTCGGCGAAGGCTGGACTCGCGACATTGACCTGCGCCATAAACAGGCAGAAGCCGAGACGCCGCAGGAGGGCTTGCTCTCCGCCCTCAACAATGTAACCCCCAACCGCTTCTCGCGCGTGGTGGTGGCAGACGACACAGCCGAGGCGCGTCGTCTCATCCGCCGCATTTTGCAGTCACAGGGCGATTTCGAAATTTACGAAGCCGTGAACGGACGCGAAGCCATCGAACT
Organism: Anaerolinea sp.; assembly: GCA_020723805.1. Lineage (GTDB taxonomy): Bacteria > Chloroflexota > Anaerolineae > Anaerolineales > Villigracilaceae > Defluviilinea. The sequence continues at coordinate 9,384 of DYID01000017.1, read as the reverse complement.
GGTGAACCGAGAACATCCCGACCTGCTCATCCTCGACCTGATGATGCCCGAAATGGACGGGTTCGCCGTCATGGACGTGCTGCGCAGCCAGCCGGAGACCGCCAACATTCCCGTTATCGTTGCCACCGCCAAGGAATTGACCGTGGACGAGAAAAGCCGCCTGCAGGGACGCATCCAGTCTCTGATGCTCAAGGGTGATTTCCTGAACGACGAGTTTCTTGAAGAAGTTCGGACATTGCTCAAGTAACGAATGATCCCGAAGGTTGCAGTAAATTCACTTGCAGAAACGGTTGATTGCGCCTAAAACCTTCTGGGATTTTTCGTTCGAACCGGCGGGCAGTCAATTGCCAGCCGTCACACATCGAAAGCCGGTGCCAAGTTGTCGAAGAAAAATCGCTCCCAAGGTATCAGCGCCGCACTACTCTCCGCCGCGCTCATCGGCATGGCGCCTGTGTTCGGCAAAGCCGCCATGGGAGCGGGGCAGTTTTCACCCTATGCGGTGGTGGCGCTTCGCACGACCATGGCAACCGCGCTTTTGGTGCTGCTTATGCTCTTCTTCCGCCGTCAGTATTTGTACATTTACCCGGCGGGGTTATATGGATGTCTTCTGGCTGGCGCACTCAACGGTATTGGCTCGATCTTTTACTATGTGGGGTTGAGTAAATTGAACGCCAGCGTGGCGCAAATGCTCTATGCGCTCTATCCCTTCTTCGTGGCGTTCTGGCTGCAGCTGGACGGACAGCCGCCCTCGAAGTTGACCGTCGTCCGCATCGTCATTGCGGGCTTTTCGGCGTTTCTGCTCACCAAGGTCGACTCGGGAAGCATCAATCTGACCGGGGTGGTCTTCATGCTGATTTCCGCCGCGCTTTACGCCCTGCACTTGCCGGTCAATCAACGGGTTCTGTATGACGTTCCCGCCCCCACCGTGACCGTGTACACTCTGCTGGCAATGAGCGCTGTCGTCGTTCCCGCTTATTTCATTGCCAGCCCCCCGCCTCCGCTTGACCCTCCCTGGCTGCCCGTGCTGGGACTGACGGCAGTCACCTTCGGCTCGCGGCTGATGCTTTTTCTGGGGGTCAAAAACATCGGCGGAATGCAAACCGCCCTGCTCGGTCTCTCCGAACTGCTGGTTGCCATCACATTCAGTCATATCTTGCTTGGCGAGACTCTCACCCGCTGGCAATGGATGGGGACAGCGGGATTGGGCGTCAGCCTGCTGCTGGTGTGGTTCGAGAAGCCGGTCAGCCGCCCGCTTCACACCAAAGGACTTTTATCCTGGCTGCAGCCGCCCGATTTCCCCTCCGATTTTTACAGGCATTAAACCTTACCTTAGGCGGTAGCGCGAGCTTTACCTTGTGTTTTCAGGCGACATGAATGTCACGCTACGAGAAAACTGCGTAATATGTAGCCGGTCGTAATTCTTTAGAAATTCTTGCGCGTACTCGGCGTTCTCTTACGCCGAAAGAGATATTACACCAGCCCTGGCAGGCGGCGGCAGGGGAGAACGCCCCCTACACATAAAATCTATTTCGAACGACCGCTTACAAGAAAATTGCGTAACATTGGATTAAATCACAGACCTCCGGCTTGGAAGCGGAGGTCTGTGGCATCATGCTATTTTTCCATTTCGTACAAATACCCCGTTCCCCTCACGCTGACGATTGCCCGCGCCAACGCCGGGAAGGCGTCCAATTTGTGGCGCAAGCGGCTGACCAGCGGACGCAGAATCTCCGGGGCTTCGCGCTGGGAGGTGTCGTAGCCCTGCACCAGCAGGACCAGTTCGCGGTGGGTATAGACGCGCCCCGGGTTCTCGATGAGGACGCGCAAGAGGCGTCCCTCGGCGGGTGTCAGGTGAATCAATTGGTCTTTTTTCTGAATCAGGCGGCGGGAGAGGTCAACGCGCGTGCCATCTGGGAGGGAAAACTCGAGCGGCGCTTCTTCCACATCTGCCGAGGCGGTGCCGCCCTTTGCCTTCAGGCGGGCATCCCGCCGCGCCAGTCCTTTTTTGACGCTGTTGATGACCTGCGAGGGAGACGCCGGCTTGAGCAGATAGTCATGCACGCGCAGGCGCAGCGCCTGGATGGCGGATTCGGTCGTGCCATAGGCAGTGAGCAGGATGACTTCCGTCTCCGGCGAAATCTGGTTGATCACCTGCACCACCTCCAGCCCGTCCATGCCGGGCATACGCAAGTCCACCACCATCAGGTCAATGGGGTGCGTGCGGACGTATTCGACCGCCGCCTGTCCGTTCGGCACGGCGCTGACCGCATACCCTTCGAGACGCAGGATGTCCGAAAGCGACTGACGAGCGACAGGTTCATCGTCAACGACAAGGATGTTGGGTTTCATGATACATCTCCCTTGGGTAGAAATAAGCGGAAACAAGCGCCATCGCCGTTTCCTTTCACAATGTCCAGTGTGCCGCCGTGCGCGGTGACAATATTGTAACTCACTGTCAGCCCCAAGCCTGTGCCGCCCTCTTTGGTGCTGAAGAACGGTTCGAAAATGTTATTGCGCAGTTCTTCAGGGATGCCGGGACCGGTATCCTCGAACTGAATTTCCACGCCGTTTTCCAGCGCTTTGGCGCGGACCATGAGAGCGCCTCCGCCGGGCATCACGTCGAAGGCGTTGAGTATCAGGTTGATGAAAATCTGTTGAATCTGACTGCTCACCGCAAGAACCGGCGGCAGGGATTCGGGCAGGTCGGCGATGACTTCGATATGCCGCTGCCCCAACTGTTGGGAGGTGAGGCTGAGCACGTGCTTCAGCAGCTCCAGCACATCCACCTTTTCCATTTTGACCGAACCGGGGCGGTAGAAGTCCAACATGCGGTGCATGGTTTTCATCAGGCGCTCGAGTTCGGAGCGCGCCAGTTCGAAGTATTGTTTGCGTTTCTCTGCCGGCAGGTCTTCGCGCCCGGCAAGGTGCAGGCAGTTCTGCACGGACTGCAGAGGGTTGTTGACCTCGTGGGCGATGGAAGCCGTCAGCCTGCCAGCCGCCGCCATTTTTTCGGAGCGCAGCAGCGCCTGTTGGGATTCTTCCACTTTGCGCACGTAGGCGCGCAGGTCGGCGTAGAGGCGGGCGTTTTCCAACGCCACCAGCGACTGCCGGGCGAGGATGTGGAATAACTCCAAATCGGCGCCGCGGAAGGATGCGGTGCCGGCGTCTCTGGCGGCGAACAAGACGGCGTTCAAGCCCGAGCGTGCAATCGGGATGAGGATGGCGGCGCCCAGTTTGAGGTCCGAAAGAAGCGCCTGCGCCTCTTTCTCCCCCGGTCCTGTTGCGTTGACGAGGATCGGTTTCCCATCTGACGCCACGCGGCGCAGGAGGTCGCCGGCAAAACTCTCCAGCGGCAGGACACTGCCTCGTTTGGCGACCAGCGTAAAGCCATCTGCTTCCGCCTGGTAAAACGCGGCATTGGGACATTGCAGGTGTTCGCAGATGGTGTCCACGATGAGGGGATGGAGTTTTTCGGTGTCGGTCTCGGAGAACAGCCGCTCGGTGGCGTCGAAGAGGGGACGCAGCGCCTGGGCGCGGGCGGTTTCGCGCTTGCGGCGGTTGTCGGTGAGCGCCTGCTCCACCGCCGCGACCAATTCGTCGCCTTTTTCGAACGGTTTGAGCAGCAGCCCATCCACTCCCTGACGCAGGGCGCGGATGGCGGTCTCGACGGTGCCGAAGCCGGTCATCACCAGCACGGCAATATCGGGCTGGGCGCGTTTGGCGCGATGGATGACATCGAAGCCGTCCACTTCGGGCATGCGGATGTCCACAAGCAGCAGGTCGAAGCGGCGCTGACCGAGAATCTCGACGGCGGCGCGGGGGTTGGTTTCGGATTGGACTTCGTAACCGGCGCGCGTCAGGACGCGGTTGCACAACAAGGCGATGCCGGGTTCGTCGTCAACGACAAGTACGGAGGCAGATTCCATGCAAATCCCCTATCCTTTCGGGAGCCAGACGGTGAAGGTGGAGCCTGCGCCGGGCTGGCTGATGAGTTCGATTTCGCCGCCGTGCGCGGAGACGATGCCGTAGGTGACGGAAAGTCCCAAGCCTGTTCCGCCGCGGCTGGCTTTGGTGGTGAAGAACGGTTCGAAGATGCGCGTCTGAATCTCCGGCGGAATGCCCACGCCGCTATCGCGCACCGATACCAGGACGCCATCACGCCCTACTTTTTGGAAAGCGGCGGTCCGAATCTCCAACTCCCCGCCGCCCGGCATGGCTTGCAGGGCGTTGTGAACAAGATTGAGCAGGACTTGTTTCATTTGATTTTCGTCCATGGAAACCCAGGGTAAATCCTCCTGCAAATTTAGGCGTAATTCTACTCCGTTTGTGTGGAGGAGATGGCGCGTGAGCGCCACCACGTCTTCGACCACTTTGTTCAAGGAGGCATTGGCGCGGGCGCTCTCACTCTGACGGGCAAAATCGAGCAGGCGGCGGACCACGTCGCGCGCGCGGCGCGCCTCGCGGATGACCAGGTCAAGGTCGGCGCGCAGAGGCGAATCAGCAGGCAGGTCGTTCATGACGAGTTCGGCGAAACCGGTCACCGAGGTGAGAGGATTGTTCAACTCATGAGCGATGCCCGCCGCCATCTCGCCCACCGCCGCCAGTTTGGCGGCTTGGACGAGGCGGTTTTCTGCCAGCCGCTGCGCCTCCATGCGGGCGTTGAGTTCCATTTCGGTTTCGCGCAATTGGTAGATGGTCTCTTGCAGGCGCTGGTATTGGTCGGCGCTGGTGATGACCGCCGCCAGAATACCCGCCAGCGACTCGAGGGCAATGTAATCGTTGTGCGTGAAGGCGTTGCGCGAACTGCTCTCTACGTTGATGACGCCCAGCACCTTCGAGGCATCGCGGATGGGGACGCACATCTCGGAGCCAGCCTGCCAGCCTTTGATGGGCGTATAGCGTTCGTCCTGAAGCACGTCGTTGACCAGCACACCGCGTCCGCTTTCGAAGACGTAGCCGCTAATGCCGCCCCGCAGCGGATAGGTGATGGATTTCATCGCCCGCCGCACCACATTTGGGCTGACGCCGCCAAAGCCGCCGATGGTCAGGCTGCCGTTTTCATCGGCGATGAAAACCGCCGTAAGTTCATAAGAAAAATATCGCGCCAGCAGGCTGGCAGTGGATTCCGCCACCTGACGCGGATCGGTCAACCCGACAATCTGTTGAACGACTTCATGAATCACCCCCAGGTTGCGCGCCCTCCCCTCCGCTTCTTCACGGACGCGCGTGTAATCCGCCAGACTGGCAAGGTGACTGGCAAGCACAATCAACAGGCTTTCATCGTAGGGGCTGAAGGCGTTCTGCCGCCGGCTCTCCACGCTCAACGCTCCAATGGGCTGACCACGCAGGCGCAACGGCACATAGATGCCGGAAAGCGCACCATGATAGAGGGGCAGCGCCGATTCTGCCTGGGCATCGCTCAACCGCATCATCTGGTCGCTGGTCAACAGGCGGGAGAGCGGGTGATCCTCCGCGCCGCGCAGGATGGAGACCAGGTTTCCGCTTTCCATGCGATATTCCTGAAGCACCTGTTCGTTGGAAGAGAACAAATCCAGCACAATCAACTCGGTGCCGAAAGCCCGCGAAAGCAAGGCAAACAGACGCTTCGCAATCTGGTCGAGGCTGCGCCCGGTGGAGACAGTGAGGGCAAAGTCGTTCAGCATGGCAAGGCGGCGCAAATGTCCCGCCATCTCGGCAAAGGTAATCAGCGTTTCGAGCGCCGGCGCAATCTGATTCGCCAGGTCCACGAGGCGATTCCACTCCTCCGCTTTGAAGGCGGAGGAACGCCACATGCCCACCGCGCCAATCAACCGCTGACCGATGACCAGCGGGACGCAAAGCCAGGCTTGGGTGCTTGACTTCAATCCCTTATGCGGAATTTGCGCCCACAGCAGGTCGCCGCGCTGGACAGTGACGGGCGTGAGGTTGCGGTTCATGCGGCGCAGGAGAGAGTGGGCATCTATGGAAAGGACAAGTTCGGTTACGGCAGGCGCGTTCCATTGGGCGCGAATTTCGAGGGAGTCGGCGCGGCGGATGGCGAACCAGGCTCCCTGCACAGGCACGAGGCGCAGGAAGGCATCCAGTGCGCGGTGCAGAGCGCGCGGCAGGTCATAGGGACTTTCCGAATCCAAATCCGGCATGAGCAGGGATGCCGCCACCGAGGAGGCAGGCGATGGCTCAGGATGCGGCGTCTCGGTGCGGATACCGGTCACCGCCAGCCGCCAAATGCGTTGGGCGGCACTGCTGAGCTGCGTTGCGCCGACAAGTACAACATGCGAAATGCCGGGCAAAGGAAAAGCATATAAACGCCCGGCTTTCAGGGGGCTGGAGGCAGGCAGAGAAACAGAGCGGCTCACCCCGCCGCTCAACGCGCCGGAGAGCCAGGTATCCACTTCTGCTTCTTCGAGAAATTTGAGGAGCGCCGATTGCGATTTTTTCCCCAGGCGGTAATGCGCCGCCACGCGCCATTTGCCCGCCTCCCGTTCTACCAGCGCCGACCAGGCGGCGCCGGTCAACTGGCTGGCTTCCTTGAGTTGCAGATCAATGGCGGAGGTTTCAGGCATCGCGACAATTATACAGCAGGGACATTCACGAAGGCGAAATGGTAGAATCAAAGCATGACCGATCTCATCATCATCGGCGGAGGATTGGCTGGAAGCGAAGCCGCCTGGCAAGCCGCCCAGCGCGGATTGAACGTGCGCCTCTTCGAGATGCGCCCCCTCATGCAGACGGGCGCGCATCAGACTTCCGACTTGGCAGAACTCGTCTGCTCGAATTCGCTCGGCTCGAACCTGCCCGACCGCGCCTCCGGCTTGCTCAAAGAGGAAGCGCGCCTGCTTGGCTCGATGCTGCTGGAATGCGCGGAAGAAGCGGCGCTGCCAGCCGGAGGTGCGCTGGCGGTGGACCGTGAACTGTTCGCCCGCAAAGTGACCGAACGCATCGAAGCGCATCCCCGCATCGAAATCGTCCGCGAGGAGGTGCGGGAGATTCCGCACACTCCCGCCATCGTTGCCAGCGGACCGCTGACTTCGCCGGTGTTATCGCAATCCATTGCGGCATTGAGCGGCGAGGAGCATCTGTTCTTCTTCGACGCCATCGCGCCCGTCATCCATGCCGACTCAATCAACATGGAAATCGCCTTCCGCGCCTCGCGCTACGGCACGGGCGAACAGGAGGAAGGCGACTACATCAACTGCCCGATGACGAAAGAGGAATACTATGCCTTCGTGGAAGCGCTCCTGCACGCGGAACGCATCGAACTGCGCGCCTTCGAGGAAGCAATCAAAAGCGGCGTGAAGGCGGGACATTTCTTCGAGGGCTGTCTGCCGGTGGAAATCATTGCCGAGCGCGGCTTGGATTCGCTGGCGTTCGGTCCCATGCGCCCGGTGGGACTGCGCGACCCGCGCACAGGGAAGCGCCCGTATGCGGTAGTGCAGCTGCGGCAGGATAACCTGGCGGGAAGCCTGTATAACATGGTGGGGTTTCAAACCAACCTGAAATTCCCGGAACAAAAGCGTGTCTTTCGCATGATCCCTGGCTTGGAAAACGCCGAGTTCCTGCGCTACGGGCAGATGCACCGCAACACGTTCATCACTTCACCCAAACTCCTGCGCCCCACGCTGCAATTCCGTCAGCGCGGCGATCTGTTCTTCGCCGGTCAGATCACAGGCGTGGAAGGCTACATGGGCAACATCGCCACCGGTCTGCTGGCGGGCGTCAATGCGGCGCGCCTGCTTCACGGCGAAGAGCCGCTCACCCTGCCTCCCACCACGATGCTCGGCGCGTTATGTCACTATGTCACCCATGCCGACCTCAAAGACTTCCAACCGATGAAGGCAAACTTCGGCATCCTGCCGCCGCTCGACGCTAAAGTCCACAAACGGGAGCGCGGCAAAGCATACGCCGAACGCGCTCTGTCAGACCTGCAAGCCATTCTCAACGGGGTTCGCGTTTGAAAAACAAGTCCATCGCCGTTTATTTGACATTCATCGGACTTTTGCTCGCCGTCACCCTCGGATGGTACGTCTATGCGTTTCAGACTCCGCCGCAGCCTGACCCTGCCCGATTCGACGGTGACCGCGCCTACGCCGATGTGGTCACCCAGGTCGGTTTCGGGGCGCGGACGCCCGGGTCGGAGGGGCATGCCCAGGTCCGTGCATGGATGCGAGAGGAACTCGAAGCGGCGGGCTGGCAGGTGGAGGTCCAGGAATCGGAGGCGATGGGGCATCCCGTCTTCAATCTTGTGGCAAAGCGCGGCGACGCGCCTCCGCAGGTCATTTTGGGAGCGCACTACGATACGCGCCTCTTTGCCGACCACGACCCTGACCCGGCAAATCACTCCCTGCCCGTTCCCGGCGCCAACGATGGGGCTTCGGGCGTGGCGGTGCTGCTCGAACTGGCGCGCGTCCTGCCGCAGGACACGGTCCCCGTCTGGCTGGTATTCTTCGACGCGGAAGACAACGGGCGGATCGAGGGCTGGGATTGGATTCTGGGTTCGCGCGAGTTTGTGAAGAACAATTCGCTTCAACCGCGGGCGGTGGTGATTGTGGACATGATCGGCGACGCCGATTTGCAAATCTACAAGGAGCGCAACTCCACGCCGCAATTGACCGATGAAATCTGGGCGGCGGCGCACGCGCTGGGTTACGAGGATGTGTTCATTCCCGAATACAAGTTTTCCATGCTCGATGACCACACGCCCTTTCTGGAGGCGGGCATTCCGGCAGTGGACATCATTGACTTTGATTATCCCCACTGGCACACCCTCGCAGATACGCCGGACAAGGTCTCGCCGCAAAGTTTGCAGGCAGTGGGCGAAACGCTGCTTGCCTGGCTGACAGGTCAAAGCGCCCAACCCTGATAAAATACGTCCGTGCCGCGAAAACCCGCCCCGATTCAGAAAATTCTCGCCAAGATCCGCCCTGTGTGGATTCAACTCGTGGGAGAGGAACTGGCGCAGGATGCAGAAATGCGCGCCGGGCTCAACGAACAACTGGAGCGCTTCTTCGACCTGCTGACTCAAACGGTCAACAGCGGGGACACGGCTTGGATGGATTCGGTTCTGCTCGATTGGGCGAAATCCTCCACCGAGACCGACCTTTCGGCGGGCGTGTATCAGGTCACATTTTTGCTCAACCGCATGATGGCGCTGACCATTCAAGCGGCAAAAACCACGTTGACCAAACAGCAGGCGCTCGACCTGCTGGCGGCGGTCTTTCCGATTTTCACCTACGGGCTGGGCGTGGTGGCGCGCTACGAAATGGAAACCCGCGTGGCGTACATTTCGAGCGAAATGGAAAAGGCGCAAAAACAACTGGCGCGCGTGGACCGCAGCAAGTCTGCCTTCATCTCGGTGGCGGCGCACGAACTCAAAACCCCCATCAC
>DYID01000016.1:21653-91657 GCA_020723805.1 Anaerolinea sp. | reverse complement strand
TGGCCCCTCAAGGGACTGGCGCTGGGCGAAGTGGCAGTGCTGATCGTGTGGGGACCGTTGATGATCGGCGGCGGATATTTCGTGCTGACCCAGCAATGGAGCTGGAACGTCGTCTTTGCCAGCCTGCCCTATGTGTTGGGGGTGACCACTGTCATTTTTGGCAAACACATTGACAAACTCGACATGGACGCCAAAAAAGGCATCCACACCCTGCCGGTGGTCATCGGCGAAAAAGCCTCCCGCTATACCGTATTGGCGATGATGATTGCGCCCTATTTCATCACCCTGTATCTGATTGCCATCAAATTCTTCACGCCGGTCATGCTGATTGTGTTTCTGGCGATTCCCACCTTCTTGAAATACTATCCCGTTTTCCTAAAGCCCAAACCCGCTGTCAAACCCGAGGGACAACCCGGCTGGCCCCTCTACTTCGTCGGTTATGCCTTCTACAACAACCGCAAATTCGGTTCGCTCTTCATGCTTGGTTTGCTGATTGACGCTGTCCTGCGCCTGCTTCCCGCCGCCCAAAACTTCTGGCGTTAGAACATCGAAATCAACGATTTACATACGGGTAGGATGCTTCCTGCCCGTATGTTGTTTAAAATATCCTCTTGCTCTGTTGTAATCATCTAAAAAGTCTTGCGTATTTTGCGCTCTCCCTTGGCGCTTGCCCGCCAGGGCAAGTGTAGCGCAGCGGCGGCGGTAGAGACCGCCGACTACGCTCCAGAAAAAATCTTTGCAACAGAGCAATATCCTCCCCTCAATTCGGAGTGCATGAGTGTCATTTCAGTTGTATAATTTTGCACAATCTGGGTTTTGAAACCGAGCGTTTACCCTGCATAATCAATTCGGAGAGAGTCAAATGCACATCAACTTTGCAATGTGGCGCACCGCCATCTGGCGGCTTGTCAAAATGGACGACAAAAAAGAGTGGGATGCCCTCGATGTCGTTTCCAAGTGGCTCATCGCCACCCGTTCCGCCGTTACGCTAGTGACCGTCTATTCCTGCGTCATTGCCGGCATCCTCGCTTGGCGCGACGGCTACTTTTCGTGGATTCCCTTCCTCATTCTCACCCTCGGTCTGTTCATCGCTCACGGCACGAATAACCTGCTCAACGACTACACCGACTTCAGCCGCGGACTCGACAGCGGTAACTACTTCCGCACCCAATACGGCGTCCACCCGCTGGCGCAGGGATTCTTCACCAAGCCCCAGCAGCTGCGTTGGTTCTTTGTCAGCGGCGTGCTTGCCGCGCTGGCAGGTGTGTGGGCGCTCCTTACTACCGGCTTCAACGGCGTGGTGATCGGCTTGTTCGCGTTCGGCGCAATCGTCCTGCTCCTCTACACCTACCCCTTCAAGTATTGGGGCATCGGCGAACTTTCCATCTTCCTCATCTGGGGACCCATCATGATCGGCGGCGTGTACTACGTCCTTGCCCTTGTCAGCGGGAAGGAAGTGGTCATGTCCAACGTTTGGAGCGCGGTGCTGGCGGGCGTGCCGTATGGCTTGGGCGTCGCCAGCATCAACATCGCCAAGCACATTGACAAACGCGAAGACGACGCCGCCCGCGGCGTGGGCACCTTCCCCGTGCGCGCCGGCGAAGCCTTTGCCCGCCGCACCGACCAGTTTGCGGTCATCATGATCTACGCGGTCATTCTCTACCTCGTCTTTGTCACCCGCTATTTCACCCCCGCCATGCTCGTCGTCTTCCTTGCCTATAAAGACGCCCTGCGGTTTTTCATGGTGCTGAACAAACCGAAACCCGAAAAAGCCCCCCAAGGCTGGTCCGCCTGGCCCGTTTGGTTTTCGGGCTTTGCCTTCCAGCACAACCGTCAATTTGGCGGCTACATCCTGCTTGGCTTAATTGCCGACGCCCTCCTGCGCCTCTACCTGCCCAATTTCTGGGCGTTCTAACTCACCTCCAGGTTTTTCACTTCCAGCCATGCGGGTTCGGGGTTTGCCAACACCCCGAACCTGATTTTTCCTGCCGGCGTAAACGCCGCGTACTGATTATCAATCCAGATGACCAACCCCATTGGCGGATTCGGACTCACTGCCGACTCGAACACCCGAACCTCATCCACCTCGAACGACACGCGCTTCGGACTCCACTCCAGCCTGTATCGGTGCCATTGAGCCGGGTCCACACCGACGGCTTTTTTCTGCGGCGTTAGAGAACGCCCGCTGTTCGTATTTGCATCGTCGGCGCTTCTATTTGCGTACTCAGGGTTCATATTTGCGTATTCAGCGTTCTCTAACGCTGATGGCGCAGGCAGGTGTGTGCTGTTCAAGTTCAACCCATCCTCTGCAATGACCCTGCTCAACAGTCGCCGCGTCCACTTGCGCGAGAAGGGGAGCGCCAATCCCGCAGGAATCAACAGCGGATGAAACTTCGGCGAGCGAAAGGTTTGGGCGAGGAACCCGTTGGCGGGTTTCTCGGAGAACGAAAGGTAATTCTCCTCCGAAGCCCCAAAGAACCAGGCTGCATTCGGCAGGGCAGGGACGCGGAGCGCTCTCCCTCCAAAGCCAAGCGACCACCCGAACGGATCGTTCCACAGCCCGAATCCCCAGGTTCCGGGGAGGGAAGAGTTGGAGGTACGGGCAGACAGGCTGAGGGTCAGCCCGAAGCGGTGCGGGAAAAGGCGTCTCTTTGGGATTTGCGCGTAGTCATCAAGTTGGGCGAGGCGGTATTCATCCGCTTTACCAGCAGGGATGACCAAGCGGTAATGTCCGTCCGCAATTTCTTCCACACGGGCAGACGAGGTGAGACGGGAATGGAGGGGTGGGTGAGTCATACGCAGCACGCAAACGCGGTGGTAGAGACCGTCGGGTATGCTTCTATCTTTGCAGCAGAGCGTTAATTAGACTTTATCCGTAATTACGGAAAAACGTCCCGAAGGCTGATATTTGCCCTTTGATTTGCCCAAAGAAACCTTCGGGACGGTTATTTCAGATAATATCTATTGTACCTCGTCCAGTCCGAAGGACTTCCATAAACTGAGCGGGCGGCTTCAGCCCCGCTCGCCACTCGCGGAGTTGCCCTCTGCCCGCTGAAATGAACACCCTGCGTCAATTGGCAAATGTGTAAGGCGGAAAAAGTCATCTGTGAGATAGTATTGCTTGGTACCAATTTACCGCCCCAATTGGGTCGTGCTGTTAATGAGGCACACTATAATTTCGGATATGTCTTCTCCCTCTTTGCGGATTTTTCTCCTCGGCGAGCCGCGCCTGGAATACGGCGGGGAACCGCTTTCTCTGCCGCAGCGTGAGAGTTTGTGGCATCTGCTGACGCGGCTGGTGCTGCAGAGCGGACAACCTCTCTCGCGCAAGAACCTGGCTTTTACGCTCTGGTCCGATGAGACGGAAGCCGAGTCTCTGGCGAACATGCGCCGGCATTTGTACCTGCTGCGCAATTTGTTGCCGCCTCCCGCGCGCGACTTGCTTTTGATCTCTCCGCAAAGCGTGAGTTGGCGGGCTTCTCCTTTGTGGTGGGTGGATGTGAATGAGTTCGAGCAGGCGGGAGAAAGTCTCGATGCGCTGGAACATGCCGCGGAACTGTATCGCGGCGATCTGGCGCTGGGCGTGGAAGGCGACGACTTTTTGGTTGCCCGGCGCGAATCCCTGCGCAACCGTTACCTGGACCTGCTCAAGAAATTGGCGGGAGGTTATTTCGAGCGCGGGGAATTTGTCCGTGCGCTGGAGTGGACATGCCGCCTGGTTGCAAAAGTGCCTTGGGATGAAGAAGCCGTGCGCCTGAAGATGACCCTCGAAGCGCAGACCGGCAACCGCACGGCGGCGCTTGCCACATACCAACACTTGGCGCGCAACCTCGAACGCGAACTCGGCGTCCAGCCCATGCCAGAGACGATGTCACTCTACAGCGACATTCTGCACAACCGTCTGATGCGCCTCTCGCCGCCCAAAAAGAGTCCCGCCCCCCTTTTCGTCAGCCGCGAGCAGGAATTGGAGCGGCTTTCCGTCTTGTTTCGGGGTCTCTCGAACGGACGCGGCGGGGTTGTTTTTGTTTCCGGGCAGGCTGGGGTTGGTAAAACAGCGCTCCTGCAGGAATCCCTGCGCCGCCTTGTGGAAAATTCGGATGGAGAAGCGCCGCGCGTTTTTTGGGGTTCCTGTCCGCCGCCGCTGACCGCTTCCCCGGCGCAGCCCTACGCTCCTTGGAGCCAGGTCCTGAACGCCGCTGCGCCCCTGCTCGCCCGCAGCGAAGAAATCTCGGCAGAGTGGTTGAACCGCCTGCTGCCTCTCGTCCCTGACTTGGCGCTGCTCAAACCCGGCTTGTTGGCGCCCGCTCAGCCTAATGCCGCCGAACTGCGCGCCGCCCTGCGGCAGGCTTTTCACGCTTTGGCGCTGGTTCGCCCCCTTATCTTGGTCATTGAAGATGCCCACTGGGCAGATGAGGCGTCGCTGGATGTGCTGCGTGAACTGGCTGAAACCTGTCAGGCGCTTCCCCTGCTGATTCTTGTCACTCATCGGCTGGATGACCTGTCCCTGCCGCTCTTGCAAATCAAACGTGCTCTGCGCCAGCGGCGCGCCTTGGTTGAACTCCCGCTCCAGACCTTCCGCGCCGAAGAAGCGCAGCTGCTCCTGAAGACATTGCTCCGCGAAAAGACCCTGCCGCCCTCGCTCTACGAAGAACTGACCCGTTACGCCAACGGCTTGCCGCTCCTGCTGTACGAAGCCGCCGAAACCATCCACCAGGCACGGGCAGGGCGCTCGGCTTTGCCTACCCTGCGCGATTCAATTACCCTGCGTCTGCAAAAGTTGAGCCGCGCCGCGCGCGAAATGCTGGAAGCCGCCGCTCTGCTTGGTTTTTCGTTTTCCAGCCGCGAATTGGAAGCCTTGCTTGGCTGGCCGTCATCCGACTTTACTGCTGCGCTGGATAATTTGTCAGCCAGCCGTTTTCTGACCGAAGTCTCATTGCCGGGTGCGCCGGACCATGCCTTTCTCCATCAGTTGATTCATGAAATCATCATCGAAACGATTCCCTCCGCGCGCGTTGTCCATCTCCATCAGCAGGCTGCCTTTGCCTTGCAGCAGGTTCACGCAGCCGAGAGCGGATTTGCCGGACAGATTGCCGCACATTACGAGGCGGGCGGTTTACCTCTTTCCGCCGCGCGCTTCTGGCTGGAACACGCCCGCGAAAACACCGACCTGGCGGCATTCGAGCCGGCGCTGGAAGCCATCGAACGCGCCGAATCTCTGGTGGGAAGCGAATGCTCACTCGAAGGACGTGAACTCCAGGCGCAGGCTGCCCTGCAGCGCGGGGTGATTGCCCACTATCGCGGGCAAGCCTCCGAAGCCCTGCCTCTGCTGGAAGAAGCCCTGCGTTTGTGCCGTGACTTCCCTGCCCTGCGCGCCCACGCCCTCGCACGTTTGGCGTATGCCCTTTACACGTGTGACCGCTATGCCGAAGCCTGGCAAGCCGCCGACCAGTCCCTGCAAATTGCGCGCGTCCGGGCAGATTCAGCCTCCATCCTGCGCGCCTTGAATGTTCGCGGAATCTCCGCTCTCCTGCTGGGGCGCACGGTGGATGCGATACAAGATTTGCGGGAGGCGCTTGCGCTGGAAGAATCCGCATCCATCTCATCAGCCCAAACAGTGCAAAGCCTCAATCACCTCGGTACGGCGCTGGTCTTCGCGCAGGACTATGCCGAGGCGGGAGAAGTGCTTGCCAAAACGGTGGAACTTGCCCGCCGCGGCGGTTTGAGACGCCTCGAAGCCGCCGCCATCACCATGCAGGGACAAATTGCGCTGAATTGCGGGCGGTATGCGCAAGCCATCGAACTGTACCGGCAGTCCATCGAAGTCGCCGGCGAATCGTACCTGCCCGGCATGTGGGGAAAATTTGCAGGGCGCGGCGCGGCATACCTGAGAATGGGACGCCTACCCGAGGCGCGTACAGACTTCGAGCGCGGGCTGGAGATTGCCCGCCAGGTGGAAAGCCGCTATGGGCAGCTGCTCATGCGGGTTTACCTTGCCTTCACTGCCCTGGCTGGAGGGCGCGCCCCAACCGATTCGCTCGCCGGGCTGGAGGCTGAAGCCGCACTGCTCAATCTGCCGCCTGTCACTTTGATTGTCAGCCTGCTGCGCGCCCGATTATGGCGCTTCTTGGGGGATTTCGACCAATCCGCCGCCGCACATCAAATAGGCATGCAAGCCGCTCAAGCCAGCAATGTACCGCAATTTCTGCAAAATGCCCAACTGGAGTGGCTCTTCACTCAAGCGCATTCTGGTCTGTGTGACCAGGCGGCGTTGGATTTACTCTCTGTCCAGGCGCAAACCTCCGGCGAAGTGCCGCAGCAAGTCCTCGCGAACCTTACCCTGGCAGCGGCTTTGCGCTCCGAAAGCCGCCCTGCCGAAGCCCTAACCGCCGCATACGAAGCCCTCGCCCTGGCGCGTTCCTGCCCCGACCAAATTCTCGCCGGCGAGGCGTTGACACTGCTTCTGCACCTGCATGAAAGCCTTGGTCAGACACAGGAAGCCCAATCCTGCCGCGTTCAATTGCACACCCTGGCTGAGACAGCCTTTGCTCCATTCCATCTTGCGCTGGATACTCCCTGCGACCCTGCCTTGCGCCAACTCCTCATTCAGGCTGTGACATAATGGGGCGGCAGTCAGGGGGCGAGATCATCTGCTAGTACCCACTTACCATGTACCAGACATCCTTCGAGGACGTTTCGAGGACGCCCTTTCCATACAATGGGGGCAAAGGAGAGAGTCAATGTCCCGATTTTTGCGCTTCTTCCCCCTCTTGAGCCTGCTCCTGGCTTCCCTGGCTTGTTCCCTGCCCGGAGCAGTTCGCCCCTCCACAAGCATCCCAGCCATCGAGATTCCCACCTTCACCCCCACCACGCCGGCGGATGTCAAACCGACTGAGCCGCCCGCCCCGCCGACCTTCACCCCCGAACCAACCGCCCTCCTGCCGCAAGCCCGTATCATTGACCCGCGCGCCCTCTCCGGCTGTGACATTTTCCTCGATACAGATTTTCCCAACGCTGTTGGCGCTGTCCCTGTCTCTGCACAAATACTCTCGGATATGGAGAAGAAAGCCTGCCAGTATTCTTTCGCCAACGGCACGCTCTTTGCCGGAATTTTCACCAGCCTGCCAGGCCGCGAAGCCTTCGAGAACGTCCGTCAGTTCGATGCCATGACCGGTGGGGTCATTGAACCGCTCCCACTGGGCGAAATTGCCATCTTCAAAGTATTTGCCGAAGAAAACCGCGTTGTGCTGGAAGTCGTTCTGAAGGGCTGGTACATCGTTCTAGACGGAACTGACCTTGATCGCAAGCACCTGCTGCTGTTGGCCGAATTGCTGGCGAACAGCCTGGTTCAATATTGATGATTGAAAGGATGACCATGAAACCCGCTTCCCTTGCCTTCTCCCTGCTCGCGCTGGCGGCGCTAGCCTGCAATTTGGGCGCGCCTGTGGCTCCGCCCGCGCCAACTGAAGCTCCGCCATTTACTGCCCAGCCTGCTGCGCCATCTTCTTCTGCTTCTCCGCTCGACCCGCGCGCCCTCGACACGGCCGGGATCGAAGAATGCGCTCTGGTGTCCGATTCCGACTTCAACGCCCTGCTCGGACAGAGTCCCGTCGATAAAGTTCCCGAAGCCGAAATCAACAAAACCGCCTGTTACTACAACTTCAGCGGCGGGCAGACGGTCTATGTCACCCTCATCACCGACCTGCCCGGCAAACAGGTCTATGACAGCCGAATGCAGTATCTCGACTCCGCCGCCGGGTCCGAAGCAGTGACGCTGGGCGAGACCGCCCTGCTCCAGGAGCGGGACGGTCTGATTTCCATCCAAGCGGTGGTCAACGGCTGGTATTTCAACTTGGAGTCGCGCGGCTTTGACCGGCAGGCTGTCCTTGCCTTGGCGCACCTGTTCGAGGCGCGGCTGATTCCCTACCCTCAGCAGGCCGCTGAACCGACCGCGCCCGCCGCCGGCGAGGAAAATCCTGTGTCTTCGGGGCTGAATCAATGTCAGAACCCCTATTACCCGATTGTGCAGAGCGCTTCCTGGAAATATCAGTTGAGTGGCATGAGCAGTGGCACGTTTACCCGCAGTCTGACCGCCGTCCGCGCCGACGGTTTCGATGACCAGGACGTATTCAGCGCTGGAACCACGCGCCAAGGCAGTTGGGCTTGCCAGAACGGCGACCTCATCAGCCTCACACCCTCTGCCGGCGCAGCCGTAACCGCCGCCGGCGTGACCGCCGCCTATACCATCGAATCGAACAGCGGCATTTCCTTCCCTGCCACCCCCCAGCCCGGGCAGGAATGGTCACAAAACATCGTCTATCTCGGTCAGGAAACGACCAACGGTGTGAACATCGAAACGCGCAACGTAATGGAAATGACCTGTCAAGCGGGCGGCATCGAGGCGGTCAAAGTCCCTGCCGGAGAGTTCCAAGCCCTGCGGGTGGATTGCTCCACCAAAATTGACATCTACACGTCCGGCGCTCTGGCTTTTACGTTCACAAGCGTCAGTTCTGCTTGGTACGCGCCGGGGGTGGGGATGGTCAAATCGAGCGGCACGAGCAACATGGGCGGCACCGAAATCGTCCTGCTGGCTTACAGCATTCCGTAAGGTTGAATTCATTCCGCGAGGCTCTTCTCCCATGAAAAACCGCACTGGTTGCTTTATCCTATTCGCTCTGCTCGCCTTGCTCCTGCTCTGCAGTGGAGCGGCGGGCTGGCTATACTGGCGTTCTGCTCAGATTCAGCCTCCGCCCTTTGTCCAGATACGCTCTCCGCAAAGCGGCGAATTGGCTGACTTGAACGAAACCCTGCCGTTGGAAGTGTATGCGGAAGCCGGACTCCCCATCCTGCGTTTGGAAGTGTACGCCGATGGCGCGCTCATTGCCGCCGCCAACGGACAAACCAACACCCTCACCCTCGCCCAGCCCTGGACGGTCTCCACGCCGGGGCGGCATGTGCTGGTGGCGCGCGCCTTTTTCGCAGAAGACGATTTTGCCGATTCACAAGTCGTCTTTGTAGATACCGCCGATTTGAGCGGCGTGCCGGTACAGGTCACTGTGGATGACCTGCCGCGCGGCGAAGGCGTGACCGAAATCCGCATGAGCGACCTGGCTTCTGCCGCCGGGACAACTCCCGAAGAAATTGCCCGCCTGAACCCCAGCCTGCCCGCCGCTCCCGATGCGGTCATTCCGCCGGGGACACCGCTCAGCCTTCCGCGTCGTTCGGACCCGCCGCCTGCTTCGCCGCCCCCGGCTATTCCGTCGCCCGCGCCCGGCGCGCCGGGAAGAGACCCCGCTGCCCCGCCTGCTTCCCACTTCGATGGCGAGACACACTCATGCAGTCAGGCTGCCTTGCGCTGGACGGACTCCGCCGACGAGACAGCCTATCTGCTTTACCGCATTGCCCCCGGCGAAGATGTGCAAACCCTGCTCGCCACCCTGCCCGCCAACCAGTTGACCTACACCGATGCAACCCTCGCCCGCGCCGGAACCTACCGTTACCTCCTTGCGCCTCGCCGCCCCTCCGGCAGCAGCGTGACCGACATGGTCAGCATCACACTCGGGTCTGAATGCGACCCCGCCTCCACCGCTGGAATGGATTCCCTTCGTCTGGCAATGCTGACCATTCAACTGCAAAAATCCTTCGACGGAATTTACTGCTACGTTTCGGTCAATGGCTCACGTTACGAGCGTATCCCCAGCGGGGAAGACCTGTTGCGCCCCTCCGCCGATTGGAGCGTGTATCAACTTCCCCTCCAAATTCCAAACCGCGGTCAGTACGCTTTGCAAGTTCCCGCCGGTGGAGCGGTGGATATAACGATGGAATGCTGGGGGCGGCGCGGTCCGCGCAGTGACTCGCTTGGCAAATATTCTGCCAGTCATCCCGCCGAGGATTGGGATGGGCGCGAACTTTCGGGTTGGAGCAATACCACCGATCCTTCCGTGCCTAAAAGTTACACCTTCAATCCCTCCTACCGCATTTACCGCCCGCTCGGCAGCCTCGACCTCACCCGCATTTACGAAGGCGCGCTCGAACCGCAGTATCTGAACGTCCCGCCCATCCTCGACCCGCTTTCGGCGCAGGTTTCGAACATTCCCGCCCCTACGAATGTAGCGCTGGAATGGGGTTTGGGCTGCGACCCTCTGCTTTACTTGTACGCAGAAGGCGGCTATCAGTGCTCCCTTTACACGCCGCGAATCCGCTGGACCTGGTGGTCCTCTGAGACCGTTATCCGTTCCATGTTGACCGGCTTTGACGTGAGGCTGGAATTTTCCGATCCGGGCAACCCTGCCCGCCGCCTGCCCGGACCGCAATTCAGCCAGAATGACATCTCGAAGAACACCTTGCCGCTTCGCCCTTTGCCGCTGGCGTATCGTTGCGGTTCAACGGTTTATGTCACGGTTACGGCACGCACCGCCCGGGGCAATTCCGCGCCCAGTGCTCCGCTCATCCTGCGAATGCCGGAGTGTAAACAGGACAAACTGCGCGTGCGCATCACTTCCATTGAACTCACCGCCAGCCGTCAGAGCGGTCAACTGCGCGACGACGGCGACATCTGCATCGCCTGCGATGACCGCCGCTTGGAAGTGTTCGGTTCGGTGTATCTGAACGGCTATGGTGTGCGCCACGACAGCATCCCTCACGACTGGGGCAACGTCTTGTTTGGGACATGCCCAGGCAGTACGACCTGCTTGATGGAAGGGAACTATCGGCTTGGCGAGTCTGCCATGCGGCTTCCCTGGCTGTTCGAGCGGGATGTGCCGCACAATGGCACTGCCATCCTCACCGTGTCCTTGCGCGATTATGACATCAACAACGGACCAGACCCCTTGTGCCTGGGCAATGCGGAAATTCAACTAGGCGCGCTGGTAGACAGGAACTTCCGCCAGACCCTGGCTGTCGCCAGCGATTTCGGCGAAGCATCCTGCCGCATCACTGCCGAAGTGACGATTGCGCCCTCACCATGAGCAAACCCCGCCGTGAAATTACCTACATCCTGCGCATCTGGCAGGAGCCAAGCGACATCTCTCCCCCCGGCGAGTGGCGCGGCGTCTTGCGCTCGCTGGATGGCAGCCAGGAACGGCTGTTCAAATCGGCACACGAACTCTGGAACCTGCTCATCCAGAGCGAAGCAGCCACCCAGACGGGAATGAGGAAGCCGTCTGTGCCGCCGGCTTCAGAAGAAGAAAATGATGCAGGCTGATGCCTGCACGATATTACAAAAAGGATTGAATTTTATGAAAAAAAGCAAAGGTTGTTTCCTGACAAGTGGAATCCTGCTTCTGCTCCTGCTATGCGGCGGAGCGGCGGCGTGGTTCTTCCTGTCATCCAATTCCCAAGCGACGCGTTCGTTCGTCCAGATTCGCACGCCGCAAAGCGGAATCGTCACTGACCTGAACGAGGAACTGCCGCTGATGGTCTATGCCGAAGCCAGCCGCCCCGTCCTGCGCCTGGAAGTGTACGCCGATGGCGCACTCATTGCCGCCGCCAACGGACAAACCAACACCCTCACCCTCGCCCAGCCTTGGACAGTCTCCACGCCGGGGCGGCATGTGCTGGTGGCGCGCGCCTTTTTCGCAGAAGACGATTTTGCCGATTCACAAGTCGTCTTTGTAGATACCGCCGATTTGAGCGGCGTGCCGGTACAGGTCACTGTGGATGACCTGCCGCGCGGCGAAGGCGTGACCGAAATCCGCATGAGCGACCTGGCTTCTGCCGCCGGGACAACTCCCGAAGAAATTGCCCGCCTGAACCCCAGCCTGCCCGCCGCTCCCGATGCGGTCATTCCGCCGGGGACACCGCTCAGCCTTCCGCGTCGTTCGGACCCGCCGCCTGCTTCGCCGCCCCCGGCTGTTCCGCCGCCTGCGCTTGGTGCGCCCGGTTCGCCGGCGCCTTCGCCCGATTCCCCGCACTTCGATGGCGAGACACACTCATGCAGTCAGGTTGCCCTGCGCTGGACAAGCACCGAGTTCGAGACGGGTTACCGCATTTACCGTCTTGCCCCCGGTGAAGATCACATGAGCCTGCTTGCCGAACTGCCGGTGAGCACAAACACCTATACCGACACCCCCATCACGCGCGTGGGAACGTACCGCTACTTCCTCGCCCCTCTCTGGCGCGGCGGTGAAGGCATTACCTCCATGCTGGATATTGCCATTGGTCCCGAATGTTCCCCGTCCGGCACGGACGCGACGACCTCCCTGCGCCTGCTCCTGCTGAGCCTGACGACGCAGGAAGCCTACGACGGCGTGTACTGCTATGTCTCGGTGAACGGGTCACGCTATGAGCGTCAGCCTGCCGAACCCGGACTCCTGCATCCCACCAGCGGCGACTTGTATTACGAACTGCCCTTGCAATTGCCCAGCCGGGGGGTGTATTCCCTCACTGTTCCATCGGATGGCTTGGTACGGCTGGATGGCGAATGTTGGGGCAGACGCGGAGTGCAAAGCGTGCGTATTGGGCGCTTTTCCGGCAGTCACGCCCGCTCGGAATGGGATGGACGCGACCTGACCAGCGAAGTGCTGGCTTTTGAGCCGCAACAACTGGCTTCTGCCAATGGGATTCCTTTGGGCGCGGGCGGCGCTTCCTTTGTCCGTTACCGCATCCAGCCTGCCGGCTCGCGCTTCGACCTGGGCAACATCGCTCCGGGCGCGCTCCAGGTCGTGTATCTGAATATTCCTCCCCTCCTCGACTCGCTCGAAGGCACCGATACGACGATTCCCGCTCCCACCAATGTGCGTGTGCGAAATTTACTCTCCGACTGCGAACCCTTGCCCACCACCGACCCCAACGTCGGCACATCGGTCTGTGATTCGGAAATCATCCGTTCGCTGGAATGGGACTGGCGCGGCAACAGCTTTTACACCGAAGCCGATATTACCGGCTGGCGGGTGAACGTCTCGTTCATCAATGACGAATTTCGCCCCGGACTTGCATCTCAGCCGGGACCGGTGGTGCAAATGGGACGCCTGAATGAATCCAACGCCGGGCGCCGAGCCCCGATGCCGGTGATCCCCTCCAACTACGCCTGCAGCGCCACGGTGCGTATCACCGTCACTGCCCTGACGAACCGCGGCAACTCTTTGCCTAGTCAGCCGCTCGATATTGTCCAGCCGCGTTGCAGCCAAATTGGCAATATCAACATCACCATCCAGTCGCTCACCGTCGGACCCAGCGCCCGCACCGGCGAAGTGCGCGATGACGGCGACATCTGCATCCTGTGCGCCGACCGCCGCATGGAAATTTTTGGCGATATTTTCATCGGCATTCACGACTATGCTCCCACCTTCCGCGATGCCCCCAGCCACAATTTCGGAACGATTTTGACCGGTGGCTGTCCGCGCGGTACAGCCTGCTTGAACGAAGGTACTTATGTCTGGAGAGGTACGCCAGCCATTCCCTGGTTGTTCGAATTGGAGGCGCCCGCCCAAAGTTTGGGAAACCGCGGCGAAATTACCTTCGTGGCAGTCTTGAACGATTACGACACCGAAAACGGTCCCGACCCTTACTGTGTGGCGTCTGGCACGCTCCAGCCTCGCAACAAGTCGGAATGGACGCGCATCAACGAAACGGTTGTTCTGACCGGCGGTTCAAATGAAGCCTCCTGCCGCATTGAAATTTTGGTACAAGGCATTCCATAACCTAAAGGAAATCACCATGAAAAAACTCAGTTTTCTATTTGTAATGCTTGCCATCCTGTTGAGCGCCTGCTCTGCCCCTGGGTCGAGTCTTTCCTCCAGCGGGGCGCAAGCCTGGCTCGACCAGCCCGTCAACGGTTCGATTTTGCCGCTGGGCGTGTTCCCGCTCAAGGCACATGCCCGCCATGTGGATGGGAGCGGCATCACCCGCATCGAGTTTCTGGTCAACGGTGTCTCGGTCGGCGCAGCGGACACCGACGCGGCTGCGCCGCTGGTCTATGCCGAAACGAACTGGAACGCCTCTGCGCCCGGCGAATATACCCTCATCGCGCGTGCCTACGCCGGCAGCGAATTTTCCGACAGTGCCCCGGCAGCGGTATGCGTTTCGCAGGAGGCGAAGGAACCGGTCATTTCCCCCAATGGCGATTGCAACATGCCTGAGGCGCCTGCCGCGCCCGCCGAGGGGACCCTCCCGCCCGACAAAGCCACCGAAGTCGCTGCCCTGACACCAACCGTCACCCCCACTCTCGCCTCGCCGACGAGCATCACCCCAACAGCCACTTTTACCTCCATCCCGCCCACCTTTACACCCATTCCGCCAACGGTTCCGCCCACCTTCACGCCCGTGCCGGCAGATGTGACGCCGCCGGTCGTGGACATTACCTACGTTAACCCGCCCACCTTGTACTACGGACAAGGGTGCAGCACCGAAAGCGGCATCCTGACCGTCGAAGCCTACGTAAGTGATGGGCAGTCAGGAGTCGGGCAGGTGTACCTGGTCTATGGTTTTGTCGGCGCAGGCGCAGAAGGTATCTTTGCCGAAATGACCTCCCTCGGCAACGGCTACTATCGTGCGGTCATTGACATCGGCGCGCAAGCGTATAACTTCTATCAGGGCGCCAACGGTTCCATTGGTATCGCCGTCATCGGCAACGACGGAGCAGGAAACTCGGCGCAGGATACCGCCCCCGACGTGCCGCTCATCTTCTGCCCGGGTTAACCCTCCTACTGTTATGCAGTTTTCCCGTAGCGCGACATTCATGTCGCGCTACGCCAGCCAGATTGGGATTACTGCAATGATTTTTCCTTTTCCAGCACATCGCCTGAAAACGCGAGGTAAATCTTACGTCACTGCGTAAGGCGAGTAACTCCAATACGCTTGGTTTGATAAAACGACATCGGAAGTCGCAGCGACTTCCGATGTCGTTTGCTTATGCCGTTTTCTCCGGCGCGTGCGCCCTGTAAAACTTCAAATACTTTGCGCCGTAACTGTCCCGCCCGCGCAGGAGGTCAGTGGCTTTGATGGTGAGGCTGTACTTCATCGGGTCGGTGATGGCGCAGGTCGCGCCCGCGCCGATGGCGAGCGCGAGAAAGGCTTGATTGATGACATCCCGCTCCGGCAAGCCAAACGAGACGTTGCTTGCGCCAAGGTTGATGTTGACGCCGAATTCCTTGCACACCAGTTCGATAGTGGTCAGCGTGACCAGCCCGGCATTGCTGTCTGCGCCCACGGTCATGACCAGCGGGTCAATGATGATGTCCTCGATGGGAATGCCGAGTTTGCCGGCGCGTTCGATGATCTTCCCCGCCGCCGCGAGACGTTTTTGCGGGTCGTTGGAAATGCCGCCATCACCTATCGCAAGCCCGATGACCGGCACGCCAAACTCCTTGACGATGGGCAGCACTGCCTCCAGCGACTTTTCCTCCCCGTTCACCGAATTGACCAGCGCCCGTCCCTGCACGAGCGGGAGCGCCGCCGCCAATGCCTTCGGGTTGGGCGAGTCGAGACAGAGCGGAATATCGAACTCCTCCACCAGCATCTTCACGATGCCCGGCAGATAATCCACATCGTCGGTGCCTGCCATGCCCACGTTGACATCCAGCACATCCGCGCCCGCTTCGATTTGTTTTTTGGCGAGGTCGCGCACGTAGTCCAGATTACCTTCTTGAAGCGCGGCGGCAAGTTTCTTGCGCCCGGTCGGGTTGATCTTCTCGCCGATGATGGTAAAAGGACCCTCCGTGCTGATTTCCACTTTCTTGGTTTTGCTTTTCAGGGTTGTCTTCATGAAGCCTCTTTTGTCCGGTGAAGTTTCATCCGTTCATCAACGCCCTTGCCACGCCAACCGCGCCGACCGCGTCTTCGCTGTAACCGTCGGCTTCGATGCGCTGCGCCCAGTCCCGCGTCACGGGCGCACCGCCGACGATGACCCGCGTCCGCTTGCGCAAACCCTTGCGATCCATCGCCTCGATGACCTCTTTTTGACGAATCATCGTGGTTGTGAGCAGAGCGCTCAGTCCCACAATGTCTGCGCCCACCTCCTCGGCTTTGGCAATGATCGTTTCCGCCGGCACGTTGACGCCCAAATCATACACTTCGAACCCCGCCGCCGTCAACATCGTCCCCACCAACGACTTGCCGATTTCGTGAATATCGCCCTCGACGGTCGCCAGCACCACCTTGCCCAACGTTTCGCGCGAAGTTCCCCGCTTTTTCAATTCGGGCTCCAGCACGGCAATCGCGGCTTTCATCGCTTCGCCTGCCATCACCAGTTCGGGCAGGAACACATTCCCGCAAGCATAACTATCGCCCACCTCGTTCACCCCCGCCATGTATCCCTTCGTAATGGCTTCCAACGGATCCATTCCCGCCTCCACTGCCTGCCGTGCGGCGTTCGCGGCGGCGTCGGAGTCCCCATCCACGATGCTTTGCGCCATTGCGTTCAACAATGCTTCCGACATACTTCCTCCTCGTTTGCTTTCCATTCATTATTGCACGCTTCAGCAGAGGCGTCACGTGATTTTCGTCTCATTTTTGGGGCGTAGTGTAAAATACGCCCATGCGAACCGTATTCTGGGAAGATGGTCAACTCAAGATGATAGACCAGCGCCTTCTGCCTGGTCGTTTCGAAGTGCTGTCGTTCAAGGATCACAAGTCGGTGGCGTGGGCGATCAAAGAGATGGTGGTACGCGGCGCGCCTGCCATTGGAGCCGCCGCGGCGTTCGGTCTGGCGCTGGCGGCATTCGAATCCGCCTCCTCCTCGACCTCGGACCTGCTCGCCGACTTACAAGCCGCGTCCAACACCCTGAAATCCGCCCGCCCTACTGCGGTCAACCTGGCATGGGCAGTGGATCGAGTGATGGAGGTTGTAAGAAAGAAGAAAGAGGAAAGAAGCGCGGATCAAGTCCGCGAACTGGTCCTTGCCGAGGCGCAGCGTATCGCCGACGAAGATGTCGAAATCAACAAACGCATGGCGGAGCATGGCGCGGCGTTGATCAACGACGGCGATACGGTCATCCATCACTGCAATACGGGTGCGCTGGCAACCGTGGATTGGGGCACGGCGCTGGGCGTCATCCGCATGGCGCACGAACAAGGCAAGCGCGTGCATGTGCTGGTGGATGAGACCCGTCCGCGTTTGCAGGGAGCGCGGCTCACCGCCTGGGAACTGGAACAGTACGGCATCCCCTACGAAATCATCAGCGACAACATGGCGGGATATTTTCTGAAAGCGGGCAAGGTGCAAAAATGCTTCGTCGGCTCCGACCGCACTGCCGCCAACGGCGACGTGGCAAACAAGATCGGCACCTACATGCTGGCGCTCGCCGCCTTCGATAACGGCGTGCCGTTTTACCCGGTAGTCCCCACCTCTACCATTGACCTGTCGCTCCCGCACGGAGATTTAATCCCCATCGAGGAGCGCGACCCAGAGGAAGTGCTTGGCTTGGAATTTCACGGCGAGCGCGTAACGCCAAAGAACGCCAAAGCCCGTAATATCGCCTTCGATGTGACGCCCAGCCGCCTTGTCACTGCCATCGTGACGGAGAAGGGCGTGGTGTATCCGCCGTTTGAAGTTAATTTGAGAAAAGTTGTATTGGGAGAATAACGCCCTCATGTTTCAAGCCCTGCCTCCCACCCGTTTTGACCTGCGCTTTTCCATCGGCGACATTCCCGTCCGCGTCCATCCGTTGTTCTGGTTGATTGCCCTCCTGCTGGGGTCCTCCGCTAGTTTGTGGATGCTCCCACTTTGGATACTTGTTGTGTTCGTGTCCGTTCTCGTCCACGAGTTGGGACACGCGCTGGCGTTTCGTTTCTACGGCATCCGCTCGGAGATCGTGCTTCACGCCATGGGGGGGCTGACCATCCCCGAAGCGGCGCCTTGGGGATACGGCTGGGCAAGGGTTTCGCCGGGTCCCAAACAGGAGATTGTCATTTCGCTGGCGGGACCGTTTGCAGGGTTCACGTTTGCCGTTCTCATGATGCTGGTCACCCTGCTCGCCGGCGGGACTTTAATCACCAGCCGCCTGTTCGGCATCCTGCCCTTGCCGCTGACCGCCGTCTTGCCGTTTGGGGGAGACGCGCTCAACGTCTTCGTGACCATGCTCCTGTTCGTCAATGTCTTCTGGGGTATTTTCAACCTCCTGCCTGTCTTTCCGCTCGATGGCGGTCATGTGACGCGCAACCTGCTCATCCAGTACGACCCCTGGGACGGCGCGCGCAAGGCACAGTGGGTGTCGGTGATTGCAGGCGGGGTCATCGCTTTGTTCGCCTTGCTGGTGATGCGGAGCGTGTATGTGGCGCTCTTGTTCGGCATCCTTGCGTTTCAAAGTTACCAGTCGCTGCAGCGTCGTTATTGATTTTTGGCTCTCCCGTAATTAAGGGGAAAGAGCCTGAACACAAAGGACGCCAAGTGCACAAAGCGGGAAAAGGCACTGAGTTTACGGGCATTTTTTCCTTCGTGACCTTTGTGTACGTCGTGTTTGAAAATGGTTTACACGTTAAAAACGGTAGAGCCAGATTTTCAAAACAAGCAAATCGGACGGGCAAATTTCTAGACAATGCGCTCATCACATGATAAACTTTCGCCCGCACGAAACACTGGCGTGACGCTCGGCGTCACGCCTTTTAGTGTGAATACTTGTCATGGCAAATCCGAAAGGCGCAGTCGTTGTGTGTGTAAGTGGAATGACTGCGCCGTAAAAACGTTCTTTGCAATGACAGAGGTGACATGGACATTCTTCTCACCGGCTCGGTAGCCTACGATTATCTGATGACCTTCCCCGGTCAATTCAAAGAACAGATTCTGCCCGAACGGCTGGAATCGATCAGCCTTTCGTTCCTCGTGGACGGCATGACCAAACAGCGCGGCGGCATTGCGCCCAACATCGCATACACCATGGCGCTCCTCGGCGAACGTCCGCGCGTGATGGCGACCGTGGGCGAGGACTTTGGGGATTACCGCCACTGGCTCGAATCGAAGGGCGTGGACACTTCGCTGATGAAGGTCATCCCCGGCGAATTCACCGCTTCGTTCTTCGCGACGACCGACCGGGCTTCCGCCCAAATTGCCTCGTTCTACCCCGGAGCGATGGCGCACTCCGCCACCCAGTCCATCAAAGAGTTGGACAAGAAACCGGATCTGGTCATCGTCTCCCCGTCCGCGCCCGATGCGATGAAGAAGTTCCCCGCCGAATGCCGCGAGTTGGGCATCCCGTATCTCTACGATCCTAGTCAACAGGTGCTTCGTCTCGAAGGGCATGAATTAGCGCGCGATATGGAAGGCGCGCAGTTCCTCTTCTGCAACGACTATGAGTTCGGCTTGATTTCCAAAAAGACCGGCTGGAGCCTCGCCCAAATTCTCGAGCACGTCAAAGTGCTGGTCATCACGCGTGGAAAAGACGGTGCAGACCTGTACATTGGAGGCGATGCGGTTCACATCCCCACCGTCCCCGAGGATGAAATCGTGGATCCCACCGGCGTGGGCGACGCCTTCCGCGGCGGGTTTCTCGCCGGTTATTCGCGCGGCTTCGACTGGAAGTTGTGCGGTGAGATCGGCTCGCTGGCGGCAGTCTATTGCCTCGAACACAAGGGCACGCAAAGCCACCATTACACCATTCCAGAGTTTATCGAACGCTTCCGCCGCCATTTCGATGACGGCGGCAAGTTGGATGAATTATTGAAGTAATTGGTAATTGGTAAATCACATCCTCCAATTACCAATCCCCAATTACCATTTGAAGGAGCAACAATGAGCAATTACGATATCAAAGACATCAACCAGGCAGAAGGCGGACGCCGCCGCATTGACTGGGCGGAACGCGAAATGCCCGTTCTGCGCGCGATTCGGGAACGCTTCAAAAAGGAGAAGCCGCTCAAGGGTCTGCGCATTTCGGCGTGTCTGCATGTGACCACCGAAACCGCCAACCTGATGCGCACCCTGCAGGAAGGCGGCGCAGACATCGTCCTGACCGCCTCGAACCCCCTTTCCACACAGGACGACGTGGCGGCGGCGCTGGTCAACCAGTATGAAATTCCCACCTTCGCCATTAAGGGCGAGGACAACGCCACCTACTACAAGCACATCCGCGCCGCGCTGGAACACAAGCCGCACATGACCATGGACGACGGCGCAGACCTGGTCTCCTCTTTGTTCTTCATCGAGATGGGGCGCTTCGAGAAACTCGAACCCTCGCTCGCCACCTGGGCGCGTGGACTTTCCGATGCAGAGCGCAAGGAAATGCTCCAGAACGTCATCGGCGGCACCGAAGAGACCACCACCGGCGTCATCCGTCTCAAGGCGATGGAGAAGGACAAGGTACTGAAGTTCCCCGTCATTGCGGTCAACGACGCGCTGACCAAGCACTTGTTCGACAATCGCTACGGCACGGGTCAATCCACCATTGACGGCATCATCCGCGCGACCAACGTCCTGCTTGCCGGAAAAGTTTTTGTCGTGGCGGGCTACGGCTGGTGCGGACGCGGTCTCGCCTCCCGTGCGCGCGGCATGGGCGCGCATGTAATCGTCACCGAAGTGGACCCGTTGAAGGCGCTCGAAGCGGTCATGGACGGCTATCAGGTGATGTCCATGCACGAAGCCGCAAAAGTCGGCGATATTTTCTGCACGGCGACCGGTGACTTGAACGTAATTGACGCCCCCCACTTCGAAGTGATGAAGGATGGCGCGATTGTGGCGAACTCCGGTCACTTCAACGTCGAGATCAACATCCCCGCGCTGGAGAAGATGAGTGTGGGCAAGCCCAACCTCGTCCGCCCGTTCGTGGATCAGTACACGACGAAGGATGGACGCAAGATCAACATCCTCGGCGAGGGACGTCTCATCAATCTCGCCTCTGCCGAAGGGCATCCCGCCTCCGTCATGGACATGTCTTTCGCTAACCAGGCGCTTTCCGCTGAGTACATGGCAAAGAACGCCGACAAACTGGAGAAGAAGGTCTATTCGGTGCCGGAAGAAATTGACAAGGAAATCGCCCGCCTCAAACTCGAAGCGATGGGCGTGAAGATTGACACGCTCACCGACGAGCAGTTGAAGTATTTGAGCAGTTGGGAAGAGGGAACTTAAACCGAAGGATGAATTCGGAAGGATGAAGGATGAAAGCCTCGCGGAGAATCGCCGCGGGGCTTTTTCTTTGCCGCTGTATCTACGGAATGCTCTTGACCAGCCCATGCTCGCGGACAACCGCTCGCCCGCGCTCGTAATATTCCTCAGCGCGCTTCAAGTCCCCTTGCGCGCGGAAGAGATTGCCCAGATCGCGCCAGCCTTCGGCGATGCCGTCCCAGAAATGCAGTTGGGTGTCGAGTTCGAGATGCCGCTCGAAGCATTGCCGCGCCTGCTCGAATTCTTCCTGTTCAAGGAAGAGATAACCGAGGAAGATGGAAACTCTCGAGATAAAGAACAGGTCGCCAAAACGCTCGAAGGCGGCGAGACTTTCTTCCAGCATAGAGCGCGCCAGGCGAGGCTGACCCGAATTGCTTTCTAAAATGCCCAGGTGAAACGTGCTAAGCGCCGCGCCCCACTCATCCCCGCATTGACGATTGAGTTCGAGGCTCTGCTCCAACAAGGGACGGGCGGCTTCCCTGTTTTGCCCAATTTCCAACAGTCCCAGCCAATTCAGCGCTTCTGCCAGTGCGCTCTTTCCCGCTGCACCCAGCGCGGCGGATTTGGCGCGGCTTTCCTCCAGCAGGGCGCGCGCGTCGGCGAAGGCGTCCTGCGTCCATTGGCAGCGCCCAATGTGGTTGAGGACGCGCGTCAACAGCAAGGGATGGGATTCCGCATCGGGCAGGGTGCGGATTCGTTCCAGCCAGCCGCGCGCCTCGCGGTAATGTCCGCCAATTTCCCAGGACCAGCCCAATGCCCCAAGCAGGCGCAAAGCCGCCTCGGTCTGCTGGCTGGCGACCGCCCACTCCAGCGCGGCGTGCAGGTTGTACTGCTCGCTCTGGAGGCGGTCCGCCCATTCCACCTGACGGGCGCCGCGAATTTCGCGCGCTCCCTGTTCGGCGAGCTGGAGAAAATACTCCAGGTGCTTCTGGCGTGCCTGTGCTTCGAGACCCGCATTTCGCAGTTGACTCAAGACGAATTGCTGGATGACCCGCAGCATGGCAAAACGCGGCTCGCCGCGTCCGTTGAAGACGCGCCGCAGCAGGTTCTTATCCGCCAGGGCGTTGACGAGGTCGGCGGCGGGCTGACCCAACGTTTCGGCGCAAACCGCTTCCGCCGCCTGTGGGGTGAATCCGCCCGAAAACACGGAGAGAAAATTCAGCGCGGTTTTTTCCGCCGCCGAGAGGGCGTGATAACTCCAGGCAATGGCGTTATTCAATGTCTTCTGGCGGGCGGGAACGGCGCGCATCCCATCGGCGGAAAGCACAAAGTCGGCAGACATCTGTTCGAGCAGAGCCTGGGGCGACATCAGGCGGATGCGCGCCGCCAGCAGTTCGATGGCGAGCGGCAGACCGTCCAGTTGAGCGCAGATGGCAGCCACCGCAGCGATGTTTTCAGCGGTCAGGCGAAAATCGGGGCGGACGGCGCGGGCGCGCTCGACAAAGAGGGTCAGCGCTGAAAAGTTTGCCCGCCCCGCTTCGAGTTCAACGGGTGCGCCCTCCGCCGGGACCTCCAGCGCGGGGACGGGATACAGCCACTCGCCGGGGACGCGCAGCGCCTCGCGGCTGGTGACCAGAATCTTCAAACGGGGGCAGGCAGAAAGCAGGTCCGAAACGAGCCGCGCCGCTTCCTCGATGAGATGTTCGCAGTTGTCGAAGATGAGCAACATCCGTTTGTCGCCGATGCTTTGGATGAGTTGCTGCTCGGCGGGCTGTTTGCGCGGCGCGGCGTAATCCAACGCCTGAAGGACAACTGTCTCGATCAGGGCGGGATCGTTGAGCGGGGCGAGGGCGACGAAGAAGACCCCATCGGGAAACTCGGGTAGGGCGGCGCGTCCCACCTCGACGCTCAGGCGGGTCTTGCCGATGCCCGGCGGTCCCACCAGGCTGACGAGGCGGATGTTTGCGTCTTGCAAATAGCCTTGCAGGTCGGCGAGTTCTTTTTCGCGCCCCACCAGCGAGGTGACCGGAGTTGGTAAGTTCGAGCGCGGCGCGGCGGGCTGCCAGGGTGCGGTGGAAGCGAGCGCAGGTGCCTCTCCCAAGCCGCGGCGGGCGAAACGCAAAAAGGACTCGCGCTCTTCAGGCGCGACATGGAAAATCTCCGCCAGCCGCGCTGCCATTTGCTCGGAGGGGCGGCGCTCGCCTGCTTCCACTTTGCGCAGGGTGATGGTGGAGCAGTTCACTTGGCGGGCGAGTTGTTCCTGTGTCCAGCCCGCGGCTTTGCGCTGACGTTTCAGCCACTCGCCGAATGAGATTTCATTTGCGTTTTCCATTTTTGAAATTGTATCGTTATTTGTATCTTTCGGCGATACCCGCTCGAGGCGCCTCTCCTGTACAGTTGGAACATCGTGCGGAGCAGGCGGATGCCTCTCCCATTCAACTTTCAGAGAAAGAGGAGTCCATGAGAACCAAAATTTTATCGTTCCTGCTGGCGCTTGTCTTTGTGCTGGCGGCGTGCGCTCCCGCCGCGACGCCCACTGTTGCGCCTAAGCCCACCGCCGCGCCTGCGGCAAACTTCCCCACTGGCAAGTTCATCAAGGAAGGCGAGACCGACTACGGTCTGGCGTTCAATCCCGATGGAACGTTCTACGTGTTCAAGGGCGATAACATCTTCGTCCATGCCACGTATAAGGTGGAAGGCAACACCTTCACCGAGACTTCCAACGACGGCGGCTGCAAGACCAACGTCAGTTTTACCTACACTTTCGACGGTACAAAACTGATTTTCAACTACGTCGGCAACCCCGAAGATGATAAAGACTGCACCGGGCGCCACGCAGATTTCAACGGCGTGTCGTACACGCTGGCGAAGGAATCTGCCGAACCTGCCGCAACCCTGCCCGAAATCAAAGTGGACGCGGCGGATTATTCCTACACCGCTCCCGAAACCGTGACGGCGGGTTGGACGCGCGTCATCCTGACCAACACAGGGACGGAGCCGCATCACGTCCAGTTCCTGCGCCTGAACGACGGCGTGACCGTCCAGCAGTTTGAAGAGGCGTTGAAGCAGGGCGAGGGTCCCGCGCTGGCGCTGACTCAACAGGTTGGCGGCGTGGGCGCGGTTCACCCCGGTGGGACGGCGAGCGCGGTCATCAACCTGACTGCGGGCGAATACGTCATCTTGTGCTTCATCCCCTCGCCGAGCGATGGCATGGCGCATCTTGCCAAGGGGATGATCAAGTCGCTGAAAGTGGAAGCCGGCGCGGCGTCCGCGAGCGAACCGCAGGCGGATTTGAGCGTCAACTTGAAAGACTTTACCTTCGACATGCCCGATTCTCTCCCCGCTGGCAAGGTCACCATCCAAATTACCAACGACGGTCCCGAACCGCACGAGTTCAACATCCTGAAACTGGAAGAGGGCAAGACTGCCGCCGACGTGATGGCATTCCTGAGCGGCGAGACTGGCGGACCGCCTCCCTTTGCCCCGGTGGGCGGCGCGAACGGCATTGACGCGGGCGTCACCGAATACGCCGAACTCGACCTTGCGCCGGGAACGTATGTTGCTATTTGCAACATCCCCAGCCCCAAAGCGGAAGGACACCCGCACTTCACGCTGGGGATGATCAAGGAGTTTACCGTCAAATAGCCCGATTGTTTCTGGCTTTCACAATTCGTCTTTCACAACAAACAAAATTTTTCGATCAAACGGAGTATGAAATGAAAAAGACACTTTGGTTTGTCATTGCCCTGATGCTGGGATCCCTCATCCTTTCAGCGTGCGGTTCATCGAAAGCGACTGGTTTCCCGACGGGCAAATTTGTGAACCCCAACAGCGACATCGGAGCAGGCATAGAGTTCAAGGAAGACGGCACCTTCAGGGCTTTCAACAGTGGTTATACACTGGCGAGAGGCACATACAGCATTGATGGCGACCTATACATCGAGGAATCCAACAACGGAAACTGCCCTGTGCCGATGAAATACAAATACTCCTTCGATGGCACCAATCTGAAATTCGAACTCACCGACCAGAGCCGGAATGATTCTTGCGGGGAGAGAAAAATGGGCTTTGACGGGGTAACCTACGTGTTGTCGGAATAGTGTTAGGTGCGTTGGACTCTCAGCCTCGCGGATTTTCATCCGCGGGGCTGATTAGACTTTATCGGCATTAACCTTCATTCACCATCCCGAAGGTTTGGTTTGAGCAATTTGAACATCTGACAGCAACTTTTGGGATGTTTTTTTCTATTGATGTTTGACAAAATAATGTCAGCAAGAACAGCCCAATTTCAGTCTAGAATCGGTGCCTTTTGTAGTGACATTGATTAATCAAAGATCAATAATTACCGATAAAGTCCATTATTTGAATATCCCGTGCTTTTGCAGCGTCTCCAGATACACCGCCTGTTTCTTTCCGATTAACTTACTCAAGCGGGGCGCCTCGAAGATGAGCTGTTTGATTTTTCGCGGGGGATACACCAGACATTCGTTTCCCTCTTTCAAATCCTCGTACACCACCAGGCACACCCATGCCTCGGGCATATCTAAAATCGGGTCGCGGCGCTGGGGAGAATCTTGAAACGTCCACGAGAGCCCATAGCGTTGCGCGGCAGAACGCCGCTGGGTTTTGACGGCAACTTCGATGTTGTTGATTTTCAAATCAGCCGCCCAGGATTTTCCTTTGCCGGCGTAGATGGCGTAATCGGGTCCCTCGATGACGCAATTCCGCTTCTCGAAAACCAGCCGCACCGCTTCCTCTCCCAGTTTGCTGACGAAGTGGTCGTCGCGGATTTTTCGTTCTACCGTCTGGTTGCTGTCGCGGTAGTTGACGGTGGAGGTCACGGCGTCCGCAAAGGCGGCGGCGCGTTCGACGATTTCGGGGGGCAGAGAAACAGCCTGCGGGGTGCGGAAGGTGGACATTTCAGGGAATCTGGTAAATCGAATAGACGCCGTCTGATGTTTGGCGGTCGAGTTGGAGCAGGGCGAGGGTCTCGGCAAGGGTGTCTTGCAGGGATGGGGCTTGGTAATCGGGGTTGTTTTCGAGCACGAACTGACGTCCGCGTTCATAGACGAGGAGGTAGGTGTATCCCTGCGCCTTCCATTGTCTGATGATTTCTTCGGGTGCGCCGTAGAGATGAAGGTCGTGGGCGAAGTTGGCGAGGATGGGGTCGGGCTGAACGGCGCGGGGGAGGGCATAGGAACGCGGCTCGAACAGACTGTAGAGCCTGGCATTGGGCGGCAAGCCTTGCATGATTTGAATCAGCGCGGCGTAGGGAGGATTGACCCGCGCGAGGTACTGTTCGCGGGTCTGCGCGCCGACGGCGACCGCCAGCGGGTTGCGCTGAAGAGTGAAGATGCCGGTCTCGAAGGCGGTCAACGCCAGGACGAGGCTCACTATGGCGTTGAAGAGAAAACTGACGCGCAGGCGCGAGGTGTCGAGTTTGGTCAGTGCCTCCCAGCCCAGCGCAGCAGGGATGGCGAAGGGCAGGAGCATGGGGAAGAGCAGGCGCGTCTGCCAGAGGGCGGCGGAGTGGATGACGCCGTAGGTCCAGGCGGCGAAGGATAAGGCGGAGAAAAAGCCGATGGAGGTCAGCGACCAGGCTCCGGCGGAGTCCCGACGCGGCGCGGTCAGCAGAATCCAAATCGCGGCGGGGAGCAGGATGAGGAAGAGAGGTCCGATGCGCCCGTCGAAGTAGTTGGCGTCGCGGTAGCCGAGGGTGGCGTCGAGGGGGAGGCGAATGAGTTGGAGGAAGTCCCAGCCAATGCCGCTGCCGGGGGCGGCGTACCATTGGGCGAGGAAGTCATCCCAGTATTTGCCGCCGAAGGCGAAAGGGTAGAAGGGGTTGTTCATCCAGGCGGCGTTGCGCAGGTACCAGGGGAGCGCGGTGAGGACGGCAACGGCGCTGAAATACGCGGCGAGGCGGAAGGCGCGGGAGAAGGGTCGCTGAAGGAGCAGAAGCAAGCCGCAAGCAAGCGGCAGGACGAACGAGGTGTATTTGACGCCCATCGCCAGACCGCAGGCGATGCCCAGCGCGTTGAGGAGCGCGCGGGAGGGAGCGGCTTTGAAGCGGGAGAGGAGGTAGAGCGCGGCGGCGGTGTAGTAGCACAGCGCCATGTCGGCGTATGCCCAGGAAGCAACGATGGGCAAAGAAGGGATGACCGCCAGCAGGAGCAGGGTTTTGCGCCCGATGCCGCCGCCCCACGTGCGGGATGCCCACAGGAAGAGCAGGGCAACGGCAAGAACGCCCCAGGTGAAGTGCATCAGTTGGGCGGAACGCTCGGCGTTGAACGCCAAGCCCCACAGGTAGAGATTTTCGGTGAGGTTGGGAAACCAAAAATGAGGAATGTTGACGAGCGTCAAGCCGCCGTCCTGAAGGATGCGGACGGGCTGCGCCAGATGGTAGAACAGGGCGTCGAAGGCTTCGAATTGGGGGGCAAGGGTGAGCGCAAAGGATGAAAGCAGGAGCAGGAGAAGGGCGAGTTTTTCGAAGAGGTTGAATCCGCTGGCGTGGAGATGAAGTTCGCGGGCAAGTCCGCGCGCGTCGCTGTGGAGGGTGCGGTGCGCGCCGGCGGCGAGGGAGAGAAGCGTCAGCAGGATGAGGCTGAAGCGAAGCAGGGCGGGGTGGGCAAGTTGGACGAGCGAGAAGAGCAGACCCAGGATGCCGAGAAGTCCCATCCCCATGCCCAGGCTGAGGAGGAGGCGCACGGGCGGGTCGTCATCGGACCTCCAGCCTGCCCAGCGGAGAACGGCTTTTCCCACCGCATAGGCATTGAACAGGAGCAGGGCAGAGACGAACAGAGTCCAAAGCGTATCCCCCAAGCCGGCAAAGGCGGCGAGGGGCGGCTTTTGGACAACGTAAAAAGCCGCCAGCAGGATGCCCGCCCACGTCACGGCAGCGACAGCCAGGAAGCGCTTCATTTAGCCTCCGCTTTTGAGGTAGATGCCTTTGGGGTCGAGTTCTTCGCGCAGGATGCGCAGTTCATTTTCGGTGGGAGGCGGGGTGGTTCGCAGTTGCGGGGCGATTTTCAAGTCCCAGCCGGTGTTGGCTTTTGCCTCGTCGGCGGTTCGACCGGGATGCAGAGCGGTGAGGGTCATCTCGCCGTTTTCATCGGGTTCGAGGATGCCAATGTCGGTGACGACCGCCAGCATGCCGCCGCCGCGCAGCCCCGCCTTTTCACGGTCGCCGCGCCCGCCGATGAAGCCCGCCGAGGTCATAAACTCGACCTTTTCAGGGAAGCGCCGCTTTTGGTGCGGGGTCATGATGTAACAACGGTTTGCCCACGCGGCGATTTCCTGCGAACCGCCGGAGCCGGGCAGGCGCACTTTGGGGTGGTCGTAACTGCCAATGACGGTGGCGTTAATGTTGCCGAACTTGTCAATCTGTGCGCCGCCCATGAAGCCCACGTCCACGTTGCCGCGCTGAAGGTAGTTCGCAAAAATATCGTACATGCTCACCACCGAGAGCGCGCCGCTCACGAGCGTGGGGTCGCCGATGGAAAGCGGCAGGCGGGCAGGCTCCGCACCAATGACGCCGGCTTCGTAAATCATCACGAGGTTGGGAGCGTGTGTCCGTTTGGCGAGGTTGCAAGCCAGGTTGGGCTGACCGACGCCGACGAAGACCACGTCGCCATCGCGCAGCAAGCGCGCGGCGTTGATGATCATCAATTCGGCGGAGGAATAGGTTGTTTCGTTCATAATTCTCCTTCGGCGTTAGAGAACGCCTGCTATGCGTTGCGTAAAAATGATTGCATGATGTCGAAGACTTCCTTCGGGCGTTCCAGCGGCAGGATGTGCGTGGACTTTTCCAGCGTTTCAATCCTGACCTTCGGCTGTTTCTTCTTTACGAGCCTTGCCGCGTTTTCGAGGAAGGTGTCCGTCTCTGCGCCGCGCAGGATGAGGGTCGGCACTTCGAGTTTGGGCAGGTTGCGCCAGATGTCGAAGTCGCGCAGTCCCGTGCGGTAGATTTGGGCTTCCCATTCGGGGGAGTAGGCAAGTTCGTATCTGCCGTTTGTGGAGGGTTTTGCGATGCCGGCGATGTACGCCCGCAGGCTTTCGTCGCTCATGTAGCGGAAGAGCGGGCGGGTGCGGTAGCCGCGAAAGACGGTCTCCAGGTCATCGAAAGTGCGGCGGCGCTTTTGGGCGGTGCGGATGAGCGGATGCAGACGGTCGCCTATGCCGAGGGCGCGGATGATGCTCCATGCCGCGAGGCGGGCAGGGACGAACAGCACCGGGTCAATCAACACCAGCGCGCGGAATCTGTCCGGTTCGCGCAGCGCCGCCCGCAGCGTGACGACTGCTCCCACCGAATGCCCCACTCCGATGACAGGACCCGGCTCACGGTCCGACAAGAAGCGCAGCAGGTCATCCGAGAGCGGATGCCAGGTTTGAATCTCCTGCGGTTTGGAGCCTTCCCACAAGGGGCGCAGGTACATCCCGAAGACGCGGTAGTCGGTTTTCAAGAGTTCAAGCAACGGTTTGTAACATTCGGGCGGGTAGCCGTTGGCGTGTAGGAAATGAAGCGGCAGCCCGTTACCGCCAAGAGTGAAATTTTTCATCCGCTAATCTACGCTAATCTTCACGAATTGGGATCAATGGGTTTGGGGTCATTGACCCGCAGGGGTTTGTGGGGCGTAAGGTTCCTGGGTGTTTGAGCAGGTTTCGCCGGAGTTAAAACCATTCTTTTCCATTCGAGATCTTTTTCCCTTCCGAAATTGATGAGCAAACCGACAGGAAGTCCCGTGGCTCTGAGGTAATTTAAAATCTGTGCTTCTTCACGTGATGTCAACTGGTCGAGAGCCTTGAGCTCAACGACAATCTTTTCATAACACATGAAGTCGGGTTTGAAAAAGTTCTTGAGTTTTTGTCCTTTATAGAAAACGAAAACATCCTGTTGAGGGACGTTCGGAATTTTGCGGCTCGTGAGTTCGATCTCCATGGCGTCCTGATAGATTGCTTCGCTAAAGCCCGCTCCCAACTGATTATAAACTTCCATTGCCGCACCAATGATGACATAGACTTCATCCTTGAACAACAACTCTGCCATGACTTCTCCTTTTTCCACGAGAGAATAAGCCGATCCACTAACCTTCGCCACTCCCCACGAATTTACAAAAGATTAGCGTAAATTAGTGAGGATTAGTGGATTTAATATCTCCCGTAATTGATGCGGTCGCTGTAAAGCGCTTCCACTTTCAAGCGTTCGTGCGTTTCACTGCCGAGTTTTTGCCAATATTCGGCGCGGTCTTTCACGCCATACACCCATTCATCCAGCCACGCCCGCACGCTCTCCACCGACTCGCTGATTTTGTCCCACGCCAGATAGAACTCGTTATCGCGGTCGTAGTATCCCTGCGCATAGGATGGATGACAGGCAAACGGGACATGACACACCGCGCTGACGACGATGCCGGGAATCATCGTGCGGTTCGGGTCGGACCTGATGACGGATTCGTCCACAATTTCCTCTGCCGTGACGATGACCTTTTTCGCGGCAAAGGCGGCTTCCTTCTGTTCGCCGATGATGCCCCACAAGTGCGCGTTGCCGTTTTCATCCGCACGCTGGACGTGGACGATGGCTACATCGGGGTTGAGGGCGGGGACGACGATGACGTCCTTGCCGCCGTAGGGGTCGGGGATGCGTTTGATGTTGGGGTTGACGCGCTCGAGGTCGGTGGCGCCGGTCTGGTTCATGGGCAAAAAGGGCAGACCCGCTGCACCTGCCTGCAGGCGCGTAATCATGCCGAAGTGGGAATACTCCTCCCATTCCAATTCTCCCTTTTCGATGGCGGCGCGGACGATGCGCAGGCTCCCCACGCCGGGGTTGCCCATGTACGAGAAGATGACCTTCCTTGCGCATCCCGCCGCGACCATCTGGTCGTAAATCAAATCGGGGGTGGCGCGGGCGAGGGTGAGGTCCTTCTTTCCCTGGCGGATGATTTCATGTCCCGCCGCGAAGGGGATGAGGTGGGTGAAACCCGCCGCATAGACGGTATCGCCGTCGTTCACATACTTTGCAATGGCATCAGAGAGCGATGTCAGTTTGCTCATTTTTTCGCCTCTTCTTTGGGTTTGGGTTTGAGTTTTTTGAGAATGCTGAAACGTCCGCTGGGCGGCAGCGCCTTTTTGTACTGAGCGCGAAAGAGAAAGCCGACGATGAGAAACACCATGCTCCAGCAGAAGTAACTGAACATGGGGGTCTGTTCGGCTTCGGACATCATGAAGAAAATCAGCAGCCCCACCCCCAAGAGCAGGAAGAAGGTGCCGATACGATAAAGAATTTCCTTGCGGTCGTAATCCTGCGGTGCGCCCATGGTTGTCGTTTAGTTTGGCTTTTTTGCGGAGAAAAGGATGCGCCGGAACGGATAGAACACCGGACTTTCGGGCAGGGCGGCGCGCATTTTGGCGCGAATGACTTGAAGGAAGTCG
Organism: Anaerolinea sp.; assembly: GCA_020723805.1. Classification (GTDB taxonomy): domain Bacteria; phylum Chloroflexota; class Anaerolineae; order Anaerolineales; family Villigracilaceae; genus Defluviilinea. The sequence continues at coordinate 60,264 of DYID01000016.1, read as the reverse complement.
TCTTTGTGATTTCCAAGCCGTTCGAAATAGGGGACGAGCGCCGTGCCAGAAATCCATTCTACCACCGCGTCGGAATCCGCCAGAACGTGCGGATACACCTTCTCGAAGACGGTGATTGCCTCCGCGCCGCAGTCGAAGAGCAGACGCGCATACTCGTCAATGGTCAGCACGGGTGAATGCCGCTGGAAACCGCTGAGAATGGAACGGAAGGGTTCCTCTGCCGCGCTCTCGCGGTAGATTTGATGGGAGATGTGATTGTGATTGGACGGCACCTGCACGGCAATCTGTCCGCCGGGCGTAAGGCATCCGAACAGACGGGGGATGAGTTCGGCGTGGTTTTCGCTCCACTGTAGAGCGGCATTGCTGAAGATGAGGTCCCATTCCCCTGTCAGCGTGGCTTGGTCTCCGAGTTGGAAGACCAGATTCGAGGTCGAGAAAGAGGCGGCTTTGTCCAGCATTTGCGGGGATGAGTCCAGCCCCGTCACATGACTCTCTGGCAGGCGGTCTGCCAGTTGACGGGTGAGTTCGCCGGTGCCGCATCCCAGGTCAATGACCTTGAGATGCGGGCGCACTTCCAGCAGGGCGAGCAGGTCGTAGAACGGCGCGGCGCGCTCGGATTGAAATTTGTGATAAAGGTCGGGATTCCAAGGCATAGGATTTGATAATGGACCGCAGACGATGGTGGCGGTCCGTGGTTTATCGTCTGCGGTCAATCAAAAAGCCCTCCCTTTTCAGGAAGGGCTTGGGGAGTTTACTTGCGTTTTGTGCCTTTCTTTCCAGCCTTTTTGACCGGCTTCTTGGCGGCTTTCGCTGCCTTTTTGACGGGGGCGGGTTTGATGAGCGTTTGGATTTGTTCGTGCATGTAGAGTTGGACGTAGTAGTAACCGCCGCCGTTCTTGCCGGTGGCGCCGGAGCCTTTCCAGCCGCCGAAGGGTTGGAAGCCGGGCCACGCGCCGGTGGTGGCGCCCTGCGGACGGTTGGCGTAGGTGACGCCCGCTTCGATGTTGTCGAAGAACCACTTGACTTCCTTGGCGTTGCCGTAGAAGCCGGCGGTCAGTCCGTAGTTGACGCTGTTGGCAATCTGCATGGCTTCGTCGAGATCCCTGACCTTGCCGATGGTGGTGATGGGCAGGAACATTTCATACTGCCAGAGGCGGTGGCTGAAAGGCAGATCGGTGACAAGGGTGGGTTCGCAGAAGTAGCCCTTGTCGAACATGCCGCCGGTCTTGACGTGACCGCCGGTCAGGAAGTTGCCGCCCGCCTGGCTGATTTCTTCGCAGAAGTTCTTGAAGTCGTTGTAAGCGCCCTGGTTGATGACGGGACCGAGATAGGTGGTGCGTTCGGTCGGGTCGCCGATGACGAGTTTTTCGGTCTTTGCCTTGAGCAGGGCAACCAGTTCGTCATAGACCGGTTCCTCGACGAGCACGCGCGAGGCGGCGGAACATTTCTGTCCCTGCAAGCCAAACGCCGAGCGGACGATGCCGGTGGAGGCGTCTTCCAGGTTGGCATGGCGGGAGACGATGGCAGGGTTCTTGCCGCCGAGTTCCAGCACCACCGGGCGGACGTAGTTGCGGTTTGCGAGATCGCGGTACATCTTCATGCCCACGTCGAAGGAGCCGGTGAAGGTAGCGCCGTCCAGTTCGGGGCTGTCCACCAGCGCCTGCCCCAGCGTGGAGCCGGGACCGGTGACGAAGTTGAACACGCCAGGCGGGAAACCGGCGTCGCGCAGGCATTCGGCATAGAGGCGCACGATCCAGGCGGTGTCGGTGGCGGGCTTGAGGACAACCGTGTTCCCAGCCACGAGGGCGGCGCCCACGGGACCGCCGCTCAAAGCGAACGGGAAGTTGAACGGCGAGACCACCAGCCACACGCCGTAGGGCTTCAGCACCGAGATGTTGGTCGCATCGTAACCGACAAGAGGGTCTTTGCCCATCTCGCGGATGAAGCCGTTGTTCTCCTCCATCATTTGGGCAGACCAGTACATCAGGTCGGCGGTTTCCTGCACGTCGCCGAGTGATTCCATGCGGTTCTTGCCCACTTCCAGCGCCATCGCTGCGCCGAGTTCGAAGATGCGCTTTTCGATCAGCGCCGCCGCCTTGCGCACCAGTTTGACGCGGGTCTTCCAGGGTGTGCGGCTCCAGGCGGGGAACGCCTTACGGGCGGCTTCCATCGCCATTTGAGCGTGCGAGGCATTGCCTTTCTGCATCACCGCCAGCACCCAATCGGTGTTGACTGGCGAGCGGTCTTCGAATTTCTCGTCCGCGAAGACATCCCGCCCATCAATGAACATGCCGTATTCCTTGCCCAAGTTGTCCTTGAGTTTGGCGACAGCCTTGTCGAATCCTTTGTGCAGTTCCTCGGGGGGATTGAACATCGTGGCGTAGGTAAGTTTGAAAGCCATGCTTCCTCCTGTAGAAGTCTGATAGTCTTATAGTCTAATAGTCTGACTAACGACGAGCGAAGTATAGTCTAGGATTTCACAACCGTCAAAGATGAGCATCGGGATTTGCCGTGACGAACATCCATTCATCGGCGGGTAAGGATTTTCGGATATAAGATGTCCTATTCGCAAAGGACACACGATGAAAACCCGCCTCTTTCCGACCCTTATCCTGATTGCCCTCTTATTGGCTTCGTGCGCCCCGGCGGCTTCCCCTGCTCCCAGCGTGGATCAGCCGTCGGTGCAGGCGCCAGCCTCCCCCGTCGCGGCAGAAGCGAGCGCCACGCCCGCCCCAAGCGAAGCGGCGACCCTGCCTCCCGAATCCGCCGCGCCGACGCCTCTTCCCATCGCCACCTCCCGCGGACCCGACCTGCACGCCACCGACCCATCCACAGTCAACCTGGCTTCCGGGCAGCTGCAGTTCGTGGAATTTTTCCGCTTTACCTGAGGCACCTGCCGCGCCATGGCGCCCATGGTTCATGGGCTCGAAGCGAAGTATTTTGGCAGGATCAACTTTGTCTATCTGGATGCCGACGATCCCGCCACGCAACCCTTCCAACAACAACTTGGGTTTTACTATCAGCCGGAAGTCTATTTGCTGGATGGGGACGGCAATGTCCTGAAGAAATGGGTGGGCTTCACGACAGAGGAAGAATTCGAAGCAGAGTTTGCCAGGTATTTGGAGTGAACAAAGGACGGTCACTTGCAAGAGTGACCGTCCTTTGTAATGATGAGGGAGCTTGTCGAGATGAGCGTTTAGCGGGGTTCGAGGGAAATATAAAGTGTATCTACGTTGGGATCGGTCATGCCATAGCGCAGGAAGCCGGTGGCGAAATTGTAGCCGTCTGCGATGGCGACCGCCGGATATTCCACGAGGCGCTCCAACGGGGCTGGAAGCGTGAAATTTCCGTTGGTATCTGTAATTGCAGTGCTGTAAACATCGGCGTTGTCGGGGTTCGCCAGCCAGTCTTGCGGGTCTACATTGGGATTCAGCACAATGAAACTTGCTCCTTCCAGCTCTTTGCCGGTGAAGTAATCGAAAATCTGTCCTTTTATTGTGATGTCTCCGCTTTTGACCGGTCCCACAGTTGTATCTGCAATGGCAATGCGGGGGTATCCTTTGCCGGCAAGTATTTCGAGGGTGTAATCGCCGTCGGGCATGGCTTGTCCACCGTAATTGAGCCAGATGGCGTAACACTCATCGCTGATGCCGTCCTCCCATTTCCAGAATGAGTAGTAGATAAATTGATGGTTGTGGTAATAAAAGACGGCAAAGTCTTCACCATCAGTCATGTTGTCGAAACTCCACACACTGACGATGCCGAGCGAGCCTGATGAATATCGCTCGAGAGGGTCAATCGGACATTCTTCCTCATCGTAGTCCTTGGACCAGGTTGTGAGGGTGAATGCCTCGTTTCCGCTTCCCTCATGCGTGAATTTGCTTTGATATTTTCTGCCTGCGCCAGCCGCTTCGATCATGGGTTTGGCAAGATTGATGGATCTTAACCTTCCAATCACGGAACCTGTATCGGAGAAATTGACCCATGTTGGAATGCCAATCATTTCACCTGCTTCGTTTACTGCAAGCCCGCCGGAATTTCCTCCCGAAATTTCAGAGTCGGTCTTGATAAATGCCTTGTCTCCGACCTCCTCCTGACTTTCAAAGCCCGAAACCGTCCCCTTTGTTAGTGTGAGCGTCTCTCCTCCGATGCCTGGAAAGCCAAAAATTCTGATGCCGTCGCCCAATTGCACCTGATCCGAGTCGCCTAATTCCACAAAGGGCAGATTGAGGCTCCCTTTGTCAATGGGGTTTCCTTCCATATCCGAGACGATCTGTAAAAGCGCCAGGTCGAGCGCACCGTCGGAGCCGATTACTTCGGCAATGTATTTTTGGACCGGCGGACGGCTTTCGTTGTCTATCAATGCGACAACCAGTGAATCCGGCATGGGACTGAAAATCAAATCCACATTTTCGTAGAGCAATGCCAAACCTGCCGCCTGCGGATCGGCAACATGCGCGTTTGTCAGGATCAAGCCGTCGCTGGAAATGATTGTCCCGGAACCCCACCATTCGGCTTCATCGCCTATCATTGCGAGAATTTGAACAGTGGCTTGGGAAAGTTCGGAAATTGTCGGAATGGGCTTGGGCGTTGGCAGCGGGGTGTTGGTGGGGAGGGGTGTTGCCGTGGGAGGAATGGCGGTGAATGTGGCAGTCGGCGGAATGACCTCCACTGGCGTGCTCCCGCATGCCAGTGAGAGGATTGCAAGAAGCATAAGCGCTGAAAGGAACCGCAGGTGGGAATTTTGTTTTTTCATGGTGAAACTCCCTACTTGTAAGAAACCGAATCGAGAAAAACTTCGAAACGCAGTTGGGCTTCTTCATAATCCTGCGCTTGCGCCTGGAGCGAAACCACCATTACATTTTCGCCTGCCAGAAAATAGTAATCCGTCCCTCGCAGCACCAGCGGCAGCCCTGGTTGACTGGCATCAACGAAGGCATAGGTGGTCTTGTATCCATCGCGTCCTTTTCGGATGATGGGAGTTTCTTCCAGAACCCTAAACGCCTCGAGTGCGCTGCTGAGAGCCTGATTGCGCTGCGAAGGAATCTCCCCCAGTGTCTGCCCCCCTCGAAGAGGCACAAGGGAAACGGCATAACGTATGCCGGGAGTGAAAGGATCCCAGGACACGAAGACCAGGTCTCCCGCGCCCTCCTGAATCGTCCAATTGGCTGGCACCGATGCGGTTATGCCTTTGCGCTCGATATGTTGTGAACGATTTTCCACCGATGATTTCAAGATGACTCCAAGTAGCAAAGACAGGATGGCTACCATCCCGACAGCCGCCATGGAGAGTTGGTCGCGTTTTGCCTGCTGGGATTTGGTGGAGGAAAGAGTGACGGACATTTCATTCATCCTTTACTGCCAGCGAGGCGGCAAGGTCTTGTTGGATCAATTTCGATAGCGACCACGTGAGCAGGATGGCAAACCCCGCCGCAAGAAAAAGCCCTGTCCAGGGATCGGCTGTTCCTCCTGCGCTGGCGATCTGTCCGATGGAGACCAGGCTGCGCAGATAAGAAAACGCGCCGTTTAGCACAGCCGCCAGCATCAGACCGGCGGGCATCCACCACAGCGGACGTTGTTCGAATTTTTCTCTTGCCAGGAAATATCCCATGACACCGGCGAAACTTGCATGGGCGAGTGCAGTGATTGTGATACGAAATGCGCCGGTTCCCAAATCCATCCCGCCGGAGGAAATAATCAAATCTATGTTGAGGGCTGTTGCATAACCGAGTCCCACCGCGGTGCCATAGATGATGCCATCTGTGCGCTCGTCGAATTCGGTTAGGCGATACGCCCAGATGCGAACCGCCGCATATTTGAGGAACTCCTGCGTCATCCCCACGACGAGAATCCCTCCAGCCAGTTGAGTCCACCAGTTGGTGTAAAGCCAGTTGTTGACATCAAAGAGAAAGTTCAGTATGCGCCCGCCTATCGCCCATGCCGCCAGCATCCCAAGGACGAAGATTTGAAGAACCAATTCCTTTGGCTCCGGTTCATAGCGATCTCGCCTGTAAAAGAGCGCCAACCATAGAGCCGCCGGAATGAACGACATGATGACCCCCAGCGTAATGAGTGTGACGGAATTGAATTGGGGTTGCAGCCATTTGTCTACACCGAATGCCGTTAGTACAAACCCAATGGAGAGCAAAAGAGTGAACAGGTCGGCGGGCCACAACCAGTTGCGCTGACGGGTGGCGGCTTTGTAATGGTCTGCACAGAAGGAGTAGGCGCCAAGCCTGTGAGATGCGGGCTTGTCGCACACGCGGCACGTTTCTTTCACTTCAGCCTCCTTATTTCTGCCGATTTATTGGCTGGCAAATATCCCAAATGAAGTGAAAGGGTGTAGAGTGTAATTTGGAGTATTTGGCTCGTTAATAACTATATACAGAATACAGGATTTTTGACCTCATGTCAACAGGGACATTCATTTTACGGAAAAAACCATTCCTGCAATAGCGCGGCAAGGATGGGTAAAACCACGGGCAGAAGTGTGGCGGCGCTGAATTTGGAAAGGATTTCGTGGTTAAAGGGCCATTCCGAGGCATCCTGGGCGATTTTGTACATTTTTTGCACCGCCTCAACGCGCTGGACGAGCATCGAATCCACCTGATTGCTTTTGAGTCCGTTCAATAGATTTTTATATTCGAGGTCGAATTGTTCCGCAACTTCGAGCAGGAGTTTTTTCTTTGCTTCTCTCATTCGCCTGTGGGCTTGGATCAACGGCAGAAAAAAGAAAAGAGGCGCAAGAATGAAATAGACGGTCAACAGTATATAAAACTCGGTGGTGATCACATGGGGATTTAATTCCCTCCGCATAAATCCCATGCCAAAATACAACCCCACCGCCCCTATAATAAATGCGGTGGAGAGGACATAATCTCCCAGGATGCGCCAGCCTCCGGCGCCATCGGGGTGCAGAGGGACGATTTGGACCGAAATTTCCGAGAAGAAACGATTGAGACCAATGATCGTAAAAATTTGCCTCACAATGATGTAAATCAGCATGTAAAAAACGGCGAACCTCACAAGCAGGTATGAAATATTCATGAGGGGATTCACCGTTTCCCAGATAATGACCTCATCCTTTATAAAAACATACTGGATGTAAGCCGCCTCAAATAGTCCAACAAACATTGCCAGCCATACCCAGCCTGTCCATTGAAGAGGCCTGACATATTCCATCGCCCTGGCTCTGGCGAGCGGATTGGATCCGATTCTGATGGATATGCCCTCATAGAGCGCCTGCATGGCGTTGGGCTGCCAGAGATAATAGCCGGCTACAACAGGCACCATGATCATTTCGATAATCAATACGGGCCAGTCATTAAGTGCGCCGATAATCGTCACTTCACCCTGCTTGACAGTGTACAGGTGACCGAAGACGGTGGGCAGGATGATGGTGCGGGAAAAACTGTAAACAAAGGTCGCAAGCGAAAAGATGAATGGAGTTACTCCAAATCTTCGCAGCAGCCTGCCCAACGGGTCTCCTCTCAAAATTTCAGCCAGGTAAGGGGCGCTTTGACGCGTCGGAAACGATGCGGTCTCTTTGGCGTTCATATTCTTCTCCTTCGTCCAGCGGTGATCACTATACCGTTGAATGAGATGCGGGATTCCTTTGTGATGCAAGTCAGGAAGGATAGTAGGTTTCATTCTCCCCTAGGATACGGCGATGAGCGTTGCCTAATCCAGTATAGCATGACTGTCAATCTCTTTTGTTAATCGAATTTGCTGCTGGTTTTCCCGCAACCGTACCCACGCCATTCAGCCTTCCCTTTTGCACTTGGCTTGAGAGTGTGGGCAGTTCGTGCAACCAACTTTTTTGAGAAATCCCTCAAAAGCCATTCCGGTAAAACGCGGCAAGGATTGATAAAATACTAGCATTCGAATGATACACCTCCAATCCATCACGCCTCGCCCCTACTTGGAAACGGAAGCGGATGAATTTCCGTTTTCGGTTCCTGTTGTCCGTTTTCTTCGGAAAATCGAATTCACAGCGCCGGTGACCTTCCTTGTCGGCGAGAACGGGTCGGGCAAATCAACGGTCCTCGAAGCGATTGCCTGCGCAGTGGAAGCCGTCACGGTGGGCGCAGAAAGTGTGAAGACCGACAAAACCCTCGCGCCCATCCGCAAACTGGCGGGGTACTTTCGCCTCGCGTGGACGAAGCGCACGCGCAAGGGCTTTTTCCTGCGGGCGGAGGATTTCTTCGGCTACGCCAAAACCATGCGGCAGACGCGCGAGGAACTGGAACAGGATTTGAACGACGTTGACCGCGATTACCAGGGACGCTCGAAATATGCCGCAGACCTGGCGCGCTCTGCCTACCGGGGACAGTTGTCGGCGATGCAGAACCGCTACGGCAAAGACCTCGACCACTACTCGCACGGCGAATCCTTCCTGACCTTGTTTCAGGCGCGCTTCGTCCCAGACGGTTTATATCTGCTCGATGAACCCGAAGCGGCGCTTTCGCCCATGCGGCAGTTGACGTTCCTCGCCGCCATGAAGCAGATGGTCGGGCAGAATGCCCAATTCATCATCGCCACTCATTCGCCAATCCTGCTGGCGTTTCCCGGAGCGCAGATTTTGCATTTTGCGGATGGAGCCATTCAGGAAGTACAATACAATCAACTGGAACATGTCCAATTGACGAAGGACTTTTTGAACAACCCCGATTTGTTCTTGCGGCATTTGTAAATTCAATCCCAACTTGCCAATTACCAATTACCAATTACCAATTACCAATTACCAATCACCAATTACCGCTCACTTGATCACTAATTACTCAATTCCCCTCTGGATTCCTCATGACCTCCTTCCCTCCTGCCCGCATCCTCGCCATCGAAACTTCCTGCGATGAGACCGCCTGCGCCATCCTCGAAAACGGACGCGCTCTCCTCGCCTCCACAGTCGCTTCGCAGATGGAATTGCACGCCCGCTTCGGCGGCGTCTATCCGGAGGTCGCCTCGCGTCAGCATGTGTTGAGCATTGTCCCCGTCGTCGAGCAGACGCTGGCTCAGGCAAATCTCACGCTCGACGATGTGGATGCCATCGCTGTCACGCGCGGACCCGGGCTGGCTGGTTCGCTGGTGGTGGGCATGAACATGGCAAAGGGACTTGCGCTCGGCTTGAACCTGCCCATCGTCGGCGTGAACCACCTCGAGGGACATATTTACTCGGCATGGGTGTATCAGGCGGACGAAAGCGTTCCGCCGGAGCCGCAATTCCCGCTGATGGCGCTGCTCGTCTCAGGCGGACACACTGAACTGAATCTCATGACCGGGCATTTGACCTACAAACGCCTCGGTTCCACCCTCGACGATGCGGCTGGGGAGGCTTTCGATAAAGTGGCGCGCCTCCTCGACCTGCCCTATCCCGGCGGACCGTCCATCCAAAAGGCGGCGGAGCGCGGCGACCCGGCGCGTTTCAAGTTTCCGCGCGCCCGCCTCGATTCGCCCTACGATTTTTCGTTCAGCGGGCTGAAGACCGCCGTTCTGTACACGGTCAATGACCTGAAGAAGAAAAGCAAATATTTGCCTGTGGAAGACCTCGCCGCGTCGTTTCAGGCGGCTGTGGTGGAGACGCTCTTCGAGAAGACCATGCAGGCGGCGCGCGAGTTTGGGGCAAAGGAGATTCTGGTGGCGGGCGGCGTCTCTGCCAACCGCGCTTTGCGGAATGCGTTCGAAGCGCAGACGGAGTTCAAGGTCAACATCCCCGCTCTTTCGTTATGCACCGACAACGCCGCGATGATTGCCGCGGCGGGATACTACCGCTATGCGCTGGGTCACGTCTCCGGCATGGAGATGGACGTTCAGCCGTCGTGGGCGCTGTCCGATTAAAACCCAAACCGCCTTTGGCTTGCCCGTGCCATTGGCGGTTTGAAAAGGAGAATGCACTTGCCATTATATGCGGGGGCTTTAGCGGAACCTGAACAAAACCTAAAAAGAGGATAAGAGTTTTTTGCGGGAGAACGGCGTCGGGGAGAGACGGTTTGGGGGGAGGAACAGGCTGAGGGTCCAGTAGGAAGCGGATTTTTCGTCCAGCATCAGAGCCGGATTTCGAGCAGACGGTCCTGTCCCGATAAGTCTTTGTGCAGTTGAATCCCGGCATGAGGGAATGCGTTGCGGGCGAGGTCGAGCGCTTGAGCCCCCTGCGTGGCTTCGATTTCGAGCAAGAGGAGGCTGTAGGGAGTCATCCATGCGGGGGCGAGGCGCAGGAGTTTGCGGATGAGGTCGAGACCGTCGGCGCCGCCGTCGAGGGCGAGGGTCGGTTCGCGCCCGTAGACCGGCAGGTTGTGCAGGGCGGCGGTGGGGATGTAGGGCAGGTTGGCGCAGAGCAGGCTGAGGGAGGATTTTCGATTTTCGATTTGGGATTTGAGATTTGAGATTTGAGATTTTGGATTGGCGGTTGATGGGTCGGGGAGCAGGTCACATTCGATGAATTCGATTCGATCCAGAACGTGATGCCTGGCGGCGTTCCGTTTTGCGACCTGAAGCGCTTTGGGGGAAATGTCGGTGGCGAGGATGCGGGCGTCGGGGATGCTGGCGGCGAGGGCAATGGCGATGATGCCGGAGCCCGTGCCGACATCTGCAACGGTGCGAGGGAGGGGAGATTGTTTCAGCCAGGCGATGGCTTTTTCGACGAGCAGTTCGGTTTCGGGGCGGGGGATGAGGACTTCGGGCGTGAGTTCGAAGTCCATGCCGAAGAATTCCCAGTGACCGAGAACATAAGGAAGGGGTTCGCCATTTTCCAGCCGCGTGACGGAAGCGTCGAGTTGTTTTTGCTGAGCGGGGGTTAGGGTGAGTTCGGGGTGGGCAATGACCCAGGCGCGTGGTTTGCCCAGGATGTGGGCGAGGAGGACGGAGGCGTCGAGGGCGGGGGTGTCGGTGATGGAAGCGAGGCGGGCGGTGAGGTCGGCGAGGTGGGAGGACATTTGAGGCGGGGGCTTCTTTCGTCTTTCTTCTTTCTTTGGAAGGGGAGGGGTAAAGGAGGAAAGAGGAAAGAGGGGGGGTAGAAAGTAGAAAGTGGGGAGTGGAAAGTGGAAAGTAGAAAGTAGAAAGTGGGAAGTGGGAAGTGGGAAGTGGGGAGGGAGGTTAGCCGGTTTTCAGTGCCAGCAAAGAGAGGTACTCGAAGACGATGTTGGCGGCGAGGATGGCGGTGATGTCGCCGTGGTCGAAGGGCGGGGAGACTTCCACGAGGTCGAAGCCGATCAGGTTCAAGCCGCGCAGTCCGCGCACGAGTTGAAGCAGTTGGTAACTGGTCAGACCGCCGACTTCGGGGGTGCCGGTGCCGGGCGCGTAGGCGGGATCGGCTGAGTCAATGTCCACCGTCACATAGACGGGTCCCTTCATGCGCGCGTGCACTTCTTTGAGGATTTCGCCAACGCCTTTTTCCATCACCTCATGGATGGTGACGATGCGCGCGCCAAGTTGACGGGCATCTTCGTAGTCGTTTTCACCGCTGACGGGTCCGCGGATGCCGATTTGCATGTACTCGCCCTCGCGGATGAGTCCCTCCTGGAGTGCGTAACGAAACGGCGTGCCGTGACTGTACGGAACAGCCTCGAACTCTGCCTCCCAGGTGTCGAGGTGCGCGTCAATGTGGACGAGGGAGACAGGTCCATGCTTTTGGGCGTGGGCACGCAGAAGCGGGAGCGTGATGGAATGGTCGCCGCCGAGGGTGATGAGGGTCGCCCCGCTTGCGAGGATTTCGCCGGCGGTCTGGGTGATGGCGGTCATGGTGTGTTCGATGGAGGTCGGGATGACCGATACGTCGCCGTAATCCACCGCTTTGAGCGTTTTCAGCGGCGTGACGTGGAGCGCGGCGTTGTGTCCCCAAATCATCAGGGAGGCTTCGCGGATCTTGCGCGGACCGAAGCGCGTCCCGCTGCGGTAGGATGTACCGCTGTCGAACGGCACGCCCAGGATGGCAACGTCGGCGTCTTTCAGGTCGCGCGTGGCTGGCAAACGCATGAAGGAGGGGATGCCCATGAAGGGCTGAAGGTTCGCGCCGAAGGCAGGGTTGTCGTTCATGGAGCGCTCCTGAATTAAACACAAAGGACACAAAGGTCACAAGGGAATAATTTGGCTGGTCTTCCGCTTTGTGTACTTCGTGTCCTTCGTGTTGAAAATTACTCTTCTTCTACCCCGCTTGCGGCAAGCCGTTCCGCCTCGTCGCGCGTGGACAGTTCCTCGATGAACTCATCAATCTTTCCATCCATGACGGCGGGCAGGTTGTAGATGGACAAGCCGATGCGGTGATCGGTGACGCGGTTTTGAGGGTAATTGTAGGTGCGAATCTTTTCGGACCGTTCACCGGTCCCCACCTGCGAGCGGCGGTCTGCCTCGAGCGCCGCTCGGCGCTTCTCCTCTTCCATCTCGTACAACCGCGCGCGCAAGATGCTCATGGCGCGCAGTTTGTTCTGCAGCTGCGAGCGCTCGTCCTGACAGGTGACCACCATGCCGGTCGGTTTGTGATACAGGCGCACCGCCGTCGAGTTCTTTTGCACGTTCTGCCCGCCTGCGCCGGAGGAGCGATAGACCTCGATTTCGATATCGCTTTCGGGGATGTCAATTTCCACCTCGTCCACTTCCGCCAGCACTGCCACTGTCGCTGTGGAGGTGTGGATGCGTCCCTGCGACTCGGTCGCCGGCACGCGCTGGACACGGTGCACGCCCGATTCGTATTTCAACTTCGAATACGCGCCCTTACCGCGAATCTCGAAAATCACTTCCTTGTAGCCGCCCACGCCGATGGCATTTTCCGAAAGAATTTCGGTCTTCCATTTCTTCTCGTCGGCGTAGCGCGTGTACATGCGGAACAAATCGCCGGCAAAGATGGCGGCTTCGTCGCCGCCGGCGCCTGCGCGGATTTCCATGATGACGTTCTTTTCGTCGCGCGGGTCCTTCGGCACCAGCAGAGACTTGATCTGCTTTTCGAGCGCTTCGATTTTTGGAGTCAACTCCTCGATATCCGCCTCCGCCAGCGCCACCAGTTCCGCATCCTTCTCGGACTGGAGAATTGCCCGCGCCTCCTCCAGGCTTTTCACCGCCTGACGGTATTCCCGTGCCTTCTCGACGATCTCTTCCAGTTCGACGCGTTCCTTGTTGATTTCCGCCATGCGCTGATAATCGTTACCCACCTCGAGCAGTTCCCTGCTGAGTTGTTCGTAACGGTCTTCGATACCTTTTAATTTATCGAGCATATTTCCTCATCGTCAGTCAGAGCGGAGTCATCCGCCCATCGTCACAGAATAAAACGCGGCAACCAGCGCCGCGCGGCGGGGATTATACCACCCTGCTGATTACCTGCATCGTTGGCGCAACTCGATTTCGGCGGACTGAAGTCCTGCCTCAGGTGATGATAGCCGGTTGAAACCGGCTTGTTGCGCCAGTCCGAAGGACTTCCATGCGCTGAGAAGGTGGTTTCAACCCCGCTCAACGCCATCCGAGTAAAGGGTAATCACCTATTATGTTGCCTTCTTGCGGGGTGCCCCTGTTCACGTCTAGTAAAAAGACGCCGCCGCCGCCAGGATCATCGAAAGCACAATCATTACTGAAAGAACAATGAAGATAATCCTCATCATCCGCCTCGACCAGGCGGTGGGGTCTATTTCTTTGGGTTTGGATTTGTTCTTGAATTTTTTGCTTGCCATCGTTTCTCACGGTTTCAAGTGTCTATAAAAGGCGGTTGCCATCGCCTTTTCCAATTCTTCGATGGTGACCGGTTTGGTCACATACGCATCGGCGCCCAGTTGCATGGCGCGATCCACCATCACATCTGCCGTTTCCGAAGAAAGCATCACGATCGGCAGGTCTTTTGTATCGGGGCGGCGGCGCAGGAACTCCACCATGTCCAGCCCGCTTACCTCGGGCATGTTGATGTCCAGGATGAGCAGGTCGGGCTTGCGGCCCGAGACAAACATCTGCGCCGCCGCGCGGATGGTGTGAAACGCCGTCACTTCGCAGTCGAGCAGTTTCAACATCAGCCCGATGGCGCGGTTCATCTCTTCGTCGTCGTCAACAGTCCAAACGGTTCTCATTCCAAATGCGCCTTGATGGCGTGCGCTGCCTGTTCCGGCACCACCGCCTTGAGTTCTTCGATGGAGGCGTCTCTAATCTTATCCACAGAGCCGAAATGTTTCAAGAGCGCTCTGCGCCGCGCCGGACCGATGCCGGGGATCGCATCCAATTGCGACGCCATGCCCAGTTTCTGTCGTTTGCGGCGATGCGCCGTAATGCCGTAACGGTGCGCCTCGTCGCGGATGCGTTGAATAAGATAAAGCCCCTGCGAATGACGCGGCAACAACAGCGGCTCCGCGCGGTGGGGGAAGAAAATCTCCTCCCTTTGTTTGGCGAGACCCACCACCGGCACCTTATCTGCCAGACCAAATTTTTCCAGGACTTGCACAGCGCGCCCCAACTGTCCCTTGCCGCCGTCAATGATGATGAGGTCCGGCAGGAAGGCGAAGGACGCGTCTTTCTTCGCCCCAACCTGATCCTGTGATTCCTGAGCCGCCCGCCACCGACGGAAGCGCCGCGTGAGCATTTCCTCCATCGAAGCGAAATCATCCGGCGCGCCGACCACGCTCTCGATGTTGAAGCGGCGGTACAACTTTTTGTCCGGTACGCCTTGCGTGAACACTACCATCGCTCCCACAATGGCTGTACCCTGGGTGTTCGAGATGTCGTAGCATTCGATGCGGTTGGGCGGCTCGGGCAAATTCAGCGCGTCGCGCAGTTCTGCCAGAGCGGTTTCCTGCTTGTGGGCATCCGCCTGCCATTGGGCGCGCAGGGCTTGCAGGGTTTCCGTCGCGTTTTCGGCTGCCATCTGCACCAATTCGCGCGGCTGACCTTCCTTCGGCACGAAGAACTCCACCTTCTTGCCGCCGCGCCTCGAGCGCAGCCACTGACTGATGATGCGCGCCTCCTCCAGTTGCTGCGGGAGCAGCACCTGCTCCGGGATGTTCGCGGCTTCGGTGTAGAACTGGGTGACGAACTGTTCCATCACTTCGGAGTCCGCCGCATCCTCCGTGCCTTCGAGGATGAAGTATTCGCGCCCGATCAACTTGCCGCCGCGGATGAAGAAGACCTGCACGCAGGCTTCCCCGTCGCTGCGCGCCATGGCGAGCACGTCCGAGTCGAGGTAATCGGTGGCGAAGACGATGCGCTGGCGTTCGATGATGTTTTGAATCGCCTTGAGTTGGTCGCGCAGGGCGGCGGCTTTCTCGAAGCGCATCTCCTCCGAGGCTTTGAGCATTTCTGCCTGAAGCCGCTGGACGATGCCCTCGCTGTGTCCGCTGAGGAAATCCATCAGGTCGGAAATCATTTGGCGGTAGCCGTCCTGGGTGATGGCGCCAATACAGGGAGCGGTACACAGTTTGATGTCGTAGTACAGACACGCCCGCTTGTCCTGTCCCGTAATTTCACGGTCGCAGGTCAGGTATGGGAAGACCTTCCGCAGGACATCCAACGTTTGATGGACCGCCCACGCTGAAGTGTACGGACCGAAGTAGCGCGAGCCGTCTTCCACCATCTGCCGCGTGACGGTGACTTTGGGGAACGGCTCCGCCCAGTGGACTTTGATGTAGGGATAGCGTTTGTCGTCCTTGAGGCGGACGTTGTACTTCGGGCGGTGCTTCTTGATGAGGTTCATCTCGAGGATGAGCGCCTCGAGCTCCGACCCGACGACGATCCACTCGATGTCCGCAATTTCGCGCACGAGACGGCGCGTCTTGTTATCGTGGCTGGCATCGGCGTGAAAGTAGGAACGCACGCGGTTCTTCAAATTGACCGCCTTGCCGACATAGATGATTTTGCCTTCGGCGTTTTTCATCAGGTAACAGCCGGGCTTGGCGGGCAGGGTGGCAAGGATGCCCTGGAGTTTTTCGCTGACTTCCATAGGGAGCAATTTTACCGCTTGTCTCCTTGAAATTTTATCCTGACAGCGCGGAGGTTCATGGATGTGATGTTTTTCTTGCATGTAACCTTTGGGAGTTGTAATTGGTCAGGTTTTATGCAATAATTGGCAAAATCATCTCACGGAGGAACTCATGAACGAACAAGGCAATATCCCAACTTCGCCCGAACCTGCCGGTGTTGCAGGGTGGTTTTCGGTCTGGATGCAGGCGGTTACCAAACCCAATGAGCAGACCTATGCAGGGCTTGCCGCATCGGCAGGCGGAAAGTTGTCCATCGCTTTCCTGTGGGTCTTTCTCGGTTCGCTGGTGACTACTTTCTTTGCATCGCTGGTCCAAGGGCAGATGATGCGGCAGATGATGCAGCAGTTTCAGCAGATGGGGATGGACGTGCCGAACATCCCGGTGAGCGCGGGAAACAGTTTTATCTCTGCCATTTGCGGCGCGCCGGTGGCGGCGGTCATCACGGTGGTGCTTTTTGCCATTTCAGTGGGGCTTACCCAGTGGGTGGCGAAAATGTTCGGCGGCAAGGGGACGTTCGAGCAGCTGGCGTATGCCTTCGCCGCGATTTCGCTCCCCGTCAGTCTGGTCAGCGCGCTGCTGACGCTGTTGTCGGCGATTCCTTTCGTTGGCTTGTGCTTTGGCATTGTCAGTTTCGCCGTCAGCATTTATGCCCTTGTGCTGGGCGTGATGGCGGTCAAGGGAGTCAATCAGTTTGGCTGGGGCGAGGCGCTGGGTTCCTTCTTCCTGCCGCTGATTCTCTTTGTTTGTGTGTGTGTATGTGTGACATTCGGCTTTTCCGCCGTGATTGCTTCGTTCCTTGGAACGAGATAAAACCTTTTGCAGCACGAGCAAATGGAAGGAACTTTTAAAACACTTTCTAACATTACAGCGCAAGGTTGCCCGATTGCTGGAAACCATCCACGAATAAAAGCCACGAATGCTCGAATTCGCGGTGTAAATGTTCGTGTATTCGTGAGAATTCGTGGATGGTTTGCCTTTCCCATAAATCCATTTACGAACTTTGCGCTGTAATACTAAGATGAGTTTAAACTCTGCTTGGAAAAGACTCTTCAGCTTTTTTGAAAAACATCGGCGAAATCCGCTAAATCCGCGACATCCGTGTTGAAAATGAGAAAACCATGCAGCCTCCCCGCTGGGGAGTGTTTTTTTTCCCTGCTCCCGGCGGGTATAATCACCCTCCCAAACATATTCTCTCGTGAGGTTGATTTGAGCGATTCGCTGGAAGTCGAGATTGGAAAGTTGCTGCACGAGCGTCGCTTGCGGCTGGGACTGGCGGAATCCTGCACCGGCGGACTGGTGGGACATCGCATCACGAACGTGCCGGGCTCGTCAGATTATTTCATGGGCGGCGTGGTTTCTTATTCCTACAAAGCCAAAGTCGCTGTGCTGGGTGTCTCTTGGGATACCCTGCACGCCTTTGGCGCTGTGAGCCGCGAGACCGTGCTGGAGATGGCGCGCGGCGCCCGGAAACTCTTCGAAGCGGACATCGCCGTTTCGATCTCCGGGATAGCGGGTCCGGGCGGCGGGACGGCAGACAAGCCCGTCGGCACCACCTGGATCGCCCTGGTCACCGAGGGAGGGGAGTGGACGAAAAGGTTCCAATTTCACAGTGACCGCGAAGGCAACAAAGCCGCCTCGGCAGAAGCGGCTTTGCAGATGTTGCTGGATTATTTGATGGGGAGATTGGATGTCATGCGAAATTAATTGCTCCACGAAGTTCACGAAGAAGCACGAATTCTTTTCTCTTTTCGTGAAAATCAGTGTTCTTCGTAGAGCATTTATTATTTCGGTAGTTTCTAATTCTGTGTGACATCACGCCTGCGCGAAGGTATCAATCAGCAGTTTGAAATTCCCGCCCACAGGATAGAGGATGGGGCAGGTACATCCGCGCTTCTTGTACTCCTCCACCTTGGCTTTTGCCTCGGCAGGCGTGCCGGAGGCGGTGATCTTCAGGACCAGTTCGTCGGGAACGAGGTCCTTGGCTTTCAGCACCTGTTCCTTGGTGGCGGGCCAGCCCAGAATGGACTGAATCTCATGAACCACATCATCCGACACATTCGACGCTTTGGCGATGTGCGGCTGCTGGGCAATGTATTGACACAACAGCATCTTCGAGTAGTCAATTGCCTTGTCGTGGTCTTCATCCACTGAGCAGACAATCAGTTGCGGGCGGTCGAAATCTTCCATTCTGCGCCCCGCTTTTTTCAGCCCTTTATAGAGCAGTTCCATGGCGTTGTCGTTGTATTCGGGAGCGACGCAGTAATTCAGCACTGCGCCGTCCGCCACCTCGCCCGCCAGTTCCATCATCTTGTCGCCCGTTGCGCCGATCATGATGGGCACGTTGCGCGGCTCGCGGCGTCCATACACAACATCCAGCTCGATGTCTTTGACGTGAATGAACTCGCCGTCGAATGTAACGCGCTCCATGTTGAGCAGTTTCTTCATCACAATGACCGTTTCCTTCATGGCGATCAGCGGCTTTTTGCGTTCGATGCCCACATTCTTGGCGAGCGGGTCCCACCACGCGCCCAGCCCGCAGATGACGCGGTTCGGGGCGAGGTCGTCCAGGGTCAGGAAAGTGGCGGCGAGCAGACCGATGTTGCGCGTCCAGTTATTGATCACGCCCGAACCGACTTTGATTCGATTGGTCACTGCGGCATACGCCGCCATCGGAACAATCGCATCGCGCACCAGACGCGATTCCGCCTGCCAAACCGCCTCGAAGCCCCTCTCCTCGGCGTAACGGACGTAGTCCAATCCATCCCTCAGGTCATGCGAATCCTGCAAATACAATGCAACCCGCTCTGCCATGGCATCTCCTTATTGTGTGGTGTTTTGTAGAGCAAGTCTCAGACTTGCAACGCTGCTCAAATCGTCCCAATCTTTTCGAGTTCCCGAACGATTTCGAGGTCTTCCGGCACATCCAGGTCCAAACCCAGAGACGGCAGGTCCACAATTTCGAGCCGCGCCCCCGCCTGTTTTGCCCGCTCGCAGTGCCGTTGGAAGGAATTCTCGCCGAAATCGTACTCGATCAGCCCCGAAGGCGAAATCAACAGCGCATTCGTTCCCTTCCCGTGCCGGTCCGGTGCAATGACCACCACCGGCGGCTCGACTGCCTTCGCAATCAATGTTAGCACATCCTCGCGCGAAATCAAAGGCAGGTCGGCGGGCAGGATCAACACCCCGCGTGTGGCGTGAATTTGCGCCACCACTGTGGCACGGGCAAGCGCCGTGTTCAATTCGGGCTGACCGTCCTCGCGTACTGTGCGCGCGCCGTGTTGACGGGCAACCGCCAGGGCGTGCGGGTCGCGGCTGATGACCAGCACCTGTTCCAATTCCTTGATGTCTTTCAATGTGTTCAGAGTACGCTGTAACAACGCTTGATTTAATTCCGCCCGTTCGTCTTCTGATAATGCTCCAGCCAGGCGCGACTTCCCGCGGCGCAACGGCTTCACAGGCACAATCGCCCAAATCGTCATATTGTCTCTCCTATAAAGCGCAGAACTTCTCCTGCCAGTTGCATTCTATCATCAAGACTTCTCATCAGGGTATTGGTTACGCAAACCCGCATATTCAAACCCCTTACGCCGTCGAGAAGTTCCGCGTCCACCGCATCCATCACAAACCCTGTCAGCAAATTGCGGTAATGCTTTGCGACCGCCAGCGCCGACGGTTCGATGCCCAGTTCGGCAAACAATTTTGCGGCAGGACCCTTCACCGTCTGCCCGCCAATGATTGGCGAGACGGCAACAATATTTCCTCTCCCTTTTAGGGAGAGGGCAGGGGTGAGGGTCGCTAGAATCGGATCAATACTCACCCATGGATTCGATGGACAAATGACGATCGCGTCGGCGGACTCGACCGCTTCACGCACCCCGGGGGCTGGTTCGGCAACCTCAGCCCCTTCAAATCTGAAGCCTTTGACTCGCGGCTCACAGCGGCGATGAACGAAATATTCCTGAAACGGCAACTCTCCCTCCTCCGTCTCGACGATGGTGCGCACGGGCTGGTCGCTCATCGGCAGGACGGTGTGCCGCACGCCCCACGCCGCGCAGAAGTCACGGGTGACTTGCGAGAGTGTCTGTCCCTCCTTGAGCCGCCGTGTGCGTTCGATGTGCGTGGCAAGGTCGCTGTCGCCGAGGTTGAACCAGTCGGGACCGCCGAGTCGTGCGAGATTCGCCATCGCGTTCCACGTCTCGTCCGCGCGCCCCCAGCCCGTTTGCGGGTTGGCGAGCCCCGCCAGCGTGTAACAAACCGTATCCAAATCGGGACAAATATAGAGACCGAGATGTTCGAAGTCATCGCCGGTGTTGACGATGACCGTCAGGTCTTCGGGGGGGAGGAGTTGGGCGAGTCCGTGGGCGAGTTTCGCGCCGCCCACTCCGCCCGCCAGGGCAGTGATGCGCATGAGGTGGTGGTTTCCTCCTCGTTGTTTTATTTTGCCAGCCAGTCTTTCAATTCACGTTCCGCCTGTTGATATTCCCGAACCGCCTGAGCGAGCATGGATTCCAGCGCGGCGGAATCCAACGTATGACCTTGTCGTTCCATTGTTTCGCACAGTTGACGCAGGTCATTGGCGCCCACCGTCGCCGAGTTGGATTTGAGCGTATGCGCGGCACGCACGAACTCTGTCCGTTTTCCGGCGGCGATGAGCGCCTTCATGTCTTCCAGGGCTTTTGGGGCGCTCGTCATAAAAGTTTGCACGATGTCGGCAATAAACGCATCGGCATCCTCTCCCATGAACTCGCGGTATTGGTTGAACGCAGAGGGGTCCAGCGGCATGTCAGTCTCCTGAGGATGTGGATTCGCCGTGCAACCGCAGCGGACGTGTCGTCTTGCGCGGCAGCGGCACCGTATTCTGCAGGACGCGCACCAATTCCTCCACTTGAATTGGCTTGCTGATGTAATCGTCGAAGCCGATCGCAAGAAATCGTTCGCGGTCGCCTTCCAAAGCGTTGGCGGTCACTGCCGCCAGACGCGGACGCTTGCCGCGCGGGTATCGCTCGATGATGATGCGGGCGGCTTGTTCGCCGTCCATTTCGGGCATTTGCGCATCCATCAGGATGATGTCGTATTCCTGCCGCCGCAGCGCTTCCAACACTTCCAGTCCGTTTGCGGCGAGATCGGCGCGGTAACCCAGTTTCTTCAACAAACCGATGGCGACCTTCTGGTTGATGAGGTTATCTTCGGCAAGCAAAATGCGCAGGGGATGACGGTCGCCCATGGATGGGTCGAATACAGCCTGCTTTTGCGGCGCAACCGCTTCCGCACTGGGACGCGCCGCCAGCACTTCGCAAACGGTATTATACAACTGAGACGTTTTGATCGGCTTCGAGAGAAAAGCGTTGAAGGCAACTCCCTCTGCGCCTTCGGGTTTGCGCCCCAGTGAGGTCAGCATGATCAGCGGCGTCTGAGCCGCAGTGGGATGCTTGCGGATTTCCTGTGCCAGCGTCAAACCGTCCATTTCCGGCATTTGCATGTCGAGGATCATCAAATCAAAACGTTCCTGTTCGATGCGTTGCAACGCCTCTTTGCCGGATGCCGCGGCTGAAACCGACATTCCCCAACTGGCGGCATGTTTTTGAAGGATCAAACGGTTGGTATCGTTGTCGTCCACGACCAGCAGGCGGCGGTTGGAAAGATTGGGCTGGGCTTGACGCGGGAAGAGCGAGGCGGTTCCGCTGGCGGGCTCCGCCTGAATCGTGAAATGAAAGGTCGAGCCTTTGCCCTCCTCGCTCTCCACCCAGATGGTTCCGCCCATGAGTTCGATCAACCGCTTGCTGATGGCAAGCCCCAGACCGGTGCCGCCAAATTTGCGTGTGGTGGATGTATCTGCCTGTGAGAACGCCTCGAACAAACGGTGGAGTTTATCTTTGGGAATGCCGATGCCGGTATCCCGCACCTGAAAGTGAAGCGTGTACAGCGAGCCTTGCACGTTCTCGACCGCGGCGGAAACCGTCACTTCTCCCGCCTGCGTGAACTTGACGGCGTTGCCCAGCAAGTTCACCAGCACCTGCCGCAGGCGCGTAATATCTCCCTGGAATTTGACCGGCATGTTTTCCTGCAACACATAAGCCAGTTCGAGCCGTTTTTCGAAGGCTTTGGCAGCCACCAAGTCTAGCGCCGACTCGATACAGTAGGCGATGTTGAAGGGAACTTTTTCCACGGTCATCTTGCCGGCTTCGATTTTGGAGAAGTCCAGGATGTCGTTGATGACAGCCAGCAGTGTGTCTCCGCTGTTGCGGATGGTCTCGACAAAGTTTGCCTGCTCATCGTCGAGCCGCGTATCGAGCAGCAGGCTGGTCATGCCGATGATGGCGTTGAGCGGCGTGCGGATTTCGTGGCTCATGTTGGCGAGGAAGTCGGCTTTGGCTTTTGCCGCTTCTTCGGCTTCGCGCTTGGCTTGCAGCAGTTCCGTGATGTCATGATAGATGGCAATCACACCGACCGTTTCCCCTTCGATGCGCACCGGCACGGCGGAAATTTTTACATCAATAACTCTCCCATTTTTCGAGCGCCGCTGGGCGATTTGGTTGATGAGGTTTCCAGCCAGCGCCTGCTGTGAATATTGCTGCGCCTGCTCATGGGCTTCAGGCGGCACAATCAGAGCGTCCAGTTTTTGCCCCACGCACTCTTCCCGCGTGTATTCGAAGAGAGATACAAACGCTTCGTTGCAGGACTGGATGGTCTGATCGCTGGACATGACCACGACCGCCGCCGGACTGGTCTGCACGAGAGTCTCGAAGAATTTCTTCTGACGGGTTAGATCCTCTTCGGCTTGGCGGGCGGCAATCATGCTGGCAAGCGTATGGGCGATGGCTTGCAGGGCTTCTTTTTCGTTCGGTTGAGGTTGATGTCCGTCTGACACGTACAACACCAGTACCCCCAACACCTTGTCGCGATGGACGATGGGGACGTTGTAATGCCCGTGCGGCTTCATCCCTTCATATTGAATCTCATGCCGCTCATCCACGCAATCGGTGAAAAGGATTGTGCGGCT
Source organism: Anaerolinea sp. (assembly GCA_020723805.1). Lineage (GTDB taxonomy): Bacteria > Chloroflexota > Anaerolineae > Anaerolineales > Villigracilaceae > Defluviilinea. The sequence continues at coordinate 37,329 of DYID01000016.1, read as the reverse complement.
TTGAGCGACGCGTCCGCACAGGCAGGTGCCAAACGGCACGCGCGCGCACGACTTGAGAAGTGGGACCGCCATATTGTGCGAGGCGCGTAAGAGCAGGACATTGGGATCGTCTTCGGATGTCAGGAAGATGCCGCCTTTGGGCTCGGTGGGTAGCCAGGGGATGTTGATGATGCGCTCCAATGCCTGCTCGAGCGTTTCCTGCATGGAAAGCTCTTCGAGCGAAAGGCGTAAGAGGCTGTTTAAGATCTCCTGAACCTGGTTGGATTGCCGTAATTCTGCTGTGCGCTGCGCCACCCTTTGTTCGAGCGAGGCTGTCAGGTTGATCATCAAATCCTGTTGTCTGCCGAGGAAGTAGCCCGTTGCTCCCAACACCAGCGGACCCAGGTTGAAGACCCAAAGAATCGGATTTTTTCTGAGGACGTACTGAATTGCCCAAACTGTAAGGGGTAACTGCTGCAAGTACAATTCTGTCAGGATGGCAAGTACAGGCGGCAAGACCCCCAGCATTACCCCCAGCCAGAAATACAATTCCATATACTTTCTTCGGTTGGATTGAGATGCGTTTTTCATCAGTCTCTCCATGCCGTAATGACGGTTTCATTATAAGGCGTCTTGGCTTTTTTCCATTGTTTTAGGGCAAACTGTAACGCCGCTGAAAGGTGTGCCTGACAGGCAGGGGTGCTATACTGTAACCGAACCGTAACACAGGGTGAAACTTATCCAATTGAAAGTGGTCGTTACAGGAGAAGTGTCATGGGCTTGGAAATTCTTGTCGTAGATGATGATCCCTTGAGCCGCAAGATTACCAGCGGGGTCTTACAGTCGGCTGGTTTTAATATCTTCACCGCCGGCAGCGGGGAAGAGGCGCTTGCGCTTGTGAAGACGACCGCGCCGGCGCTTGCCGTGCTGGATGTGCTGATGCCGGATATGGATGGTTTCGAACTTTGCCGCCGCCTGCGGCGTTCTCCTGAAACAGCGCAAATTCCCATCATTATTTTGACCGGCTTGAAGGAACTGGATGATCGTTTGCAGGCATACGACGCCGGCGCAGACGATTTCATCCCCAAGCCTCTCGAGCCTGCCGAGTTTGTGGCGCGCGTCAAGGCGTTGCTGCGGCGTTCCTCCGTGACCGTTGAGCCTGCCGCGCCAAAATCCGATAACCGCACTATCGCCGTCTTTTCTTTGCGCGGCGGATGCGGCGTTTCCACCCTGGCAGTGAATCTGGCGGTGGGACTTGCCCAGGTGTGGGACTACAAAACCGCCCTGGTGGATTTGGCATTGACCAACGGACAAGCCGCCTTGATGCTGGATGTGCCGCTGCGTAACAGTTGGGCAGACCTCGCTCCCATTCCCTTCAACGAAATGGAGCCGGAGTTAATTCGGCGTGTGCTCCTCCGTCACCCGTGCGGGCTGGATGTGCTGGCGACTCCGCGCGAGCCGGAACTCACTGAAATGCTGGTCAAAGACCAGGTGGATCATGTGCTGTCGGTGCTGAAATCGCAATATGAATATGTGGTCATTGACCTGCCGCACGATTTCCGTGACACCACGCTTGCCGCGCTCGATGTTGCCGATCTAATCGTTTTGCTGTTGACACCCGAACTGGCTTCGATACAAAACGCCAGTTCGGCTTTGCGCGTTTTCGATAAACTCGGTTATCCCCCGGAAAAAATCGAATTGGTGTTGAACTGGACATTCAAAGGGAATGGCTTGTCGCGGGCGCAAATCGAAAAATCCCTCAAGCGCTCCATTCGCGTCGCCGTTCCCAATGGCGGTGATGTCTTTTCCACGGCGATTACACTGGGCAAGCCAGTCACTTATGCCCAGCCTGAAAGCCCGTTTGCCGCCCTGTTCGAGGACCTTGCCTTTCATTGGAGCAATCCCGTTCACAAATCTTCTGCTCCGAAATCCCCCAAGGAAGGATACCAGCGCGTTCAGGCGAGAATCAAAAGCCGAAAGGAGAAGCAGAAATGAAACAAATGCGCCTTTCAAAAGGACAGGGACTTGTGGAATACGTCCTGCTGATTGCTCTGGTTGTCATCGGCACGGCGCTGGTGCTGCAATTGACCGGCGTGCGCCTCTCCGATGTGTACTGCCGCGCCGCCAGCGCCATTAGCGGCGATGATGTGTGCGGAGATGTGCGCTATGCCTGCGAAGATAACTTCAACGCCGGCTTGGATAACTGGCTGAAAGGGCAGGGCGCATGGCAATCGAAAAACGAATCCGCCTGCGCTTCCGGCGTGGGGATGATTTTCGACAAATGCTCTGCAAACCTCAAGCCAAAAGACTATACCATCCAGATGGATGGGGCGCATTTGATGAAAGGCAACGGCTACGGTGTTTTCTTCCGCACTACGGTGGATGACAAAGGACAGTTCAACGGCTACACCTTTCAGTATGACCCCGGCTACGGCGCGTTCATCTTTCGCAAGTGGGTAAATGGAAAGGAACTCACGCCCTTTGCGGTCGCTCCTGCCAAAGGTTACGATTGGTACAGCGCGCCGAAGGATGTCACCGTTTCGGTGCAAGGCAATCAGTTTACCGCCTACATAGACGGCGTCCCTGTGCTGACAGGAAAGGATTCCATCTATACCGAAGGCGGCGCCGGTTTGCGCTCCTGGGATGCCTCTCAGGTTTGCGTGGATGGTTTCCGTATTTCTATTCCATAACTCACCTTACGCGAAACGTCCCGAAGGTTCTCGCAAATTGTGTCTATTTTTCAGTCAAACCTTCGGGACGGTGCGTAACATCAGTTCCATAACATTTACCTGGACGTTATAGGGATTTCGTAGGAGAAAGCCATGTTCGAAAAAGACCCCTCTCTGAAAGAATTTGAAAACGGTTTGCCCGACCTGCCTCCCGCTGCCGAGACAGGCAAGCGGCGGATGCGCCGGCTGATTGCCGCGCTGGCTGTGTTGGTGTTGTTTCTAGGGTTTCTCAGTGTTGTGAATGGTCAGTTCGGCGGTCAGGTGGTGCTGGGGAAGGGTGCGGTGGAAGGCGTGGTGTTGACTTCCAGCGGTGAACCGTTTCGAGGCGAGGTATTGATACTGGGAAGTAATCAATCCGTGCGTACAAACGCCGACGGTAGTTTCCGTCTCGAAAATGTGCCGGCCGGCGAACAGTCGCTGATTATCCTTGCCGAAAACGGCGGCAATGAAGTTCGCATCCACATCTCACGCGGCGAGACTTATCAACTGGGCGTGGTGCGATTCGTCGAGACTGCCATGCCCTAGTGGAGCAAGTCTCAGACTTGCTCCACGATTTCATTCAGGGGCTTCACAACTTTTTCCTTCGGTTCTTCATCCGCATACCCGATAAAAACCATTGCCTGCGGCTCCCACGTTTCGGGCAAGCCTAAGGCTTGGCGCGTTTCTTCCTGGGCGTAGAGGGTCCAGCAAATCCAGTTGCCGCCCAAGCCTTCAGCGTGCGCAGCGAGCAGGAGATACGTCGCCGCATTGGCGACGGATTGGATGGACATGATCTCGTCCTCACGCTTGTGTTCGCGGACGGCGGTCACGTCGCGGCAGAGGACGATGATGACGGGCGCTTCGTTCAGACGTTTGAGCGAGCGCGCCACCCTGGACTCGATCTCCGCTGCGGGCGCGCCTTCGGCGGTCATGTCGCGGCGCATGGCGGAAGTCAACGCGTGGGCGAGGCGCTCCCTGCCGGCGGAAGCCGGCGCTACAATGGCAAAGCGCCAGGGCTGAAGGTTATGCGCGGAGGGGGCGTAGGTCGCGGTGGTGAGAATCCGCTCGATGACGGAATCAGGCACAGGGCGCTGTCCTGAGCCCGTCGAAGGATCCGCTTTGAAGCGGCGGATGGAGCGGCGGGTCCGCAAAAAGGTGTGCAGGTCAGTGGGGGTCGAAGTGAAGCGGTCTGATTTTGTAGATGATCCGCTTTTGTCCCGCGCGGAAGGTCCAGGGTTCGTTGTCGTATTTGAGGGAGAGTTGGTTGATGTGTTCATCGGCGCCATCGCTGGTATATTCCGCCACCTCGCCGCGAATTTGGAGGTAACGGTAGGGGTCAGACGGGTCTTGAATGACCATTGCCACTTTAGGGCGGGCTTTCATGTTGCGGTCTTTGACACGCCCTTCGCTGGTGTTGATGAGGATGTATTCGCCGTCGGTGTTGAACCAGACGGGCGTGACCTGCGGCGATCCATCGGGCATGAGGGTGGCGAGGTAGAGGATGGCTTTGGTTTCGTCTTTGAGGAGGTCGAGGAATTCGGAGGGGAAAGGGTTCATAGGATTTATCGAAACATATCCTGCTCTTTGGGGCGGAGCAGTTCCTTGAGCGAGCCTTCGCGCAACGGATACGGAAAGCCGCGCACGTGGACGGCGGGCGTGCCTTCGGCGGCTTGCCCCATGACGAGCGAGGCGGCGGCGGCGAGCTCGTCTGCCACGCCGACGATAGTGATTTTCAACTCGTAGCCGAACAAGTCCTTCCAGCCGCGTTCGTCCACCACAGCGGGGATGCCACTCAATCCGATGCACACGCCGACCGTGCCGATGCGCCAAGCGCGTCCGTGCGAGTCAATGATCATGACGCCGATGTGTTTTCCGGTTTTGGATTGAATCTCATCCCGCATCTTTCTGGACGAGAGGTCTGGGTCTTGCGGAAGGAGCAGGACCCACTCTTCACCCCCCACCCCCAGCCCCTCCCCCAATATTGGGGGAGGGGAGTTAGGGGTGGGGGACACATTCGAATGGTCAATCCCCGCGTTGGCGCAGACGAAGCCGAGACGATGCTCGACGATGATGGTGCCGGGGCGTGTGCGCAGGATTTCGGCGCTTTCTTGCAAAACGAGTTCAACGAGGCGCGGGTCTTTTTGGGTTTGTTCCGCCAGTTCGAGGGCGCGCGGCGAGGGCGTGACCGTGGCAAGGTTTACCATCCGCCCTTCGGCTTTGCTGACGATTTTGGAGGTGACGACCAGGATGTCGCCGTCGGCGAGTTGGATATCGTTCGCGCGCAGGGCTGATACAAGAATATCCGCCAGGTTGTCGCCGTGGCGGATGAGGGGGATGTGCGCGAGGGGGGTGAGGGTGAGGGGCATATGGCTAGGATGACAAGATTCGTTCAATCTGCCGCTTCAATTCTGGAATGTCGCCGTGAACAATATCCCAGGTAATTTCAAGGTTAATGTCGAAATAGGCATGTACAATTCGATTGCGCAGGCTGATGATTTGCCCCCATGGAATTTCGGAATGTTTATCCTGAAATTCCTCCGAGATGTTGTTGCTTGCCTCGCCTATGATCTCCAATTGCCGCACAACCCCATCCTGAAGAAGGCCGTTTTGCATGTATGTCTCTTTGGAAATGCCTTGGGTATACGTTTCGATACGATGGATGGCATCCAAGATGTGATGAAGATAGACCGAATCATCCTTCTTCATACAAAACGACCTTTTCCTTTTCGATATAAGGGCGAATATAAGGGCTAAGTCCTTCTTCAGTGACTAAATCCACCTCGCGTCCAATCAATTTTTTTAATTCATCTTGCAGTCCGAAAAACTTCAAACCGAGTCTGGGGCGGCGGTCGGCGGGTTTGAGGCGAACCAAGATGTCAATATCGCTTTCGGGAGTTTCTTCGCCGCGCACATAGGAGCCGAATACAGAGATTCGACTGACATATGGTTTGAGAATTGGCACAATTTGTTTGGTGAGTTCTTCGAATTTGTTCATGCTCTTATTTTACGCCGGTTATCTTGACGCCCGTGGACATGGAGGGCATCGGGTTATTTTGCTTTCATTTTTGGCACAAGGGGCTTGAGCAAGGTTGTTAGTTCTTTTGCGCTTGTTGTAGCAATCAACCAGATACGGTCGACCCTCACTTCCCCATATTCGTGCGCCAAAATGTTGCGAAGGCCGATGATGTTTTTCCATGGAATTTCAGGATGCGCCTCCTTGAATTCATTAGAGACACGCTTGGCTGCCTCGCCAATAATTTCCAACTGGCGCTCCACTGCGGACTGGATCATCTTATTTTTGGAATACGTTCCGTACTTTACCCCTGTAAGGAATTTTCCGATATTCCTGGCAGCTTCGAGCATATCCCACAGGTAGGAGACATCACGCTCGTTCGGCTTCATAGATAACCTTCATGCTGTTCAAAATACTCTGTTTTCGGAAAGGATTTTTAAGACCTTCCTTTTCGACAAAGTCCACATGGCGCCCAAACAGTTTTTGCAGTTCCTCTTGCATGGTAACGAAATCGAACAAATTCCATGGTGCGTCCGGTGAAAACGAAACCAAAACGTCAATGTCGCTGTCAGGGCGAAAATCATCTCTCAACACCGAACCGAACAGCGCGAACTGTTTTACCTTCCAACGTTCGCAGAAATCGGCAATTTGTTTTTTGGGAATTTTCACCTTGATTTTGCTCATATTTTTATTTTACACCCGTGATCTTAATTCCCGCATGAGTGGAGCCGTATTGCTTGTTGATGTTGATCAGCACGCTGGTCAGTCCCTCCACGACGACGGAATTCTCGATGGGACCGGCGTCCCAGCCCTTGAGCCCGGCGGCTTCGACGAGTTTGAGGGTTTCGGCGCGGGCTTCTTTGGATGTGCCGGTGACCAGCACGTCGCACTCCACATCTTCATCGGTGAGCAGATGTTCGTGAGAGATATTTTGGAACGCGGCGCAGACCTCCACGCCCTCGCCAAGGATTTGTTTCGCTTCCTGTGCGGCGGAGCCGGCCGGCGGCATTTGCACTTTGGTCACTTTGGGCGGCACGAGCGGCACGGTGACGTCAATGAGCAGTTTGCCTTTGAGCGCATCCTTCACGCTTTCGAGCGTGGATTTGTGCGCGGCATACGGCACGGTCAGCACGACGATGTCCGCCTGCTGGGCGGCTTCGAGGTTCGAGGCGCCCACCACCGAGGAAGATCCCTCCAGCCGTTCGATGATTTCAGAGGCGGCGGTGACGGCTTTTTCGGGGGTGCGTGAGCCGATGATGACCTTGTAACCTGCTTTTGCCCAGCGGTAGGCGAGTCCTTTGCCTTCCTTGCCGGTGCCGCCGAGGACGGCGATGGTCAATAAGAGGGGGGCTTTTTCTTCCATGAAAACTCCTTGCGATTTAGACAAAACCCTGTGTAGAACGCGCTCTCTAGCGCATTGGGCAGGCAATCGGCGTTGGAGAACGCCACTTATGCGTAAGTCTTGTTCCTGTTGGCTTTGTTGCGGCGGACGTTAGAGAACGTCCGTTACGCTTTCGCTGCTTCCTTCTGGTAGCGTTCCCACACTTTCGGCGCGATTTCACGGGCTTTGGCGGCGATTTCTTTTTCGTTCAGCGTCAGCAGTTGACGGTCTTTCATCAGGACTTTGCCCGCCACGATGGTGGTCGTGACCATGCTCTGCTGGAAGCCGAAGACGATGTGCCACGGCAGGTTGGCGGATGTCAGCGGGGTGTTGGGATGGTAATCCACGAAAATCATATCTGCAAAGGCGCCGGGGACGAGTTGCCCTATCGTTGCAGAGGGGAAGAAGACGTTTGCCAGCGCGGCGTTGTTGTAGATTGCCATCTGTTGAAGGTCGTAACCGTTCATGCGGCGCGGGTCGCGGTGGTGGACTTTGTGCAGCAGGTAGGCGGCTTTCCACTCCTCCCACATGGCGTTGGAGAAGCCGTCATTTCCCAAACAGACCCGTACCCCCGCCCGCAGCATGGATTCGACGGGGGCGACGCCGACGCCGTTGTTCATGTTCGAGCGCGGCTGATGGGTGAGCCACGTCCCCGTTTCGGCGAGCAGTTGGATTTCCCGCGCGTCGAAGTGGACGCCGTGCGCGGTGATGGTCTTCGGTCCGAGGATGCCGTGTTTGTGCAGACGGTCTATCACGCGCAGACCGGATTTGTGGAGGCTGTCGTACTCGTCGGCTTCGTGTTCGGCGGTGTGGATGTGGAAGCCCACATCGTCTGGCACAGATTGGCGGCACAAAGCCAGAGATGAGTCGGAAAGCGTGAGGCTGGCGTGCAGTCCAAAGGTCCCAGCCAGAAGCGGGCTTTTGGTCCGTTTGAGGAAGCGGAGGTTTTCCTCGATGCCGGCTTTCATCTTCGCTTCGCCGTCGCGGTCGGTCACTTCATAGCACAGGACGGCGCGCAGACCGGCCTTTTCCACCTCCTCGGCGATGATGTCGAGCGAGCCGGGGATGGCGTTGGGCGAGGCGTGATGATCGAAGAGAGTCGTCGTGCCGTGTTTGACCGCGTCCACGAGGCAGGGGAGGACGGAGTAGCGGATGCTTTCCGCGTCGAGCGAACGGTCGAGGGGCCACCACAACTTTTGCAGAATCTCCGGGAAATCTTTGGGCGAGGGACCCGGGATTGCCATGCCGCGCGCAAACGCGCCGTAGAAGTGGGTGTGGGCGCAGATGTTACCGGGCATCACATACTGCCCGCGCGCGTCGAGCTTTTCTTCGTGCGGGTATTTGGCGGTGAGCGCCTGCGTGGTGCCGATCTCGCGGATGCGGTCGTTTTCGATGAGCAGGGCGTGGTTTTCGAGGACGCGGTTTTCCGCCTCCCAGGTGATGAGGGTTGCGTTTGTGATGAGCATGTCAGCCGAGTCCAAATTGGTTGGGGTGAGGGACGGGAGTACCGTCGGCGGCGAGTTCCTGAATGGCAAGGAAGCAGGCTTCGCGGACTTCGGGATCGTCGCCGTAGATGCCGTTGTAGAATGCGCCCAAGACGCCGTCGTTGGGCGTCTGCTTGAGGTAGGGGATGGCGGCGAGGCGTTCTTCGGTGCTGCCAAAGCGCATCGCTTTGAGCAGGATGTCGGTGGCGGGACCGCCGCGCGGGATGCCGACGCCCTGTTTGCCGGCAAACTCGACCAGCCAGGGCGTTTCGGAGGGCGGGGTGAGTTGACGGGGGACGCGCGGGTCGCGGGTGGAGATTTCCTCCACGTATTGGTTTGCCAGGTTGCGCACCGCCCACTGGTCGTCGTCGGTTTGCATGCGCTGGAGCATTTCGAACGCCCAGGGTTCTTCGACGCGGGCAAGCCCATGGACGACGGCGCGGCGCACCATGATGTCGGCGAGGGTGGCGCCTTCGCGCAGGACATCGTAGCCTTCGGCAGGATCGTTTGCCAATGCCTGTGCGGCGGCGCGGCGCAGTTCTTCGTCTCCCTGAAGCAGGGCGCGGGCAACGGCTTCGATGGCTTTGTCCATGCCGATGGCGACGAGGGCAAGGCACGCCGCCCGCCTCACTGCGCCAAAGGGCGCCTGCAAAACTTCCTCGAGGATGGGCACGGCTTTGCGGTCGCGCAGGGCGCCGCTGCCGAGGGCGGCGAGCGGAATGACTTCAAAGGAGCGCGAGGTGAGCAGTTGACGAAAGAGGGGCGCGGCGCCCGGGTCGCGGCTGGCGACGAACGCCGCCACTGCCTGCGCCCGCAGGGTGAGGGGCTGTCCTTCCGCCTGAAGAATGGAAAGCAGTCCGGCAAAGACTTTGGCGCGCCATTTTGCCTCTTTGGGGGCGTCTTTCAGCCAGCGCGCCGTTTCGAAGGTGCCGCGATGGAAGGGCAGGTCCGACTGTTTGAGCAGCGCCTCCACGGCTTTCGATGCGTCGCCATGCGCGGCGAGGTAGTGCAGCGCAAGGGTTTTGCCGAGCCAGTCGGGCTGGGCGAGCAGGTCGCTTTCGACGCTGGTTGCGCTTGCTCCCTTGCCAGCCAGGTAGCCGTTGAGGAGCGGATGCAAAAAGCGCATCTTTTCGTTCGGATGGGCAGTGAGCAAGCCGCTCTCGACCAGTTTGCTGATCAAGCCGTAGGTGGGCGCGGTGACCGCTCCTTTGGCTTTTCTGCTCCCGCTCTTCGACTCTTCGACTGCCAGCGCTTCCCCTTCTCTGCCGATAGCGGATTCTGTTTCCGCGCCGGGCTGCACTTCCGCCGGTTCGAATTTCTGAACCCAGGTGCGGGCTGTGCGCGGATTGAAGATGGGCTGCATGTTCAAGACGACCTGCATGGCAAGCAGTTCGAGCGCGGCGACAGGTGTCCCCGCCGGGGCAAGGCGGCGGATGTGGGCGGCGATAAAGTCGAGGACGCGCGCGCCGCGGCTGTCGCCGGCGTAGGCGCCCCAGGTTTTGAGAGTCAGTTCAAGGGGAGTCAGACCCGCGTTGTCCAAGTCCAGCCATTCGTTGAGCAGGAGCGGGTCCACGCTGAGAGAGGTCTGTGGGAGGTTGCGCGTCCACGCCTCGCCCCATTGGCGGATGAAGCGGGTCATGGTGCGCTCGTCCCATGCCATGAGCGCCAGCGGATGGAATCCCAGCCCCACCAATCCGTGCAGTTGACCGGGTATGCCGGTGGTGACGATGCGGGCGCGGGGATAAGCATCACCGAGCGCTTTGAACCATTCGACGGCGGCTGTTTGGGTTTGCGGATCCGCCTCATCGAAACCGTCCACCAGCAGGAGCGCCCGTCCGTCGGAGAAGGCTTGTTTGACGAAGTCGGGGAGGCGGCGCAGGTCGAAGACGGGAGCGCGTTCGGCGGCGGCGTTGATGACGACGGTCAACGGGTCTTTGGCGGGGTCGAAGGGGAGTTGCAGGTCGGCGATGTGATAGAGGAACGGGACAGCCTCTTTGCCCGCCGCCAACTGGACCTGGGAATTTGCCGCCAGCGAAGCGAGGTGTGCCAGCGCGACAGTTTTTCCCGCTCCCGCCGCACCGACGATGACCACGTTTGCCTCGCCGGTCACCGCCTCTACCAGCCCGAGCGTGGGAGCGCGGTAGATGGCAGCCAGTTCGGTCCATTCGGGCATGTAGGGCAGGGTTTGCGTGACGATGTCTTCCATCACGCTGACTTTGCCCGGCTGAACCTGCGCGGGCGGAGCGATAAGTTTGGGCTCCTGCAAAATTTCATCGAGGGCAAAAAGGGGAGCGGCAAGGTGCATCCCCTGCGCGCGGCGCAGGGTGAGGCGGCGGTGATTGTCCTCCAGACCGCTCGTGCGTCGGATTTTCGCCTCTTCGCGCCGCTCGCGGGCGTTTTCGCGGATTTGCCGCAGCAAAGGACGCACCCGCCCGACGAGGATGGTCGCGGCGACGCCCAGGAGAAACCCGATGATCAAGGCGGTGGTGGAGTTCATTGCTGTTGGTTAGCCGGCGTAAAGCACTCTGCCGCAGGTGGGACAGTAGAAGAGTTGAGGCAGGCGGGCGAATTGCTGTTGAGAGGCGGTCAGTGTGGTGCCGCAGGCGGAGCAGGAATCGTCGCTAAGCAGGGCAACAGCGATGCCGCGTTTATGCTGGCGCAGTCCCTCGTAGGTTTTGATGAATTGCTCGTCCAGGTTTTGCACGATTGCCTGCCGTTCCGATTCGAGGCGCTCCAGGTCTTTGGTCAGCGTTTCACTTTCTGCGGCAAGGTCGCGGTGCTGTGTCAGCACATTCGATTGAATGTCTGCTAGTTGCGCCTTTGCCTGCTCCAGTTTTTTTTCGGTTTCTTCCGCGCGGAGCATGGCTTCCAGTTCGCGTTCTTCCAGCGCGGCGAGATGTTTTTTGAGCGAGACGATGTCTGATTGCAGGTCTTGCAGTTCTTTGGGGTTTTTCACGTTGCCGCTGTAGAGGCTGGCTTCGGTCTGTGTGATTTTGAGGCTTTGCCGTTCCACTTCCGCTTCGCTGAGTTTCAGCGCGCTGGCGGCTTGTTTGTGAAGGGCTTCAGCGGCAGAGAGGGCTTCGGCGGCGGCGCGCAGTTCCAGGTCGTTTTCGAGCGTTTGACGGATGACTGCCAGGCGAGCCCGCAGGGCGTCCATTTGGCTGTCCACCTGTTGGAGTCGGTAAAGTCCCAGCGCCGCGCTCATGATGCGATTATATCTTATTGACCCGTCAGGTTGTAGAAATTGTAAACCGCCTGTGAAAGTTGAGCGAACAATAAGGAGACCGGTTCCCACACCGTTTGCACGGGATGATAGGCGTAAATGGTCAGCACATAATTGCCGCCGGGGGTATAGACGATGGCGGCGTCGCTGATGTTTTTGATGACGCCGGAAGCGGGATCGCTGATCCAGCCGTGTTTGTGGGCGACGCGCGTCCCTTCGGGAACGCCCGCTTCGATCAGGACCCCGATCTTGTCTGCCGCCAAAAAGTCAATCATCCGCTGACAGATTTCCGGCGTGATGGTTTGCGGGAATGCCGCAATCAGCGCGCCGCCGCCGCCCTCCGCGCACTGGTAGATGTCGGCGAGGAGCATACCGCTGTCGGAGGGGGTGGTCTGGTTGAAGATGTCGGGGTCGGTCGAAACGTCGGTGCGCTGGTTAGCAGGGGTGTTGATGCGCTGGAGCAGCGGACAGGGCGCTTCGGCGCTGCAGAAGAAGCCCGCCAGGAAGGTGTTTTCCAATCCGATTTTGCGCATGTCCTCGGTCACAATCAGCGGACCGCGCGCCGGGTCGAGCGCGCTCATCAGGCGGTCGGCGGGCGGGTTTTCAGATTTGCGAATCATGTCGAGGATGAGGGCGGTGGAATTTTCATCCAGCGCGGCAGAGCCGTTATGGATGAAGTAAGAAACCATGATGGGGATTTTGACCGTGCTGGAAGAGGTGAACGCCACATCCGGGTTGACCGGGATGGGCTCGCCCTTGTTCATGGCGAAGTGGATTTCCTGTCCGTTTTGCAGGTCGAGCAAGTATACGCCGATGACGCCGTCGAAGCCGGCGGCGATGATGTTTTGCTGGAGCAGGATTTCCAAGTTTTGGATGGTAGGACGCGCGGCGACGCTCTGCTGGAAGGGAATCACCACCGTGCGATTGTTGGGCGAGCGCAGGGTGTCTTCGATCAGGCGCACGGCGCGCGGAACGTCGAGGACGCGTCCCGGCTCGCCGGGCGTGAACGTGGTGCTGCCGGGCACAGGCTGGGCGGGGGTGGGGGGCTGGTCGTAGCGGGCGGAGATTTCGTTCTGGAGGTAGGCAACCAGCCTCTCTTCCGAGAGCGAAGCGCTGAGAGGAATCTCCACCGGCTGGGGCTGGCGATTCCACAGATAGTTCCAAAACCCGCCCCAGAATGAGCCGCCCGTGCGGACCAGGTCGGCGGCGGCGATCATGCTCTCAATGTCCACTTCAAAGCCCACCAGCGACGGGTCAATGTGGATAACCGCGTCGCCGTAGCGTACCTCGATGGGCGAGGAATAGACCTGCAGAACGCGCTCGGCGGCAATCTGTGGGCTGACGCCTCCCACCGGCACGCCGGCGATGGTCATGCCGCTGGGGTAATTGTTGCGCGTGCGGCTGTAACCGATGAGCGCCACGATGGTGACGACAATGGCAATGGAAAGGAAGGCAATGGAAATCCCGCGCAAGACGGGGACGGAACTGCGATTTCTCAACGTTTCACCTCAAAACCCTCACCCGTGAAGGTGAGTTTCGTAATGGAAAAAGTATAACACTCTATTTTTTCCCTTTGTGCTAGAATACCTTGCGTGCCGCGGCAATTCTGCCGCGCCGATCTATCTTACCGCAGGACGGGACGATGCTACGATCCTTTCTCATCTATCTTTCCAAAGCCGCCTGGGCGCAAAGACTGGTCACCGGTTGGAGCGTTGCCTGGCGGGCGGCGTCCAGGTTCATTGCAGGGGAAAAGCCCGAAGATGCGATTCGGGCGGTGCGCGAATTGAACGCCAAGGGCATCAACGCCACACTCGACCATCTGGGCGAACACACCTCCACCATCGAAGAAGCCAACAAAGCCGCAGACGACATTCTGGCAATTTTGGATGAAATAGATAAAGCGGGGGTTAAATCCAACGTCTCCATCAAATTGACCCAAATCGGCATGGGGCTGGACGAGGAAATCTGCCGCCAAAACCTCATCCGCATCCTGGAGCAGGCTCGCAAGCACGGCAACTTCATCCGCATTGACATCGAAGACACGCCCTACACCGACCTCACCATCTCCATCTACAAATCCGTGCTGGAACGCGGCTTCACACCGCAGACGGTGGGCATGGCAGTGCAGGCATATCTCTACCGCGCCGAAGCCGACGTAAAGTCCCTGCTCGAACTCGGCACGCGCTTTCGACTGGTCAAAGGCGCGTACAAAGAACCGCCCGACAAAGCCTTCCCCAAAAAGGCGGACGTGGACGCCAACTATGACCTGCTTGCCAAAATCCTGATGGATGCCGCCCTCAAAGCCGGCGCCGCCCCCCTGAGCGCCGACGGGCGCATCCCGCCCATCCCTGCCATTGCCACACACGACGAAAAACGTATCGCCTTTGCCAGGCAATATGCCGAGAAAATCGGTCTGCCGAAGAACGCCATCGAATTTCAAATGCTCTACGGCATCCGCCGCGACTTGCAGGAGCAACTGGTGAAGGAAGGCTACCCGGTCCGCGTGTATGTTCCCTACGGCACGCACTGGTATCCCTACTTCATGCGCCGCCTCGCCGAACGCCCCGCCAACATCTGGTTCTTCATTTCGAATTTCTTCCGTAAATAACAGCGGGCGGGTCTCAGACCCGCCCCTACGTTTATAATGGGGACATGTCCCCCCTCGCTCTCGTCACTGGCGCCGCCCATAGACTAGGCAAAGCCTTCGCCTTGACTCTGGCGAGGCTGGGATACGACATCGTCCTCCACTACCACGCGGCGGAGGACGATGCGCTTCAAACCAGACTGGAAATTGAATCGCTCTCGAGGCGCGTTTTCCCCGCCCAAGCCGATCTGACCGATCCTTCCCAAATCCATTCTCTGCTTTCCACGATCCACTCATTGGATGTCCTCGTCAACTCTGCCGCCTTCATGCCGCACGGCAGTGTGGACTCGCTCTCCCTCGAAAACTGGGACGCCGCCCTTGACCTCAACCTGCGTGCCCCGTTCCTCCTCGCCCAAGCCTGCGCTCCAAAAATGACCGATGGCGGACTCATCGTCAACATCACCGATGTGGGCGCGCAGAAGGCATGGAGCCGCTACCCCTCTTACACCGTCAGCAAAGCCGCGCTCGAATCATTGACCCGCGTCCTTGCCCGCGCCCTCGCCCCGAAGGTCCGCGTCAACGCCATCGCGCCGGGCTTCGTTCTGCAATCGGACATCGTCCCTGCCGGGGAGTGGGAAAGGCTGATTGGGCGTATCCCGCTCAAACGTCCCGCCAAAATCGAGGAGGTGACCTCCGCGCTGGAGTTCCTGATTCAAAATAAATACATTACCGGGCAAACCATCGTCGTCGATGGGGGTTATTCATTGGTGTAGGGGCGGGGTCCTCCCGCCTTGGAGGAGAGAGCCATGTCCGAACTCAACGAACTTGCCGATAAACTCAGAACCGAAGGTGAAAAGTTCTTTGCGCTGTTTGCAGGGTTGACCGACGAACAATGGAATTTGAAGGTGTACACCGAAGGCGAAACATGGACGATTCGCAGCGTGCTGGCGCATTTCGTCACTTCCGAGCGCGGCTTGGTGCGGCTCTTCGAGCGCATCCGCCTGACCGGCGAAGGCGCCTCGGAGGATTTTTCGATTGACCGCTACAACGCCTCCCAACAGGAAAAGACGAAAGACTTATCGCCGCAGGAACTGCTCGAACAATACAAAGCCGTCCGCGCCGATTCGATTGCCTGGACCCTCTCGCTCGAAGAAGCCGACCTCGACAAACAGGGACGCCATCCCTTCCTCGGCATGACCACCCTGCGCGAGATGATCAAGATGCTCTACCTGCACAACCAAATCCATTACCGCGACATGAAGAAAGTGTTGAAATAGAGACTGCTCACTGACAACTGCTCACTG
>DYID01000016.1:0-21553 GCA_020723805.1 Anaerolinea sp. | reverse complement strand
CCGCGACATGAAGAAAGTGTTGAAATAGAGACTGCTCACTGACAACTGCTCACTGATAACTGCTCACTATGCACTTCCCCCCCTTCAAACTCGAACGCTACTTTGCCAAATACGAATTCGCCACCGAATACCTGCTCTGCTCCTCCGACTGCGAAGCCATGACGGTTGCCGACCTGCTCGCCTTGGAAGAAGGCGCGGCGGAGAAGTTTCAACACGTCTGGCTGGGGTACACCGAATCACAGGGAAGCCCTGCACTGCGTAAAGAGATTGCCAAAATCTACGAAACCATCCAGCCGGAAGAAATTCTCGTTCACACAGGCGCGGAGGAAGCCATCTTCCTCTTCATGCTGGCGGTGTTGAAGCCGGGCGACCATGTGATTGTCCATGCGCCGCATTACCAGTCCCTGAGCGAGGTGGCGAAAGGCATCGGCTGCGACGTCAGCCTTTGGCAGGCGCGGGAGGAAAACGGCTGGAGGCTCGATATTTACGAATTGCAAAAACTGCTGCGCTCCAGGACAAAAGCCGTCATCATCAACACGCCGCATAACCCCACCGGCTATCTCATGTCGCGGAGAGACTATGATGTGGTTCACGGTTTTGTTCAGGAATATGGTCTGCTCCTGTTTTCCGATGAGGTCTATCGCGAATCCGAGTACGACCCGTCCATGCGCCTGCCCGCCGCCTGTGACCTGGGCGACCATGCCGTCTCGCTGGGCGTGACTTCCAAGACCTACGGGCTTGCCGGTCTGCGCATCGGCTGGATTGCCACGAAGAACAAAAAGGTTTACGATGCCATGGCTTCGCTGAAGGACTACACCACCATCTGCAACTCTGCTCCCAGCGAATTCCTCGCCGAAGTTGCCATGCGTCACCGCGACAAACTCATCGAACGCAACCTTGGCATCATAAAACACAACCTTGCCGTTATGGATGATTTCTTCGCCCGTCATGCGAACTTGTTTTCATGGGTGCGTCCGCAGGCTGGCTCGATGGGCTTTCCCAAACTCCTGCGCGGTGACGTGGATGAGTTTTGTGATAAGGTTGTCCGTGAAGCGGGCGTCCTGCTCCTGCCCGGCACGATGTACGACGACACCGGCAACCACTTCCGCGTGGGGCTGGGGCGCAAGAATCTTCCGCAGGCAGTCGCGCGGCTGGAGGAATTCCTTTCCTCTTTCACCTTTCCTCCTTCACCTCCCTCCCCCGCGCACCAGCCTAAACCGTCAATCTTCACTCGCAAACTGTCAATCTTCAACCGCAAATCCAAAATCTAAAATCTAAAATCGCAAATCCAAAATCACAATGCTTCGTCTCACCCGCCCCCTCCACCTCCTCTTTGCCGCCCTCACTTACCTCCTCGGCGCTGGCATTGCCGACTACCTCGGCGTTACGTTCCGCCCTGTTCCTTTCTGGCTGGGCTTGTTGGGTGTCCTCCTCGCGCAATTGACCATGTCCATCCTGCCCGAAATCTTCCGTCTCGATTCCGAGCCGCTTGCCGAAGGTGAAACCCGCCGCGCGCGTCAGACTCTCCGCAGCAACCTGCTCTACCTTTCCATCGCATCCCTCACCGCCCTCGCCATCATCCTATACGGTTTATTTGTCACGCACCAACTCCCTCTTGCCTCTTTCCTCTTTCCCGCCCTCTCCCTGGCAATCGTCCTTCTTCATTCCCTGCCTCCATTCCGCCTTGCTAATCGCGGTTTCGGCGAACTGCTCCTCGCCATACACCTTGCCTACGTCATCCCCACCATTGCCTTCGTCTTTCAAGCAGGGAACACACACCGCTTCCTTGCCGTTACCCTCCCGCTGACCTTTCTTGCCTTTACCTATTTCATCGCTTCCAATTTTCCGACCTTCGCGCAAGACCGAAAATACGGACGCGTCACCTTCCTCACCCGCCTCGGCTGGGAACGCGTCGTCCCGCTTCATCACATCTTCGTCGTCTTTGCCTATATCTTTTTCCTCGTCATGCCTGCTTTTGGGCTCACCCTTCCCCTGCTGGCTCCCGCCTTCCTCACGCTGCCTTTTGCGCTCTACCAAATCCTCCAACTCCGCAACATTACCCTCGGCTTGCCTCCCAACTGGAAAATCCTCCAAGCCACCGCCAGCGCCGTCTTCGGACTGACCGCCTACTTCCTCGCCCTCACCTTCTGGCTCCGTTAAACCTTCGACCTTCGACTTCAACCTTCGACTTTCGACCTTTGACCTTCGACTTTCAACCTTCGACCTGAACCATGCCCGAATTCCTGACTCTCCTCCCTCCCGACGAAGCCCGCGCCCTCCTGCTTTCGCATCTTTCCGCGCCGGAACCTGATTCTGAATCGATCAGCGTTCCCCACGCCTTGAGCCGCATCCTCGCCGAAGACATCCTCGCGCCTCAGCCTCTTCCCGACTTCCAGCGCTCCACCGTGGACGGGTACGCCGTCCGCGCGCAGGATACCTTCGGCGCCTCCGACTCCCTGCCCGCCTACCTGACCCTCATCGGCGAAGTGCCAATGGGCGATGCGCCCGCCTTCGAGATCGGACCCGGTCAATGTGCCCTCATCCACACCGGCGGCATGTTGCCTCCCGGTGCAGATGCGGTCGTGATGCTGGAATACACACAACTTGTTCGCCACACAGAAGAAAAAGAAATCTCTGTGCGCTCTGTGGCGATGGGTTCTGAAATCGAAGTCTCCCGCGCGGTTGCCGATGGCGAGAACATCATCCGCATCGGCGAGGACGTGGCGCAGGGACAGCGCATCCTGCCCAAAGGTACGCTTCTGCGCCCGGCGGAAATCGGCGGCTTGATGGCGCTGGGCATCACCTCCGTGCGCGTGGTCAAACCTGTGAAAGTGGGGTTGATCTCGACCGGCGACGAGATTGTTGACCCCAGCCAAACTCCGCGTCCCGGTCAGGTGCGCGACATCAACTCCTACTCGCTGGGGGCATTGGTCGAAAAAAGCGGAGGCGTGGCAAAACGCTATGGGATTTTCAGCGACCAGTTTCAGGCGTTGAAAGAAGCGGCGGCGCAGGCGCTGTCCGAATGCGATGCAGTCGTCATCACGGCCGGCTCATCCGCCTCCACCCGCGACATGACCGCCGAAGTCATCCGCTCGCTGGGCGAGCCCGGCGTCCTTGTGCATGGCATCAACACCCGCCCCGGCAAACCGACCATCCTCGGCGCCTGTAACGGCAAGGCGGTGATTGGTCTGCCCGGCAACCCCGTCAGCGCGCTGGTGAACGGTTATTTGTTCGTCGTGCCGGTGATTGAAAAAATGCTGGGCGTGCTCCCCAAACCCAAGGCAGCGGTACAGGCAAGGCTCACCGTCAACCTGCCCTCGCAAGCCGGGCGCGAAGACTGGTGGCCCGTGAAGTTGCTCCCCTCTCCTGCCAGGAGAGGGGGCGGGGGTGAGGTCTACGATGCCGAACCGATTTTCGGAAAAAGCAATCTCATCTTTACCCTTGCCGCCGCCGACGGCTTGCTGCGCATTCCCCCCAATGCGACCGGCTTGAGCGCGGGTGAGATGGTAGAGGTGATGTTGATCTAAGCTCACTCGTCCGCTTCGTCATCCGACTCATCGTAAAAGTCATCCTCGTAGTCTTCTTCAAGGTCTTCAGGGGCGATAATGTTCAAATCTACGCGTTCCTCCTCGAAGGCGGATTCGATGACATCCCGAACGTTCTCAACCGCATGCATGTCCCTCAGAAAATGGATCAGGTAGGCGTTTACGGTGGGATTGAAGATTTTCGCATTTCCCAGCATTTTTGCGAAACCTTTGATAACTTTGTTTTTTATTGCCTCGTCATCTTCCGCCAATATGGACAAACTTTGTGCGGCAAGCCCGCGTTGTTTTACGGATGCCGATGGGGCTTCCAGGATTGCCCACAGCGATGGTTCGACCTCCGCGCCCATATCCGCCCAGATGTGCGGCAGGTGATCGGAGAGCCAGTCGTTTTCGAGGTCGGCAAGTTTTGCCAGGGCGGGGGCGGATTCCCAGGCTTGTAATTTGCCGAGTATGTGGATGGCGTGCCATGGCGCCCAACTGGCGGGTTCAGCGGGCCAGCCATTGAGCAGACCGGGATCGAGCGCCATGCGGGTGAGCGCTGGGATGTGCTTTTTCCAGGTCGTAACATCCATATCATCTACAAAAACATATACACGTTTCAAGTCGTCGCCCCACGCGAGCAGTTCGTTGACCGGCGCAGGGTAGGATGCGGGCTGCGGCGCGTGGAAATCATCGGGACGGATGGGGATGGCAGGCGGTGTGATGTCTTCCCAATCGCGCCAGCCGTAAAGCAAAAGTTTGTCTAATTCGGAGGGTTTGCTGATGTCGTCAATCTCTTTGATGGATTGGGTGTGAGCCATCTGCATTTCCTCGATTTCTCTGGCAGAATAAAACTTCAGACCTGCGCCGAAACGCGCATACCGCTGACGGTATTCGCGGTAATTTTTGGCGTCTTCCGCGATGAGCACGGGCAGGTTGATGACTTCTCCAATGATGTTTACGGCTCGTTCCACCTCTTCTGTACCGTATTTCCTTACCAGCCTCTGCCCTTCCGCATCCTGGGGCTTGACGCCTCTCAACATGAGAGTGGCGAGTTCCATGATGAGTTTCTGCCGCAGTTGGATGATTTTTTCCCGTTCTTCGGGCGTTGGGTAGCCCGTGCGGTGTTTCAGCCATTCGATTTGGGAAAAATCCGATTGTTTTTGCGCGTGCCGCCTTCGTTTGCTCATTTCGATTCCTCTTCAAAAATTTAGAATGGTGCGTCGCCGTCGTGTTCCGTCAGATCAAGATCATCGTCGAAATCTTCTTCATTGTAATCCCCATCGTCCACCCATGAATTCTCGTCCATCCAGTCAATGACCGTCCCGCCGCTCTCGGGATAGTAGGGGCTGACGAGATAGTTCATGCCGTGTTCCCACGTCACGCGAAAATCTTTGACGATGAAGGTCTTGTCGGCGTGCAGGTCGTACATTTCATCGGTCAGTTTGGGAACGGGTGAGAACGGATATAACTGCTCGAGGACGATTTCCTTGTCCTCTTCGGGGATGATAAACTCTTCGACCCACGAGCCATCCGGGAAATACATTGGACGGGTGGGGTAGGGAAGTCTTTCTTCGATTGGAGTTTCTTCGTCCATCGTTTTCTCTCCTGTGAAATCAGCCTTGCCACGGCAGTTTGTTCAAGTCCACGTTGCCGCCGCTGAGAATGACGCCTACCTTCAAGCCGCTCAGGTCAACCTTCCTTTCCCACAGCACGCCCACCGCCACCGCCGCCGACGGCTCGATGACGATTTTGACCCGCTCCCACACGAACCTCATCGCCTCGATGATGCCCCGTTCGCTCACTGTAACAATCTGCTCGACGTTTTGGTGGATGATGGGAAAGGTCAACGCGCCGAGCGAGGTCAGCAATCCGTCGGCAATCGTTTTGGGATTCACTGACGGGATGATTTTGCCTTCCTTCATCGAGCGGTAGGCGTCATCTGCCATTTCGGGTTCGGCGGCGATGACGCGGATGCCGGGCTTGAGTCCCTTCGCCGCGATGGACGTGCCGCTCAACAGCCCGCCGCCGCCGACGGGTGCGATGACCACATCCAGGTCGGGGACTTCGGTCAGGAGTTCGAGCGCAGCAGTTCCCTGTCCGGCGATGACGCGTTCGTTGTCGTAGGGATGCACGACGGTCGCGCCCGTCTCGAGCCTGATTCGCTCCATTGTGCTTTCCCTCGCCTCGAGCGTCGGCTTGCAAAACGTGATTTGACCTCCGTAGCCCGCCACCGCATCCTTTTTGACCTGCGGCGCGTTATCGGGCATGACGATATAGGCGGGAATGCCGCGCAGTCTCGCCGCGAGCGCCAGCGCCTGTGCGTGATTTCCCGAGGAATGTGTTACCACGCCGTGCGCGGCTTCTTCCTCGCTCAACGAAAAGACCGCATTGCACGCGCCGCGAAATTTGAACGCGCCCACCTTTTGCATGTTCTCGCACTTGAGAAACACTTGCGCCCCCGCCCGTTGATTGAGGCTTTCGCTGGTGAGGATGGGCGTCCGATGCGCGAAGGGACGAATCCGTTCCGCGGCTTGCTGAACATCATGCAAAGTAACCGTCATCGCTTCTCCAATCACCAACCACCAACCACCATTTACCAATTACCAACCTAATACCCTCTCTCGAAATCCACCTGATACATCAACGGCTTGCCTTCTAGATACCGCCGGTAATTTTCTGCAAATATCCTGGTGATGTCTTCCGGGTAACTCTTGGCGGAGGAATGGAAGGTCAGGTATAGGTTGGGCGCCGCCCACAGGGGATGCTCCGGCGGGAGCGGTTCGGGGTCGGTAACATCCAGGACAGCGGCGGCAAGTTTCCCCTGCGTGAGCGCTTCTATCAGGGCGGAGTTGTCCACTGCATTCCCGCGCCCGACGTTGATCAGGACCGCGTGCGGCGGCAGAGCGTCGAGTAGTTCGGCATTGACAATGCGGTTTGTGCCTTCTGTGCGGGGCAGGACGCAGACGAGGTAATCCAACCCTTTTGCGAATTTCAAAATATCGGGCGGGTGGAAATAGGCGTCCACGTCGCTGCATTCTTCGCTGGCGCGGGTGAAGCCCCACACTTTCATCCTGAAATGTTTCGCCGTCAGCGCCAGATGCGAGCCGATGGAGCCGACCCCCAGCAGACCGAGGGTCTTGCCGCGCAGGAGACCCGATTCGGTGCGGTCCCAATGCTTTGCCTGCTGGGCGCGGAAACGCTCGAAAATTTTCTTCTCGTGCGCGAGCAGATACCCGAACACATATTCCGACATCAAATCGCCGAACACGCCGCGGGCGTTGGTCAGCACGTAATCGCGGCGCTGACCGGGTTCGACCAAGTATTCCACCCCGGCATACACGGATTGAATCCACTTCAGGCGGGGCAGGCGGGGGAGCAGGTCACGGATGCCGCGCGGTTCGCCGAGAACGATGTCGCATTCGGCGGGGTCGTTCGCGATTTCCAAATCTGGCAAACCTGCCTCTCGAATACATTGAACATACTCGTCTGCGTCGCGGGAAACGATGAGCAGTTTGGACATAGGTTCAGCGCACCAGCCTTGTTGCAAAAATCAACGCCACTGCGCCGCCCACCGCCACAAGGAAGCCTGTGAGGCTGAAGCCTTGCGGGACGGCGATGCCGAGCGTGTTCAAAATCCCCGCACCGATGAACGCGCCGAAGATGCCGATGACGATGTTGGCAAGCGCACCCATTTTGCGGTTCTTGCCCGTGAGGATGCTGGCAACCCATCCCGCCAGCGCGCCGAAGATAAGCCATGTAATGAAATTGATCATAGGTGCCTCCAAAAATTATTTTTTTTTCCTTTCACTTTCCACTTTCCACCTTCACCCTTACCTCCGTATCACCGCCTCCCTCTGCGGACCGACCCCAATCCACTTCACAGGGACGCCTGCCGCGACTTCGATCATCCTCACATAGTTCTGCGCGTTGGGGGGCAGCGCCTCGAATGACCTTGCCTGGCTGATGTCCTCCTGCCAGCCGGGGACGGTTTGATAGATGCACTCCACGCGCTCCAAGCCGTAGGCGTCCACATCCGCATAACGGACGGCTTTTCCGTCCAGTTTGTAGCCCGTGCAGACCTGAATCGCCTCCAGCCCGCTCAGGATGTCCAACTTGGTCAGGCACAGTTCGGTGACGCCGCTCAACTCGACGGCAGTGCGAACCAGTTCCAGGTCCAGCCAGCCGACGCGGCGGATGCGCCCTGTGGTGGCGGCGACCTCGCCAAACTTCCCGTATGCCTCGCTTGCCGTATCGTGAATCTCCGTCGGCATCGGTCCCGCGCCGACGCGGGTGGTGTATGCCTTCGTCACGCCGACCACGTCTGTGATGTAACGCGGCGGGATGCCCAGTCCCGCCGAGGCGGCGGATGGAATTGTCGTCGAGGCGGTGACGAACGGATACGTCCCCCAGTCCGTGTCGAGGAACGTTCCCATTGCCTGTTCGAGCAGGAAGTTCTTGTTTGCCTTCAAGCCCGCCTGCACGATGGGGAACAACTCTTTGATGTAGGGCTTGAGTTTCTCGTAATAGCCGCGATAGGTCTCGCGCACCTCGTCGTACTTCAGCGCCGCGCCGCCCAGCGCCGTGATGATTTTGTTCTTCAACTCCAACTGCACCTTCAAACGCGACTCGAACGCATCGCTGGCAAAGTCGCTCCAGCGGATGCCGTTGTAACTGACCTTATCCGCAAACACGGGACCGATGCCGCGCCGCGTCGTCCCCGTTGCGCCCGCGCCTTTTGCCTCCTCATACAGCCCGTCCAAAATCTTGTGATACGGCATGATGACGTGCGAACGCGGCGAGACCCACAGCCGCCCGTCCACGTTCACGCCCGCTTGGTTGAGCGTTTCAATTTCCTCGATTAGCACGGCGGGGTCAATCACCACGCCGCCGCCGACGAGCGCGGTTGCGTTCTGCGCGAAAATCCCCGAAGGGACGAGATGAATCTTGAACGTCCCAAACTCGTTGATGACGGTGTGCCCCGCGTTGTTTCCGCCGTTGAAGCGCGCCACATAGTCCGCCCGCTCCGCGAGGAAATCCACCGCCTTGCCTTTGCCCTCGTCGCCCCATTGCGTGCCAATCACTGCTGTTACTGTCATAGTTTGCCTCCGAAATGTAGCAACGACTTCAGTCGTTCATTTTTCAGCGACTAAAGTCGCAACTACGGATGACCTCATCTGTTATCTGGATTGCCTTCCCGACATACGACTCCGGTGAGAGACTCATCAGCCTCCTGCGCGTTTCCTCATCCACATCCAGCGCCTCCACCCAGACCCGATAACTGGTACTGTCCATTTGGCGTCCCCTCGTCTGAGACTTGAGCGACTCGTACGCGTCGCTGCGTCCCGCCGCGCGGAGGAGGGTCTGCGCCCCCTCGCTGACGACCTCCCAATGCGCGTTCAACTCCGCTTTGATTTTCTCCTCGTCCGCCTCCACCCGCGACATGCCGCGCGTGAGGTTGTTCCAGGCAAGAAGCGTATGTCCCAGCGCGACTCCGAACGTGCGCCGCACCGTCGAGTCGGACAGGTCGCGCTGTAAGCGTGAGACCGTCAGTTTTTGGATGTAGTGGGTGAGCAGGGCGTTGGCGATGCCGAGGTTGCCCTCCGCGTTCTCGAAGTCAATCGGGTTGACCTTCTGCGGCATGGTGGATGACCCGACCTCGCCCTCGACGACTTTCTGCCTGAGCCAGCCGTCGCTGACGTAGCGCCACATATCCTGCGTGTAGCCAATAAGAATAGAATTGGTCAGTTGGATGGATTGGAAGTAGCGCAACCAGTTGTCGTAGGGCAGGATTTGGGTCGTGACCAGGTTGGGTTCCAAGCCGAGGCTGAGGATGAAGTCGCGGCTGAAGGCGAGCCAGTCCACGTTGGGGAAGGCGGCGTGCAGGGCGTTGAAGTTCCCGGCTGCGCCCGTGAGTTTCGCCTCGAATTTGTGACCGGCGATGTCTCCACGGCATTTGAGCAGGCGGGCGAGATACACCGCAATCTCCTTGCCCAGCGTGGTCGGCACGGCAGGCTGACCGTGAGTCCGCGCGAGCATGGGCAGGGCGCGGTATCGTTTGGCGAAGTCGCGCAGGGAGGCGAGCAGGGCATCGAGCGCGGGGAGCATGACCTGATCGCGCGAGTCGCGCAGGGCGAGGGCTTGCGCGATGTTGTTCACATCTTCGGAGGTCAAGCCGAAGTGGAGGTAGGGGATGATGTCGTTTTCTTCCGTCGGCGCGTAGGATGCGTTCTCTAACGCATCGGGCGGCATAAGAGAACGCCGTGTACGCGATAAGCGTTCGCGCAGAAAATACTCAATCGCTTTGACATCGTGCCGCGTGGTCTTTTCGTATTCCTGGATTTTGCGTGCGTCTTCGTCAGTGAAGGTTTCGAGGGAAAGGCTGGGGGGAGGGCAAATGCCGATTTTGGAAAGAGCAGTTACAAAGTCCAGTTCGAGGCGGGCGCGGGCGCGGAGATAGGCAAATTCGGAGAAGAAGTCCCGAAGCGGAGCGGTCTCCTTCTCGTAACGTCCATCCAGAGGGGAAAGAGCGTGAAGCGCCATTGTCAAGCATTATAATTCGGGCGGTTCGTTCTCATAAGAGCGTAGACCAATTACGCACTGGAGGCGGTATGAAAATTTTGCCTGATGTGGCTTTGACCTATGACGACGTTTTGCTGGTGCCGCAGTATTCCGACGTGGAGTCGCGGCGGACGCTTTCGACGAAGAGTTGGTTGACGCGGAAGATTGCTTTGCAGTCGCCGATTGTTTCGGCAAACATGGACGTGGTGACCGAGAGCGAGATGGCGATTGCGATGGCGCGCGAGGGCGGGATCGGAATCATCCATCGCTTCATGACGATTGCCGAGCAGGCGCGGCAGATCGAGCGCGTGAAGAAGGCGGAGTCGTTCGTGGTGGATCAGCCGATTACGATGACCGACCGTCAGACGGTGGGGGAGGTGAAGCGCATCGTGGAGGAGACGGGCACGGGCGGGATTTTGATTCTCGATAAGGACGAGAAACTCGTGGGCATCGTCTCGACGCGCGATTTGTTGTTCGAGGGCGACGACGGCAAGCCCGTGACCGAAATCATGACCCGCGAAGTGCACAGCGCCGCGCCAGGCACGTCGCTGAAGGAGGCGGAACAATTGCTGCACAAGTTCCGCATCGAGAAACTGCCGCTGGTGGATGCCGAAGGGAAAGTGGCGGGATTGATTACGCTGAAGGACATCATGAAAATCACGCAGTATCCCAAAGCGACGAAGGACGCCAAGGGAAGGCTGGCGGTCGGCGCGGCGGTGGGGGTGCGCGACAAGGAAATGCGCCGCGTGGAGGCGGCTTTGGCGGCGGGCGCGGACTGCATCGTGGTGGACATCGCGCACGGCGATTCGCAACTCGAAATCGAGATGATCAAGAATATCCGCAGGCGCTTCCCTGAGGCGCAAATCATCGGTGGAAATGTGGCAACAGCGGACGGAACGAAGCGTTTGATTGACGCAGGCGTGGACGCGGTGAAGGTCGGCGTGGGACCCGGTTCGATTTGCATCACGCGGCAGGTGGCGGGTTCGGGCGTGCCGCAACTGACGGCAATCATCGAGTGCGCGGAAGCGGCGCGTCCGCATGGCATTCCCATCATCGCCGACGGCGGCATCCGTTACCCTGGCGATGTGGCAAAGGCGATTGCGGCGGGCGCCAGCACGGTGATGGTCGGTTCGCTGCTGGCAGGGACGGACGAAAGCCCCGGTCTCATCATGACGCGGCGCGGTCACCGTTACAAGGCGTCGCGCGGCATGGCGTCGCTGACGGCGAACATTGACCGCAACAAGCGCGAAGGCAACGACCTGACCCGTGAGGAAATCGAAGACTATGTCGCTGAAGGCGTCGAGGCGGCGGTCCCGTACCGCGGCAAGGTGCGCGAGGTGTTGACTCAACTGGTCGGTGGTTTGCAGTCGGGGATGAGTTACAGCGGCGCGCACACCATCGAGGAATTTCAGCAGAAAGCCATCTTCGTGCGGATGACGGGGGCGGGGCTGAAGGAGTCGGGTCCGCATGATGTGGAGGTGTTGGGGTGAGGATGAATGATGAATTATGAAGGATGAAGGATGAAGGATGAAAGATTTCCTTTGTGTTCCTTCATGACGCTTTGTGGTGAGAAAAGGAGAAACTATGACCGACAACACAGGACAATGGATCGAAAAAGACAAAAAGCAGTTGCATCCCGTGTACCACCCCAAGTCGCACGCCAACCCGCTGGTGATCGAACGCGGCGAGGGCGTCTGGCTCTATACCACCGACAGGCAGAAGATTCTTGACGGCATGGCGGGGCTGTGGAACGTCAACGCGGGGTATGGGCGCGAGGAACTCGCCCAAGCCGCCTATGAGCAGATGAAGACGCTGGCATACACGTCCAATTTTGCGGGGATGACGAATCTTCCCTCCATTCGGCTGGCGGACAAACTCGCGGGCTTTGCCTACCCTGGGCTGAACACCACCTTTTTCACGTCGGGCGGCTCCGAGTCCAACGACTCGGCGTTCAAGACGGCGCGCTACTACTGGAAGCGCAAAGGCAAACCGACCAAATACAAGGTCATTGCGCGTAAAGGCTCGTATCACGGCGTGACCCTCTCCGCCACGTTTGCGACGGGACTGGAAAAATACCAGACGATGTTCGGTCCCGCACCCGATGGATTCGTCCACATCCCTGCGCCGAATCCGTACCGCTTCGAGGGCGAGATGAAGCCAGGCGAGACGGTCGGTCAAGCCGCGGCGCGGGCGCTCGAAGAGACAATTCTGCGCGAAGGGGCGGATACCGTCGCGGCGTTC
This sequence comes from Anaerolinea sp., assembly GCA_020723805.1. GTDB lineage: Bacteria > Chloroflexota > Anaerolineae > Anaerolineales > Villigracilaceae > Defluviilinea. The sequence goes on along the minus strand of DYID01000016.1, from coordinate 9,227 downwards.
ATCGCCGAACCTGTTATGGGAGTCGGAGGCGTCATCGTCCCGCCCGAAGATTACTTCCCGCTCGTCCGCCAGATTTGCGACAAGTACGAAGTGCTGTTCATCGCCGATGAGGTCATCACGGGCTTCGGGCGCACGGGCGAGTGGTTCGCGCTCAAGCATTGGGGCGTCAAACCCGACATCCTTTCGTTCGCCAAAGCCATCACGAGCGGATACGCCCAACTCGGCGGTATCCAGATTTCGGATGAAATCCGCGAGACGATGGAATCGGCGGCGGAGTCCGAAGCGTACATGCACGGCTTCACGTATTCGGGTCATGCCATGGCGTGCGCGGTCGGCTTGAAGAATCTCGAAATCATGGAACGGGATAACTATCCCGCCCGCGCGAAGGAACTCGGCAAACGCCTGCTCGAGGGCTTGAAGTCGCTGTTGGAGTTTCCGTTCGTCGGCGATGTGCGCGGACTGGGCTTGGTCTGCGGCGTGGAAATCGTCGCGGACAAAGCCGCCAAAACGCCCGACCCTGCGATGGCGATGAAGATTTTCAAAGCCGCGCAGGAACGCGGACTGCGGACTCGTCCGCTGGGGAACACGCTGGCGTTCGCGCCTCCGCTGATGATCAACGAAGAGGAAGTGGATGAAATCGTCAAACGCCTCGGCGCGGCGATGGATAGTGTTGGTAGTTAGAAATTGGTAATTGGGGAATGGTAATCACCAGTTACCAATTACCACTTACGCAATCCAAAATCGCAAATCTAAAATCTAAAATCGTAATGTCCGTCTACCTCCACGACATTCCCCTCCCTCAGGCGCAAGCCCGCCTCCAGCAGGCGCTTCAAAACGCGGACCTGTGGCGGGTGCTTGGACCCGAAACCATCCCCCTCGACGAAAACGCGCTGGGACGTGTCACCGCCGAGCCGATTTGGGCGAAGATTTCGTCGCCGCACTATCACGCCTCCGCCATGGACGGGTTCGCGGTGCGGGCGGAAGATACGAGCGGGGCGCAGCCCTCTTCGCCTGTCCAATTACCAGTTACCAATTACCAGTCATCAGTAAACAGTAATCAGTCATCAGTGATTAGTAATCAGTCATCAGTGGGCAGTGGGCAGGCGCAATACGTGGATACGGGCGACCCGCTGCCTGAGTGGGCGAACGCGGTCATTCCCATCGAAAACACCGAGCCGCTGGATGCGAACGGGCAAATCACCTCCGCCATCCGCCAGCCTGCTTTCATCCGCATCCGCGCCGCCGTCGCGCCGTGGAGTCACGTCCGCCCGCTGGGGGAGGACATCGTCGCCACGCAGTTGGTTCTCCCTGCGGGACACGTCCTCCGTCCCGCAGACCTGGGCGCCATCGCCGCGGCAGGACATCAGGAAGTGGTCGTTGCCCGCAAGCCGAAGGTGGCGATTCTGCCCACTGGCACGGAACTCGTCCCCATCGGGAGCAAACTCAAAGCGGGCGACATCCTCGAATACAACTCGCTGGTCATTGCGGCGCAAATCAAAGCGATGGGCGGCGAACCGACCCGTTACCCCATCACCAAAGACGACTTCGACCTCATCTGCGAGCGCGTTGCCGAAGCCGCACAAACGCACGACCTGGTTTTGCTCAACGCAGGCTCCTCGGCGGGCGCGGAGGATTTCTCGGCAAGGGTGGTCGAAAAACTCGGCACGCTCCTTGTTCATGGCGTTGCGGTCAGACCGGGGCATCCGGTCATATTTGGAATGCTTCGTAAACAAGAAGAAAGTGGAAAGAAGAAAGAGGAAGAGACTTTTGACCTTCAACCTTTGACGCCCATCATCGGTGTCCCCGGCTACCCCGTCTCCGCCGCGCTGACAATAGACATTTTCGTCGAGCCGCTCATGGCGGTTTGGCTGGGGCGGCGTCCGCTGGAGTTGCCCATCGAAGAAGCCACGCTCACGCGCAAATTGGTCTCGCCGGCGGGCGACGACGACTTTGTGCGCGTGGCGGTGGGGAAGGTGGGAGGAAAACTGCTCGCCGCGCCGCTCTCGCGCGGAGCGGGCGTCATCACCTCGCTGGTGCAGGCGGACGGCATTGCCGTCATCCCCAGCGGCGTGCAGGGACTGGAAGCCGGGGAAAAGGTGCAGGTTCGCCTCTACCGCAGCAAAGCCGAAATCGAAAAGACCATCCTCTCCATCGGCTCGCACGATCTGACCCTCGACCTGATGGCGCAGTTCCTCGCCGCGCATGACCGCCGCCTTGCCTCCGCCAACGTCGGCTCACAGGGCGGGCTGGTGGCGCTGAGACGCGGCGAGGCGCACTTTGCCGGGTCGCATCTGCTCGACCCGAAGACGGGCGAATACAACATTTCCTACATCCGCCAGTACATGCCGGGCATACCGGTCAAGGTCGTTGCGCTGGTGGGGCGCGAGCAGGGGTTGATTGTGAGGAAGGGAAACCCGAAGGGAATCAAAAGCCTGGAAGACCTCGCAGGTTTGGGCGGAGTCCGAGGCGTGCGCTTTGTGAACCGTCAGCGCGGCGCAGGCACGCGCGTCCTGCTCGACTATCATTTGAATTTGATGACAATCCCCTCCAGTTCCATTGAAGGCTACCAGCAGGAAGAGTATACTCACCTCGGCGTTGCGGCGTCCGTGGCTTCGGGACGCGCCGACTGCGGATTGGGAATCGCCGCCGCCGCGCAGGCATTGGATTTGGACTTCGTCCCGCTCTTTCAGGAACGCTACGATTTGGTGATCCCCAAACAATTTGCAGAGGATGACCTGCTTGCGCCTCTCTTCGGACTGTTGGCTGACTCTGCCTTTCGAGACGCCGTTTCCCGTCTGCCGGGCTATGACGTCTCGGTGATGGGCACGGTCATTCTGGAGGACTAGATGACAGAAGGATTGATTATTGACGACAACCGCCAAACGGCGGATGCTTTGAAGCAAATGCTGGATGTGCTGGGATTCAAGGTGCGGGTGGCGTATGGCTCCACTCAGGCGATGGAAACGCTGGGACGAGGGTTTCTCCCCCGTTTCATCTGCCTGGATATTAATATGCCTGGCGCCGACGGCATCGAAGTGCTGGCATTCCTCAAACGCGAGCCGCCGCTGCAGAAGGTGCCGGTCATCGTGATTACCTCCGACGACCAGCCGGAGACCCGCAACAAGGTAATGAAACTGGGCGCGGCAACAATGATTATCAAACCCGCGACGATTGATGCGCTCGAAGCGGCTCTCAAACAGGCAAAATTACTCGCCTGACTTTTCTTTTCACCTTGCCGCCGCTGTATGCGGCGGTTTTTTTTGTCTGCCGGCAAATAGGAGTATAATCACCGCCCGAAGGAGACAAAATATGCCCATTTCATCAGGTATTCCTGCTCCGGATTTTGCCCTCCATGACGACACCAACACCTTGCGCAAACTATCCGATTTTCGCGGGAAAAACGTTGTTTTGTATTTCTACCCGAAGGATGACACGCCCGGCTGTACTGCCGAAGCCTGCAACTTTCGTGATGACTATTCCGCTTACGAGAAGGCGGGGGTGGTTATTCTTGGCGTCAGCCCAGATAGCGTCAAGTCGCATGTGAAGTTCAAGCAAAAATTCAACCTGCCTTTCCCTTTGCTGGCAGACGAAGGTCACAAGGTCTGTGACCTATACGGGGTATGGGGACCCAAGAAGTTCATGGGTAAGTCTTACGAAGGGGTGTTGCGCACCACCTTCCTGATTGACGGCAACGGAACCATCGTTCGGGTGTTTGAGAATGTGCGCCCTGCCGATCACAGCGCAGAAGTGCTGGCGGCGTTGGGCGAGGTTGTTTAGGCAGAATCCTTTATCGGTGCGGCGGGAAGCGCTTTTTTTGTTCTCTTAATTCGTGACAAATAATGGAAAATTTGGTAAATTAGAACGGTTGTGGACCGGGGAGGTCTGCGTTCGATTTCGTAACAGGAGAGAGTCGTATGCGACATTTTGTCATTGTGGGAATTCTGGTCATCGCGCTGGCGGTTCTCACATACGTAGGGCTGAATTCGGCGGGGTTGATGCCTGTGCCTGCCAGCGCTCAGGCGGTTCCGATTGACTGGCTGTGGGATATACAGGTCAAAGCCATGTCATTCCTGTTTGCCCTGATTGTGGTACCGATGCTGTACAGCCTGCTGGTCTTCCGCAGGAAAAAGGGCGACACCACCGATGGCGTTCATGTGGAGGGCAACACCACGCTGGAAGTGGTTTGGACGATCATTCCGTTGGTGATGGTGCTGGGAATTGCGTACATTGGCGCGCAGAACCTGGGCGAAACCCGCCGCGTGGACCCCGATGCAATGGTGGTCAACGTGACGGGTTTTCAGTGGGGCTGGTCGTTCGAATATCCCGAATACGGTATTACCTCCAAAGAATTGTACCTGCCAGTGAACAAGCAGGTGCTTTTGAAGATGACATCCAGAGACGTGATCCACTCCTTCTGGGTGCCTGAATTCCGTGTCAAACAGGACCTCGTGCCTGGGCGCATCACCGAACTGCGCATCACGCCGACAACGCTGGGCGATTTCTACAAGGTGCGCTGCGCCGAAATTTGCGGCACGTCGCACGCTTACATGGAACAGCCCGTGATTGTGGTGGAGAAGGTCGCGTTCGATACGTGGGTGTCGGAACAGCAGGCGCTTGCGGCGGAAGCCGGGCAGACCCCCGAAGGGCGCGGCAAGGCATTGGTTGCCGCAAATGGTTGTGGAGCCTGCCACTCGATTGATGGAGCAAAAGGCGTAGGTCCTACCTGGTTCCAGTTGGCTGGTTCGGAGGTTCCGCTCAGCGGCGGCGGGACGGTCGTCGCTGATGACGCTTACCTGAAGGAGTCCATCCTTCAGCCTCAGGCGAAGATCGTGGCAGGCTTCGAGACTCAACAGATGCCCACCTACAACTTCACCGATGAGCAGGTAGCGGACATCATTGCATATATCAAGACGCTGAGATAATTGGCGGAGGAATTAGGATTATGAAAGGCTTCTTTCAGAATTTGTTACAGTGGCTAGTAGCCACGTTGCGTGTTGTGGCTATAACAACCGTAGGAACAGGTGTTGGGTATCTTTTGGGAATTGGGCTTTCGTTTTTGCTCACACTCCTGACTACTGGGACTGGAGTTCTTGACTTCACTTCGCCAGCGGGAGTTGTTCTTGGGTCATTTTTTGCAATACCCGCATTTTCTTGGTCTGTTAGCGGGTATGGTCCAGTAACCAAAGGGTTTTTGCTACTAACTGTTTCCGGTCTTGTCGGTTATCTTGTCGGTGTGGGGTTGGATTCTATCATCATGAAAAGCTTCCGCCCCACCGCTCCCGTGCCGTCGGCGTTCTCGCTGTTGTTTGCGTTCACGGCGTTCTTCTTCGGCGTATATGGCTATCGCGGCATCACGCGCGGGCTGGTCTATCAGGTAGTCTGGACGCTGATTGGCGGCTTCATCGTGACCGGCATCCGCGCCCTGATGGGACTTTCGGCGTTCGGCGGCTTCTTCTTTACCGAGCCTGCCTGGGTGTTTGGCGCGCTGGTCGGCGCGGTCGCCTTCCTGTTTGGCGTGGGCGTGATGGACGACTGGGTCAAATGGGCGCGCGGCATGGACACGCCCGAATTTCATGAAGACGAACCCGGCTGGGAAAAATACCTCGGCGTTTCGCTCGACCATAAGGTCATCGGCGTCCAGTACACGGTGACTGCCCTGTTCCTGATTGCGGTGGGCGGCACCTTCGCCCTCATCTTCCGCACCGAACTGGCGGCTTCGGGCTTGCAGTTTCTGAACGTGGGGATGAACCTCTTTGGTCAGAACGGACCGCAGCTCTACAACACCCTCATGTCCCTGCACGGCATGATCATGATCGTCTCGATTTTGCTGGGCATCGCCGGCATCATCAACTATGCGGTGCCTATGCTGGTCGGTGCGCACGACATGGCGTTCCCGCGCCTGAACGCTTTTGCTTACTGGGTCTCTGTCCCGGCGGCGGTGTTGCTGCTCATGAGCCTGGTGCTGGGCGGCTTCGACACGGGCTGGACGGGCTATCCGCCGCTCTCGGTCAAGGCGCCGGTCGGTCAGCAGATGTTCTTTCTGGGCGTGTTCATCGCCGGCTGGTCGTCCATCCTGGGCGCGCTGAACGTGATTGCCACCGTTGTCCGTATGCGCGCCAAAGGGATGACCGCCATGCGTCTGCCCATCCTCGTCTGGGCGTCGGTTGCCACATCCATCATCGCTCTCACCGCCACGCAGTTGATCGGTCTTTCGTTCCAGTTGGTCATGTTCCAGCGTCTGTTCGGCATGGGCTTCTTCGACCCGGCGAAGGGCGGCAACCCGGTGCTCTTCCAGCATCTGTTCTGGTTCTACTCGCATCCGGCGGTGTATGTGTTCGTCCTGCCGGGCTTGGGCGTCATCTCCGAACTCCTGCCGGTTTTCGTCCGCAAGCCGCTGTTTGGCTATCGCTGGGTTGCCATGTCCTCGCTGGGCATTGCACTGGTCGGCTTTTTGGTGTGGGCGCATCACATGTTTACCTCCGGCATGAATGAATACCTGCGCGTGCCGTTCATGTACAGCACTCTGCTGGTGGCGGTCCCAACAGGCGTGAAATTCTTCTCCTGGGTGGCGACCATTTGGAACGGCAAAATCGAGACACCTACCCCCATGCTCTTCGTACTGGGCGGAATCGTCGTCTTCCTGATGGGCGGTCTTTCTGGACCTCCGAACGCCACCGTCTCTGTGGACCTGCACCTGCACGACACCTATTTCATCGTGGGGCATTTCCACGATACCATCTTCGGCGGTTTCGTCTTCCCGTTCTTTGCCGCCATCTACTACTGGTTCCCCAAAGCGACCGGGCGCCGCATGAGCGAGTTCTGGGGTAAGGTGCATTTCTGGCTGATGACCCCCGCGTTCTTCGTCCTGACCTTCGGCATGATGCGCGTCGGTTTGCTCGGCATGCGCCGCCGCATCGCGGACTATGACCCGGCGCAGGGCTTCGATACCACCCATCTCATTCTGACCATCGCCGCCTTCGCCATTGCGCTTTCCGTGCTGATTTTCCTCATCAACTTCTTCCACAGCATCAAGCACGGAGAGAAGGCGGAAGGCAACGTTTGGAACTCGCGCTCGCCGGAGTGGCAGGTCCCCTCGCCGATGCCCGCGCACAATTACGAAACCCCCTTCGAGGTCGTGGGTGAACCGTATGATTACGGTCTGCCCGGCTCGAAGTACATCGAATTCATGCCCGCTCAGGGCGGAAAACACTAATAGGGGAGGAAGAGAACAATGGCACACAAACAAGATAAAGCCTCCATGCTCAACCAGGGCGTATTCATCTTCGTCTATCTGGCGGTCCTCACCGTCCTGGAATTTCTCGTGGCGGCTTCCTTCAATTCCACCGCCGTCCTGATTGCCGTGGCGCTCGTCAAGGGGGCGCTGGTGGTGTACTACTATATGCACGTGTATAAACTGAGCGCCGACCATGAAGGCGACCACAACTCCTATGAATACAAATCCGGGACGAACCGCCTCGGTCTTTGGTTGTTCCTGATTTCAGATGCGTTCGTCTTTGGCGGCTTGCTGGTCATGCGCATGAACCTGCTCGGTCTGACCCGCCCCAACCTCAACCAACTCCTCGGTCTGGGTGTGACATCCATTCTGCTCATCTCGTCCTTCTTCATGAACCGCGGCGAGACCATGATTGCCCACGGTGACCGCAAGGGCTTCCTCAACAATACCCTCGTCACCTTCCTTCTGGGACTGGGCTTTCTCATTGGCGTGGTGTTTGTGGAATGGCGGCTGGCAGCGCACGAAGGGCTCACCCCCTCTTCCGGCGCGGCGGGTGCGGCATTCTACATGATGACCGGTATGCACGCCTTCCATGTGTTGACCGGGCTGGTCTTCCTTGCCATTGTCTGGATCAACGGGCGGCGCGGCTTATACGACGAGAAGCATTACCCGGTCGAGGCGGCGGCGGTCTATTGGCACTTTGTGGACGTGGTCTGGATTGTGTTTTACCCTGCCCTCTACCTGGTGGGAACCGCCATCGTGTAACTTTCTTGTGCATGAGAACTCGATTAGAGTTTGTACGCCATCGGGGCGATCCGCACGGGTCGCCCCGATTTTTCGGAGTATCATTATTCTCGATTTCACCCTTTTCACAAACGAGGGAACCATGGATCGAAAAATTCTTCTGGTTGGCATCGGTTCGCTCCTGCTGATAGGCATTGTTGCCGCATGGACAATACTCGCCGGCGCGCCGGCGAGTTTCCGCGGGACGACCTACGCCGAGCCTTACCCCCCCGCTCCAGATTTCGTGCTGTTACGGGAGGACGGTTCCACCTTCCGCTTGAGCGGGATGCAGGGCAAAGTGGTCCTGCTCTTCTTTGGCTACACCTCCTGCCCGGATGTCTGCCCCACCACCCTGGCGGAATTGAATCAAGCGATGAAGCAGTTAGGTGAAGAGGCGGAGAAGGTGCAGGTGGTGTTCGTCTCGGTGGATCCTCAGCGCGATACGCCCGAACGTGTGCAGGAATACGTCAACCACTTCAACCCCAATTTCATCGGCTTGAGCGGCACCGAAACAGCGCTGAACAAGATTTGGAAGGACTACGGCGTTTTCCGCGAAATCGTCGAAGGGACTTCCGCCCTGGGGTACATCGTCAACCACACGGCGCGGGTCACGCTGATTGATACGGACGGCAATCTGCGCATCTCGTTCAGTTTCGAAACGCCCGTCGAAGACATCGTTCACGACCTGAAGTTGATTCTCAAGGAGGAAAAATAATGCCTCCCCTGAACATCCTGCTCAAACGGCTCGCCGTTTCACTCTTTATTGGTTTGCTCATCGGCGCGGCGGTCAGCGAAATCCCCTTTCTGTTTTTGCGCGAGACCGCCCGCCCGCCGCAGGAAATCGTGCTGACCATCCCGCGCGGCACCGCCGAACAGGTGGCGCGCGGCGAACAGCCGCCCACCCTTCCCACCGACATGATTTTCGTCGTCGGCGATACGCTGGTCATCAAAAACGAAGATGTGGTTGACCACAAACTGGGACCGCTCTGGATTCCCGCCAACGCCTCGGCGCAGTTGACGCTCGGACAGGCGGAAAGCCTTGCCTACGAATGCAGTTTCCAGCCGGGCAATTATTTTGGGCTGGATGTGCGCGATGCCCTTACAACCGGCACGCGCATTTACGGCATTTTGTATGCGGGCTTGCCCATGGGCATCCTGATTGCGCTCTATAGTTTCATCATGCCCGTCAAGAAAAAAGAAAATGCTCCTG
>DYID01000015.1:41321-97247 GCA_020723805.1 Anaerolinea sp. | reverse complement strand
CAATCAGGTTGTCCACCACGCAGCTCCCCACCGTTCCGGCGCTGAAGTCGGAAGCGGCATTATCAATGTGAGCGCCCGCTTCGAATGCCCCCATATCGCACGTTGACCATTGCGGGCGCGCCACGCCGCGTTGATCGGCAGACGCACAGGTGGAATTGTTCCCGGCATTAATGGCGGGACTTCCAAGCCCAAGCGCCATGGTCTGCGTGAAGCCGCCGTTGCTGGCGAGCGCCCCAAGTTGCGGATTGGAGTTCAATACGTTCGTGCAGGTTGCCCCCGAGGGACATCCGCCCTGTACGATGCTGTCATTGACGGTGATACTGCCGGTTCCGTCGCTGGTAATCTCGGTGGAGTTGTCACCCCAGAAGATGGCACTACGAATCAGTGGGTTGCTGACAGTCGGGCTTGCCGGATCTTTGACAACCCGCATGGCGCCGCCGCTCGCACCGTTCGCGTTGCTGGTATTCCCGCTGAAGGTGACATTGTTCAACGTAGGGTTGCTGGCAATCACCATCACCCCGCCTCCACCCTTCGGGTCGGCAAGGTTGTTGTTCGACGTGTTGTTGTAAAACGTGACGTTCGTCAGCACAACGGAACTGAACTCCAGCAGCAAACCGCCGCCGCGCCGGTTGGCAACATTGCCGCTGAACGTGACATTGGTCAGCGAGCCGGTGCTGTTCCCCAGGAACATCCCACCGCCGCCTGTGGCAGTATTGTTGATAAAGGACACATTTGTAAGCACCGGGTTGATAGCCGGGTCGGTGGCGTTCAAGGTTTGAAAGTTCGCCCCTCCCCCGCCGGTTGCCAGCGCCTGATTCCCCTGAAAGACCACATTGGTCAAAACCGGACTGCTTCGCTGGCTGAACAACCCGCCGCCGCGCCCGGAATAGTTGTTCAAGAACGTCACATTGGAAATCGTGGGGGTAATCAAAGGAAGCCCGTCAGTGTCATCAATGTACACGCCGCCGCCGCCGCTTCCCACCGTATTCCCTGCCCGGTTCTCTGTAATGATGAGATTGTTCAGAACCGGACTGCTGTTGGTGATGTAAATGCCGCCCCCATACGGATTCCCATCCGCATCCGCCACATAGCCGCGCGTAATCGTAAAACCGTCCAGCCGGGTGGCAGCGCCGGCGTTATCAATCGTAACTACATGGAACGAATTATCCGTCAGCAGATTCTGATCGCCAATTTCGCCGCTCAGAATTGTGTTGGCAGGGTTGGGATTGCGCTGGTCGCGGGCAGTCTCTGTACCAAGAAAACCGCCATACACCGCCACGCCGTCCGGGATGATAAACGAAGCAGAACGGTCTGTTCCACTTGTCGGCTTATACGTTCCTTGCTGAACCCAAATCTCATCGCCGCCCCCGGCAACAAAGAGCGCCCGCTGTAAGGTACAGGCGTTTGCCCAACTATCACACTGACCCGTATCCAACCCGCCGGATGCCGCTACATAACGGATGGTGGCGGCAGAGGCTCGATGAGGTTGGGCAAATTGACTGAAAACAACCACCAAAAGGACAAATAAGGAAAATAATTTTCGACCAGCCATCATGTTTTCTCCTCACACTCTGTTTAACTCACCTTACGCAGTTTTCTCGTAGCGCGACACATCGTCCCTGCAAGGGGATTCATGTCGCCTGAAAACACGAGATAAATCTCGCGCTACCGCGTAAGGTGAGTCTATTTAAATACAGCCACACCAAGCCAAAACTTGCATAATTGTAAGCAGGACGGATAAATTCAACGAGAAGTTACATCAAATCCCCCGGCTTTTTCTGCCCCCAAAATGTATACACGCAATTCAACCGCTCATCCCCGATGGGACGCTTCGAGATAATGTCCCACCATCCGCTCCGTGATGGACTTCCAACTGTGGCGGCGGCGCACATATTCGGCTCCCGCTGCCCCCACCGCCTCCCGCCGCCCTTTTTCCCCCAGCAAGGTCAACACCGCTTTCGCAAACGCCTCCGCCCCATCCGCCGCGAGCAGTTCCCGCCCCGGCGTTACCTCCAGAGCAGAAAGCGTGCGGGAGGTCGTTACCACCGGCGTTCCGCACGCCATCGCCTCCAAAATCTTGTTTTGGATGCCCGCCCCATACACCAGCGGGACCACCGCCACCGCCGCCTGCCACAAATACGGGCGGATGTCCGCCACTGTGCCTGTCACCGTGACTCGGGAATCGGCTCCCAAGGCGCGGACCTCCGGGGTCGGGTCCTTCCCCACGATCACCAATCGGACCTCGGACCGTTCCCGCCAGACCCTCGGCATAATCTCCGCCGCAAGATATTTCACCATCGAGACGTTCGCGTGATAACTCATCTTGCCGCTGAAGACCAACGTCTCCGCTTCTCTCTGGACCTCGGGATTGGGGCGAAAGAAATCCAAATCCACGCCGTTCGGCAGAACCGAGACGGGCGCCGGGTGAACGCCGGACGGGACCAGGTCGAGCAGGGCGTTGCGGTCTGTCTCCGAGGTGACCAGCACGTGGTCGAATTCGCCGATGAGCCGTCCTTCCATACGCCGCGTGCGGTTCAATTCGAAGCGCGTGACGAACCTGCCGAACAACCCTCCCGTTCCATGTTTTGCCGCCTGAGCGAACAGATAACTGATGCAGTCCACGCTGTCCCACACCACCGGCACCTGCGGCAGTTTCGACTTGACGTATTGACCGTAACGCGAGCCTCGCAAATGCTCCACATGCACAATGTCGAACGTCCCCGCGTTCAACTGTCTGACCAGTTCCCCAGCCAGCCGCAAATTCCAACTGTACACCGTTTGAAGCGGGCGGCGCGAAGGAACCGTCAGCAGGCTGTTCCACAACGAACGCCAGAGCGGCTGTGTCTCATAGACCACAGACACGCCTCGGGAGCGCAGGGCGTCTGCATCCCGTTCATCCTGCGCTCCCGAGCCGAGCGTAAAGACAGTCACCTCATGCCCCAACGCCGCCAACTGGAGAATCAGGTTATAGGGACGCGTCCGTATCAGGTTGGGGACATAGGGGAGGACGTAGGCGATTTTCATGCGGCGTTTTGCATCAAGCCATGAATTCGTTCACAGCCGAAACGATGACCTCCAGGTCGGAGGGAGTGAGTCCGGCGTGCACCGGCAGGGAAAGCACCTCGGTCGCGGCTTTTTCTGTTTCGGGCAGGGTCTGGTTATAGCCTAATTCCTTGACGTAATAGTTCTGCTTGTGAATGGGAACGGGATAGTACACCTCAGAACCGACGCCCTTTTCCTGAAGATGAGCCCGCAATGCGTCGCGCTTCCCATCCGGCACACGGATGGTGTACTGGTGAAAGACATGCGTGCATCCTTCCGGCACATAGGGCGTGACCACGCCTTTCAGGTTCTCGCTCAGGAATTTGGCGTTCGCCTGACGCTTGGCGTTGAACTGTTCCAGTTTTTGCAGCTGCGCCAAGCCGATGGCGGCGTGGATGTCGGTCATGCGGAAGTTGAAACCGAGTTCGTCGTGATAGTAGCGCACGCGCATCCCGTGCTGGCGGAGGACGCGGCTCTTTTCGTCAATGGCTGGGTCGTTGGTGGTGATCATGCCGCCTTCGCCCGAGGTCATGTTCTTGGTCGGGTAGAGCGAGAAGGTGCCCGTGCCGAACGAGCCGACCTTCTTCCCTTTGTACGTTGCGCCGTGACTCTGGCAGGCATCCTCGATGACCGCCAGTCCATGCTTTTCGGCGAGGCTCATGATGGGGTCCATGTCGCAGGCTAACCCGTAGAGATGAACCGGGAGGATGGCTTTCGTGCGGGGCGTGATGGCGGCTTCGATTTGGTTCACGTCCAGGTTGAAGGTGCGGGGGTCAATATCCACAAAGACCGGTTTCGCGCCGGCGTAGAGGACGCTGTTGGCGGAGGCGATGAAGGTGAACGCGGAGGTGATGACCTCGTCGCCTTCGCCGATGCCGTGCGCCAGCATCGCCACGTGCAGGGCGGTGGTGCCGGAGGAGGTGGCAACGGCGTGCTTGACGCCGCACATTTGGGCAAAGCCCTCTTCGAACGCTTTGACGCGCGGACCCTGGGCAATGATGCCGGAATCCAGAACTTCCAAAACGGCTTGCTTTTCTTCTGCCCCCATTTGGGGTTTTGCCATGTGGATCATTTCAGTTTCTCCCAATCTTGAATGGAAATGTCCAGCGTGCGTTTGCACTTTGGACATTGGACGGTGACGGTCTGTTCGTTCTGCGAGCGCTTTTCGGTGATTTCACCGCACGGGCAGACAAAGCCATGCAGGCGCGCCGGGTTGCCATACACCAAGCCATAGGCAGGCACGTCTTTCGTGACGACGCTGCCGGAGCCGACCATTGCCCACTCGCCGATGGTGATGCCGCAGCGAATGGTGGAGTTGGCGCCGAGCGCCGCGCCGCGCTTGACGCGGGTTTCGCTCAACACCCAGTCGTCGGCGGCTTTGAGCGAGCCGTCGGGGTTGACGGCTCGCGGACGCATGTCGTTGGTGAAGCAGACGTGAGGTCCGACAAAGACGCCGTCTTCGATGGTCAGCCCGTGATAGACGGAGACGTAGTTTTGAATCTTGACGTTGTTGCCGATGACGACGCCCGCATCCACATAGACGCCTTTGCCGATGATGCAGTTTTCGCCGATGACAGCGTTCTCGCGCACCTGGGCATGATGCCAGATGCTGGAACCCTCCCCAATCTTTGCCTTGTCCGACACTTCGGCGGTCGGATGAATTCTTACGCCCATAGGTTTGTTTCCTTTCATAAAAAAGCAGGAGGGGTCTCCTGCATGAGTTCAATCAATCGGCAAACATGGAACGGAGATGAAGGCGGTGCAGCACCAGCCGCGCCTGAAAACCGAGATGCGATTTGATGGTCTTGAGCAGTTTCGCCTTCGAGACGCCGAACATGCGGCGGTGCAGGGCGGCGGGGAACTCGTCCACGCGGTAGCCTTTGAGCATGGCTTTGACCATAAGTTCGGTGCCGCCCAGGAAGTCGTCGGCGGCGAAGGGGATGCGGTCAATCACTTCGCGGCGGTAGGCGCGGTAGAGGGCGGTGTAGGTGTGCACCTTCCAACTAAGCAAAATGCGGTAGAGCAGGGACGAGCCGCGGCTGAGGAAGATGCGGTAGCCCGGCACGCCCACCACCTCCCCTTTCGGATGATAGGGCGAGGCGGTGACGATGGCGACATCCCCTTTGAGATGTTCGAGCATGGCGGGAATGGTGGAAAAGTGATATGTGCCGTCGCTGTCGGTGGTGACGACGATGTCGCCGCTGACTGCTTTGAAGCCGGTGCGCATCGCCGCGCCCAGCCCGCGATTGACCTCGTGCTTCTCGAACTTGACCTCGATGGACGGGTGCGAGTACGCGCCGAAGGCTTGCTTCAAGGCGCTGTAGGTGTTGTCGCGGCTGCCATCATCCACGAAGATGACTTCGATTGCGTCAATCGGTTTGCCATCCACGGGGTTTCCCAGCAGGTTTTCGACCACTGGGAAGAATTCGTCCTTCAGTTTTCCGATGTTATCTTCCTCATTAAAGCAGGGAACGACTATCGAAAGTTTCATACCTTGTTTTGAACCCTTCTGGACTCTAAAATTTTGTCGCGCAGGAGCAGGACGAAGCGCAGGGCGTTGTAGCCGTCTGCGGCGGTGACCTGGGGGGTCTTGCCCTCGGCAACGCAGGTGACGAAATCCTGCAATTCGAGGAACAGCGGTTCCATGGTCGGGACGACGATGCGTTCGATCAGGCTCTCCTGGCGGTATTTGTGACTGTTCTTCTGGTTGACGTAATCGCCCAGGGTGCGGCGGTGAACTTCGATGGTTTTGTGGAGCAAATCCGCTTCGATGTAGGCATCGCGGGTGGTGACCGAAATGGCGCGAATCTTCTGCTCGGTCACGCGCGAGGCGGTGAGGGTAAGCAGGATTTCGGGCGCGTATTTCAAAATCGCCATGCCGTAGTCAATGCTGTCGGTGAAGACGGCAAAGCCGTGCGCATCCATCGAGAGGGGTTCATGCTCGAACAAATCCACCACCAGCCCGATGTCGTGAATCATCAAATCGAGGACGACATCCACGTCCACGTTGCTGCCCTGGAAGGGGCTCAGGCGGTTGAAGTTCATCGCCAGAACGTCCATCCCTTCCAGCACTTTGCGAAGTTCGATAAAGGCGGGGTTGAACTTTTCGATATGCCCCACCTGGATGATTGTCTTGCCGTTCGACGCCGCTTCTTTCAACGCCTCAGCCTGCTCCAGCGTTTCGGTGAACGGTTTTTCCACCATGACATGCACGCCCGCATCCAGGCAACGCTTCACGATTTCGTAGTGATAGGGCGTGGGCGTGCAAACGCTGACGGCGTCCACGTTTTCGAGCAGGGCATCCACCTCCCTGAAAAACGAGACTTCATGCCGGCGCGCCATTTCTCTGCCTACTTCGGCGTTCGCGTCGCAAATTCCGACGAATTTTGCGTGCCTCAAGTTTGAATACACGCGGCAGTGGCTTTGTCCCATTCTGCCGGTTCCGATGACGCCAATCCTGACCTGGTCCATGATCATTCCTCCGTTTTATTGACTCATGTTACGCGGTAGTGCGAGATTCTTGCCCTGAGCCTGCCGAAGGGTATCTCGCATTTTGAGGCGACATGAATCCCCTTGCAGGGACGATGTGTCGCGCTACGAAGTAACTGCGCAAGATGAGTTATTGATTATGCCAGCGGATGCGTCAGAGAGCGCATCCTGCGCGAAAGATGTTTCGCTTCGCTTTCCATCGTAGCGTGTGATGCTGCCCGCCGCAAGTGGATAAAGTCACGTTTACCGAGACGGGCAATCTTCGACAGCGGTTACTTCAACAAGCCCAAAACAGACAACCAGCCGAACAGACATCCCTTGCCGCCGGGTTCGGCGGGTTCTGAAGTCTGTGTAAATGACGGCGGTTGTGGCGTATTCGTTACAGGTACAACAGGCGGCTTTGCCGTTTCTGTGGCGGCGGGAGGGGGCGGCGTCGTACCCGCCGCGGGCGTTGCCGTGGCGCGTTCCAGCCCGCTGGTATCGGGACGATAGGGCAATGCCGAGGGGAAGAGAGCGTAGGTCTTGATTTGCTGGGCGTTGATGAGGTCCACCAGCCTGCCGTCTTCCACGTTTGCGATTGCCGCCGGGGTTTCGATGTGGGTGAGCAACAAAGCCTCGGCGATGCCGCCCTCCAACGAAAGCGAGTGACTCTCCGCCCGCTCCGACAGATTCCACACGCGCACCGCCAAGCCGCTTTCGAGACCGTCCTCCGCCGGCTTGAGCGCCCATAGCAGCACGCTCGGGTTGACTTGCGAAAGCAGGGAGAACGAGGCTTCGGGGTAGGCGTCGCCGCCCGCCACACGCCCCGCCGTAAGCGGGTTTTGATGTTCGAGCGCAAACTTCATCGCGGAGACGGGGTCGTAACCTTCGTGAGGGCGCAGGGCAAAGCGCTGAAGGAAACGCTCGTCCCCGCCCTGGTCGCCCAGCACGCCGCCGCCGTTCAAGTCGTTGCCGCCCACCAGCACAGAGACCTGCGGCGTGGACGTGTCCAAATTTTCCACCGTGCTGTTTCCAACCTTCATGAAATAGCAGTCGGCGTTCGAGAGCGTGACGCCCGCGCCTTCGCCGCTCACATCCACGAAATGGTTGAGGGTCAGCCAATCGTAGCGGGCGTTGCGCGGCGAGTAATGTCCGCCGTCGGTGGTCAGCCGCGCCCGCAAAACCGCGCCGACCTCCTCGTGATGCACGTCGGGGTTTGGCAGGGCAAAGCCGAAGCCCCAAGTGGTGGTGGCGTTGAAGTTCTGCACAATGTCGTTGCGGATTTCGATGCGGTCAATATCCCGAAACAGCGTGATGCGCGTTTCATGCGCGAGCGGAGAATCGGCTGAGGCGAGCAGGGTGGCAGAGACGGCTCCAGCGTGTTCCACGGTCAATTTGCCGGAAGCCGGTCCGAGGTCGTTGATGAAGCGTCCGTCCACTTCCGCCGCCAGTTCACGGCTGCGCGTCTTGTCCATCAGGCTGGTCACTGCGCCGCGTCCGTCCACCGTCAGTTTGTAGAAGCGGTTTTCGATGACGCCGCCGCTCACGTTCATCTCACTGGAAAACGGCTGACCCGCGCCCGCGCGAATCTCGAAGACTTTATAGCCGACGGAGGGGACGTTTTCCGCCAAGATGCGCAGCCAGCGCTTCCCATCCTTGACGATGACCTGGCTCGGCGTTTCCCGATCCTCCTCCACGCTGACGACGTGGAACGGCTCCGCGCCGTCGTAGGGGTAATCGGCGTAATCGGTGCGCGCCCAGCCCAGCGGGTTGAAGACGAAGAAGCGTTCGTTCGCGCCGCTCTTTCGAATCAGCCCGCCGAGGGATTGGAGCGCGTCGTCGTGCAGGGAATTGACGTATGCCTCGACCTCGCCCGCCGCTTTGCGATGCCACGCGATGCTGCTTTGGACGTGGTTTTCCCAGGGCGCGCCCTGGAAGTTGTGTTCCCAGTACATGCCCAGGTTCATCCAAGCCTGATCGCGCGCGGCTTCGCGCCCTTTCATGAAGTCGTTTCGCTGGAGGGAGACGAGCGAGGCGAGGCTTTCGGCGGTGCGCAGTTTTTCCACCGCGCGTTTGACCCGCGCCGAGACTTCCGCGAGGCTGGCGCAGTCGAGGTCCCATTCGTTGCCGAAACTGGCAGAGAGGGAGGGGATGTCGTTTCCGTAGGTCTTTTCGAAGTCTTGGGCGAAGTCTATTTCGTTGGAGACGATGACCTTGAAGTTTTGATTGGAGAGGGTCTTGGCGGCGGTCACGAATTCGTCGGTCTGGGTTTGCAGGTCGTCCCAGCCGTGACCGAACGCGCCGATGACCTGATAGGGATAGCGGGCTTTGAAGGCTTCGTCGGAGTCCACGTAGAGCACCACATCCTGCGGGCGGCGCGCTTCGGCGTAGCCGCCCATGCCCTGATTGCCCGTGAGCATGGAGTTCCACTTCATCAGGATGCGGCTGCGGTCTGCGCCGACCCACCAGTAGATGTCGTGTTCGCGGTCCCAGGCGTCGGGGACTTTGGTGGCGCAGTCGCAGATGCCCTTCCAACTGAAGGTGGCGCCGGAGCCAGCCCAGAGCGCGCCCAGCCCGAAGGGCAGGGTCTGGTTTTCCATGGAGTAGGCAATGGGGAAGCGCAGGTTGTGGCGGCGCTCCAGTTTGCCGGGGTAGTACATGCCGCGCAGAATTGCCTCGGCAGGCGCGCCGCCCAGGCAGACGCACAGGGCGTTGAGCGGCATGCTGATATGTCCGCTGCGGATGCGTTCGATGAGGCGGTTGAATTCGGCGGGTGATTTGCGCTTCTCATACACCCACACCCAGAAACTGCCGTCGCAGTTCCAGCGGCTTTGGAATTCGGGCGGTTCGTTTTGAGTGCGGTCTGCCAGGTCGAGGTAGTAGTCGAGCATGTCGAGGAAGGCTTGCTCGTAGGCGGGCAGGTCGGCAGACCAGAAGAGGTCGGTGTGGTCGTCGGGGGCGATGTAGATGCGTTTGCCGCTGAATTCCTGCGCCACGCCTGCGGCGCTCAGGTCGGCGAGGAACTGCGGCAGGACAGCGCCGCTCAGCAGCACCATGCCGGTCTTCATGAACTCGCGGCGGGTGAGGGAGAGGTTCTTTCCGTCGCCGGCGCGGTTTCGGGCGTATTCGCTGTTCAGGGTGACGTGCGAGTGATGTCGGGTCATGTTATCTCAATCTGCCTGGCAGAGTTACTGCTCAGACCGCTGTGAGGGGGCTGAAGCCGCCTGCTCAGTTTATGGAAGTCCTTCGGACTGGCGCAACAACTCAGTTTCAATATGGTTGGCAGTTACTTGGCAGAACAGGTCAGGGATTCTGCGGGGCGTATTCATACAGGTAACGGGGATAGTCGAGGTTGAAGCGTTTGGGCAGGGTGGAGAGCGGCGCAAAGCGGTCGCCCAGGTCTTCCTTGAGTTTGTATTCTTCCGTAAGGAATCCCAGCAGCGGGTCGTTTTCCAGCGGGTAGTTCATCAAAATATAGGCGGGACCTGCGGGATGGATGACCGCTTCGAGCAAGCCGCGTGTGACGGGATGATTGTAGGTATCCACGCCGGGACCGCGGATGATGTCTTCCATCGGCACCCAATGTACGGCTGGGAAAAATTCGTAGCCGCTTTCCAACGGTCCGATCCAGGGCGCATAGACCGGTCCATCGAGCGAGTTCAGATATTGAACCAAATCGCGGTACGCTTCCGTCGCCCGGGGGGAAACCAGCACGGAGGTGGGATTGTAGAAAAGCAGGGCAAAGGAGGCGCTCAACGCCAGCAGGTGCACTCCCCACTTCTTCATCGGCGCAAAATTTTCAATCAGATAATGCAAGCCCAGGACGCCGGTCAGGATGAACCACGTTGCCATCGGTATGAAGATGTTGTTGTTGGAGCCTTCGTCGAACGCGCCCATCACGCCGGTCAACATGGCAAAGGGAAGCATAAAGTACCAAATGCTGACATCCCGCCATTTTTTGACCAGAAAATACAGGGAGGCAATCCCTCCCGCTGCGGCGAGCGCAAAGTAATTCTTGACCGCATAACCGATGTAACGTTTGAGTCCGCCAAACGTGACCGCGCTCCAATGACTGGGAACGGTCAGGGTGTAATAGTGGAACCAGGGTCCAAGCCCCAGGGAGGGGGCGAGCGCATACAAGACGGGACCGAGCAGTCCCGCCAGCGCCCAATACATCCAGGAATTTTTCAAGCCGTCGCGCCAGGTCAGGTACAGCACGCCGCCAACGGCAAAGATGGCGCCGTGCTGTTTGAACCAGAATGAAACGATGAAGAGGAACACGCCCAGCAAATTCACCGCGCGGGAACGCTTCAAGTCAATGAGGTAACAGCCCAGCAGGGCGGGAAACAACAGCCAGGAATCGGAATGGGCGTTATCGAGGTAGGTGTCCATGGCGCGGTATGCCGCCGCAAAAAGTCCAACCGCCATGAGCGCCCACCAGTTCGAGGAGGTCTGCTTTTTGACCGCCGCAAAGAGGACAATCCCTGCGCCGAGCATCCCCAAAACGGCGACCAGCCTCATCGTGAACAGGTTTGCGCCGAACACCCAGGCAAACGGGACGGAAAAATAGTAGTACAGGGGCGCATACGCCAGGGTGACGAAATCGGGCGACGGCTCGACATAGATCGGCAGCCCAGCCATGAGACGCTGGAGGTGTTGAACGACCAGCAGTTCCATTGCCTCCAAATTGAGCGGAAAGTTGATGTGGTTGAACCACACATAGACCATGAACATCACCCACCCAGCCGCATAGACGGCAAACAGAGCGGAGGCAAGGGTCATCCATCGTTTTTCGCCGCGCCGCTCCCCCACAATATAGAGCGCGGCGATCGCGGTCAGAAGCAGGAAAACCAGCAATCGTTCCATCGCTGCAACTCCAATCACTTTTCCACCCGGCGGTAGAGGTCATAATCGCCGAAGGTGGCAATCAATTCGTATTCGTCCATGAGTTCCTCGAGCGGATAGAGTTCCGTCCACTTGGAGAATACGCCCGCCAGTAAATACGGCGGCTTTTCGGTTTGGACGAAATCGTAGTGTTCCTGCACCGGTTCGCCGTTGTAATAGACGTGATCCACAGCCACGGCGAGCAGGGCGTTGGGCGGGTAGTGATAGTTGTGGTCGGTGAGGAAGCCCATTTCGGGTTCCCAGGTTTCGATGACGGCATCGAGCGGGAGGTTTTCGTTGAGATACGCCGCCATCTGCATGGCATAGGGCGGAGGCGGGGCGGCGATATCCAGCGCGGTTTTGCCGAATGGAATCAGGATGATGGCAGCCAGCCAGAAAGAGAGGGCGAGGCGGGGAGCGTTCTTCGTCTCGAATAAAGAACGGAACCAGCCGGCGCTCCAATCGAAACGGAAGCCGTCGGTCAACACCCAAAACAGACGGGCGATGAAGATGCTCGCCAGGACAAGACCAAGGAAGGCATAGCGTATCCAGCCGATGGAAGCGACTACAAACCAGACCAGGTTCAACGCGGCGAGCAGGAAGAGCACGCTCCATTTTTGTCCCTCGCGGGTGCGCGGCAGGGAAATCAGAAAACCGTAAACGAGGGCGGGAGAGAGCGCCCCCAGGTACACGGCGCGGGAGGTCAGTTCGCCAAAGTTGGCGTCGAGCTGGGTCAGGCTGAAGTTGAACGCTGCCCCCTCGGCAGAAGCCCGCAGAAGCGCCAGGTTTTCCAAGGTGGTGGAAGGTCCCAGGTATTGAAGCGTGAGCAATTGCCAGATGCCGAAACTTCCCGCCGCCACGATGCCGGGGATGAGAAAGTTGCGATGCGTGGAGGTCTTGTAATAGAAAATATCCAACAGCCAGGAAAGGATGAGTGTGGGCGCAAGGAACAGCAGATATTGATACTTCGTGACCATCGCCAGCCCGAAGAACAGACCGATCAGCGCAAGACGCTTCCAGTCGTTTTCGTTCCAGCGGGAGAACCACAAGTACAGAGCAAGGAAGATGAAAAAGATACCCGGCACCTCCCCCAGCAACTGCCGCCCATACTGGAGGAACAACACACTGCGCGAGGAAAGCAGCAGGGCAAGCGCAAGCCATGCCGTCCATTTCCCTGCCAGGTGATCGGCGAGACGGTAGAACGTGTAGATGGCGGCAAGCAAATACAGCGCCATGACCAGCCGCGCCTGCAGCAAGCCAATGCCAAAGAGTTTGAACGCCGCCGCAATGGGCAGCATGACGGTCGGACCGACGCCGATGGTGGGTCCGTAGTAGCGAAACCCCTCACTGCTGATGTCGGCATAGACGCCGTATTTCACCAGCGTCTTCGGGACGTGCAGATGCGAGCCTTCATCGAACCAGGGGATGGGAAAGCGCGTCAGGTTGTGAAAGACAAGAAAATAAACGAGCAGGATGCCAGCCAGCCATAGGAGCCTTGTTCGGTTGTTCGATAGCCGCTTCCCCATGATTCTCTCCTTTAAGAGTCGGTCTAAGTTGTCAGAAATTTGCCTTACGCGGCAGGGCGAGATTTGTCTTGCACATCCGGCTTACCGCCGCATTTCGTAGCGCGACATTACCGCCGCATTTCGTAGCGCGACAATACTGCCGCATTTCGTAGCGCGACATTAATGTCGCGTTACAAGTTACAAGTCGCGCTGCGAGAAAACCGCCTGGATGAAATGTTCCTGTGCGCTGACGATGAGCAAAGCATATTCCACACCGCCAAGGACAAGACGAGTGTTCAACGAGGTCGTTACATCGTCCACAAGTACAGAGGTCAGGGTCTTATCGGCGTGGCGGGCGGGCAAAAGAACTGTCAGCGTAGCAGCAGGCTGGTTGGGCGGGAGCAGTTTGAAAGTCAGGGTGGAGGCGGCGGAGTCCCAGGTCACATCGGTGAAGTCGGCGTTGTGGCGCAAGTCAGTAAAAGCCAGCCATTCCTGCGCGGAGAGGATGGGGATGCCGCGTTCTTTGGCGTAGTCGAGCGTGCCTTCGAGGAAGATGCCGCCTTTTTCGGCGGGGTCGCCGCCCATCTGAAAGGGGTCCACGTGGAATTGACCGCAGAGGGCGCAATAATCGCCGCTGAGGGAGTGGTCGAGCAGGTCTTTGGCAACTTCCACCGCCTGCTGTGCAGTGAGACGGGGCCAGCCGCCCCAGCCGGGCACATCCATGGGGATGAGGTGTTCGTCGGCGAATTGGGTGAGTTGCTGGTAAATGTCGAGGATGCGTCCCTGTTCGTCCACGAATTTCATCGGGCGTCCACTGCCGGTGAGATGACCGTTTGCCCATTCGCCGTTTTTCTTTTGCAGGGACGGACCGACGTGATAATAGTCGAGGTTCATGCGGATGCCGAGCGCCGCCTGCACGCGCGCGGTTTCCGTCCAGCCGCTCCACAAGACGCGGTGGGTACGGACGGTGTGCGGGACGGGGGCGTAGCCTCTGCCCGTGAACTCCTTCCAGTATTCGAGCCAGCCGCCTTCGAGGGCGTGGTCCACGTAGGGATGCAAGGCAATCTCATGCCCGCGGGCGCGCCAGCCGTCCACCATGAGCGGCGTGGGCGAGCCGAATTCATCGCCGAGAATATCCGAAATCAGCGGCACATTATCCGTCAGCCAGAAACGCGCCAGGCGTTCGGCGCGCCCGATGTCGCTGACGATTTGCGGCGCGTAATAGACGGTGAAGTGACCGCCGCGCGCCTCCACGCGGGTCAGCACGTCTTCGATGAAGTTGGCAGGGTTCATGTGCGAGTCGCCGGTGGCGATGAGTATAGTCTTTTTGTCTTCGGGGAAGTACCACAAGCGCGGCAGAGGCTTGCGGCTCAACTGCATCAGCAGGTTGACGAAAAGCCTCTGGTGTTCGTCCGCCTGCGGGATGTGGATGCGCTCGAGGTCAATCCAGCCGACGAATTTATCCACCGTGCGGACGCCCTCCAGCCCGTCGTTGTCCTGGTCAATCAACTTCGGGTTGCCCTGCCGCATAAGGGCGATGCTCTTCGCCAAGTCAAAGGCATACGCCGCCGCCAGCCCCTCGCCAAAGGCATTGAGGGTGATGGCGGGGTTTTCGGTCGGCGTGTCGCGGTCGGCGTAGAGCCAGGCGACAGGCTGCGCTCCCGCCAGCGTGAACAGATGCGACTCGCCGTGAATTTGCAGGGAAGCGGGAGAAATGCCCGCGGCAGCAGGATGGGCGGACTCGGTCTTGAGGTACCCTTCGAGGAAGACGCCCGCGCTTCTTTCCACGCCGAAAACTGATTCCAAACCCTCAGCCGGTCTCATGCCGACGAGGCGTCCACCGCGCGAGACGTAGGCGGTGAACATTTCCCGCTGCGCCGTGGTGAGGGAGGTCTCTGCCAGGATGACGACTTCGTAGCGTTGGAGCGAATCAGGCTGGAGTGTGGAAAGATCCGCCGTGTGGAAGCAGTTCAGCCCTTCGGCGCGCAGGATTTCGGTAAAGTACATCCCGAACGGGTTGGCAGAATCCTTGTTCACGACCAGAAGCAGCGGCACGGAGCCGTCGAGGCGGGCGGTGTGGACGATTTCGACGTAAGGCGAACGTTCCACCGGCACTTCGCCCAGCGCGTCATGATAGAACTTTGCGCCCACCCCCAGCGCCGCCGGCGTGACCACCACCGCACCGGCGCCGGCGAGTTTGAGAAAGTCTCTGCGGTTGAGTTTACGTTTTTTCATGGAAGTTGGAAGAGTTTCCCAAGCAACGTTTTCAGGTACAGGCGGAAGCCGTTGAGCGCGTCGCGGGCGGCAGGGTCGTTCACGAGGTTATTCGTCTCTTGCGGGTCTTGCCGCCAGTTGTAGAGTTCCTCGCCGAAGGTCTCATGAGTAATATACTGCATTTCCGCGCCAACCACCGATTTGATTGCGCCGTGCGTGGAGGGATTGACCTCCGCCGCGCCGACCATGTGCGCCAGCTCGGAGATGGGGTCGCGCCAGTCGGCTGGGTCAATGGCGTCATCCATCAGCAGGGTGAGCGGCTGGGCAGGAAAGGGTTGTGTGTCTTTGCCAAGCAACGCCAAAATGGTGGACGGCAGCGAGGTAAGGCTGACGGGCGTGGGGATGGTCTTGCCAGCCGGCACGCGTCCCGGCGCCCAAACGATGAGCGGCACGTGAATCTCCGGCAAATACAGCGAGGCGCTGTGCTGAAGGATGCCGTGTTCGCCAAACGATTCGCCGTGATCGGCGGCAACGATGACGATGGTGTTTTCGAGCAAGCCGCGCCGCTCCAGTTCGCTGAACAATGCCTTGATTTGTTCGTCCACATAGGCGATCGCGCCGTCGTAGGCATCTATTTCGGATTGAATCTGTTCGGGCGTGAGCGAGGGAGAGTAGCGTTCGACAAATCCGTTGACCAAGCCGCCAGGGTTCGGCACGGAGGCGTACTTGCTCCGATACGGTTCGGGCGGAGTGTAGGGGTCGTGCACGTCGAAGTAGTTCAAGAAGACGAAGAAGGGCTGCTCTCCCCCATCCACCCAGTTCAGGGCGGCGGCGTTGATGTCGGAGGCAAGGACACGGTTGGGAACGCCTTCATAGTTCAGCGCTTTGCGCAAGCCGTAGAAGTCGAAGAGGAAGCCGTAGAGGGATGAATTGAAAAACGCATCGGTCACGGACTGGTAGTTGTCCTCGAAGTGCAGGAAGCCGCGCCCGTGACCGTGACGGCGGGTGAAAAAGAGCGTGTTCGCCGAGAAGCCGGCGGTGCGGTAGCCGTTCGCCTGCATGACTTCGCCGATGGTCGGGTAGGTATTGTCGAGGGGCGTGAGTTCCGCGTGATGTTCGTAGGTGTAGCGCCCCGTCAACATGGAGGCGTGAACGGGCTGGGTCCAGGAGGAGGGGGCAATGGCGGTCTCGAAGCGGACGCCTTCGGCGGCGAGGCTATCTATAAACGGAGTGGTGTCGCGCTTGTAGCCGTAGGAGGAGAGATGGTCAGCGCGCAGGGTGTCCACAATGATGACGATGACGTTGGGCGCGCCGGGCGCGGCTTGAGGCAGGCGGGCAGTGCGGATTTTTTCATTGAGCCAGGCGCCGCCCTGATTGATGAGGAGGACGGCAATGGTCACGCCCGCCAGCCAGGGAAGGGCTTGAGTGAGGCGACGGGTCGCCGCCGCTTCGCGCTTGGCGATGAAACTGAAAACCTGATAGGCAATTCCTGCGGCAAGAATGAAGATGGCAAAGAGGGAGATTTTGCCGAACAGGACGATAAAGAGCCAGTCGAACACGGCGAGAAAGGCGAATGCTCCCCACGCCATCTTCCTGACCGGCAGACGCGGAAAGAGGCGGCTCGCCAGTACAAAGACTGCGCCCGCCAGCATGAACAGGACGAGGTCCACCAGCGGGGCGATCCAGAGGGTTTCGTACCAGTAGGCGCGGTTTTGCAAACGCCAGGTGAGCAGAGCGGCACGCGCCAGACCAAAAAGCAGTAGCCCCTCCACAAGCCCGGTCGTCAAGCCGGCGGCAGCGGCAAGCGTGAAGAGGTCTTTGGAGGAGGCGGGAGGTTGAGAGTAAGAGGATTTCATTTCATTGGGTGCAGAGTCGGCGTTAGAAAACGCCCGTTACGCGATATCCGTACTCATTTTTCGATGTCGTAGGGCCAGGTGAGACCGAGTTTGGCGATGGCGTCGAGGTAATACTGTTTGAGTTGGTTCAGCGCCGAGGGCTGTTTGGCGGCGAGGTTGTGCAACTGGTCGGGGTCGTCCTTCAGGTTGTAGAGTTCGACGCCGTTGTATTCGTGTTCGATGTATTGCCAGTCGGAGGAAATCACGCTGACCATATCGCCCTTGATGGAAAGATGATTCGGGTTGACCCAGGGCGATTCCGCCATCTCAGCAATCGGGTCCGGGAAGCGAGCCGCCGAGGCGGGGTCGCGCCAGAGTTCCGCGAGCGAGGGACCGGGGAAGAGGTCCTGCGCCGGTTCGCCGAGCAAGTCGAGCATGGTGGCGGGCAGGGCGGCGTTGGAGACGGGCGTCTCGATGCGCAGGTTCTGCGGCACGGCTTTGGGATACCAGATGATGAGCGGCACATAGATGACCGGACGGTAGAGCGAATTGTGATGTTCCCAAAGCCCATGTTCGCCGAAGAGTTCGCCGTGATCGGAGGTGATGACGACGATGGTGTTTTCGAGCCAGCCGCGGCGCTGCATCTCTTCCATCAGGAGTTTGATTTGCTGGTCGGTGTAGTAGATGCCGCCATCGTAGGCGTCAATTTCGCCCTGCACCTGTTCGGGGGTCTTGGCATTGTAAATGTCGGCGGTCGTCCAGTCGGTGTTGACCAGCCCGCCGGGGTTTTCGAGTTCGGAGAAGCGGGCGCGTTCGGGGGAGATGTAGGGCGCGTGGATGTCGTAATAGTTGATGAAGGCGAAGAAGGGCTTGCCGCTATCCTGCCCGATCCATTCCAGCGCCGACTGGTTGATGCCGGGCGCCCAGCGGCGGTCAATGGAAAATTCCATGTTGAAGACCTTGTGCAGGACGTAATACTCCAGGAACCTGCCGTAAAAGGAACTGACCGCCAGTTGCGGAAGGGTCTGGTAGTAATCCTCGAAGTGATGAAAGCCGCGGGCAAAACCCCAGCGGCTGGTGACGGTCTCGAAGTTGCCGTTGAAGGCGCCGGTGCGGTAGCCGCGTGCGGCGAGCGCCTCGGCAATGGTCGGGTAGGTGGCGTCGAGGTGACGTCCGCCGTCGGCTTTGTGTTCGTAGGGCCAGCGCCCGGTGAAGAGGGAGGCGTGCGAGGTCAACGTCCAGGAGGAAGTGGCGTAGGCGTTATCGAATACCACGCTCTGTTCGGCAAGGCTGACGAGGTAGGGATCGGTGACGCGCTCGTAACCGTGCAGCGACATGTGGTCGGCGCGCAGGGTGTCCATGACAATCCACAGCACGTTCGGCGCAGACTCTTTCGCCGGCGGCAGATTCCGCACGGCAACCTGTTCCTTCAACCAATACCCGCTTTGGACGACGACCAGCACAAGGAGAACGAAGACGCTCAGCCCTTTGACGGTTCTGCCCACGAACGGCGCGAATCGTTTCTCACGCTCGAAGAGGGTCAGCGACAACTGATAGCCGATCCCCGCCGCCAGAATGATGAACGCCACCGGCGACAGCCTCCCGGAGAGAATTGTTCCCAGCCAGGAAAACGCCATCAGGAAGGAGAAGGTGAATAACGCCAGCCGCTTCACCCAAACCTGAGGGAGGAACAGCGTCAATGCCGCCAGCCCCGCCCCGGCGAGCAGAAACAACAGCGCGTCGAAAATCGGCGCAATCCACATCACCTGCCAGCCGGAGCCGAGGTAGGTGATTTGTCCCTTCAGCAGTTCGAACGTTCTGAGGGTGTAGAGCAGTGCGCCTTCCACCAGCCCGGTCAGCAGACCGAACCAGACAGCGTATCGAAGGATTTGTTTTGTCGTCGCAGTATCGAATTTTTTCATGGTCACTTCCAAGTCGTCAATCAGTGTTCAAACATCCGATAAGTTGCAGGGGTGCGCCTGCGTATGTTGTCTTTTGAAGATTGTAGGGCAAGTCAATAAACTTGCCCTACAAAAGCCTTGAACTGCAAACTAAACATACCCAAGTCCGCTCAGGCGGTCGCGCAGGATTTGCTGTTCGTCTGCGGTGAGGCCCGAGGAGTCGTTCAACTCCATGCCTTGCACCCACGACCTGCCTTCCGTGACGGAGGGCAGCGGGAAGCCCGCCAACTGCACGAGCGTGGGAGCAATGTCTGCCGCAGCGCCGCCGAAGTATTCCCCGCTGAGGGGATTGTTGGCAGAGACCAGCACGAAGCAGTCCCTGCCGAGGATGAGGATGACCGTGTCGTCGCTCAGTTCCTGGAGCGCCTCGCCCAGGTCACGGTCGAGGCGAAGGTAGTCGTCGGCAGACCAGTTACCGGCGGGGAAAGACGCGGCGGTGTACTGGAGGTAGTCCCAATCCCCCACCGAGAGTTTTTCGCGCAGGGTGACGGGATCGCTGGTGTCCACGCAGAGTTTATCCGCCTGCTGGAAGTATTCCATGAGCGTGAGGGTGTGATGCTCCTGACGGGCAAGCACGTTCCACTCGCCGGAGGCGGCAAGCGCGCCGAAGCATCCCATGTCCATCAGGCGGCGCAGGTTTTCGAGGCGTTCGTCGTTGAACAAGACGGCGCGTTCGGCGCCCGGAAAGTTCAAAACCAGAATGTTCATGACAGCAAATCGCTCCCTTCCATTTCGGCGTTTTTCGGCACACCGAAGACGTTCAAAATCGTCGGCGCGAGGTCCACGAGACTGGGCGACTCGGCGCGGAACTTGCGGTTCATGAACAGCACCCCCGGCACCAGCGCGGGGTCAATGACGTGGTCGCCGCCCCAGCGTTTGTGATTGTCGGCGAACAAGCCGCGCGGCACACCGCCCAGCGGCGTATCCCACGAGACGCGATAGCCCTCGGAGAAGTTGACCAGCAGGTCGGGTGCTTCGTCCAAATAGGGACCGCTGTACACTTGCTCGCGCCGCGAAACGCTTCGCACCGCCGCCGCGCCGCGTTCGGCGTCCACCAGCCCGGTCAACCCTTTGACGATGCCCTCACGGGTTTGCTCGGCTTGCTCTTCGTTGAGGATGCCGTTGGCTTCGCGCCCTTTGAGGTTGAGGAAGATACAGCCCAAACCCAGGGCATAGGCTTTGGTGTTATCCCAATCCACGTTCTCGAAGAAGTCGCCGCTTTCGCCGGGCTGGATGCCGGGCTTGAGCGCAAGGAAACCGTTCTCGTACAGCCAGGTGTTGAGGTTCAAACCGCGCTGGAACGAGTTCATGCCGTGATCGCTGAGGACGATGAAAAGCGTTTCGTCATCCACCGCCTTCATCGCCTCGCCCACCACTGCATCGCACTCGCGATAATGTTCCTCGATGGCGTTGGCATATTGGGGGTTGTAGCCGTGATGACGGTTCGAGGGATGATCCGCCTCGCGGAAACGCCAGAACATGTGCGCCAGGCGGTCAGGCGTATCGTACAGGCAGTAGAAGTAGCCGCGCTCGAACCTGCCCAGTTCGAATTCCATCATGCGGCGGCGTTCGCGCATCACAATGCGGCACTGGTCGAGATAGGTTGCCTCGTCGAAGCGGTTGAGGTTCAAGCCGTCGTGGTCTTCCGCCATGCCCGCCGTGTAATAGCGCCCGATCTTCATTGCCAGTTCGTGGGCGTACTCCTTCGGGTGGCTGATGGGAAAGAGCGGCTCCTCGGTCTCGAAGTTGACCGGCGAGGCATACAACTCGAACTCCGGCTCGATCTGCCGCAGGTTGAAGCGCACGATGCCCGCCACGCTCTGCATCATCCCCACTTTGAATTTGACCTTGAGCCACTTGCTCCATTTGCCCAACTGCACTTCCAGTTTGTCGGGCTGACCCTGCGAGGTGATGATGATTTTATTTTCCGCGCGGACGATTTGGATGTGGATGTCGAACTTGTGATCGGACTTGGTCTTCGGGTCACGCGGACCGATGACCTGCGTCGCCACCCGGTCATTTTCCACGCGGACGGCGATCACCTTCTCGCTCTGGTCGGCGTGCAGGTTCTGGCGGGTGGAGTAAAAGGTGGGCGTGCCGAAGCCGCCGCGCAGGTCGGGCACACCGACGCCGGAAAGCATGCGTCCCTTGACCGGGTCCGGCGGGTAAGCGCACGGCACGCGCAGAATGGTGGAGGGCACGTCTCTGGCGGAGAGCAAATCCCAAAAAGGTGTGCCGCGCCGCATGTTCACCACCCTGGGAAGCACAAAGGCGTTCTTCTGCTCGTAACGGCTGAGCGCCATGACCGGCAGATAGGTCTTGGGGTCGCGGCTGAGGAAATCGAAGATGCCATGACCGCCGGGATTTGTCCCGGTGGAATAAGTGGACCACGCCACCGGCGTCTGCGCGGAGTAGGTGGTGCCCAGGCGCGAATAACCGCCCTGTTCCCGCACTTTTTGCAGGTTGGGCAGTTCGCCGCGCGCCATCATCGCCTCGGCGATCTTCGGCTCGAAACCGTCCAATCCAATGACTATGACTTTTTTCATCGTGTCCGTATCGCTGTTGCGCAAGTCTAAGGCTCGCGCAACTCTTTATTTCTCCTGCTCTTCTTCGGTGGGGTCGTCCAAATCCACCTCCGGCGGGACTTCATCGGGCAGACCGCGCACCTTGCGATACAAAGTCTTGACAAACTTCACGATGATCCGCCAGAACAACAGGAAGAACCCGGCGATTGCCGCCAGAATGGACGCCAGCGGCATGAGCGTTTCAGGTCCCAAATATTCAGGCGGGCGCAGCGGTCCCATCAGGCTGAACAGGTTGATAAACAGGTTCATATCTTTTCCTTTCTACTCCATCATTTTCTTGATAAGCCGACGTTAGAGAACGTCGGCTACGCACTCCTTTTACTTTCTCTCTCGATACAACTCTTTATTCACCACCCCCGCCATGACGTTCACGTCCATGCCGCCGCCCAGGAACTCATTGACCTTTTTGAGCGACTCGAGCGGCTCTGCCAGCATCGTATTGTAATTGACATACAGCACCTCGAAGTTGGGCTGTTTGGCAAGCCAGGCGTTCACCTGCTTGAGGTGTTCCTGATAAATCTTGCGCATCTTTTCGTCCTCCACCTTGTCATCCTCTTTGCCAAGGCGACCAAGCATTTTCTTCTGAGAGGCAAGCACTTCCTTCATCGCCCTCTGCATGAAGATGACCTTGTACTTGTACCCCGGGGGCAAGTGCATGATGAGACCGGTCACGATTTTGACGACTTTGCCGCCCGCCTCGGGAAGCCAGCCGTAGTCGCCCTCCGGCAATTGTTTGACGCGTTCGAACTCGTAGTAACCGTTGGGGTTGTTGGCGTCGGGGGTGCGCAGGTTGTCGGTCAGGATGGGCAATCCGCCGGCTTCGAGCATTTTCATCATCATGGAAGTGCCCGAACGCGGCAGACCAGAGACGATGATGATGGGATCTGTTTTTTCCATTTACTCTCTCCAAACATTATATGGGACGCTGCGTAACCGCTGGCGTATCTGGCGCTCACTGGCGCCGCTCCCAAGTGGACGCTAGAGAGCGTCCACTACGCAGGAGCGTCCACTGCGCAGGAGCGTCCACTGCGCAGGAGCGTCCGCTGCGCAGGAAGGTCGGCTATGCCAGAACGATTTCCGCCGCTTCGCGCGCATGGCGGCTGACCGACTCGCCGTTGGTCAGTGCAGGGTAGATTTGGGCGGTGGTGGCAAGGTACAAGTTTTCGACGGGAGTTTTGACCTGCGGCATGGAGTCGGTATCGTTCAACCCGTGCAGCGGCTCGACGTAACGCTCGCGGTGAATGAGGAAATATTTGATGGCCGCGGGGTCGAAATGGGGGAACATGGCTTGCAGGTTTTCGAGCCAGATGCGTTTGATTTCATCGTCGCTCATCTTTTGCCACTCGCTGTTTGGCGCGGTGTACTTGGGCAGGTACACCAGGTGATAGCCGCCAACGTATTTCGGGTCAATATAGGCGGTGGTTTCGATGACGCCGGTGAAGGGGAAGCGGTCGTCGGTGATGTTCAACGTCCAGTTGCCGGTCAGGGGTCGGGTCAGGACGAGAAGCGGGGCGATGATGCCCAGGTATTCGGTCCGAATGAGAGCCGCCTGGTAGTCGGGGTCGGCGTTGGGGATGAGGCGCTGGAAAACGGGCGCCTGCATGGTGCAGACCACTTTGTCGTAAGCCACCACTTCGCCGCTGGCAAGGCGGATGCCCACCGCCCTGCCGCCTTCGATGACGATTTCCTTGACGGGAGTTTGAAGCAGCACCTTCCCGCCGTTTGCCTTGATTTTTTCAGTCATCGCCTGGATGAGGGTGATGTAGCCGCCAATGAGGTGACCCGCCATCTCCTTCTGATTCGCGCCCTCGCGCGTGGACTTCATGCGGACAAGCCGCGCCCAAATCCACGTGGCAGGAACGTCGTCGAAGCCGCCGTCGAATTTGGCTTTGAGCATGGGGCGCCAAATGTTTTGGAAGGTGTTCCTGCCGCTCCATTTCAACAGCCAGTCCTGCACGCTGACCGATTCGAGGCTGCGCCAGTCCTTGATGAACTGCGCCGCCAGCACGGTCAACCCCAGGCGGAAGCGGTCAATCCAGCCGAGCGGCGGGAATTTGAGGAACTCGATGATGTTGTTCATCGGGTGGATGGCGTTTTTGTAGTAGAAGCCCGTCTTGGTCTCTTTGAAGCGCAACTGATCGGCGATGCCGAGTTCCTCGCACAAGCCGCGCAGGTGACGGTCACTGGAGAGGATGGCATGATAGAAGCGGTCCACCTGCGTGCCGTCTTCGA
The DNA here is from genome assembly GCA_020723805.1 of Anaerolinea sp. Taxonomy (GTDB): domain Bacteria; phylum Chloroflexota; class Anaerolineae; order Anaerolineales; family Villigracilaceae; genus Defluviilinea. The sequence goes on along the minus strand of DYID01000015.1, from coordinate 73,521 downwards.
GGGTAATGGGTCCTGCCAGCCCGCCGAGAACGGGGGACGCTTCATAGATGGTGACGGCGGCTCCCTGTTTCGAGAGGAAATAGCCCAGGCTGATGCCCATGATGCCGCCGCCGATGATGCCGATGGTTGGTTGGTGTGTGTTGGTCATGATAAATCCACTTTCATTTTTTCGTCACACAGACGTTAGAGAACGTCTGCTACGCGCCACTCGTAGCGCGACATTCATGTCGCTGAAAGCGACGAGATCAATCTCGCCCTACCGTGTAAGGGGCGTGATTGATAAGGACAAATTACCCAGTATCTCCGCAATCTTCTCGCCGGCATGTCCGTCGCCGAAGATGGGAGGCTGTTCGGCGGGCGGCGTGAAGGTCTGCCATTCGCGGACGATGGTCGCCACATCCACGCCGACGAGTTTGTTCCAGCCCGCCTCGACGGTTTCGCTCCATTCGGTTTCGTCGCGCAGGGTGAGGCAGGGCTTGGACATGAAATACGCCTCGCGCTGGACCCCGCCCGAATCCGTTGCAATGATCCTGGCATTCTCCTCCAGCACCATCATGTCGAAGTAGCCGACGGGTTCGATGAGGCGGACGTTATCGCCAAAGCGCACGTTGAGCCTGCTCAATGCGCCGCGCGTGCGCGGATGGACGGGAAAAATCACCGTCTCGCCGACCCGACTGAGGGCGGTGACGATGTTCGCCAGCCGCGCGGGATCGTCGGTGTTGGCGGCGCGGTGGACAGTAACCAAGCCATAGGAACCGGGAGCAAGCCCAAGCGTGGAAAGAACCGTTGATTTTTGCCGCGCCAGAGGGCGGTTGGCAAGGTTGGCGTCCAGCATCACGTCGCCCACCCAATAGACATTTTTCGTGATGCCCTCCGCCGCGAGATGCCGCACGGCGGTCTGGCTGACGCAGAAGAAGGCAGAGGCGAGGCGGTCGGCGACGAGGCGGTTGATTTCCTCGGGCATGCGGCGGTCGAAACTGCGCTCGCCCGCTTCGATGTGAACGGTGGGGATGTGCAGTTTGCTCGCCGCCAATGCCCCCGCCAGCGTGGAGTTGGTGTCGCCGCGCACGATGACGCAGTCGGGCTTCTCTTTGAGGAGCACTTCTTCAAAGCGGACGAGGATTTCGGCGGTTTGACCCGCATGAGAGCCGGAGCCGACTTCGAGGTTGTAATCGGGCGCGGGGATGCCGAGTTCGTCGAAGAAGGTCTGCGACATGAGATAGTCGTAGTGCTGACCGGTGTGGACGAGCAGTTCCTGATGTTGTTTGCGAAGGGCGCGGCTGACGGGAGCAGATTGAATGAATTCGGGGCGCGCCCCAACGACGGAGACGATTTTCATTGAGCAAATCCTGCCAACATAATTTCGAGAATCAAAGGCGTTGGAGAACGCCGATTACACAATCTCTTTCAAAAAACTTTTGCCAATCGGCTGCGGTTCGAGCGAGAAGATTTCCGCCAGCGTGCCGGCGATGTCGGCGAGGGTGTCGCGGTCGCCGAGGTCCACACCATGCCTGATTTGCGGACCAAACGCCAGCAGAGGGACGTATTCGCGCGAGTGGTCGGTACCGGGCGTGGTGGGGTCCACGCCGTGATCGCCGGTGACGATGACCAGGTCGCCGGGTTTGAGGCGTTTCTGGATTTCGGGCAGGTAGGAGTCGAACTGCTCGAGCGCGTCGGCGTAACCGCGCGGGTCGTTGCGGTGACCGTAGATCATGTCGAACTCGATGAGGTTGACAAACAGCAAGCCCTCGAAGTCCTCTTCCAGCAGTTGGAGCGTGACATCGAGGCTTTCCTTGTTGGTGAGGACGTGGTTCTTTTTGGTGATGCCCTGATGGTTGAAGATGTCGTCAATTTTGCCGACGGAGTACACGTCCTTGCCGGCATCCACGAGTTTCTGCATCATGGTGGGGTATTCGGGGTTGCGCGGATAGTCCCTGCGGTGCGTCGTGCGTTTGAAGGTTTCGGGCGAATCGCCGAGGAAGGGACGGGCAATGACGCGCCCCACGCCATGTTCGCCCTGCAGAATGTCGCGGGCGATCTGGCACATACGGTAGAGTTCTTCGAGCGGAATGACTTCCTCGTGCGCGGCAATCTGAAAGACGCTGTCGGCGGAGGTGTACACGATGGGCTTGCCCGTCCGCATGTGTTCGACGCCGAGTTCTTTGAGGATTTCGGTGCCGGAGGCAGGCTTGTTACCCAACACATCGCACCCGATTGCCTTGCGAAACGGCTCCAGCACTTGGGGCGGGAAGCCATTGGGGTAGGTGGGAAACGCCACCGGCAGATAGATGCCCATCATCTCCCAGTGACCGATGACCGTGTCCTTGCCCGCCGAACGGGGCTGAAAACGACCAAAAGCGCCCTTTGCGTGTGGATTGGGCGGCACACCCTGAATGGCGGTGATATTGCCCAAGCCGAGTTCGTACATATTGGGCGCGTTCAACCCGCCGATGGCGCGCGCCACGTTGCCGAGCGAGTTACTGCCCACATCGCCGTATGCCGCGGCATCGGGCGCCTCCCCTGCCCCAACGCCGTCCAGCACAATCACCGTCACACGATTCAATTTCTTCATATCACTCTCCGACCTTACTCAATCGTTGAAAAACGGGAAACTTCACCGAAAGCCGCTGCGCCAAATCGTGCAATGCCAGCGCGGCAAAGGGAATCATCACCGCGTCCACGGGCAGGCGGTAGCGGATGAGCGTCCACGTGAGGATGTGTACGCCCGAATAGACCAGCGCAAACAGGAGCAGGAGTCCCTGCGGGGAAAAAACGAGCGACCAAAAGGGTTTCCTGCGAACGCCCAGAATCAATCCATAGAGCATGAACGGCAGGAAGACTCCGAAACTTCCGATGCGTGAGAGATTGCTCAACGTGCTGGATTCGGACGAATACCAAAACATGAAGTAGGGCGGAATGCGGCTCAGCGACAACAGGACGTAACGCTTCGGGTCCTGGACGACGAACTGGATGCCCCTCTTGAGTAGTTCACTGTCGAGCGCCGCTTCGTCCAAATGACGGACTTCTTCGGGGATCATCGCTTGGTATTCGGGCGTGGAGAGGATGGGGATGAACTTCGTCCCGTAGAGGGGATGATTGCCCCAGAAGAAGGCATAACCCGAATTGGTGTTGAGCAACACAAAGCGATGAAAGCGGGCGTAGTTGAAGAACGTAATCGGCAGGATGAAGGCAAAGAGCAGGGCGAAGGATAAGGCTGTGGGAAGCAGAGGCAGGCTTCGGCGGAGTCGGAAGCGGGCGATCCACATCCACAGGAAGAGGAATGGCAGGAAGAGCAGAAAGACCTGCCGCAGTGTGACCGTGAGTCCCAAAGAAATTCCCAACGCGAAAGCGAGGGGGAGGTCGCGTTTGCGGTCGGCGTTCTCCGCCAACAGCATGGCGAAATACAGGCTGAAGAGGATGCCCGTGATGTAGAACGGTTCGGTCATGAGCGCCGCACCGTAATAGACGTAGTAGATGTATATGGAGACGACGGCGGCAGCGAGGAGACCGATTGTCCGCCCGAAGGCTTTTTCGCCGATGCGGTAGGTGATGTATGGATGCAAAACGCCGACGATGATTGCCTGCAGGATGCGCCCCGCCAGCGGATAGACGCCGAAGAGCGCGTACACGCCGGTTAGATAGAGGGTGTAGGGGAAGGACCAGTGTGCCGTCGGTTCGCCCGCACGGGTGAGGGGCCACCACAATTCGCCGAAGGTGAAGCCGTGCCCGCCCAGCACGCGAATGGCAAGGTTGTGATACGAGACCTGGTCGAAGATGCCGGGCAGTTCCACCACCTGATTGCCCATGAGGAATGCCACTGCAAGCCGCAGCGCAACCGAGACGAAGAGAATCGCCATCAGCGGCTGCGCCTTGATGCGTTTGAAGATGGCTCTCTGGTTGGTCGGGTTCTCTCTGCTCATAAATCCTTTGGGCGGAAACGTTGGAGAACGTTTCCTGCGCGGTAATTGCGTATTCGGCGCTCTCTTGCGCCGGTGGACACGTTAGAGAACGTGTCCTACGCATCTTTTTTTCGGGCGGCATAAATCCCCATGGGGGACAATGTGTCGCGCTACAAAAAACTGCGTAACAGCAACTTGTAAAGTCGAGAACGTTTTCTACACTTGCTCGTAAATCGGACGCATGGCAGATAACACCGCCTGCCAGTCGTACTTCTCTGTTGCCAGTTTGCGTCCGTTCGCCGCCAGTTTGTCCTGCAGGGAAATATCCTGCAAGAGTTCCGCCGTGCGGCTGGCAAACTCGGCGGGCGTATCCGCCACAATGACATCGTGACCGGGCGCGGCATGGATGCCCTCCAGCCCAACGGTGGTCGTGACGACGGGCATGGCGTAGGCAAAGGCTTCGAGGATGCGCACCCGCATCCCGCCGCCCGCCCGCACCGGCACCGCCATCAACGCGCTCTCCTCCAGATACGGGCGCAAATCATCCACATAGCCCGTCACCTTGATGACGCCTGCACTGCGCTCCGCCAATTCGATGAAATCCTGCGGCGGGTTCTTGCCGATGATGGTCAGTGTGGCGTCTGGCACGCGCTCGCGCACCAGCGGGAAGACCTCGGTGAAGAACCAGCGAATGCCGTCGGCGTTGGGCGGGTAGTGCAGTGTGCCGAGCGTGACGATGTTCTTCGAGCCGGGCTTGCGGCGCACGGGCTGGAGTTTCTGCGTATCCACCGCAATCGGGATGACGGTGACGGGGGCAATGCGACCGTTGCTTGCCGGCTTGGAAACGTGCAGCGCTTCTTCGAGCAGACCGCGGTCAATATCGGTGACGGCGAGGACGTGATCCACCATCCGCAGCAGTCCGCCTTCGTAGCGTTTGACGCGCGCCGCCTCGACGGACAAAACCGGCTTGAGAAACCAGCGGGCATTGTCCTTCATCCGCTCCACGATGGTCCACACGGCGTTGTGCGCGTCGAAGATGACCCTAGGCTTGTTGCCTGCCGCCGCCGCGCCCCGCAGGGCGAACTGCACCATCGTCAACTGGTCGGCGTGGATGAAGTGGAAGTCGTTTTCCCGCACCAGCCGGTTGACCATCGCCTGCATCGGGCGCAGGTCATCGCGCTCGATGAGGAAGGGGCGTCCCGTGAGGTAACTTCTCAGCATGTAAAAGGCGTCCGCAAGCCGCGACCTGCGAATCGGTACGGCATGAACCGCTTTGCAGATGGACTGCAGAGCAGGCAAGTATCGCACTTCTTCTGGACGGACAAACGACACCAGAGTTACAGCATGTCCCTGCTCCACGAGGGCGCGGATGACGTGATAGGTCTTTACCTTGGGTCCCGCATCGGGCGGGAAGGGAACGATTTGCGTGAGGAAGAGAATGTTCATAGGGTTCAAAAAACATCCGCCAATCCACGCCAATCTGCACGAAATCTGAATGACAAGCCCCAAGCAATTCGCGGAGATTGGCGAAGATCAGCGGATAAAAAACTACTTCAAGTTAAGGCACAACCCCATTACTTCGAGGTTCGAGCGTAATTCCTTCTTTGCCTGGTCGTTGCGGCTGGGGATGAAGAACAGCACACACCAGACGAGCAGTTTCAACAGGCTCATCACGAAGAACATTGCCCGCAGGAGCAAGGTCTTGAAAAAGCCGTAGTTCTTTTTGTAGAACATCATCTTGCCGCGATAGACCATCTTGCGGCGCTTCCAGCGGTCCATGCTCCGCCCGCCGAAGTGGATGATGGCGGAGTTCGGCAAAAAGACCACCTTCCAGCCTGCCTTGTTCAGGCGGTACTGCAAATCCGCCTCGTCGCCGTAGATGAAGTAACTCTCGTCGAGCAAGCCCACCTGTTCCAGCGCGGCGCGGCGCACCAATAGGCACGCCGAACTCATCCAGCCCGTTTCCTTGATTTCGTTCGAATCGCCATGCGAGGGATAGCCGGTCCACAACCTCTCGCCGATGTGCGTGACAATCAGGAACTCCTCCAGCAGCGTGGAAAACGGCGCATATCCCGACTGGAACGAACCGTCGGGGTTGAGCAGTTTTCCCGCCGCCGCGCCTGCTTCGGGATGCGCATCCAGATATTCCACCAGCACATCCAGCGCGGGACCGTTCACAATCGTATCGTTGTTCAGCAGCAGCACATAGCGTCCGTTCGTCGCCTCGATGCCCTGATTGCTCGCCTTGCCCAAGCCCACATTGCCCGCGTTCTGAATCAACTTCACCTGCGGATACTTCTCCGCCAGCATCTGCTGACTACCGTCCGTCGAGCCGTTATCCACCACCACCACATCGAACGAACACTTCAACCCGCCCTCATAAAGGGATTTCAAACACGGATCGAGATACGCCTTGTTGTTCCAGCACACCAGCACCACCGACATATCCACGACCGCTTCGCCGCTTCTTTCCTGTACCTTTGCCTGAGTCATCGTTGCCGACATTTACTCCTCCCCTCGATATTTGCGGTCCAGTTCGGCGATCTCGTCGTAGGTGCCGAGGTCAATGTACGTGCCGTTTTCCATGTGCACGCCCTTGAACTTCATCCCCAGCGCGATGGCGTCATTCATGATCTTCGCAAAATCGGAGACGCCCTCCTCGAAGACGCACTTGTGCAAATACTCGGTGAACTTTGGACGCCAGACGATGCAGCCCCACATCTGCGTGAGGTCGGTCTGTTTGGGCTTGTCCACGATTTCGAGCACGCGGTTGTTCCCGTCCATGCGCACCATGCCGAACTTTTCGGGGCGGTCAGTGGTGAACATGCCCAGCAGCACATCGTCCTCGGGCGAGGCGGCGGCATAGACCCGCTTGAAGATGTCGTTGGGCTTCATGAGCGTATCCGCCATGCCGAAAAAGACCGTCTTACCCTTGACGAGGTGATACGCCGAATCCAGCGCGTGCGCCAGCCCCGGCGAGGTGGATTTGGTCTTGCCCTCCACCACTTCCTGCACCACATAACTGATGTCGCAGCCGAAGCGCATCCCGTTGCCGAAATAGCCAATCAACTGATGCTTGGTCTCGTTGATGACAAAGACGATGTGCTTCAACCCGGCATTGACCAGATTATCCACCACAAACTGCGAAATGGGCTTGTAATGATTGTTACGAATGACGGGATACAGTTCCTTCGGATACGGCAGACCAAGCCGAACGCCCTTCCCCGCCGCGGGGATCAAACCAATCAACTCCTCCATCATGACCTCTCTGTAAAAGATATATCGTTTTTGCTCTGTTGCAAAATTCCTGGAAAGCGCATCCGGCGCATCTATCTTTCGTTCTGCGCTAGAGAGCGCAGAATACGCAGCCGACTTTTTATCGTATGGGGCGCAGCCTGCGTTCCCTCAAACTGGCGGGGTCGGTCTTTTGATTCGCCAGGTAGATCTGCTCGATACTGATCAACCCGCCAAAGAAGATCCACGGCAGGACGCTTGCCCGTACACCATCAAGACCGATATTGTAGGCAAAAGGTAACAGCCAATCCACCAGGAAAGACGCCATCAACGAGCCGAACACGGAGGCGAAAATGCCATAGGCATACGCCTTGGCAAAACCTTCGGGCAGTTGATTCATCAGCCGGTACGCCAGGCGTCCGATCTCGAACAGAATCCATAGGAAGAAAATCAAGCCCAACACCCCCGTTTGGGCAATGATGTCCACAAACTGGCTGTGGGAATTGAAACGGATTCGATAGCCGCGAATGGTAAATATCTGGGCATACCAGTAATAGTTTGCGAACCCCAATCCAATGATGGGACTGACGCGGGCAATATCCAGCACCACCAGCCAGGCGTCCACGCGCGTGCCCCAACTATATTCGTCGGTGGAAATCAGATCCTGCGCCAGATACGCCGCCACCATCAGCACGAAGGGAATGGTGAACGGTATTACCTTGCGGAACTTCCACCCCACCAGTACCGCCGCCACCAGTCCTGCCGGCACCCAGCCCGATTTCCAATCGTTTTGCTGGACGAGGGCGACATAAAAGACGAGGGCAACAATGCCATACAAGACCGCCTTCGAGCGAAAACTGAGGTGATTGTTGTAAATCGCCTGGCTCAACGGCAGGGTGACCATCCACATCCAGAACATGCTGTTGGCATAGACGCCATGCGCGTAAATGCGGTCAACGACATCCAATTGGAGCGTGCGCCCCAGCACATAGATGAACCCCAGTCCGACGAACGTCCATACGATGATTTTCAGCCAGCGGATTTCCCGAATCACGTTGGCGGTCATAATCATGGCAAGGACGAGGAAAAAGTAAATCGCAAACCCGCCGATTTGCGCGTCGAGCGGAGCCTGATTGGCGAACACAAACCAGGGAATCTGCCCCATGGCAAAGGCAATGACGCACACAATCAGCATGAAGAAAGCAGGGCGGATGGGAGCGGAATGGACAAATCGAAATTCGCGCTTCACCACGAACATATCCATGAACCACAGACCGATCATCAGGATCAGAGTCAGGATGGAAGCGTTGAACCCGCCCGGTCCCGCAAAGGGGACGAACATCCCGCCGGCAAACAGCAGGAGAAACCCCGTATTCGGATAACGCAGCAGAATGAGAAGACCGGCAATCCCAATCACTGCGCCTGCCAGCGCCAGCATAATTGTCATATTCCCCCAATACGCCGCCGCCATCGCCGCCACCGCCGCCGCCGCGATGATGGCATATTGAAGCCACCGCATGGGAATGGAAATACGGCGGTCTATGAACAGGAATTTGAGGTGAAAATCGAAGTTCATGGGCGGGGAGTTCCGGTCAATTAATATCACTAACGCAAGGCTTCCAGCAACTGCAAATACACAGGCAGGGCGCTCCCCCAATTGTACTTTTCCTGCACCAGGCGGCGGGCGCTTTCCGCCATTTGCAGGCGCGTGCGTTCATCCTGCAACATCTTTATAACACATTCCGCAAAGTCTGATGCAGTATCGGCAACGAGCAGATGCTCCCCTGCCTGGGCATCCAGCCCCTCCGCACCCTTCGACGTGGCAACCACCGCCGTGCCGAGCGCCATCGCTTCGAGAATCTTCAGCCGCGTCCCGCCGCCGCTGAGGAGCGGCGCAATGCTCACCGTGCAGGAGGCAACCAGCGATTTGATGTCGTCCACGTAGCCAGTCAGGGTGACGTTCCGCAGCGAGGGCAGGGGCAGGTTTTCATGGTCGCCCGTGATGATCAACTGCGCGTCAGGGACCTGTTTCAAAATCAACGGAAAGACCTCTCTCAAGAACCACACCATCGCCTCGTGATTGACGCGATACCGGAACGGACCGCTGAAGACCAGCGTGTTCGCCCGCTTCTGCACTTCCACGTGTTGGTATTCCTCCACGTTGATGCAATTGGGCAGGACGTGCGCCGCCTCACGGTAACGCGGGAAGTTGCGCGCCAGCAGGTCGCGCTCGCGCTCGGAAACCATTGTCACCAGCCGAAAACGGCGAAGGAGTTGGGAGAGGTACAGGCGGAGTTTGAACCAGGTCAGGGCGCGGCGGAGGCGGATTCGTCCATCCGCAGAAAAAGCCTGGTCGTGGAACAGCCCGATTTCGAATTCCTCGAAAGCGGCAGGCACATCCCCAAAATATGGCGCGTACGCCGCCATCTGCAACTGCGAGGCGATGATCAAATCGTACTTCTCTTCGCGCAACGCCTGCGTAATCGCCGCCGCCATTTCGGGAGAAAAAGTATCCACCACCGAGCGCGGCTGGAGGCTGAGAAAACCCAGACGGGCGCGGAGAGACGTTGGATCGAACTCCCGCCACGGGACCACCCGTACCTTCGAGCAGACCGCGCGGACTTCGGGCGCATCGGGACTCACCCCAGCCTGGTCGGCGAAACTGAGCAGGGTCAACCTGTGATGCTGGCTCAACCCCTCCAGGATGTTGTGGATGCGAATCTTCGAACCGTTGTTTGGGGGATAGGGAAACCAGCGGGAGAGGAAGAGAATGTTCATTGTGCAAGGCTTTGCAAATATGCCTCGATCTCGGCTGTCATGCGGCGGAGGTCGAATTTTTCGGCGGCAGTGCGGCGGGCGGACTGGGCAAGCCGCTCGCGCAGGAGGGGAGAATCAATCAGCCGCTTCAACTGGCGGCTCAGCGCTTCGGGTTCGTTGGGCGGGAAGGTCAGGGCGTTTTCGCCGTCGGCGAGGATTTCCGCCGCACCGCCCACCGCCGTGCCAACCACCACCACGCCCGAAGCCATCGCCTCGACGATGACCCGCCCGAACGGCTCCGCCCAGATGGAGGGAAAGAGGAGAACGTCGGAGCGGGCGTAGAGGGAGGGTAAAGCCTCTTTGGGCTGGGCAGGCAGAAAGTCCACGAAGGAGGCGAGGCGGGCGCGTCCCACGAATTGACGGAGAGTCTGCACGTAGTCCGCATCCCCGTCGCCGACGACGGTCAGTTTGACGTTCTCCACGCCATAGTGTCGGACGAGATGTCCCACTCCCTCGATGGCAGTGTGGACGCCCTTTTCGCGGGTGAGCCTCCCAACGTAAAGCAAAGAGACGGTTTCCTGGGATGCCGCGCGCTGAACGTTGAGGTAGGGCTGTGTGTCAATCGCGCCGTACACGACTTTGGAATGTTTGGGCGTCACACCTTTGCGCTGGAGTTCGGTCTGCATGAAGGCAGAGGGAAAGAGGGCGTGTTCCACTTTGAGGGCAGGGCGCCGCTCGCGCGAAAGGATACGCCGCGCAAAGGGACGCAGGAACAGTTTGGGAAGCCCCGTGAGCGGATTGCGGGCGGGAGCGTTCCAGTAGTTCTCGAACTGGCTGGGTAGCGTGAGCCAGTAATCGCCGATGTAGTAAGCAACCCTGCCGGGCAGAAATTCCTCGGCGAGGGCAGGGAGCGAGCGCGGGAAATTCCACATACCCCAAACGAGCGCGGCGTCGGGTTTGTGCTGCTCGACGGTTTGGCGCAGGAGGGTCAGGTTTTCGCGTTCGCGCCGTATGCGGCTGGTGAAGAATTGAACGGCGTTGCGAAGCGAGGCGAGTTCCATTTCGAGATGCAGGTCGCGCCGCACCCAGGCGGGATCGGGCGCGGGGAGCGAGGCGCGTCCGTGCGTGCTGGTGAGGACAAGCACCTCGTGACCGCGGCAGCGCAAACCGTCGGCGACTTCCTGACACCACTGTTCGTATCCGCCGCGGCTGGCGGGAGGATAGAAGTTGCTGAGGAAGAGCAGTTTCATGTGGGGGAATCCGTTCGGCGGCGCAGGGCTTTGAGGCGTTCGAGCAGGCGTTCTCCCAGCAGGGATTTGACCCAGCGCGAGAGCAGGGACGGGTCGAACAGCAGTTTGAAGTCGTTTTGCACGGCGCGGCGGAAGAAGCGGCGGGAGAGGTCGAATTCGCGCGTGCCATAGGCGAGCAGACCCAGCGAGTGGAACATGCGGGCGCAGGCGGTGCGCTGGAGGCGTTTGACTTCGTTTGCGGTGGAGGCGTCGGCAAACAGACGCTCCATCATGCCGAGCAGAGGCAGGGTGTTGCGCTTCACGTTCAGGGACGCCAGGTCGCCCATGTGTCCTTTGGGCTGGTCGCCGCAGCCGAGTTGGTAGTAGGTGTCCACTTCGAGCAGAAGGCTGGGGCAGATGTTTGCCATTTTTCGGAAACACTCGTAGGCGCGTTCGGGGTGACCGTATTGCAGGTACTCAACGGAAGAACCGAGGTAGGCGCGTCCGTAAGCGCGGTGGAGGAGCGAAGTTCCCGAGGAGGGCGGTTCTGCGCCAACGTGTTTCTTCAACACGGCGAGGCGGGCGGTCAGCATCCGCAGCGGGTCTGTGGACATGCTCCCGGCGAGGACGCGGTGGCGGGTCAGGATGTGAGGCGAGTGAATGAGGCGGTATTTCTTCGCCGCGCGCAGCCACACGTCCCAGTCCTCGCACGCCCGCAGGGATTCGTCGAAGAAGCCCACATCGTCATAGACGCGCCGCCGCAGGAAGACCGATTCGGGGACGAAGAAGTTGCCATCGAGCAAAGCGGTGTAGAGTTCGCCGGGAGGGACGGGGCGGTTCTCGATTTGCGGCAGGGGGTTGTTCGCTTCGTCCACGAACCGATAGCCGCAATAGACGCCGTCCGCTTCGGGGTCTGCCTGTAATGCCGCCACGAGCGTTTCGAGGAAGTTTGGCTCGTACATGTCGTCGGCGTCCAGCACGCCAATCAACTCTCCTTGGGCGGCGCGCAGTCCCGTATTGCGTGCGGCGGAGAGCCCGGCGTTGGTCTGGTAGATGTAGCGGATCTGGTCGCCGAAAGCCGCCGCCACCTCGGCGCTGTTGTCGGTTGAGCCGTCGTCCACTACGATGATTTCGACGGGACGATAGGTCTGCTCCAGCACACTGCGAATCGCGCCGCCGAGAAAGCGGGCATGGTTGTAATTGGGGATGATGACACTGACGAGAGGGTTTTCCATACAAAGTTCCCGTACCGCAAGTCTATGGACTTGTGGTACTTACGCGGAGAAGATAGGCTTCGAGGTTGGCGACCATTTTGTGGATGTCGAACCGCTCTTCGGCGGTCTTTCTGCCGCCTTCCGCCAGTTTTCGCAGAAGCGACGGTTCGTTCAAGAGATGGCGAATCTGCTTCGCCAAATCCACCGCGTCGCCGGGCTGGAAGAGCAGTCCGTTCTCGCCGTGGACGAGGGTCTCTGCCGTGCCGCCGTTCGCCGAGCCGACCACCGCCATGCCGCACGCCAATCCCTCCTGCATGATGCGCGCCAGCGGTTCCGCCCAAACCGAGGGCAGGAGCAGGACATCGAACCCGCCGAGAAACGCCGGCAGTTCGGCGCGCGGAATGGGCGCATGGAATGTGACCACATCTGCGAGTTGATGTTGATTCACGAGGGTGTGCAGACGCGCCTCGTACTGCTGATGTCCCTTGCCCAAAATGGTGAGACGCAAACGCCTCCGCTCCTCCGCCGGCAACTGACTCAACGCCTCGAGGATGGTATGCACCCCCTTATGCTCCGCCAGAATGCCGACGAACACCAGCGAGAGGACGCCGTCCTTCAATTCGTATGTCCGCTTGTCTGCCTGGGCGAGGTAGTTGGTCAGGTCCACGCCTTCGTAGATGACGGGCGCATCTTTGAGGGGGATGCCCGCCTCCAGCAACTGGTCGCGCTGGGCGGCGGAACAACACGGCGCATGTTCGAAGCGGAGCGGAACCGGCTCCCATTCCGCGTGCAGGACGATGCGGGCGGGAATCCGCAGGAGACGTTTGGCAAAGGTCTTGAGCGGCGAGGTGGCGGGGGAATCCCAGAACTGGCGGTGCATGTTTGCTTCGATGGGCCAGGGATTGGCGAGATAGTACACCACACGCGAACCCATCAACCGTTCCGCCTCCTGCGCCAGGCTTTTGGATAAATTCCACATGCCCCAGATGAAAACGATGTCGGGCTTTTCCTCCGCAATCAGGCGGCGCAGATGTTCCAGATTCCGCGCGCGGCGCTGCGGATACGACCAGGCATTTCTCATCTTGTAAAACTGCAAGTCGCCTTCCAGCGAGAGCAGGCGGTAGATGTTCCCTTCGGAAAACTCGCGGTCGTAGCCGTAGGTGCTGGTCAAGACGCTGACGCGATGTCCGCGCCGCGCGAAGCCCTCCACCGCCTCCTGGCACAGGGCTTCATACCCGCCGATGACGTGCGGGGGATACATGTTGGAGAGGAATAAGACGTTCATTGGGGTGAGTCCGTGTTTTGGTCCGCTAATCTTCGCTAATCTGCACTAACTCATGTTACGCGGCAGCGTGAGATTCTTGCGTTTTCAGGCGACAGGAATGTTTTCAGGCGACATAAATGTCGCTCTACGCCCCGGCGTTGACCAGCACGGCTTCGAGGCGGGAAATGTACTGCTCCCACGAGTGATAGCGCACGGCGTCTTCACGCGCCTGCCAGCCCAGCCGTTCGCGCAGAGAGACATCTGCCATCAGCCGCCCCACCGCTTCCGCCAGCGCCGTCTCGTCGCCCGGCGGGACGAGCAGTCCGTTTTCGCCGTCGCGCACCACGTCCACGATCTGCCCCAGCGCAGAGGCGACCACCGCCTTGCCCGCCGCCATGTACTCGAAGAGTTTCATCGGCGAGAGCCACATCTCGCGCTCCATCTTCGGCACGGGGACGACGGCAATGTCTGCGGCGTTGATGTAGCGCACCACCTCGGCATGGGAGACGAAGCCGGTGAAGCGCGCCGCTTCGCCCAGCCCCAGTTCCTGCGCGAGGCTCATCATCCGTTCACGCTCCGTCCCATCCCCCACCAGCAGGAGGCGCGCATCGGGGCGTGCGGCTTGCAGGCGGGCAAAGGCGCGGAGCAGGGTGGTCACGTCGTGCCATTGGTAGAAACTGCCGACGAAGACCAGCAGGGACTGATCCGCCGTCAGCGAGAGGGAGGCTCGGGTCTGCGCGCCCAGGTTCGGGTCCGGTTGGAAGCGGGTCACGTCCACCGCATTGGGCAGGACGATGAGTTTATCCGCCGGCACGTTCCAGTTTTGTATCAGGTGTCGTTTGGCGATTTCAGAGACGCACACGATGCGGCGGGCGGTCTCCAGGTTGAAGCGCAGCAGGCGGCGGGCGCGCCACCGCAGCCAGCCCCTGAGCGGCTTGCCCATGAAGTCGAGTTCGGCAATCTGGTCGGCGTCGAAGAACATGACGTAGGGCAGGCGCAGTTTGCGGCACGCCATCGCCGCGCCCGCATTGTAGAGGCTGTTGCGCTCGAAGACCACGTCACAGCCCGGCAGGACTTGCAGGCAGGCGTCGTAACGGCGCAGGTTCGAGAAGACGTTCAGATAAGGGATGCGGAGGAGTTGTTGAATTTTCCAGACCGCCTTGCCGAGCAGGTCGAACCAGCGGCGCGTCGTCCAGGTGCGCGGGGCGGTCTCGGTTTCGGTCAGGTCGCTCACGCACACGTCCTCCAGCCCGCGCGGCGCAATCCACGTCACGACATGTCCGCGCGCGCGCAGACCCTCCGCGATGTATTTCTGCTGAATGTGCGCGGCGTCGTGCGGATTGGGTCCGCGCATTTCATCCACCCAGATTTGATCGGGGAGACAGTGGGCAATCTTCATGGGACGAAACCCCGCTTCTTTTTCTGGACCGGTCACTGCTTCGCCCTCCCAAGCCTTTTTCTCTCTGCGAGCACTTCGCCATAAGCGGCGGCAAAGAACTTTGCCGCCGCCTTCGCCTCGAAGGGACTGCTTTCGTAAAAGGCGCGGGCGGCGCGTCCGAGTTGTTCGCGCAGGGCGGGGTCGTCGGCGAGGCGGGTGATTTTCTCCGCCAGGCATTTGGGGTCGGCGGGCGAGCAGAGCAAGCCGTTGACGCCGTCGGTGATGAGTTCGGGGATGCCGCCCACGTTCGTGGAGACGATGGGACAGCCATACGCCATCGCCTCGACGATGACCAGCGGCTGACCTTCGAGGACAGAGGAGAGCAAGAAGAGGTCGGTTTCGTTCATGATGCGGGTGAGTTCTTCGCGCCCGGCAAACGCGCCGGGGAAAATCTCCGCGCCGTTCAAGCCGAGGCGTTCGGCTTTTTCGAGCAGTTCGCCGCGCAGTTCGCCTTCGCCATACACCCTGAAGCGGATGTGCGGATGGGTTTGTTTCACCAGCGCCGCCGCATCGAGCAGGTAGGTCAGCCCTTTGGTGACGTAGAGCCGCGCCAGGGTGGTAACGGTGAAGGGACGCCCGGACGGCTGGGCATAGCCTCTCTGCCACTTTCCCTCGAACGGGTCGGAGAGGAGCGGGGCACGGACGACGATGGGACGGGTCACTTTGCAGACCTCGCGCAAGCCTTCCGCGCTTTTTTCGGAGACGGCGATGACGCGGTCGGCTTTGTTGATGGTGGCTTCGAAGCCCTTCCACCAGTTGAATTGCGGGTCGGGGGTTTGGTGTTCTTCGTACATGACCGGGATGCCCCTGGCGTGCGCCCAGTCAATGACGAACAGCAGGCTGGTGGTGTAGCCCTGGATGTGCAGAATGTCGGGACGCCAGCGGAGATTCCACCAGTGGAGCAGGAGGCGGGCGAGGGGCTTGCGGTAGTCGGGACCGATGAAACGATCCATCAGCAAGCCTTTGAGGAAGTTGTAGGCGCTGGCGCGGGCTTGGGCGAACGGTCGGCGTTTGAGGAGGGAAACGCCCAAAGCGAGGAAAAGGACGAGAGGACCGAGCACGCGCATCTTCCAGAGCAGGAAGCGTTCTTTCGTCTCCCAGTCGGAGGCGGGTTTGGAAATCCAAGCGGGAGGCTGGACGAGCGGGATGCCGGCGTCCCTGAGGCGGCGGGCGTATTGGTTTTCGGGGTGTACCCATGCCGCCGAAAGCCAACTGACTTGATGTCCCTGCCCTTGAAGCGCAACGGCAAGGCTGACGGCGTATTCTTCCAGCCCGCCGAAGTCCTGCATGTCGTAGGAGACCATGAGAATTTTCATGATGTGGTTTTGACGAGAGAGCGCGCGAAGATGGAGAGCACGCCGCGGTTGCGCAGGTAGGCGGGGTCGCTGCGGCAGGCGCGCATCACCAGCGGAGGAACTTTTTTGTATTCTTGTGAACGGTAGAAGTCGAAGGCGCGGTTGATGAGGTAGGAGCCTTGCAGTTTGTCGCCGCCGCGTTTGGTCAGGCGGTTGAGCCAGGGGGTGAGTTTTTCGAGGACGACCTTCACGGCTTCTGCGCCGAATTCGGTTTCGTAGCCGAGCAGGTGATAGGTGGTGAGCTGCATCAAAGACTCATCGGTTTGGGCGTGCAGAGCGAGGGCACGGGCGAAGTGGGAACGCGCCGCCTTGTCCCTGCCCCAAATGAGGGCGCGGATGCCCTTCCACAGCCAGCCGCGCGCCACCGCCCAGTCGTATTGAGAGGAGAGCCAGGCAAGTTCCGGCGGGAGTTGAGCGAAAACCCGTTTGAGGAGCGCTTCGTGATTCTCGCTTTCATCGGCGATGCACTCGGAGAGCAGGAAGTCCACCAGTTCGCAGGGTGCGCCTTTGATGACGGAAGGGTCGAGGGCGACGAGTTCGCGGGTGTATTTGTGGGCGAGTTCGGTCTCGTTTTGGATGAGCGCCAGTGAGACGATGACCATGAGGTGATGTTTGATTGCCATGCGTCCGATGGCGCGGACCTCCTGCGGGCAGCGCGGGTCGGCGAAAACCGCCGCCTGAACGCGCTCCACGTCGGCGAGGCGGCCGGGCAGGTTTTTGCGTCCGCGACCGGAGTGGTAGCGGCGGTAGTTGAGGGCGCGGTCTATGCCGGCAAACTGACATCCCGCCAGGGCGAGGCGGCAGGGGAAGTCGGTGTCTTCGGCGGTGCCGACGGCGGGATCGAACAGCCCAACCTTGAATGCCCATTCGCGGCGGACGACGGTGTCGCTGGGGGCAAAGGGAAAGGCGAGCAGTAAATCCTTCAAGCCCACGGTGAGCGGCGGACGCCACATCTCGCGGATGGTGTTGGCAGAGTGATTCAACTCGAAGCGGGCGTTGTAGGAGACGCCGATTTCGGGATGCGCCGCCAGAAACTTGACGTGCGCTTCGAGTTTTTCGGGGTGAAAGAGATCGTCGGCGTCGAGCAGGAAGAGGATGTCGCCTTTCGAGGCTTTGATTCCCGTGTTGCGGGCGGCGGAGAGGCGCTGGTTCTGCTCGTGGACGATGTAGCGGATGCGCGGGTCGGTGAATCCCTGCATGACTTCGTCGGTGTTGTCGGTGGAGGCGTCGTTGACGACGATGATTTCAAAGTGGGAATAGGTTTGGTTAAGGACGCTTTGAAGAGTGGCGGGCAGGAATTCTGCCTGGTTGTAGGCGGGGATGATGACACTGACGAGGGGGGAGGTCATAAGGTTGGAAAGTATAAAGTCTATTCAGGGTGCACGAGGGCGGCGCCCTGCGTAAGGCGAGCTAGATGATGTCTGCAAACTGATATTCGACGCGTTTGAAGAACCAATAGCCCAGCAGGAAGATGACCAGTGAAACGGCGGCGGCAGGCAGGAGGTACTCTCCGGGCAGACGGTTGTAGATGAGCACATCGCGGTAGGCGGCGATGATGCCCGCCATGGGGTTGAGGAAGTAGAGCCACTGCCATTTTTCGGGGACGAGGATGACGGGGTAGAGGATGGGCGAGGCATAGAACCAGACTTGGATGACGAGTTTGAGCAGCGGGTCCACGTCGCGGTAGAAAACGTTCAGGGCGGCGGCGCCAATTCCCAGTCCGAGAAGAAGCGTGATTTGGATGAGGAAGATGAGCGGCAGGAAGAGCAGTCCGAGCGGGGAGATGGGTATCCCATAAAGAATCACGAGGATGATGAGCAGGACGAACGAGATGCCAAAGTCGGCGATGCGGGCAAGCAGGGCGGCGATGGGCAGCGCCTCGCGCGGGAAGTAGATTTTGCCGACCAGGTTCATGTTTTGCACGAGCGACATCGCCATGTCGGGCAGAGAGGTGGCGAGCAACGTCCAAGGAACGACTGCCGCGTAGGAAAAGAGGATATACGGCACGCCGCCCGTATCCACCGGGACGATGCGGGTGAAGACCACGGCAAAGATGGCGACGGTGGCGACAGGCTGAACAACCGCCCACAGCCAGCCGAGGGCAGATTGCTGGTAACGTCCGCGCAGGGTGCGGAGAGTCCATGCCCAGGTGAGGTCGCGCAGTTTGAGGAACGGGTTGGTTTGTGCGATCATGCCTGCCTCGCGGATTCGGTGACGTTGACGCGGACGTTCTGCCTCCACGTGCGGTTCGGTTCGTAGACGGCGATGTGCGCCTCACGCCCCGGGACGCGGTTGCGCACCTCGAACCAGTCCGAGGCGCCGTAAGCGAGACCGTCGGAATCGTCGGCGTTCATGATCCAGGTGATGGCGTAGTAAGTGCCGCCAAAAAGCTGCAGGGGTTCGAGACGGACGGAGTACTCGCCCTCGCCTTTGGTGATGTGCAGGGGATAGCCGTCGAGGTGAGAGCGCATGTTGGCGCACATCAAGCCGTCGGAGCGGTAGATGAGGACGATGGCGTTGGCTTTGCCGATGTCCTTGTAAGCGAGGTATCTGACGCGGATTTCGAGCGGCTGGTCGCCGTAGGTCTCGCGGACGGGCTTGCCGTGCGCGTCGAGCGCCTCGATTTTGGTGACCTCCACGCCGCCTTCCACGTCGTCCGCTTCGCCGCCGGCGCGGTTCATTTTTTCGATGCGGCGGCGGTCCAGCACTTGATTGTAGATGTCTATGATTTCGCCGCTGGTGCCGACGTTCTGAACCTGTCCATGCTCGATGTAGATGGCGCGTTCGCAAACGGAGCGCACCAGTCCCATATCATGCGAGACGAAGATAAGGCTGGTGCCGTCGTTGAGCAGGGTCTTGATGCGTTCGATGCACTTCTGGCGGAAGGAGGCGTCGCCCACCGCCAGCACTTCGTCCACGAGCAGGATGTCGGGTTCGATGCAGGAGGCGACGGCGAACCCCAAGCGCACGGTCATGCCCGAGGAGTAGCGTTTGACGGGCGTGTCAATGAACTCTTCGATTTCGGAAAACGCTACGATTTCATCGAAGCGCTTCTGGATGTCCTTATACGACAAGCCCAGGATGGTGCCGTTGAGATAGATGTTCTCGCGCCCGGTCAGGTCGGGATGGAAGCCGGCTCCCAACTCGATGAGAGCGGACAACTGCCCATTGACCTCCACCCTGCCCGATGTGGGCTGGGTGATCTTTGCCAGTAGTTTGAGGATGGTGGACTTGCCCGCGCCGTTCGGACCGACCAGCGCCAGCGACTGTCCCCTTTCGAGGTCAAAACTGACGTCTTTCAGCGCCCAGTGATACTTGCGGTCAGAGGAGGCGCCTCCGCGCAGCGCCTGCTTCGCCCATTGCGAAAGGACGGAGGGCAGGCTGGTGCGCGTCAGCCCGAGGTTATAGCGTTTGGATACGTTCATAAAACGGATGACAGGCGGCATTCATTCTCTCCAAAGTAAACAGTAGTGTACACTTTTCAACTTACAGGACTTACGCAATCAGGCTTTCTTATCCACTAATCTACGCCAATCTTCGCGAATTTTGAAAAGATTAGCGCAGATTAGCGAGGATTGGCGGAATAAAATCGGGTTCTGCGTAAGTACTATCAACTTATAACTGATGATACGCAGTTTTCTCGCAGCGCGACACATTGCCCCCCAATGGGGATTTATGTCGCCCGAAAACGCAAGATGAATCTCGCGCCACCGCGTAATAAGTGGTGAGACACAACGCGAATCATTGTCCATACGGTTCGATGTAGTATCCCACTTTTTCCAAGTAACCGTTGATGGGTCGAACGGTCTCGCCATCGGAGTAATAATATTCGAGGTGTTCAACACAGGCGGAGGCGGGATGCTCCGCCCGGCAGAATTCCCTGCCCGGCGGCAGGTAGTAAAAGCCAAGATAGCGGCAGCGCAAGTCTTCCTCCACGCACAGGGAGGGGACGCTTTCACCCAGCAGGCATTTCACGCTGGCTTCCAGCAAATCCACCCCGCTGACGGTTTTGATTAATCGCCACATGTGACAGCCATCCAGGCGGGGCGTCACTTCCACGATGCGCGGTCCATTGCGGGTGAGGATTGCCTGATAGTACACCGGTCCGTTTTCGATGCCGAGGGCGCGGTTGCATAAAGAGGTCAACTTTCGAACTTCGCGGCGGACATTTTCGGGGCAATGTACCGAGGGGTAAATGTGTCCGCGCGGAAGTCCGCCCGTATATCCCTCCACCACCAGGCGGTCGGAGACTTCGTTGAAGACCGTCTCGCCGTTCACCACAAACGTATTCACCGAGATTTCGGGACCTTCGAGAAACTCCTCGATGATGAGCGTGCGGCTGTGCGAAAATTGCAGGGAACGTTCGAAACCGTCTCTGGCTTCCTCGAGGCTGGCTGCCAGAAAAACGCCGCGCTGTCCCTGATTGTCCACCGGCTTGACGATGGCGGGGAAGATGTCCCAATCGTCCAGGTCGCCGGGGGAGCGAAGTCCCTTGTAGCAGATGGGGCTGATGGCATGTTCGTTCAAAAAGCCGCGCAGAGATAGTTTGTTATGCAGCAGTTCGGCGGTTTCCGCAGAGACGAGAGCGGGGAGTCCCAGCCGCGAGGCGAGGCGCGCCGCCGTTGGCATGGCAAGGTCCGAGCCGATGGAGTAGATCAGGTCCGCGTTTTCGGCGCGGGCAAGTTGTTCGATGCCGTCCACGTCTGTGATGTTGAGCAGGGCAAACTGGTCTATGTATTCCAGTCCCCTGCCTTCGCGGCGGTAACTGCAACCGATGACCCACCAGCCTTGCGCTTTGAGAAAACGGATCAAATCCACCTGTGCGTTGCCCACGCCCAACACAATCGCTTTTTTCATCGTTGTCAACCTCCCTTTCAATGAATGAACATTTCCAAAAACGGAATGGAGTGAACGAACGCGGCGAGCAAGCCGCGATTGCTCCACAGGCGAAACGGTTCGCTCGTCAGGACGCCGCTCACGCTCGTCCAGACTTTGCGCCTCATGCCCCACTGGCGGGCATCAAATGCCCGGGCGGTAAAGAATTCTGCCAGCAGGGTTCGGCGAATGGATGCTGCGCCCAATTGTTCAAGGCGGGATGCGATTCGATGCAGGGTTTCTCTTGCCGCCCGCACCCCATATTCCGCTTCATACGCCAGCATGTGAGAGGCGAGCCATTGCAGAAAAGCGGCGTCCAACTGCGGAGCGGCGGATATGACGTGTGCAAAGTAGGCGTCGGCTTCGGCGGGGCGGTTCCACATCACCGCACGGACGCCCTGCATGAGGTAACCGCGCGTCACTGCCCAGGGATAATATTGCCGCAAGGCAGAGAGTTCCTGCGGCAGATTGTCGAACACGCGGCGGAGGAGGTCTTCGAGGCTTTCACCTTCGTCGTCTATGCTGTCAATGACGATGTCGTTGATGACGTAAGGTGGTTGCCCTTCCATCAGCCAGGGGTTCAGGCGCACGGTTTGAAGGAGGAACTCCTGCGCGGTGTCGTATTCACCCTGCAAATAGGCGACGTACATCCACATGGCATAGATGTTGGATGCGGCAAGGTCGCGTAACGCCCGCACTTCGGGCGTACAGCGCGGGTCGTCGAAGATGATTTGCTGGCAGGCGCGTTCCGCCTCGCACTGGCGGGGGATGTTCTTCACGGTGCGGTTCTTGTGGTAACGGCGGTAGTTGAGGGCGCGGTCTATCATGGCGAACTTACAGCCTGCCATGTAGAGCCGCCCGCAGATGACGATTTCGCGTCCGCGGTAGAAAGGCTCCTGCCAGATTTCCTCGCGGCTCGCCCATTCACGTCGCTGCACCCACACGCTGGGCGCCAGCGGAAAGGCGAGGGCAAAATCTTCGAGCGTGAGGCTGGGGGATGGACGCAGAATCTCGCGGATGGCGCCGGAAGTCGGGTAGAGTTCGAAGCGGGAGTTGTAGGTGAAGCCGATTTCCGGGTGCTTGTCCAGAAATTCCACGTGCAGGCGCAGTTTGTCGGGGTGGTAGAGGTCGTCCTGGTCGAGGTGGGCGATGATTTCACCCCGCGCCGCCATGATGCCGGTTTTGCGCGCCAGCGCCACGCCGCGGTTCGTCTCATGACGAATATAGCGGATGCGCGGGTCTGTGAAGCGAGCCATCACTTCGTCGGTGTTGTCGGGCGAGGCGTCGTTGACGACGATGAGCTCGAAGTCCTGCCAGGTTTGATTGAGGACGCTTTGGATGGCTTCGCCAAGATGAGCGGCGCCGCCGTAGGTGGGAATGACGACGCTGACTTTGGGATGATTCATGAATGGACGACCTTTGCATCCGCGCGCAGGCGGTAGGCAAGCGTCTGCACCGATTGCAGACGCCGCAGGGGGCGGATGTCTTCGCTGGAGTGTTGGAGGGTTTGATATTCGCGCTCCAGCAGGCGGACATCGAGCCATTGGTTGAGTTCTCGAAGCGTGTCAAACAGGGGCCAGAGGGCTTTTTTACCGGCTGCCTGAATGCAGTCAATATCCATGCGCAAAGGCACGTCGTCGAAGCCGGCAAACGGTCCGTGATGGAGGGGCGCCGGCAGATGTTCGACGATGCGGCGGCGCAGGAGATAACGCCCCGTGCGGATGAACGGTTCCTGGGCATAGGTGCCGGGGATTGCCGCCAGTTTTGCATAATAACGGCGGAACACATCTGCCAACAGTCTTCGATTTTCGATGACCGCCCTCGGCAAAGACAGATTGAAGCGGGCATAGGCGCGGTTGAGAAAGGGCGTGGCAACGCCGCTCCAATGCGAGGCAAGGTTGGTTTGAAAGGAGGTGAAGAGCCGTTGGCGATTCCACAACTCGAAAAGAATATTTTTGGCAAATTGCGAGCCCGGCAGGCGGGCAACTGCCTCTCCAAGCGCTTCGTGAATTTCATGCAGAGTTTTATCCAGGGGGAAATCCCTCAACAAATCCTTTAACTCTTCGACGCCCCAGTGCAGGTACCAATCCTTTTTATAAAAGACAGCCCCATCTTTTTGTTTCAAAAGACTGCTGCCAGAAAGGACATCGCCCAGGAAGCCGGAAATCAACGGCATGTCTTCGGGAATAGAGTCGAGGAAGTTCATCTGGTACATGCCGTGAAAGTGCATGGAACTGCCGAACAGGTCTGCCCAGCGGGGAGTGTAGGTGACCAGAAAGTCTTTGTTTAAGTCAATCCGTTTCCAGGGAATTCCGAGCGTTTTGGCGATTTCGCGCGAGTAGACGACATCGGTGGCATTTGGCTCTCCCCAAGCATAGGCAAGCATCTCTGCGCCTATTTCCGCGCCGACGCCGGCAATCAGGCGTGAATCCAGCCCGGCGGAAAGGGGCAGGATCCACTCCGGCTGGGTCTTCAAGACATCCGCAACCGCCTTGTGGGACAACTCGTGCATCTCGTCTACCAAGTCGTCCCAGCCCGCCTCCCACCGACTTTGGCTGGGCTGCACCGTCCAAAGCGTTTCGGCGCGAAAGCCTCCGTCTCCCCATTCCATGCGGCTGTCGGGCGGGATGACTTTCATCCCCTTATAGAGCGTCCAATCCAAAACAAAATGCCCGGCAACGAGTAACGCCACCAAGCCCTGGGAGAAAAAATCGTCGGCGGTGTAGGCGGCTGAGGCGACCACAACAGGCTCCAGCGTGGAGGCGATGCGTCCATGCCCGATTGCGGCGTGGAAGACCGGGATGCTCCCCAGCCAGTCGTTCCACAGCGTCCAGCGTTTGCCGTCGGCGCTGATTTTTAGCAGGATGACGCGCCCGTCCCAGGGGAGTTCGAAGCGGTCGGCGAGCAGGGCGTCTTGTACATCGGCAAGATTGACTTTGCCATGCGGCGAGCCAATCAGCGCGAGGAGCGAGCCGTCGGGCAGGGTGTGGAGGCGTTCTTCCATACCGTTGCGCCCCCACACTTCGAGATGAGTTTCGCCAATCGTGAAAGAACGCCGCTGAAGGCGTGGAAAGTATTGCAAGGCGCGGCGGTGAGCGGTTTCCAGCGCCTTGAGGCGGTCTTGAGGAAGATTTGAAAAAACAGTGAAGCCAACGATGGATTGCATGGAAGTTTTCCTCCCTAGAGCAGGCGGTAAACAAGCGTTTGTGCAGATTGCAGACGCCGCAATGGGCGAATATCTTCTTTAGAGGTCATGATGGTTTGAAAGTCGCGTTCCAATGAATTGAAATCCAACCAGTTGGAAAGTTTGTCGTGAGCTTCAAAGAGAGGCCAGAGCGCTTTGCGCCCGCTGTGTTGAATGGATTCGATGTCCATGCGCAATTGAACGTTTCCAAAACCTTTGAGCGGTCCGCGGTGAAAAGCAGGCACCAGCATCCCGGCGATTTTACGCAAGATGAGGTATTTGCCGGTAAGGATGATGGGGTCGCGTGCATAGGTGCCGGGGATGACTGCCAGCCTGCCGTAGTAGCGGCGAAAGACGCCGGAAAGAAGCCGGCGGTCATCCAACGCCATGCGCGGAATGGACAGGCAGAAACGGACATAGGCGCGATTCATGAAGGGCGTCGCCGCGCCGCGCCAGTAATCGGAGAGGGTGGAGTGGAAACTTGTGAAAAAACGCTGGCGATTCCAGAGTTCGAGGAATTGCAGTTTTTGATAAAACGCACCTGGCAGTGAAGCGAGTTGCTTCTGGTATTCCTCGGCGTTGGCTTCCAGCGCTTCGGCAAGCGGGAATTTGGCATGAGCGCGGACTTCATCTACCGTCCAATGAGAGTACCAATCGCTTTCGAGTTGATAACTCTTGCGGTTCTTATGCAGTGCATCCAAATCCTTGACGGCATCGCCCGCCAGCACATCGCCAACATAGCCGGAAATGATGGGAGCGGGCGGCTCCGAGGCAATGCGGTCGAGGAACGCCATCTGATACATGCCGTGAAAGTGCATGGAACTGCCGAACAGGTCTGCCCAGCGGGGGGTGTAGGTGACCAAAAAATCATGCGGCAGGTCAACGCGTTTCCAGGGAAACCCAAGCGCCCGGGCAATCTTTCGAGAGTTCACGGCGTCGGTGGTGTGCGGCGCGCCCCAGGTATAGGCATGGGCATCCGCACCGACCTCCGCCGCCACGCCGGCAATCAGGCGTGAATCCAGCCCGGAAGACAGCGGCAGAATCCATTTGGGATGATTGTCCAACGCCTGCTTGACCGCCTGACGGGACAACTCGTGCATCTCGTCTACCAAGTCGTCCCAGCCCGCCTCCCACCGACTTTGGCTGGGCTGCACCGTCCAAAGCGTTTCGGCGCGAAAGCCTCCGTCTCCCCATTCCATGCGGCTGTCGGGCGGGATGACTTTCATCCCCTTATAGAGCGTCCAATCCAAAACAAAATGCCCGGCAACGAGTAACGCCACCAAGCCCTGGGAGAAAAAATCGTCGGCGGTGTAGGCGGCTGAGGCGACCACAACAGGCTCCAGCGTGGAGGCGATGCGTCCATGCCCGATTGCGGCGTGGAAGACCGGGATGCTCCCCAGCCAGTCGTTCCACAGCGTCCAGCGTTTGCCGTCGGCGCTGATTTTTAGCAGGATGACGCGCCCGTCCCAGGGGAGTTCGAAGCGGTCTGTCAGTATGGCGTCCTGCACATCGGCAAGATTGACTTTGCCATGCGGTGAGCCGATCAGCGCGAGGAACGAGCCATCGGGCAGGGTGTGGAGGCGTTCGGAAAGGGCGCGGTGTCCCCATACGTCCAGGCGCGTCAGCCCCAGCGAAATGGTTTTTCGTTCAAGGTGCTGAAATTGGGAAAGCGCCCGCTCCTGCGCGGCAAGGAGCCGTTGGACGGCAGTTTCCTCCAAAGCGCTGAAAACGGTAAAGCCAACGATGGAACTCATGCGGTTATCCTAATCGCGGTCTCGGTTGAGGAAACGGTAGCCGAGAATCGCCCCAACGATGATCAAGATGACCGGAGCAATGCCAATGAGGATGGGAAGCGCCGGGTTTCTGCCCAGGTCGGAGGGGGGCGCTTGTTTGAGAAACGCCGGCAGAGGTGTGGGGGTGGATGCGATCAGCGCAGACGATGCGGTGGGAGTGGCTTGCGCAGAAATTTCCAGCACAGCGGTGGCAAGAGGCGTGACCGGCAGTTCCGGTGCATCCAAGATGTTGTAGGAATACCAGATGCCGTTTGCGCCGGCGCCGGGGTCTTCACGCCAGACAGCCAGCATGACGTTTCCCTGCACAATGACGGCGTGAACATCATGAGGCGCAAGGGTGGTGACAAAGCGGTCGGGATTGCTCCAGGCGTTGTTTTCAAATGTGCTGTGCCAGATGCCGCCAACGATGGAGTATCTGCCTTTTTCATCGAGGCTTTCGATACGTTGAACGAAGAGGACGTGGGGCGTTCCGTTTCCGTCCAACACCATGGCATGTTCACCGCTTCGACCAACATGAAAGGGGAAGGGGTCGAGCGGTTCGCTCCAGGTGACGCCGCCATCGAGGGAGATGCGGGAGCGCTGGATGGGACGCCCGGGACCAACGGGTCTTCCCGCCACAGGGTTGCCGCCGTTGTAGAAGACCACAATCTCGCGCCCGTTATCGGTGATGACGGGGAAGGACGGACCGAAGTATTCGGGAAGGTCAATGCGTTCGTCCAGTTCCAGCGGAGCGCTCCAGGCGGCGGTTTGCGGGTCGAAACTGGCAAAGTACAACGCTTCATCCACGCCGAGGTTGGTGACCACGTTCCACGCTGCGCGAATCTGTTGGCTGGGACCGGTGGTGAGGCGCAGACTGAAGGCGCTCAAGTCGCCGCTGAAGGTGAGGAAGAGAGGCTGCGGCTCGGACCAGTTTTTGCCGGCGTCTTTGGAGTGGACGTAATAAACGCCGCTGCCGTCGCGGCTGCCGCTGTAGATGATGACCAGGCTGCCTTGCTCGTCACCAGCAATGGCGCCGGAGTTCAGTCCCAGTGCGCCATCGCCCACTATGATGGGCGGAGACCAAGCAAGCGCCAAATCAGCGAGGGAAGCGGGGGCGCGCGAGTAGAAGACGAAGGTGCGGCGCGAAATATTCTCAGTGGCGGTGAAGATGACGTGGATAGTGTCGGAGGAATCCAAATATGCGCCCATGAAATTGGCGTTCCCGCCGATGGGCGAAAGGAGGATATCCACCGGGCGCGTCCAGCCGCCTTTGAGCGTCCATTGACGATAGACGATGGCTAAGTTGCGTTCGCCGCTGGCATATACCCACTGGCTGGTGAAGGCATGGACGGTGCGGTTGTGGTCTGCGAGGAGGAAGGGGGGGTAGGTATCATCCAAATAGCCCGGCACCTTTTCATCCGGCGACCAGGTGGAAGCGGGGCTGGCGGAAGCGGGCAGAGGTCCCAGCCCAAAGGACAACAAAACGAAGCCAGCCAAGCCCAGGATGAAGAAGAACCGCGGGAGGGTGTTCATTGCTTTGCGGGTCTGCGCCATATCAGGAGGAAGAGGGTCGCTGCCACCCCAACAATCAACAGAATCAAACCAACAAGATTTTGCTGAAGGGGTGATGCAGAGATGTTATCGTCGTAGAGGACAGAGAAATCCGGCGTGGGGGTGGGTTGGATTTCGGCAGAGGGGGCATTGCCGGGGTCGGCAGAGGCAACGGGGAGGAGGACTGCCCGGGTCAACGAAGCCGGTTTGGCGTCCTCGAGGAAGCGGGTGAAGGTGAGGATTTCGCTTTTGAATTTTCCATCGAGGTCCACATAATCCACCGGGATGAAAACGCCGAGATAGCCGCTGGAAGTCAGGTCGGCGGCGAGGTTGTATTGGATCTCTGTGCCTTTGAGGAGCAGGTCCTTGGTGAGTTCGAGATTCCAAGAGACGCCATCCCATTTCCAGTCTTGAAGGACAAGACCTTTCTGGTTGTAGGCGTCGCTGTTGGGCTTGCTGACGATCTGAATGAAATGCAGGACGCCGCTGCCATTGGACACCAGAGCGACGTGCGTCGGTTCTTCGTTGACACCGGTGACGTTGTTTTGCTTGCCCCACGTCTGCCCGCCATCTTGCGAGACCTGCGAGACGTTGGCGAAGATCAATCCGTCATATTCCTGCCAGACGATGTGAATCGTTGACTCATCGTAACTGACGATGTCTGCCCATTGGATTTCGCCTTCGCTGAGGATTTGCGGACTGCTCCAGGTCGCGCCGCCGTCCACCGAGCGGGAGTAGTACAAACCAACCGGCTGACCGACGCGCACAGTGTTTTTGATGAAGAGCAGGTGCAAAACGCCATCTCCGCTGAGAGCCAGCCGAACGCCGCCAATACGTTCCCAGCCGGCAGCAACGGCGTCGAAAGCGCGCACCGGCGCAGTCCAGTTTTTACCGTTGTCGGTTGATTGGACGATATAGATGCCACGCTCTTCATTCACCGGCACGACATAGGCGGTGACAATCCGCCCGGAGCCATCCACCACCACATCCACATCATCCACCAGGCGTGAAGGAGACGGCAGACCGATGATGTCCACCCATTCGGAGGCGAGGTTGGCT
The DNA here is from genome assembly GCA_020723805.1 of Anaerolinea sp. GTDB lineage: Bacteria > Chloroflexota > Anaerolineae > Anaerolineales > Villigracilaceae > Defluviilinea. The sequence continues at coordinate 44,690 of DYID01000015.1, read as the reverse complement.
TTTTCGGTGTTTGCCCAACTGAAGACGAGGTCGCCGTTGTAGCCGTCAATCCAGTTGAGCAGGAGCCGGTTGAGCGGGTCGGCAGTGACCAACAGGCGCGTCGGCACGCCCTCGACCGAAGGGATGACCGACTCGGCAGGCGCCCATTCTTCGCCATCCCAGCGGGCATATTCGATGGATGCACCGTTCCCTTGAAGCGGCGATTGAATCCAGACGGCATGGATGTTGCCCTGCGCGTCGTGTGCGGTATTGAAATACGAGATGCGTTCGGGGTTTTGGGAACGGATGGAAAGCACGATCGGTTCTTCCCAAATCACGGAGGGGGCGAACCAGTCTTCCACGGAGGTCAGTTCGCGGGAGAGGAACCATACGTCGCCGCCGCGTCCCTGATCGCAGCCGCTCACATACAAGCGGTTTTTGTACACGAGGTCGAAACGACAGCCGAGCAGGATGGCGTCGAAGGTGAGCGGGTTGACGATGGAGGGCAGCTGCGTCTGCGTTTGCACATCGCTCCATTGCGTGCCGTTCCACGCCACCATGAAGGGACTAACCTGCCCGACAAAGATGACGGTCATAAAACGGGAGTTTCTGTCTATGACTTTTGTGCTTACAGGGCATTCCGTGCGCCCCCCCAACACCGCCACAGGGTCTTCCCAGTTTTGCCCTCCGTCTTTCGACCACTGGCTGTACACCGTGCATTTGGAGGACCCCGGCTCGCCCACCTGCCAGATGAGCAGCACGTCTCGTCCGTAGGCGGAGGCGGTCAGATTGAACGGGGTTTCGAAGCCGCCGGTATCTTCCGGACCTTTGATTTGCTTTGCTTCTCCCCAAGTGGCGCCATTATTGCGGGAGACCGCCATGAAGACGCGCTTTTGAGCGCGGTTATCCCAAGTGACATATATCTGCTGGTTGGTCGCAGTGTTCGACGTGCTGATACGGATGTACAGGTCGCTCTGTGTCGCCGAGCGGAAGTATTCCGAGGGATACAACAGGCGCGGTTCGGTCCAGAAACCGCCGCCCGAGGGCGACTGGGTATAGTACACACCGGCCGGTTTGTCATCCACCAGGTGGCTTTGGATAAAGGCGATATGCAAAACGCCCTGGGCATCCACCATGGCGTCGAAACTTGCCACAGAATTTTGAATGCGGGTGACCATAACCCAGTTTTGCGGGTAGGGGAAGTCGCCTGCTGTGGCTTGCCCGTAGAAAAGCCGCTGATCCGCACCGGCAACCCAGAAGACGTGTATCACGCCTCCCCTGCCGGGCACCAGAATGGGCGGCGGGTCTTTCGGTCCAAAGGGAAATTTGACCGTCTGCGCCGGCGAAAAGGTCTTGCCGTCGCGGCTTTGGGCGTACTTGTAGCCGTCCACATCATCCAGCCAAATGACGTGGACGAAGCCGCGGTCGTCCACCGTCATGACCGGGTTGGTCGCCGCGCCGGAAAAGGAAAGGTTGACCGGCGTGGACCAATCGAGGCTGGTTTGGGCACGGCTGAGCGGCGCAGAAGCAAGGAAGGCTGAGGCAATCAGCAGAAAGGTCAATAAGGCGGTCGTCAATCGTTGTGTTCGTTTCATGTTGGTTACGTCCAATCAGGGCTGTGCGGGAGCCTGGAGCGACTCCAGCGCGAGCCTTGCGTTTGCAGACAAATCGCCGCGGTTTTGCGTTTGCCACCACCAGATGTACACATCCAGTTCCTCCGCCGCTTCGGGAATTTGCGCGAGGAAGACCTGCGCGCGTTCCACCTCTCCAAGCCACACATAGCAATACGCCAGCGCTTTGACGATGCCGCGGTGCGCCGGCGCCCGCTCATGGGCGGCTTCGAGGAAGCGGGCGGCAGAGACAAAATCGCGGCGGTACAGGGCAATCAAGCCGAGGCGGTGGTTGGCGGTGCGGTTGGCAGGATCAAGCCGCAGGGCGGTCTGAAGCGAAGCGTCTGCCGCCGTCAGATGAGGCAGAATCTCCTCCCCCAGCCATCCGCTCTGCGGGAATCCCATCAGTTCCGCTTGCGCCAACTGAACCGCTCCCAGGTCTGCCTGCCAGAGTGCGCGAAGCTGCCGGAGGTTGAACACGGCAACCAACGTCCAGATGAACGCAATGGCAAGCCAGGTGCGCCAGTCCACGCGGTGCACGGCAGGCGGCTCGCGCCGTCGGACATTTTCCGCCAGCCCCACGAGGAGCAGGGAAAGCATCGTGCCGGCTCCATTATACAAATAATCGTCCACCATGCCGTGAACGAAGGCTGTGATGAGGGCAAAGAGCAAAAGCGCCTGAAAGGTTTGCCCGTCTTTGTGCCTGCCCAACCCCTGCGCCAGCGACCACAAACTCAGCAGATACAACCCCAAAAAAGCCGCGCCGCCCACCACACCCTGCTCGATGCCCACATCCAAAAACAGGTTGTGACTGTTCGGCACGTTGTAAAAAGGAATATCCAGCAGATATTGCGAATACAAGCCGGGGAACGCGCCAAGCCCTCCGCCGCTGAGTGCGTAATCCTGAAGCAGATACAGGCTTCGGTTGAACAATTCGCCGCGGCTTCCGTCGCCGTAGTAATAATTGCCGGTAAACAGACTGCCCGACCGGGCGGGACCAATATACAAGAACGCGACCACCGCGCCCAGATACATCATCAACAGCACGGGAAAGAACGCTTCGCCCTTAATCGGGAGCCTGATCCTGCCCGAATGAATCAGCCGCCACCCCAGCCAGCCCCCTGCCCCGCTCAACATGGCGAACGTCACTCCGCGCGAGGTGGACATGAAGAGGGCAAGCGCGGCAAGGGTCAGCCCGCCGCCCAACAGGAGGAACCATACCCGTGAAAGATGGACATGGTTACGCCGAAGGTTTTCGAGCGGATAAAGGATGAAAGGAACGGTGACAGCAATCATCCCCGCGATGTAGTTGGGATGGATGGGCGTCCAGCCGGTTTGCGGGCGGAGGCTCATCATCCAGCGCCCGAGGCGGTTGACCAGGTCGAGCCGGCGCGGCAGGGCAACGAAATCGTGCGTGAGGAAAAAGTACAGCGCCACACCCACGCCGAGACAAAACAATGCAAGCGATATGCGGGAAAGATTCGCCTGCGGCTGAGCCTTGAGCGAAAAATAAAGCAGAACGGCGGTCATGATCAGCCATGCCTTGCTCCAGGCAGCGGTCTGGTCATACGCCGCCCAATATCCCCCCCAGGCAGTGACTCCAAACAGCAGGACGAGAACATCGCGCCCGTCGAAGGAATAGCCGCCCATAACCAGGCGGATGCCCAATGGAAGTAGAGCGGTCGGGAGGAACCAGAGTCCCCATGCTGGTTCGATTACCCAGACCGCTCCACAGAGTGCAATCAGCAGCAGTTCCAGGAGGGCAAAGCGATGATCTTCG
>DYID01000015.1:0-41221 GCA_020723805.1 Anaerolinea sp. | reverse complement strand
ATGGTCTCCTCCGTCTCGCCGGGCAAGCCGATGATAAAGTAGCCCCAGTTCATGATGCCGGCTTTCTTTGCCCAGCGCAGGGCGCGCTCGGCTTTATCGGGGTAGGCGCCCTTGCGGGCGTGTTTGAGAATTTGCTCGTTGCCGCTTTCGATGCCCCACGAGATGAGGCGGCAGCCGGCTTTGCCCATCAGGGTGAGCATTTCTTCATCCACAAAGTCCACGCGGCTGTTGCAGGTCCATTTGATTTGGATGTTCTCTTCGATCATGAGTTTGCACAGCTCGATCACCTGGTCGCGGTTGACGGTGAACAGGTCGGCGTACATGTGGATGTTATTGATGCCGAGTTTCTTCAACTGCCACAACTCTTCCATGATAAGTTTGGGCGAGCGGATGCGCGTGGAATACTGGTAACTGACATGTTTGATGCAGTAGGTGCATCCGGCCGGGCAGCCGCGGCTGGTGACGATGAAGGTAAACGGTCCCTTGATGTAGGGCATGCGGTACTTTTGCAGGGGCAGAAGTTCGTGCATGGGGATGGGCATGTCGTCGAGGTCGGCAATGAAAGGACGCGGCGGGTTCAGGATGATTTCGCCGCCCTTGCGCCAGGCAATGCCCTTGATGCCGTGCATGTTGACCGTGCCGTCTGCATTCAGCGAAGGCTTGTAGGAGGGGTCGGTCTTTTCGAACATCTTTTGGATGTGCGGCGAGCGCTGGTCGAATTTGCCTTCGAGGTGGTCGAGCAGATCGCGGATGGTGAGGTCCGGTTCGCCGACCAGGGCAAAATCGAGGCTGGGGTAGGGGCGCATCGTCTCGACAGGGATGGGGGTGATGTGCGTGCCGAAGGCAATGGTCTTTGCGCCGCGGGCGTGCGCCAGGAAACAACCATACATGTCGTTTTCGAGGGTGGGCGCGGTCAATTGAGTCATGTAATATTTGGGCTGGTATTTGTCGAGCAGTTTGGTGAATTCGGGCCAGCCCATACGTTCGGCGTTGCAGTCCACCACTTTGACTTTATAGACGGGATGCAGGAGCGCCGCCATTTGCGCCAGCGAAACCTGGGGCCAGACCATGTTCTCGCGGGTGCGGCGTCCAACGCGGTGCTGGGTGCGAATCCAGAGTCCGCCGTCGGGGGTGGGCGGGTTGACGAGCATGATGTCCACCGCATCGGGGGAGCGGGGCGCGGCGAGAAGTCCGTTGCGGACGATGGCGTCGGCATTGGGGAAATCCACCATGCGCAGTTTGGGGGTCAGGCGGCTGCCCATGTTGACGGATTGGGGGTCATTCGTTGTCATAATATTCTCTCCTTCTTACACTAACGTACACTAAGTATCTTCTAAAATTCGGACGGTAGCGCAAATCTCCGATTTGCGCGGGCAAGTCAGAGACTTGCCCTACAATTGATGGCGTTAGAGAACGCCGATGATGCGCTCGATGAATTACGCAAGACCCATGTCGTGTTTGGTGCGGATCTCACGCTGGCTGAGTTCTTCGAGGATGCGCAGCAACAGCCAGTAAATGAATAATTGAATGCCTGCCAAAAAGAGCATGGCGCTCCCCAGCAGGTAGAACCACAGGCGGTCAATCTTCCAGCCGTTCATGCCCAGCAGGAACGAGACCACTGCCACCAGCAGACCGAGCAACATGGAGCCACCGCCCATCCAGCCGAATTGCTGGTCGAGGGGCGTCTTGAAGATGGGTTTGCCGAACAATCCCTGGCGGATGGGGCGCTTGTAGAACAACGATACCAGATAGTTGAAGGTGACACCCAGCGCAAAGATGTTCAAGCCAGCGATGGATGAGACCATCGCGGTGAACAACGCCAGCACGCCCCAGGGACCCAGGGTGGTCACGCCGTTGAGTCGGACGATCAGCAAGCCGAGGAAGATCAGCCCGGCAATGCCGATGCCGCCCAGCCCCACCAGCCCAAGGATGCGCACGGGATTGTAGGACAGGGCTGTCCACACCATGCTTTGCAGGAAGATTTGCCCGTCGCGGATGACGCTCAGTTTGGAGCGCCCCACCCGTTCGCTGTAGGGGATGGGGACTTCGACGATTTTGATACCCTCGTGCAAAGCGCGCGTGCTCATGACCGGCGTCAGGTTCAAGCCGTCGGGCAGAGGATAGAGTTGTTCGAGGATTTCGCGTTTGAAGACGCGCATACCGCTGGCGCTGTCGGTCACCTTCTGCCTGCCCAAAATCGAGAGCAGGTTGGCAAAGAAGAAGTTGCCGATGCGCCGCGTGAGGGGCATTTTGCTCTCGGTGCCTGCCATGCGCGAACCGATGACCAGGTCCGAGCCGTTCAGGGCAGACTGGCACAACTGGGGGAAGTATTCCGGCGGGTAGGTGCCGTCGGCATCCAGAAAGCCGATGAGTTCGCCGCTGGCTTTGGAGAAGCCGGTCTTCAGCGCCGCTCCATAGCCGCGATTCTTGGGGTGGCGGATCAAGTTGACGCCGGGAATTGATCCGGCGACTTCAGCCGTTCTGTCCTTCGAGCCGTCATCCACCACGAGCAGTTCCAGGCGGTCCACACCCGCCTGCTTCAGCGCCGGTTCAACGGCAAGGACTCGTTCGGCAATCGCCTTGATGCCGTTTTCCTCGTTGTACGCTGGAATCACCACAGATAATGTCGTCATAAGCCTCCATCCTTGGTTGCATGAAAAATTTTTCGGTCAGGGTTACTGACGGTTCCATCAATCGTTTTGATTGGTTTGGCAGGCACGCCGCCCACCACCGTATGCGGCGGCACGTCTTTCGTCACCACGGCACCCGCCGCCACCACCGCTCCCTTGCCCACCCGCACGCCGTCGGTGATGACCGCACCGGCGCCCAGCCACACGTCGTCTTCGATGATGATGCCTTCGGCGGTAATGCCCTGTTCCACAAAGGGCCGGTTCGGGTCATCGAAGACGTGGTTGACGGCGATGATTTGGGTGAAAGGCGATGTATAGACGCGGTCGCCAATCGTCACACCGCCCTGCCCGCGAATGACGGAGTACTCGCCCACCAGGCTGTCTTTGCCGATTTTGATGCGGGACTGCGGCATATCGCGGAAGTTATACACGTGCAGAACGGCTCCGTGCATGATGATGGTGTTATCGCCGATTTCGATGCCCTGCGGACAGGCGTGCAGGTAAGCGCCTTCGTCTATGTACACGCCATGTCCCAGTTTGATGTGGTTGGCAAAACGGATGCGGACACCTTTTTCGATGGCGGCAAGTCCGTCCATGTGCAGGATGAGGCGGTAGACCAGCCCGCGCACGCCAATGCCGATGAGGGTGGGAATCCAGCCGAAGAGGAACAGGATGGTCTGTTCGTAGAAGTAGCGCGCTGTGGAGGTTGCCTGACGGCGGATGTAGAGTCGAAGTTTTTCGAGCATGGTTGGTTTGTGGCGTGCTCCGCCATTCCGACATGACGCCGGGGGCGGGTCGGTGCGGGGGGGCAGATATGCTGCGGGGCGTCCCCAGCCGGTGAGGGAGGAGCAGGTTCCGGGTAGGGTGAGGCGGGGCGTCCCGTTTTGTCATGTGGGTCGTCCGGGGCGGATCAAGTCTTTGAGCAGACAATGCTCGAAAGTCGAGTGCGCCTGGTTGAAAAAGCCGAATAGTATAATGTCGCCATGTTTCCTGCTATCTTTCTCGATCGCGACGGCGTGCTTATCGAAAATCGTCCCGATTATGTTCGGGAGTGGGCACAGGTGAGTGTGCTGCCGGGAGCGCTGCGTGCGTTGAGCGATGCCCGGCTCAATGGATACAAGGTTGTCATCGTCACCAATCAGTCGGCGGTGGGGCGCGGCATCATTTCGCTGGAGGCGGCTTGGGAAATCAATGACCGCCTGGTGAGGCTGATTCGCGCGGAGGGCGGCAGGGTGGATGGAGCGTATCTCTGCCCGCATGGTCCCGATGATGGATGCGCGTGCCGCAAGCCAAAACCGGGGCTGCTCTTGCAGGCGGCGAGGGAGTTGTCGCTGGATTTGAAACGTTCGTGGATGATCGGCGATGCGTGGAGCGATGTGCAGGCGGGTCAGGCGGCGGGCGTGCGCGGGACGATTTTGTTGAAGACGGGTCGCGGCGCGGAGCAACTGGCTTTGCCCAAGCCGCCGGGCATGGCGGGGTATTTCGTTTGCGACGATGTATCTCAGGCGATTGAGTTCATCCTGAGGCAGGACGGGCGCTGATCAGTCTCCCAGCACTTCGGCGGAGAGTTTGGCATCCGCCTGCGGCAGGCTGAGTCCGATGAAGGGTTGGTCTTTGATGGTGCGGACAATCATGTGTTCGAGCATGAGGTGAATGTCTTCGACGTGTTCGATGATGTCGCTCTCGACATGGATGTGCAGGTCCACGATTTCGCCGAGTCGCCCGCCGCTGAAGCCGGTGAAGCCGATGGTGAGGGCGCCGTATTTGCGGGCTTCTTCCACAGCCTTGACCACGTTCTTCGAGTTGCCGCTGGCGGAGATGGCGATGACCACGTCTTCGGGTTTGATGAGGTTGATCAACTGCTGGGAGAAGACGTTTTCGTAGCCTTCGTCGTTGGCGTAAGCGGAGAAGATTTCCATGTTGTCTGCCAGCCCGATGGCGCGGAAGTGCGGCAGAGAGGGGTTGCGGGTGTTTTTGGCAAGGTCGCAGACGAAGTGTGAAGCGGTGGATGCGGAGCCGCCATTGCCCATGATGAAAACCTGATTGCCCTGGATGCGGGCGCGCTGGAGGGTGTAGATGACCTCTGCGATGAGCGGCTGGGGGAGTTTGTCCATGGTCTGCTGTAACGTGGAAAGATAACGCTGGATGGGTTCCATCTCTGACCTTCCTTTCATGACCGACGGTAATTGAAAATGATTTTGGTTCCATCCGATTCCAGGCGGAAAGGGAGTTCCTGCAAGCCGCTCAGGGCGGCACGGACCTTGCTTTGACGTTCGTAGGGAACATACAACAAAAGAAACCCCCCGCCTCCTGCGCCGGCAATTTTGCCGCCAATGGCGCCGGCGCGCCGGGCGGTCTCGTACATTTCATTGATTTGTCCGTTGCTGATGGTGCCAGCCAGGCGTTTTTTGAGTTCCCAGGATTGATGCATGAGTTCGCCCAGGGCGTCGAAGTTTTCGGTTTCGATGTAGGTGCGCGCCTGACATGCCATGTGCTTGATTTCGCGCAGTTCGGTCAGACGGTCTTTGATGTTGCTCTTTTGCTCCGAGAGGATGGTAGAGGCGCTGCGGCTGACTCCGGTGAAAAAGAGCAGGAAGTTGTCGTTCAACGCCCGCCGCGCATCGGTGGAGATGTTGATTTTCTCCACTTTGACCTCTCCGTCCGTCATAAATTCAATGAAGCGCAGCCCTCCGTAGGCGGCAATGTATTGATCCTGCACGCCGATGGGCTTTTTGAGGGTGACGATTTCGATGGTGCACGCTTCGCGCGCCAGCCGTTCGGCGGAGACGATTTCGCCGAGGTAAGCGTACATGGCGTGCAGGGCGCCGACGGTCACAGTGCTGGAGGAGCCCAGCCCCGAGCCTTCGGAGGGGATGTCGCCCATGGTGGTAATCTCCACTCCGCTGCGAATGCCGGTCAGGCGCAGGGCTTCGCGGATCAGTTCGTGTTGAAGTTGGTCAATGTCATCCACCATTTCGGTGCGGGTGTAGCCGACGCGCACTTTGGAGTCGAAGCGCTCCTTGATGGTCAGGAAGATGAATTTGTCAATGGCGGAACTCAGCACACAGCCCCCCTCCTCCATGTAGTAGGAGGGGAAGTCGGTGCCGCCGCCAAAGAAACTGATGCGGAGTGGAGTTTGAACGATGATCAAGCGACTCGTTCCTTTTCTCTGAAGTAAGCCACCGTCTTTTCGAGACCTTCCTCCAGCGACAGGGTGGGAGCCCAGCCCAAGTCGCGTTTGGCTTTGGCGGCTTCGAGGTAGATGTGACGCGTCTCGCCGACCTTGGCGGGACCGTAGTTCGGTTTCAGGGGGTAGCCGGTCACTTTTGCCAGGGTGTTGAAAATGTCGTTGACGGAGGTGGGGCGTCCCCAGCCGATGTTGTAGATGCCGGGCTGGTGGTCCACCGTCACGGCGAGGTAGTTGGCGTAGGCGCAATCGCCCACATAGACGAAATCGCGGGTCTGTTCGCCGTCACCGTTGATGGTGACCGGTTCGCCCGCCAGCATTTTGCCGGTGAAGATCGCCACCACGCCCGCTTCGCCGTGCGGGTCTTGGCGGGGACCGTACACATTGGGGTAACGCAGGACGGTGTAGTTCAAGCCGTAATTGACGTGGTACATGAAGAGGTAATGCTCAACCGTGTGCTTGCTGGCGCCATACTGGCAGATGGGGTTGATGGGGTGCGCTTCATCGCAGGGGACGTATTCCGGCTCGCCATAAACGGCGCCGCCGGTGGAGATATAGACAAAATGCTTGACGCCAAATTCCTTGGCGCATTCGATCAGGTTGATGGAACCCAGGATGTTGACATCGGCGTCGAACAGCGGCTGGGCAACCGAACGGCGGACATCCATTTGGGCGGCGTGGTGGCTGATGTAATCAGGGCGTTCCGCCTCGAAAACGCTGCGGACCTCGGGACTGCGGATGTCCATTTTGTAGAACTTCGCCCGCGGGTTGAGGTTGGATTCGCGCCCCGTCGAAAGGTCATCGAGGATGACCACCTCGTATCCCTTTTCGAGGAACAAGTCCACCACATGCGAACCAATGAAGCCGGCTCCGCCGGTAACCAGAATTTTTGCCATATGTGTATGTGTTTCCTTTTGTAAGTGGATTTTTAGTATGCCCCACGGCTCTTGAGAACTGCAGGGATGGTTTGAAAGAGTAATTGAAGATCGAGCCAGATGCTCCAGTTGCGGATGTAATACATATCGAGGCGCACGCGCTCTTCATAGGAAATATCGGAGCGCCCGCTCACCTGCCAGACGCCGGTGATGCCCGGTAACACCGTCAACAGATTCATGTCGAACTGTTTGTACATGGCGACTTCTTCCGGCGAAATCATGCGCGGTCCCACCAGGGACATTTCCCGTTTGAGCACGTTGAACAACTGCGGCAGTTCGTCCAGGCTGTACTTTCGCAGAAAGGCACCGATGCGGGTCACACGCGGGTCGTTCTTCAACTTGTGATTGCGCGCCAGTTCTTCCTGCAATTCGGGATGCTGCGCCAACACTTCATCACCGTTGATCACCATGGTGCGAAACTTGTAGGCATGGAATTGTTTACCGTTCAGCCCCATTACCCGTCGTTTGTGAATGATGGGTCCCGGCGAACTCAGTTTCACCAGGATTGCCAGCACCAGCAACAGAGGCGAAAGCACAAGCAGTGCACCAATAGTCAACACGTAATCGAGCAGGAATTTCAGAATTGTATCAGACCCGGTCAGGCGCACCTTGTTGACGTACACGAGAGGCACATAGGCAAACTCGCTGACCGTCAGCCCGGTGGTGAGAATCTCATACAATCCGGACGACATGCGGATGTTGACCTTGTCGGACACGCCGTATTTACGGAAGATTTCCAGCAGGTAGTCTCTGGTGGAAATGGCGCTCGAAGCCAGAATTACTTCGCCGATGTCGTAGCGTTCGATGATTTCACCCAACTGTTCCACCGTTCCCAACGACACAAGGTCATGGAAAAGCGGGAAGGTCGCGGGCGTCTTTTTATCTACAAAACCGACCAAGTGCAGACCGGAAGTCTGCCACTTAAGCAGTTGTTCCGCCAGCCAACGCCCTTCCTGGTTGGCGCCGACGATGACCGCCGGAGTGAGGAAAAATCCCTGCCGGCGGAGGGCATAGATGACGCGCCGCAGCCAGAAACGTGCGCCAGCGACAAACAGAAAATTCAGCCCCCATGCCATGAACAACCAGCCGCGTGCAATGAACAGCGTGGTATCCACAAAGCCCGCAAAGATGATGAGCAGAAAGCCCGTCACAACGGAGCGGAATACCCCTGCATATTCCCGCGTCCCCCCCAGCAGGTTGTCTTTGGAATACAACCCGTTGAGGGCAAAGATCGCCAGCCAGAGGAAAGGCATGGAATAGAGCAGAATGCTGTATGTTTTGAACGAAACCGAGGCGTTTTGATTGAACCAGCCGGCAATGAATTTTGCTTCAAAGCGAAGATAATATGCCAGCAGAAACGCCGCAAACGTCATCAACGCATCCGACAGGACAAGCACGGCAGTATATAACAGCCATTGTGTGCTTCTGGGGATCAGTTCGTTTGCCTTCTTGATTTTTTTTGAAACGGTCATCCAGGGAATTCTTTCCACATCTGAACGAATGCTCATTGCTGTCTCTCCCTCTGCCATTGCAGAGAAATGGTCACACAATCAAATATTGTGGAGCATCCCCATGACGCCTCGAAAAAATAAAGGTTACACGGTTTCTCAGAACGTTGCTTCCCCATGACTTTTGGGTTATCGGACGAACATCACGAACGCTTCACACGACGGATGTGCCTGCTTTCAATTTCCACGGGCATTTGCCTGCGCTGAAGCAGACTCAGCAACACGCGTACACGTTCCCGCCCGGAGAGATGTGTGTCGAAGACGGCTTCATATCCTGCAAAGGGACCCGTCTCGATGAGGACCACATCGCCGCGCTGAAAGTTGTTTTGCTGGTCGCGCAAAAAAGCGTTATGGTGTTCGATCTGTTTTTTGAGGGCGGCAATCAGCAGGTCTGGAACAGAGGCGGGTTCTCCTCCAAAACTGACCAAGCCCGAAGCGCCCGGCATCCAGTTCAAATCGGAAATGTTGACCGTTCCCAAATCCACATGCACGAACAAATAGTTCGGGAAGTAGGGTCGAAACTTGCGCGCCCGGGGATTGACCGGCTTGACATGCAGAACCGGGAAGAACACTTCCAAGCCATACGCCTGAAGTTGAGCGGCAAGGAATTCCTCCTTGTTGGGTTTGCTTCGCATGGCATACCATGAAACAGTCATTCGAGGCACCTGTCTTTCCGGTTTGAAATCATATCAGCCCTGTTCGAGTTTCAACGCGATTCGTCGAGCAATGTGGCGTCGGCGGTCATGGAAACCAGCCGCACTCCCATTTGGCGCAATTGATGAAAGGTCGCGCCTTCTTTCAATCCGCGCAACACAGCCGCCGGGTTTTCCACTACTGCGCCGGAAAGGACCACCGCTCCCGCTTCGAAGAGAAGCGGGGAAAGCGGCGTACTGGGTCCCACAATGACCATGGGAGTGCCGGGACGGCGCAGGGCGATAAGTTCATCGAAGGTGCGGTTGAGCAGGGTCATGGCAGTGACTGCCAGCACATCTGCCTGCGGAATGACTTGAGGCGCGGCTTCGGCAGGCAGGTCCTGCTCATCTTTGGGATTCAGTTCCAACACAAGCAGACACCCTACCCTGGGGCGCAATTCGGGAACGTAGGGGAAATGTCCCACCATCACCACCGTTTTGCCGGCGCCGAGGCGGGCAAGAACCTCTTTCGAGTGGAGGTCCACCCACAGGTCGGGGCGAGGCGGCAGGAGGGCATTGATTGCCGCCATCCCTATGGAAATTTCCGCTGCGTGAGGGGAGTAAACGTGTTCTGCCAGTTGGCGGGCGGGGAGTTCCGTCAGGTGATCGGCGCGAGAAATGGCTGGCTCATTTGTGAAACGATGCGATTCCTTATCCATCGTAGCGGAGAGACCGCAACGGATGACGCCGTCCACCTCGGCAAGGACCGCCGTCCAGTGCATCCCGATGTGAACTTCGAGAATCCTGCCGTCGGGCAGGTCGGGCAGGAGGCGGGCAAGCAAAGTTTCTCGGTTCATGATTGGCAAGGTGGATGGGGGAGGTAAAACACAAGAGTCCAATACCTGATGAGAATGAAAACGAACAGGCATTGGACTCTGATAGTGTGAGTCCGCTCGGGGTCGAACCGAGAACCTAACGCTTAAGAGGCGCTTGCTCTGCCATTGAGCTACGGACCCATGAAAGCGGCACGCTGACCGAATCATACCTGCCTTTCACTTCAGCCAGCCATGGTGCGGACGGTATTATACCCGAAGGAAGAGAAGTGTCAATGAGGGCGCTGGCGGTATTTATGGACGCTGATTCACGTTGGAAACGCAGATTTTCCCTTTTGTATCAGCGAAAGTCAGCGTTTTTACCTGCCCTTGCGGGCGGTGCAGGGATCTGCGTCCCAAAACCATTGTGTAAGGGTATCAGGGCATCTGAATAGTTAATTGATGTTACGCACCGTCCCGAAGGTTTTGCTTGAAAATAGGCGCAATTTGCGAGAACCTTCGGGACGTTTCGCGTAAGGTGAGTAATTAACACGGAAAACAAAAAGCCCCGCAGGTTTTCACCCGCGAGGCTTTCCTGATCACTGACTCACTGATCACTGCTTACTGGTCACTGAAATCCTCCGGCAGCCAGCAGCAAAGGACCAACTCCCTCGCCGCTTTGACCTCATCCATGCGACCGAATTTGGTGGTGTGCGGCGCAGACTTGACGAGCTCGGGCTGGGTCTTTGCCTCCTCGGCAATCTTGATGAGCGCGTCGGCGAAGGCGTCGAGGGTATCTTTGTTTTCGGTCTCGGTCGGCTCGATCATCAGCGCTTCGTGAACGATGAGCGGGAAGTAGTTGGTAGGCGGATGGAAGTTGTAGTCCATCAGGCGCTTGGAGATGTCGAGGGCGCGGACGTCAGAGCCTGCGAAGCGTCCCTCCGCGACGAACTCGTGCATGCACGTCCTGTCGTAGGGAATGTGATAGGTGTTCCGCAGGCGGGCTTGCAGATAGTTGGCGTTCAGCACCGCGTATTGGGCAATGTCTTTGAGTCCGCCGGCTCCGTGCATGGCGATGTAGGTAAAGGCGCGCACCAAGCCGCCGCCAAAATGCCCGTGGAAGGCTTTCATGCGCCCGATGGTCTTGGCGGGTTTGACGAAGCCGTAGAGCGGAGGCAGGTCGTCTTCGCCCTCTTCGATGATGCCGACGATTGGCTCGGGGAGGAAATCCACCAGATGCGCGGCGACTCCCACGGGACCTGAGCCTGGTCCGCCGCCTCCGTGCGGGACCGCGAACGTCTTGTGCAGGTTGAAGTGCATCACGTCGAAGCCCAAATCGCCGGGGCGGACGATGCCCAGCAGGGCGTTGAGGTTCGCGCCGTCGCCGTACATCAAGCCGCCGCAGCCGTGAACGAGTTCGATGACTTTCTCGATGTTTTCGTCGAACAGACCGAGCGTGTTCGGGTTGGTGAGCATCATGCCGACGACAGTATCGTCGCAGGCGGCTTCGAGGGCTTTGAGGTCCACGTTGCCGCGCGAGTCGGAGGGGATTTGCACGACGTTCATGCCCATCATGCCGACCGAGGCGGGGTTGGTGCCGTGCGCAGAATCGGGGATGAGCATCTTCACGCGCTTGTGGTCGCCGCGCGATTTGTGGTAAGCGCGCATGATGAGCACGCCCGTGAATTCTCCATGTGCGCCGGCGGCGGGCTGTAACGTCACACCGGCAAAGCCGCTGATTTCCTTCAGCCATTCCTGCAACTGGTACATCAAAGCCAGGTTGCCCTGCACGGTTTCAATCGGCTGTAATGGGTGCGTGTAAAGGAACCCCGGCAGGCGGCAGGTGTCTTCGTTGATTTTCGGGTTGTACTTCATCGTGCAGGAGCCGAGCGGATAGAAGCCCGTGTCCACCGAGTAGTTGAAGGAGGAGAGATGCATGTAGTGGCGAACCACGTCCACTTCGGCGAGTTCGGGCAGGGGCAGGTCGGGGCGGAGTAACTCTTCGGGAGGCAGAGCAGTTTCGGGTACGTCTGAAGCGGGGAAGGTCACGCCCGTCCGCCCGGGGGAGGAGAGTTCGAAAATCGTCGGTTCGACAATCTTGACTTTGGTCTGGTCGGGTGCGTCTGCACTGAGTGTAGGCGAAGCGTTAATCATGGCTCACCTCCGACAACACTTCGACAAGCGTGTCAATATCTTCCTTGGTGTTCATCTCGGTCACGGCAATCAGCATGTGGTCTTTGAGGGCGGGGTAGTCCTGACCGAGGTCGTAGCCGCCGAGGATGCCGTGTTCGAGCAAATGCGCGTTGACCTCCTCGACGGGGCGGTTGACGCACAACGCGAACTCATGGAAGAACGGTTCGCTGAAACACAGACCCATGCCTTCGATTTTGCTGAGCTGCGCGGCGGCGTAATGCGCCTTTTGATAGCAGAGTTCGGCAACCTGCCGCAAACCCTTTTTGCCGAGCAGGGAAAGATAGACCGCCGTGCCAAGGGCGATGAGTCCCTGGTTGGTGCAGATGTTGGAGGTGGCGCGTTCGCGTTTGATGTGCTGTTCGCGCGCAGTGAGGGTGAGGACGTAGGCGCGCTGACCTTTGCTGTCCACCGTTTCGCCAACGAGACGCCCCGCCATCTTGTGGACGAATTGCTTGCGCGTCGTAAAAAAGCCGACGCTGGGTCCGCCGTACCACATGGGGATGCCCAGCGGCTGCCCGTCGCCGACGACGATGTCGGCGCCCATCGAGCCTGGGGTCTTGAAGAGGGCGAGAGCGGTGGGGTTGGCGACGATACAGGCTAACGCGCCTTTAGCGTGGATGCCTTCGATGAGTTTGGTGTAATCGTAGATGCGCCCGAAGAAATCAGGGTATTGGACGATGACGAGGCAGGTGTTATCGTCCACGAGGGATAGGAGGTCCGAAGGTTGGTAATCGGTAATTGGGAATTGGTCGTCGCCGGCGAGCTGCATGTCCATGCCCTGGGTGTAGGTGCGGATGACGGCGCGGTATTGCGGGTGGACAGTCGGTGAGATGACGACCTTCTTGCGTTTGCCGCGGAACTGCGCGTTGGCAAGGTTTACGGCTTCGGCGGTGGCGGTGGCGCCGTCGTAGTGCGAGGCGTTCGAGACATCCATGCCCGTCAGCGCGCACATGAGAGACTGGTACTCGAAGATGGCTTGCAGAGTCCCTTGCGAGATTTCGGGCTGGTAGGGGGTGTAGGCGGTGTAGAACTCGCCGCGGCGGAGGATGTGGTCCACGACGGAGGGGATGTAGTGGTTGTACATGCCCGCGCCGAGGAAGGAGATGAGGTCGCTGCGGACGTTTTCGTTCGCCTGCGCGAGACCCGAGAGTTCATCCAGCGCTTCCATTTCGGTGAGCGCGGGGGGCAGGTCGAGTTTGGGGAAGCGATGTTTGGCGGGGACGTCCTCGAACAGTTCATCGAGCGATTGGACGCCGATGGTCGCCAGCATCGCATCCCGTTCTTTGGGACTGATGGGGATGTAGGTCATGGTGACTCCATGCTGGTAATTGGTAAATGGTAATTACCGCTTACCAATTACTAATGGGCGCGTTCCGCGCAATACTTCTCGTATGCGGCAGCGTCCATTACATCTCCCGCCGTACCGCCTTCGAGTTGAATCATCCAGGCTTCGCCGTAGGGGTCGGAGTTGATGAGCTCGGGTTTGTCGGGGAGGGCTTTGTTGACCGCCGCGACTTTGCCGGAGGCAGGCGAATAGACCTGCGCCGAGGCTTTGACCGATTCGACCGAGGCGATGGGCTTGCCGGCTTCGATGGTCTCGCCTTCTTCGACGAGGATTTCGACGAAGACGATGTCGGAGAGTTGTCCCTGGGCGTAATCGCTAATGCCAGCCTTGCCCGTGGCGGGGTCGAACCATTCATCGGATTTGGTGTATTTCAGGTGGGAGGGTACGTTCATGGTTTTGTCTCCTTGGGAAGATGTGCCGCAACATTTATGTTGCGCGGTGTGGCGACATGAATGTCGCGTTACGGATTTTGGCGAATCAAAAGGCGCACGGGTATAACCGCGCGCCTCTGTAATTGAACCTGAGAGATTCGATTAGTCTCATAGTCTTATAGTCGCTCATCTTTTAGTCGAATTATGACAATCAGACTATTTGACTATAAGACTATCTAACTAATCTTTCACCGTCGGTGTTCCTCGCAGGGAGTGCCTGCGGGACGCTTTCCAGAGTTGAGTCGGGGCAGGGTCCTTTTGCCTGAGAGTTTCGCCTGGTTTCGCCTTGCCAGGCTTGCCCCTTCGGCGCCCTCTTCGCGGACGTTAGAGAACGTCCGTTACGCGAAAATCATCTATGCAGTTAGAGAACGTTCGCTGCGCCAAGATCATCTTTGCAGCAAGCGCTCTCCGGCGCCAATACTTGAAGAGAGTCTCTTCCCTGTTGCCCGTTGAATTGTGGTTCGATTTTACGGTTGAGGGGAATGAGAGTCAAGAGGAAGAACATCCTTGATTCAAAAACTTCCGAAGTTCGTCAGGCTTCGGAAGTTTCATCGTGTCACGCCACTTTGCGGGGACCGCGTTTGGGCTTGGCGGGAGGTTCTTCGGCGGGAGGGGTGGGCAGGTCCGTTTCGGGGGAGGGGGAAGGTTCTTCGGCAGGAGCAGGCGGGAGGTCCGGCGAAGAGGCGGGCGCAGGCGGGGTCACAGGCTGGGGCGTAAAAGTCCCATTCAGGCGGGCGAAGTAGTCCTTGACCGCCTGGTCATTGTAGAAGACGAGGGCGAGGATGCCGACCGCAGTCGAGAAAAGGTTGCCGGTAAGGAAGGAGGCGATTTCGAAGACAGCGATGTTGGTGGAGGGTTTGAGAATTTGCGGCGGTTCGCTGAAGAGTTTGGCGGCATAGATGAGTTCGAAGACGCCCAAGACGGCAGGCAGGATGGTGAGTGGAATGCAGACAACCCCGATGATGGTGGCAAGCGCAGTGCCCGAGGCGACAAAACCCCAGAACAGGTTGACGACGCCGCTGGCGAGGGTCATCCAGGCGGTGACCTGGAGGAGGGCAGGTTTTTGCTGAAGGTTCATGATGTTCTCCTGTATGAATTCACTGGGATATACGCCCTCACAGGAGATTGGTTGCAATTTTTACCATGAAGAACATATGTTACGCAGTGGCGCGAGATTCATCTCGCATTTTCAGGCGACATGAATGTCACGCTACGAAAAAACTGCGTAAGGTGAGTGAAAAACACAAAGGCTAAGAAGCGGAGGTTATTGGCTGGCGAATCAATCGGGGGTGCCGGCGGGTTTGAGGTCTTTGAGGTTGAGTTGCAGGGTGGTGCGCCCGTTCCATTCGTTGGCTTCGAGGGTGTACAGGAGGTCCACACGCGGGGGCAGTGATTTTTGCAACTCGCCCAAGCGGAAGCCGATGGCGTCGTAGGTTGCGCCGCGCGAGTCTTCGAGGATGAGTTTGAGGTGTTTGCCCTCCGCGCCGACGGTGCGGGAGGATTTAATTTTCACATCGCGCGAGACGAAGACCGCTTCTGAGTTGCCGTAGCCGGTGGGTTCGAGGTAGGCAAGATGTTTCAATACGTCGAAGTTGAGTTCTTCGAGCGCCACTTCGGCGTCGGCGGTGAGGGTGTGACGCAGGTCTTTGCCTTCGAGTTGCTGTTTGGCGAGGCTTTTGAGGCGGGAGACGAGTTCGGGGAGGTTTTCGTTGCGGACGGTGAAGCCTGCCGCGGCGGCATGACCGCCGTGACGGATGAGCAGGTCTTTGCACTGGTCGAGCGCATCGGTGATGTGGAATTCGGGGATGGAACGGCACGAGCCGCGCGTCTCTTCGGGTCCTTTCGCGGCGACGACTGCCGGGCGGTAATAGGCATCGGTCAATCTGGAAGCGGTCAGCCCGACCACGCCGGGGTTGAAGTCTTCGTGGGCGGCGAAGAAGAGATAGGCATCGGGGTCGTCGCCGAGGGCGATGGCTTCTGCCTGCGCCTGCATGGTGCGCGTGATGGACTGGCGCTGGCGGTTTTGCACGTCGAGCTGTTGGGCAAGTTGACCGGCGCGCATGAAGTCGGTGGTGGTGAGCAGTTCGAAGGAGGCAAGCGCCGATTCGAGCCGCCCGGAGGCGTTGAGGCGCGGTCCGAGCATGAAGCCGATGTCACTGGCTTTGATTTTGTCGAGTTTGACCTGCGCCACGCCGGCGAGAGAGAAGAGTCCCTGCCGCTTCGTTTCGCGGATCTGCTTGATGCCGCGGCGGACGAGGGAACGGTTCTCACCGACGAGGGGGGCGAGGTCGGCAACGGTGCCGAGGGCAACCAAATCGAGGAAAGAGGAAAGAGGAAAGGGGTCGCCGTCTTTCGTCTTTCCTCTTTCTTTTACCAATGCATCAACGATCTTGTAGGCAATCCCCACGCCTGCCAAATCCTTGTCAGGATAGGGGTCACCGGGTTGTTTGGGGTTGATGACGGCGAGAGCAGGCGGCAGGTTGGAGCCGTCGGGGTGGTGATGGTCCGAGATGATGAGGTCCAGCCCGATGGTCCGCGCATGAAGCGCTTCTTCGGGAGAACGGATGCCGCAATCCACGGTGATGACGAGTTTGACGCCGTCCGCTTTGAGGGAGTCGAGCGCGTCTTTGTTGAGACCGTAGCCTTCGTCGAAGCGGTTGGGGATGTAGCCGCGCACGTCTGCGCCAAGCCATTGCAGCGCCTCGACAAGCAGGGCAGTGGCGGTGACGCCGTCCACGTCGTAGTCGCCGTAGATGGCAATAGGTTCGTTGTGTTCGATGGCATAGCGAATGCGCTCGACGGCAGTGTCCATGCCGAGCATTTGAAAGGGGTCGGTGCCGGCGGGCGCTTCGGCTTTGAGAAAGGCGCGCGCTTCGGCATCGGTGCTGTAACCGCGGTTGTAAAGGATTTGCTTAAGGGGGTAGGGGAATTTGGAGAGGGCTTCGTCGGCTTGCGGAATGATGGGAGGTTGTATGACCCAGCGTTTATTGTGCATTCGGTTAGAGTCCGTTCGGGGGATTTCAGGATTGATAAGCGCCGGCAAGTATAAACGGTGTGACGAGCCGGGGGCAAGTGTATAATGGGTTCGAGGAGGCAGTATGTATGTTCTCAGACCCGACGAGAAGACAACGCCCGTCATGCTGTACACGCATGATACGATGGTGCGGGGGGAGGCGGTTTCCAAGCAGAACGTGCCGCGCATGAACATCTGGCTCCGCACCGACGGTGCGCCGAAGTATGTGCATCTCCTCAAGCCGCAGGTGATTGTGTTTGGCGGGACGCCGCTGCGTCCGTTGACATTTGCCGAGCTCTTCTTTCCCACATCTCAATTGATTGCTTATCACACCCTCCCCCCCACCGACGAACCGCTGGATTACGACCCGAACGAAGCCAACCGCGTGATGCAGGAGGTTGACGTGCTGATAGGGACGTTCGTTGTGAGGGGGAAAATCCGCATCTCTGCCCAAACGGAACTTGCCACCAGTCTGGAGGTGGCGCGTGTTTCGTGGCTGTCGGTGTATGAGGCGGAGATTGCCAATCCCTATCTGCCGCAAATGCCGGTGGTGAAGACACCGATGATGCTGGTCAACCCGGAACGTGTGGCGTTCGCAGTGAGTTCGTAGGGGAGATTATTCTGCCTGCAAACGCGGCTGGAGCAATAGCAGCCCCAGCCCCGTGATGACGGCGATTGTCAGGGCAACGAGCGGCACCGTGCGCAGGGAAAAATACGCGGCAAAGGCGACGCTCTCGCCGGCAATCCATGCCAGCGTGCAGGTCACCAGCCAAATCAGCAAGTGAGGAAGGGAGAATTTTCTAAACAGAACGAACGCTGTGACCAAGCCCATACTTGCCCCCATAAAAACCCCAAAGATGACGCCTGCCATCGTCCAGTCGTGGGTGATGCGAAAGGTGAGCAGAGCGCCGCTCCGCGCTCCCAGCGTAAACCCAAGGCTGGTGGCGAGGATCCAGGCAGAGGTCACAGGCAGGAAACGTGTGCGGAGCAAGGCGAGGTATTGAACAAAGCCAATCATCCCGCCAAAGACCAAGTCGCCGAGCACCAATCCAAGCATTCCAGGGATGATAGTGGGGATAAAGCCATCAGTCGTGGCACCGTGCAGGCTTCCCAGCGAAAAACCGATGACGTTCAAGACCAGCCATTCCAAATAAAAACGATATTTGCGTTGGGTCATGATAAAAATTTTCCCGTTTATATCATGAAAATTTTGCTGTTTTAATCGGATTTTTCACGAAAAGGTTACACCTGCGCCCTTTACGGCATGGCACTGATACCCTTACACATTGGATTCGGGATACGGATATCTGCACTTGTGCCAAGTGCAAGTAAAACACGGATGAACGCCAATGAATACATTTTTTCTTTTTCCGCGTAAATCCGTGTCAATCCGTGTCCCATTTTTGAAAGTGCAAGGGAGTCAGGGCGGGGCTATAATCTACCCCATGGAACTCGACCTTACCACCCCTGCCCTGCTTTTCCCGACCATCTCCCTTCTTCTGCTGGCATATACAAACCGCTTCAACACGCTCGCCACCATCATCCGCAATCTGCACAGCAAGTATCAGACGGAGCGGAACGAGAATTTGCTGGCACAGATCGGCAACCTGCGCTACCGTGTGTACCTCATTCGCAACATGCAAATTGTAGGCGTGACCAGCCTGCTGTTTTGCGTGGTCAGTATGTTCGCGCTGTTTGAGGGCTGGGCGGCGGCTGGACAATGGAGTTTTGCCATCGCCCTGGTGTTGATGATCGTCTCCATGCTGCTTTCGCTGCGTGAACTTTCCATCTCGGTCGGCGCCCTCGATTTGCTGCTTACGGATTTGGAACAGCAAGAGGGCGGAAAGAGGAAGCAATGAAATCTCGTTTTTCCGATGCCGTCCTTGCAGCAATAAGCAAGGATAAGATTCTCGGCATCCGCGCCGGGAGCGGCTCGACTCACCGCATCATCGGTATTTGGGCGGTGGTCGTGGAGGGGCGCGTCTTCGTCCGCTCGTGGAGCCTGAAGCCGCGCAGTTGGTGGCGCACGTTTCTCGAAGACCCGCATGGAATGATTGTTGTCGGCAAAAAGGAAATTCCCGTGCGAGCAATTCAAACGCGGAGCGAGCGTCTCAAGGATTTGGTCAGCGCGGCGTATAAGGAGAAGTACAACAAGCCGGGGGAGGTTCAATACGTGAAGGATATGTCGCAGAAGAAATCGCGGGACACGACGACGGAGTTGGTAATGAGATAGCCAAAAGCCGCAGGCTATGACCTGCGGCTTTTGTTTCCAACTTCATTTGAAGAGCGATATACCATTTCTCCAAAGGGAAACGATTTATCCGTATTGCCACCAAACGACCACCATGCCCACCACCGTGAGAATCAGCGAATACAACAAGGCTTCGCCAAGGGGGACGTCCAACGAGAAGACACTGATCGCGACCATCAGGATGAATACGATCGCCCCCGCCGCCAGATGGGGAATTGAGATGAATTTTTTCAAGGCTGCCTCCTTTTTGGGCGGCATTATACACGTCAGTTTGGGATATGGGCTAGCACATCAACTTGGACGCTGATTCACGCTGAAAACGCAGATTTTCTTTCTTTTGAATCAGCGCCATCAGCGTTTATCTGCGTCCTAATTCACTAACCCGAACTCACGTTATAGCGTCTTTCTCTTGAGAGAGATTATTCACTCATCTTACGCAGTTTCTTCGTAGCGCGACATTGATGTCGCCTGAAAACGCGAGATTAATCTCGCGCTACCGCGTAACACAAGTTATTCACTTCGATACTCCCTGCGGTCGCAGGGCAGGCGTGCGGCGGGGAAAGCCGTCCACGAATGAAAAGCCACGAATAAACGAATAGACGGCACGCGGTTCGAGTATTCGTGAAAAATTCGTGGATGGTCTCGGTGAGAATGACGGCGCGCGGGGGAAGTCCGCTTTGGGGTGGAGAGGAAAGCCGTCCACGAATGAATGCCCGCGAACACCTGCACTTGCGCCAGGTGCAAGTGTAAACGAACCTGATGAGCGAGTCTTCACGTATTCGTGAAAAACCTGCCCTGAGCGTGCCGAAGGGTCCATGGATGGTTTCTTGGATGAAGGCACGCGGGTGGAAGTTCCGCTTGGTGAAGGGTGAAATTACCGCCAGGGCAAGGGTCAATTGGCGGTATAATTTCAAAAGAGGTGTCCCATGACCATTGCCACTTTAGACGAAAAACAATTCAAGGTTTTGCTCAAAGAAGCCATTGTTGAACTCTTCGAGGAACGACAGGATATATTTGCCGCAATCGTAGCCGAAGCCATCGAAGATATTGGTCTTGCTCATGCCATCCGCGAAGGTCGAAAAAATGACTTTGTCAGCAAGGAAGAAATAGACGCCATCCTCGCGGGGTAGACCAATGAAAACTCTCTACGAAAAGAGTTTTCGACGCGATTTGAAGAAGGTAAAAGATAAGCGCTTGCTGAAGCAAGTGCAAAAGATTATCATGCAGGTCGAATCGGCGACTTCATTGTCAGACTTGCAGAATATGAAGAAACTGGAAGGCTATGCAACGTACTACCGTATCAGGGTCGGGGAATATAGAATTGGGATCGAGGTTCTAGAGGGGCAAGTGATTTTTGTCTGTT
Source organism: Anaerolinea sp. (assembly GCA_020723805.1). Classification (GTDB taxonomy): domain Bacteria; phylum Chloroflexota; class Anaerolineae; order Anaerolineales; family Villigracilaceae; genus Defluviilinea. Next base: position 20,921 of record DYID01000015.1, on the reverse strand, counting down.
TCCTGAATCGCAAAGATATCTATCGTTATTTCCCTTAAACCAATTCATTCAAATGGTGGCGATTTACCCCTCGGCGAGACGCAGCGATCAATGGATGCGAAGGGACGAACGGCACGTGGGCGGAAGTTCCGCTTGGGGGAGGGGCGATTATCCCTCTAACCTTCCTCTGACGCCGCGTTAATTTTCATCCGACGGGGTGTGATTAATATTTTCTCCGAAACAGCAATTATTCGGAGGAAGTATGAATTTGAACAACTACACCCAAAAATCGCAGGAAGCGATTCTCAACGCGCAGCATCTGGCGCAGGATTACAACCATCAGGCGATCGAGCCTGCTCATTTACTGTTGGCGCTGCTCAATCAGGAAGAGGGCGTCGTCCCAGCCATCGTCGGCAAGGTGGCGGGGAGCGCCGACGCGCTGCGGAACGAACTGGTCCGCGAACTGGAGCGCCGTCCCAAAATCCACGGCGCGAACGCGGAGGTGGGATTGGCGCAATCCACCGCGGACGTGTTCCGCGCCGCCGAGCGGTACGCCAAAGGGATGCAGGACGACTACGTCTCGACCGAACACATCCTGCTTGGCTTGACCGAATCCATCGAGGGCAAACGTCTCGCCTCTTTCGGTCTGACGAAGGATGCGATTCTTTCCGCCCTGAAAACGGTTCGCGGCTCCCAGAGAGTGACCTCCCCGACGCCTGAATCCACCTACCAGGCGCTCGAACGTTACGGGCGCGACCTGACCGCCTACGCGCGTCAGGGCAAACTCGACCCTGTGATCGGGCGCGATGAGGAGATCCGCCGCGTCGTCCAGATTTTGACGCGCCGCACCAAGAACAATCCCGCGCTGGTGGGTGAGCCTGGCGTCGGCAAGACCGCCATCGTCGAGGGGTTGGCGCAGCGCATCGTCAAGGGCGACGTACCCGAAGGTCTGAAAAAGAAGCGGCTGGTTCAACTCGACATGGGCGCGCTCATCGCGGGCGCGAAGTATCGCGGCGAGTTCGAGGAACGTCTCAAAGCCGTCCTCAAGGAAGTGACCGAAGCGCAGGGCGAAATCATCCTGTTCATTGACGAGATGCACACCGTCGTCGGCGCGGGCAAAGCCGAAGGCGCCATGGACGCAGGCAACATGCTCAAGCCCATGCTGGCGCGCGGCGAACTGCACATGATTGGCGCGACCACGCTGGACGAGTACCGCAAGAACATCGAGAAAGACCCCGCGCTGGAGCGGCGCTTCCAGCCTGTGCTGGTGGACGAGCCGAGCGTGGAGGACACGATTTCGATTCTGCGCGGACTCAAGGAACGCTACGAGGTGCATCACGGCGTGCGCATCACCGATCCCGCCGTGATTGCCGCCGCGACTCTCAGTCACCGCTACATCGCCGACCGTCACCTGCCCGACAAAGCCATTGACCTGATTGACGAAGCCGCCGCCCGTCTGCGCACGGAGATCGACTCCAAGCCGCAGGCGTTGGACGAGGTGGACCGCGCCATCATGCAGTTGGAGATCGAGCGCGAGGCGTTGAAGAAGGAAAAGGACAAGGCGTCGAAGGAGCGGCTTGCCAGTCTCGAAAAGGAACTCGCCGATTTGCGCGAGAAGTCGAAGGCGTTATCTGCGCGCTGGCAGACCGAAAAACAGGCGATTGCCGAACTTCGCACGCTAAAAGAGAAACTCGAGCAAACCCGCGTCGAAATCGAACGCGCCGAGCGCGAAGCGAACCTGGAACGGGCGGCGCGGCTGAAATACGGCGAACTGCGCGAAATCGAGCAGAAGATTCAAGCCGCCGAAGCCCGCCTGAAGACCATGCAGAGCGAAGGCGCGCTGCTCAAAGAGGAAGTGGACGCGGAGGAAATCGCCGCCATCGTGGCGCGCTGGACGGGCATCCCCGTCTCGCGCCTGCTCGAAGGCGAGACGCAGAAATTGATTCACATGGAGGAGCGGCTGCATCAGCGCGTCGTCGGTCAGGACGAAGCGGTGAGCGTGGTCTCGAAAGCCGTGCGCCGCGCCCGCGCAGGGTTACAGGACCCGAACCGCCCGATTGGCTCGTTCATCTTTCTCGGTCCGACGGGCGTCGGCAAGACCGAACTCGCCCGCGCGCTGGCGGAGTTCCTGTTCGATGACGACCATGCGATGATCCGCATTGATATGAGCGAGTATCAGGAAAAGCACACGGTCAGCCGTCTCATCGGCGCGCCGCCTGGTTACGTCGGTTATGAGGAAGGCGGGCAGTTGACTGAAGCCGTCCGCCGCCGACCGTACAGTGTGGTGCTGTTCGACGAAATCGAGAAGGCGCATCACGAGGTCTTCAACGTCCTGCTGCAACTGCTCGACGACGGACGCCTGACCGACGGGCAGGGTCGCACGGTGGACTTCCGCAACACGGTCGTTATCATGACCTCCAACCTGGGCAACCAGTTGTGGGAGGGCGGTCGCAAGGTGACGCGGGACGAGATCACGCGCGTCATGCAGGCGCACTTCCGCCCCGAATTCCTCAACCGCATTGACGAGATGGTCATCTTCCATCCGTTGAGCCGCGAACACCTGACGGGCATCGTGGACATCCAACTGCGCCGCGTCAGTCAACTGCTGGCAGACAAGGGCTATCGTCTCGAAGTCAGCGAAGCCGCGCGCGAATATCTCGCGGAGGTCGGCTACGATCCCGACTTCGGCGCGCGTCCGTTGAAGCGGGCGATCCAGCGCGAACTGCAAGACCCCTTGGCGCTCAAGATTCTGGCGGGCGAGTTCCGCGAGGGCGATGTCATTCAAGTGGATCGCGGCGCGGACGGGCTGGTCTTTTCCACTGCCGCCCAAGGTGAGGTGGTGGAAGGAGAGGTGGTGGCGTAAAAGAACAGGACAGGCGGTTTGCCTGTCCTGTTTGTTTCACATCTGTTTCTTTACGCAGCAACGCCGGGTGGACGATTCCCAATCGCTCAACTGGTGTATACTTGCTTCATACTCGAGGAACTTCGCGCCACGATTGCGGAGAGAATGATGGTTACCACATTTCCAAAAGAAACGTTTATTCCTGAAAAAGTGACTTATACGATTGAAGTGGATGGAAAACTAATTGTGATCGAGAATGTTCCCGCGCGCGTGTGTCTGGAAACGGGCGAGCAACTCTTTTCCGCAGAGACGGTCGAGCGCATCCAGCAATTGATTCACAGTAAGCAGAAACCAGCGCGTGTGATGGAAGTTCCCGTCTTTGAGTTTGCCTAAACTGCCGCAGCGCAAAAAGTCGGTGCTGGCGTGAACAAGCAGAACAGGCGGCGAGCCTGTCCTGCTTACATTTCCAGCCGCATTGGATCGCGGCGCGGGATACCATCCTGCACTATGTTGGAAGATAAATCTGTGGAAGAGTGACGACTTTAACGACAGGACCTCCGCAGGGGACCGCGGAGGTCTTTTACCTTGCTAAAATCTCGGTAGGAGGCGCTACAAATCCTTTTCTTCCAATTCTGCCACCTTCAACAAATGCCGCAACAATCCAATTTTCAAAGGCTGATTTCCGTGAATTGGAATTGAAATCCTTTCTATTCTTCCCGATTTGCCGTAGACATGATGGCTCCCTTTAACGCGCAGAAGTTTCCAGCCGTGTTTCTCCAACACCTTAGCGAGCTGCGCCCCTGAAACAGATTTCATACGGCAACTTCCAATACCTGTGTATCTTCGGTCAACCCATACTCTTCAACATCAACTGAAAGACACGCTTCGATGGCTTCCTGAACGTTTTCCATCAGTTCGTCCAGGGTCTCGCCTTGCGTGGCGCAGCCGGGAATCGCGGGGACTTCCGCCCAGTATCCGCCTTCTTCAGCGGGATGGACAAATACTTTAAACTTCATCTGAACCTCCAATTATCGCTTCGACAAAATTATAACCCACATCGAACTGACAAAGTATAATCAGCCCGATGTTTGAATTTCAAATCACATCCAAAAACAACCGCGCCCGCACGGGGATTTTCACCACTCCGCACGGCGACCTCGTCACCCCTGTCTTCGCGCCCGTCGGCACACAGGCAACCGTCAAGACGCTCACGCCCGAACACCTCAAAGAGATCAACGCCACGCTGGTGTTGAGCAACACCTATCATCTCTACCTGCGTCCCGGCGACGAACTCGTCCGCGACATGGGCGGCTTGCACAAATTCATGGGATGGCATCGCCCCATGCTCACCGACTCGGGCGGCTTCCAGGTCTTCTCCCTCGCGCAGACCCGCAAGATTGACGACGACGGCGTGACCTTCAAGAGTCACATTGACGGCTCGACCCACCGCTTCACACCGGAAAAATCCATCGCCATTCAGGAAAACCTCGGCGCCGACATCATCATGGCATTTGACGAATGCTCCGACCCCAACGACCACGCCTACAGCCGCATCGCCATGGAGCGGACTCACCGCTGGGCGGAACGCTCCCTCAAGGCGCAAACACGCCGCGACCAGGCGCTGTTCGCCATCGTGCAGGGCGGCGTCAACCCGGACCTCAGGGCGAAGTCTGCTCAATTCATCGCTTCCTTCGGGACGCCCGGTATCGCCATCGGCGGACTCTCCGTCGGCGAGACCAAAGAGGAGATGCACGCCACGCTCGATGTGGTCACTCCCCTTCTGCCCGAAGACAAGCCGCGCTACCTGATGGGCGTCGGCACGCCCGAAGACCTCATCAACGGCGTCGCCCGCGGCGTGGACATCTTCGACTGCGTCCTGCCCACCCGCCTCGCCCGTCACCACTCGGCATTCGCGCCGGAAGGACGCCTCAACCTGATGAACGCCGCCTTCGCCCGCGACGCGCGCCCCATTGACGAAACCTGCGACTGCTACACCTGCCGAACCTTCACCCGCGCCTATATCCGTCACCTCATCGTGGCAAAGGAACTGCTGGCTGGCACACTGCTCTCCATACACAACCTGCGCGCGCTCATTCGCCTGATGGAACAAATCCGCGGCTACATCGCCGATGGGACGTTCGAGTCGCGCGTGCCGGAACTGCTGAACCAATGGGCGAACAACGCCAAAAGGAACGCCGCAGACCAACACAAAAAATAAACCGAAAGGAACCCTCCGACATGCCCACCCCTCTCCCCCGCTCGAAAGTCCGCAAGGAACAGACCTGGAACGCCGAAAGCGTGTTCCCTTCCCCTGAAGCGTTCGACGCCGAAGTGCAGAGCATCCTCGCTTACCTGCCCGAAATCAAAAAATTTCAAGGACGCCTCGGCGAAAGCGTGGACACCTTCCTCGAAGCCATGCACGCCCTCGACGCGCTCGAAGGGCGCTCGATGAAAGTCCGCGTTTATGCCACCATGTCCAATGCGGTGGACGCCAACGACGAGCAGGGCGCGGCGATGAACGGCAAAGCCATGTCGGCGCTGGCTCAGGTGGGAGCGGCAACTTCTTTTGTAGAACCAGAACTGTTGTCCGTGGGAGAAGCGAAATTGCGCGGCTGGCTCAAGGACGATCCGCGCATGCGCCTCTACGAGCACTTCGTCAACGATTTGTTCCGCAAGCAGGCGCACGTCCGCAGCGCCGAAGTGGAGGAAGTGCTGGGGCTGGCGCGCGACCCGTTCGGCGCAGTCCGCACAACGGCAAACCAACTGGCAAACGCCGATTTCAAATTCAAGCCCGCCCGCGACAGCCAGGGCAACAAACTGGAACTCACCCAAAGCACGAAGAATTCCCTCATGCACTCGCCCGACCGCAAGGCACGCAAGACGGCTTGGCAAAATTACAACGACAAATATCTCGAATTCAAGAACACGCTGGCGGGCAACCTTGCCGCATCCATCAAGCAAAACGTGTTCAACATGAAAGTGCGCGGATTCAACTCCTCGCTCGAAGCCACGCTCTTCAACGGCAACGTGCCTGTCGAGATGTTCCACAACCTGCTGAACATCTTCCAGCAGAAACTCCCGCTCTGGCACAAGTACTGGCGCATCCGCCGCAAGGCGTTGGGCGTGAAGACCCTGCATCCCTACGACGTTTGGGCGCCGCTCACCACCAAAAAGCACAAGGTCCCGTTCGAGCAGGCGGTGGATTGGATTTGCGAAGGGCTTGCGCCGATGGGCGATGAATACGTCGGTGTGATGCGCAAGGGCTGCCTCGAAGACCGCTGGGTGGACTGGTCGCCCAACGCCGGCAAACGCGAGGGCGCCTTCTCGACGCGCGTCCCCAGCGACACGCATCCCTTCATCATGATGAGTTACACCGACGACATCGGCTCCATGAGCACGCTCTCGCATGAACTCGGTCACTCCATCCACGCCTGGTATGCCAGCCGCGCCCAGCCGATGATTTACTACACCTACCCATCCATCATCGCCGAGACCGCTTCCAACTTCAACCAGGCGATGACCCGCGCCCACCTGCTCAAGAGCAACCCGAGCAAATCCTTCCAGATTGCCCTGCTGGAGGAGGCGATGGGCAACTTCCACCGCTACTTCTTCATCATGCCCACCCTCGCCCGCTTCGAACTGGAAACGCATCAGCGCGTCGAAAAGGGACAACCCCTCACCGCCGAATACATGATCAACCTCATGGCAGACCTCTTCAGCGAAGGCTTCGGCGGCGAAATGAATTTGGACCGCGAACGCGTCGGCATCACCTGGGCGACCTTCACCACGCATCTCTACATTGACTTTTACTCGTTCCAATACGCCATCGGCATCTCCGCCGCTCATGCCATCGCCAAACGCATCCTCGAGGGCGTCCCCGGCGCGGCGCAAGATCACATCAACTTCCTCAAGGCAGGCTCCTCCAAGCCGCCATTGGAAATCTACAAAATCGCCGGCATTGACATGACCTCCACCCAACCCATCGAAGACGCCTTTGCCGTGCTGGAAGAATACGTGGACCGGCTGGGCGAACTGACGGCAAAGTAACGCACCCTTCAACCACTGAGACACAAGGAAACTGAGAAGGAGCATCCATGCCCAAGCCCGTCATCTTAGCCGTTACACCCGAATCCCTGAAACGTGAAAACCTGACCGAAACCATCGCCCCCTGGGAGGACGGCATTCGCATGGACACGGGACGCGGCAACTTCGAATGGTGGTACTACGACGCTCACTTCGATGATGGCTCCACCGCGGTCATCGTCTTCGGCACAAAGCCGCTCATCGAAAGAAACAGCCCGCTCAAGCCGTTCGTCTCGCTGACCATCACCCGTCCCGACGGAACGAAGGCGATGAGTCTCCTCTCCTTTCCCGCGAATCAGTTCAAGGCGGAGAAGGAAGCGTGCGATGTCCGCATCGGTCCGAATTGGACGCGCGGCGAACCTTCGACAGGCTCAGGTCAACGTCTCCCCCAGTACGAAGTCCATTTCGAAGGCGAGGGTCTCGCCGCCGACCTGACCTTCACCGGCATCGTCCCGCCATGGCGTCCTGGCGCGGGCAAGGCGTATTTCGGCGACCTCGACCATTTCTTCGGCTGGCTTCCCGCCATCCCTCACGGAACCGTTGAAGGGACGCTCACCTACGACGGTCAAACGCGAGCCGTCAAAGGCACGGGCTATCACGACCACAATTGGGGCAACGTCGGTTTGAACGACGTGATGGATCACTGGTATTGGGGGCGGGCGCACATTGGCGAATACACCCTCATCTTCGTGGAGCAGATCGCCTCGAACAAATACGGCAACGTCCACATGCCGGTCTTCCTGCTGGCAAAAGGCTCCGAAATCATCACAGGCGAGGGTGCGCCGCTCACCATGCAAACGCGCGACTTCATCCCGCACGAAGGCGGCTATCAATATCCGCGCGAAGTGGACTTCAACTGGAAGTCGGAACGCGGCTCGATTCAACTGCGGCTGCGCAATCCAAAGATGATCGAAGCGGTCAGTCTCCTGCTCCTGCTCCCCAAATGGCAGCAGAGATTCGCCCGCCTGTTCGCCAACCCCTACTACTTCCGCTTCAACGCGGACCTCGAACTCGATATCGCCCTCGATACCTTATCCGCCTCTGCAAGCGGACCCGCGCTCTATGAAATCATGATCCTGCAGGGAAAGCGGCATCCGTAGAGTGTCGTCCCAGCGTAAGAGATGCTCTCTAGTGGTTTGTCAACGATGAATCTTTGCCATAAGATTCGGCGGGGGATGAATCCCCGCCTCAGTTCATGCAAGTCGGTTGAAACCGACTTGGTGCGGCAATCCGCAGGCACAGGTGAGCAAGGAGGTTCCACCCTGCTCTATCTTCTCTACACATGAACCCCTGTGATTTACTCCCTCTGTGCAGTGTAACGCCCTCTTGACAAATAGACAAATATCTATATAATCACATCGAAAGTTATCTATATGAAAAATGATCCCGTCCTCTTTGCCAAAGCCATCGCCGACGACACCCGCCAGAAGATCATGAGCGCGTGCTGTTGCCGCGAGGTCTCTGTGGGCGAACTGGCAGAACAACTCCACGTCACCCAGCCGACCGTTTCGCATCACCTTGCCATTCTGCGCGAGGCAGGGTTGGTTCAGGCGCGCGAAGAAGGCAAGCAAACCTTCTATACCCTCAACCAGGATCGCCTTGCCTACTGCTGTGGGCAACTGATGATTAAATTCGCCCCTGAAGCCGAAACTACTCACACGCTTCAACAAATTCTCGAAAGTTGAAATGATGGGATGCCATCCTAGGCGGCGTCCCTTCATTTTTACCTCAATCCATAGACGAACTTCTATATAAGGAGATCCCATGACAACCCCCACCCCCATCCATGACGTTGTCCGCGAGCATTATGCAGAGCGGATTAAAAGCAACGCCTCCTGCTGCGGACCCCTTCGACAGGCTCAGGACAGCGCCGACGCCTGCTCCTGTTCCGACAGCCGCCTCTACCCGACAGATTTACTTGCCACCCTCCCCGAAGGCGAATCCGTTGTCAGTTACGGCTGCGGTGACCCAATCACCCTTGCCTCATTACAGCCCGGGCAAACCGTCCTCGACCTTGGCTCCGGCGCCGGGCTCGACTGTTTCTTTGCCGCCAAACAAGTCGGCGAAACAGGACACGTCATCGGCGTGGACATGACTCCGGAGATGTTGGAACAGGCTCGGGGTAGTGCGAAGCGTTTGGGTTTGTCCAACGTCGAATTCCGCCAGGGATTCATCGAAGACCTGCCCGTCGAATCCAACAGCGTGGACGTGATCATCTCGAACTGCGTTATCAACCTCTCGCCCGATAAATCCAAGGTGTTCGCCGAAGCCTTCCGCGTGCTTAAACCCGGAGGCAAACTCGCCATCTCGGATATCGTCACCGACGGACCCCTGCCCGAAGCGGTGAAGCAAAGCCTGAGCGCCTGGGCGGGATGTGTGGCGGGTGCGATAGATGCGAAGGAATACGTCGGCATGATGGAAGCGGCTGGCTTTATGAATATTTCCGTTACGCCGGTGTTTCTCGATAAGGAAACCGTTGACTCCGCGCTCGAAGAGATGAGGCTGGATGTGAAAGAATATCCGCGCGAGGACGTGTATAAGACGGTGTATAGCGCCAAGATCACGGCGTATAAACCGCAATAAAAAACGAAAAAGCGGCAGCCACCTTGGGAAGCGGCTGCCGCTTTTTGGATCAACAATGAATCAGGCGGGTTCTGCCCTGGCAAGCGCATCATGGTCGGGCAGAATCGATTCGGCGTGAACGATGGGATGGACAAGATAGCCAGCCGCTCCAACCAGCGCCGATGCCAGTCCGCAAAAAACAATCAACAACCCCATGCCGGCGCCGGGTCCTGTGCCGACCAGCCATGAGAGCGCGGCGGGCAAGCCCGTCCCGGCGCGGGCGGCGGGCTCCAGCCATACATCTGCGAGAAGACCGCCAATGACCGGGGAGATGGGATTGGTAAACCACGCAATCAGGCGCCGGGCAGAAAAGACGCGCCCCTGAAGATCCGGTGCGACCTTCGATTGCCAGATCGCCTGGTTCGAGCCGTTTACTAATGGAATGACGATGGAGGACAAAATGCTGCCGGCAATCCAGAAAGGAAATCCGCCCGCCAGCCCAACGATTGCCAATCCAAGACCGCTCAACACCCAGCCAAACAACACCCCATGAACGCGCCGCCTGAAGCCTCCCCAGGCGCTCATCAGCACGCCTCCGACCACGCTGGCAATCGCGCCCGCCGATTGGACCGAGCCAAACATCAGGCTGTCATTGCCCGAACGCGAGAGAATCATGGGGGCAAAAACCGTGAACCCGATACCGCTAAAGAGATTGCCCGCAAAAAAGATCAACTGTAAGCCCAGCAGGCTTGGGCGGGCAAAAATATACTTGAAGCCGTATGCCGCTTCTTTCAACATCCCGCCGCTGGCTTGCATACCCTCCTGGGTGCGGGCAGGCTGGGGAATATGCACAATCATCAATGCGCCGATTGCGAAGAGGAATGTGGCGACATCCAGAAAAAGGATGCCGGTCAGTTTGATGAGGGGAAGCAGTGTGCCAGCCAGGATGGGAGCAATGACGGCGGGTCCCGCCTCCATCAGCGACATCAAGCCGTTGGCGCGACCCAACTGTTCCTTCGGGATCATCGTGGTAATGGCGGCAGAATAGGCGGGCCACTGAAAGGCGTTGCCCAGCCCAAAGATGACCGCGGCGACATACATGTGCCAGAACTGCCACACGTCGAAATATAAAACCGTCAAAATGCCCAGCGTCGCCAGCCCTGCCCCCAGGTCGCTGACCATCATCATCAGTTTGCGGTTGTAACGATCCACCATTACGCCCGCAAACGGAGAAATCAACAAAAAGGGCGTGATATAAAAGACCTGCATCAACCCCAGCGCCGTGGCGCTGTTGGTTTTTTCGTACAGGAAAATCGTCAGCGCAAACTGACTCATACCGCTGGCAAGCACAGAGATAATCTGTCCCAGCCAGATGATAATAAAAGCAAACATCCCCGCAGGGCGTTTCGATGATGTTTCCATGAAGATACTCGGCGGCGCTATTCGATGTAGATTTCGACGTGTTCGCCATCTTCCTCGTCGGTCACGTCAATGATTTTGCCGGTCATGCCGGAGCGCAGGGCTTCCATGACGTTGGACATGTCCACGCCCTCCACCTCCGGCGCAAAGTGTGCGCCGATCTTCAAACCGGCGTCCACCAGCGCCAGCGGGATTTGCACCGACGCCTTCGAGCGTCCCGAGCGCATATCCGTCACGCGGATTCTCAGCCACTTGGCTCCACCCGGCATGCCCGGCGGGCGGGGCGGAGTCGGCTTTTTGGCGCTCAACGCCGCCAGCAGTTTGGCGCCCTCCTCCGCGCTGAGTTTGCCGTCTTCGATCATCTTCAGGATTTTCATTCGTTCTTCAGCGGATGCCATTATCTACCTCCAGTATAGAATCATGATGAAACAGCGGCGACTGCAGCCTCTTCCGATTTTTCCTCCGCCTTGGGAAGTTTGAACTTCAACCAGATGGGAATAATCGAAAGCAATATGGCAATTGCCGTAATTGTAAACGGGAACTGCGGGCTGAAACGCTCCCACAACTGCGCGCCGATCCATGGAGCGGGCAGGGATACAATCCCCAAACTTGTGCTGAACAAACCAAACGCCATGCCGCGCAAATGCTGCGGAACCGCCTTGCTGATCAGCGACTGATACGCCGGCGTCGAAACGCCCACGCCCATCCCTGCCAGCGCCCAGCCGGCAAAATACAGCCACTGGTTTCCCTGCGGGATGTTGACCAGCAGAAACAGCGCGCCGCTCAGCAGCGCCATGCCCAGCGCAATGCCAAAGCGCTCCCCCACCTTGTCCGAAAGCCAGCCGCCGGGAATGGTCACCAGCATCATGCACAAGCCGAACAGCGAAGTCGCCCACCCAATCTGCTGAATGGACAAACCGCCAATCTCCTGCATGTATACCGGGAACAAGTTTCCCGAAAGTTGAAAGGATACGTCGCGGAAACCGTCGGTGAGCAAAATCCACGTAATCAACCCGCCCGAAAACATCAAACCGAACATCGCGCCCAGGTTGGATTTCAACCCCGCGAAGGAGAGCGTCTTCGTTCCCGTTTCGGTCTTTGCCGCCTCGCGCGCCATGCCAATCCGCATGACTGCGGCAATGAAATAGAAAGCGCCCGCCGCCAGCAGCATCACCCGAAAGCCGTAATCCTGCGCCAGCCAGCCCCCCAGCGGCGGACCCACCACCGAAACAATCATGAAAATCGTCTGCGTGATGCCGAAAACTTTGCCGCGGTTCTCCTCGCTCGAATGTTCGGCGATGAACGCGTCGAAACTCGGACCCACCAGCGCCCGCGCCACCGAGCCAATCGCCACCGCCAGCACCAGCCAGCCCCACGAGTCCGCCAGCACCAGCGGCACAAAACCAATTACCCCGAAGACACTGCCAATGGCAATCGCGCGCAGGCGCCCAAGCGTATCGGAAATCCAGCCGCCCAAAATCTGCAAAAAGAGCGGCACGATCTGTGAAATGGTAAAAAACAGACCGATTTGCGAAATCGAGGAACCGAGGTCCTTCAGATACAACGGCATCAAGCCGCTGTACATGTTCCCGCCGATGTTTGCAAAAATCATCGCCGCCAGGAACAAGATCAACAAACCGCTCAACAAAGGCTTTTTCTTTGCGTCAATCATTCAGGCTCCGTCAGCCGATATATACCTGCACATGTGCGTTATCATCGTCCACGTGCACCATAAAAGGCTCGTTCGAGTCGCGCGCGGCTTGCATCATCTGAACGATGCCATCCGCTTTGCCGCGGCTCATCCCTTTGAAGTTATGACCAAACGTATCGAAGAACCACGCCAAAAATCCCAGCGGCGCCGGGAAAGCCAGTGTAATATGTCTCGGACCATCACCGGGCTTGGCGTCCTTTCGCTTTACATCCACGTACACCCAACGGGAGGCGCGTCCTCCGCCGCCCAGCGCAATCAACAACACCCCCAGCATCAGCGGAAGGATCATGCAATAGAACCAGAAATTCGTCCCTGCGCTCTGCTGGATGGAGTACACCGCCCAGGCGCTCAACAAGGTGACCACGACTCCCGTCCACAGAGGGATCAACGCAAAGCGGCGCGCCCGCGCCTTGATTCTCTCGAACTCCGGCGCCTCGGTTCTTTCGTAGCCGGAGCCTGATCCGCCTTCCAAAACCTCCACCTCCGCCTCAGCCGCTCCTCCCTCCATCTCGTCATCGTCGTCCAGCGCCGCCATCAAATGGACGGCTTCCTCCGCCGAAATTTTCCCGTCCTCCACCATTTGCAAAATCTTTTTGCGCTCCTCCGAAGACATTACTTGCCTCCTTCCAAAGCGGCGAGTAATTGCTCCGCCTGCTCGGCGGTAATCTTCTTTTCCGCCAGCATCTTCAAAATTGCCATCCGCTCCGCATCCGTCACCGGCTCGGAGGGAGGCGCCGGCGGTGTGGGCGGCTTCGGACCGCCCTTGAGGTCCCAGGTCCAACTCATTCCCACCCGCCCGCGGCGGGCATGACGCTCAGCATGACGCTCCGCCCGGCGCATTGCCTCCTCGGCGCGTTTGGTGGCGCGGCGGGTTGCCTCCTCCACCCGCTTGGAGATGCGGTCGCCCAAACCGGAAAAATCGAAGTTCATCCCGGCAAAGTTTCCGAACTCCTCGGCATACTCGGCGGCATCTTCGCGGCTGCTCACACGCACATCGCCGCCCGCGCTCAAAGAAATCCTGGCGGAGCCGGTGCCCAGCACCACCACGCGCTCGGTTGCATCCTCGTCGGGTTCCACGCCGGGCAGGTCCACCTCAATCTGGTCACCTTGCATGGTCAGGGTGGCGTCGGCATCCGGCGGAATGACCAGCAAAATATCGTCGCCCGCCACCACCGCATATTCGCCGTCGGCGCGCGGGTCGAGATAGACAATCACATCCTCCCCCACATTGACCTTCACATCGCCCCGCGCCCCGCGCAAAGCAAGGTCATTACCTACGGAATCGAGGATAACCTTCCCCTCCGCATCCCGAATGGACACATCGCCGCCGGCGTTCTTCACATGGAGATCGCCATGTGCGCTGCGCAGACTGAAGTCGGCGCCGATGCTGTCAATCGTCACCGAACCCGCATCACGGATGGAAAGATCGCCGCCGACGTTCCGCAGAAACACATCTCCCAGCACGCCGCGAATGGAGGCATCTCCTCCAATGTTGCCAAATTCGAAAGAAGCGCCCTTCGGCACGCGCAAAGCCAGGTCGCCGCCGCAGGAGAGAGTGACCACCTCGCCATTCTGCTGGATGCGGATTTCATCCTCATCGCCTTTGACGAGAATATCACCATCCCAGCCCACCACGCTCAAATCGCCGCCGACCGTATCCACCTTGATTTTCGGCGTCTTCCCGGCTGAAATCATTTTGGACATGGCTGCTACTCCTCTCCGCGTAAGATGCGCATGGCTTCATCCGCCGAAATCCTGCCCGCCTCCAGTTCCTCGAGCACGGCGTTGCGCCGCTCCACGCTGATTTCAACGGTTTCCTCTTTGCCGGGTTCATAGCCCAGCGCGCGAATCACTTCATGCAGGCGGTTGCGAATCGTCGGATACGAAAGACCGAGTTCCTGTTCCATGCGGTTGATCTTGCCCTCACAGCGCACGAACGTCACGATAAAATCCACATACTCCGGGCTCAAATGCCCAAAGGGTCCGCTGGTAAAGCGTCCCTCGATGGACGTGTCACACGAGGCGCACTGCAAACGGGTAACGGTCAACTCGGACTGACAAACCGGACAACGGGATGGTGCAGGATGCATGGGTACTCCTCCAATCAGTTATCTATGCGCCAGCTGGCAAATCAGCAGACGTTGCCACTGGAAAAGTCAAACTAGGCTGTCGCACACAGAGTCCAAAACCTCCCGCCTGCAACACAACATCGGGAGATTTCACAGAAGCGAAATTTGTATCAAAGAAACGGAAAAATTGCTGGTAAGATAATGCAAATGAAGCCTGAAACGTCGCCGACAAAAGAGCGGCGGGAATCCTCGGCATCCCCAACTGAGAATTGGAAAGCACAAAAGGTCCAAACATTTCGCCTTGTTTCTCGAACATTTTCATGATCCTTGAACAATTATAAGGCAATTTTCGATATTGTCAAGTTAAACCTTGATATTGTCAAATAAGATGAAGTCTATTTTCAATTATTTGAAAGGTAGAATTTATTTTCACTAAAAACTGGAAGAGACCATGATCCGTTCCCTTTATTACGCCGCCGGCGTCCCCCTCCGCACCGACATCCCGCCTCACGAATTCCCCAAACTCATCCGCAACCGCCGCGGTTTGCTTTGGGTGGATTTCTCCGGTGAACCTCCTGAAACCTGCCTCCCCATCCTCACGGCTTTCGGCTTTCATCCCCTCGCCATCGAAGACGCTCTTCAGCAAACCCATTCGCCCAAACTCGACGACTGGGGCGATTACCTTTACATCGCTCTCAACTATATGGCTGTCGCGCACAACGGCAGCGAATGGGACACCGAGATTGACGAACTGGACATCTTCCTCGGCAAAAACTACGTGGTCACCCACCACGATCTTTCCATTCCCGCTGTGGATGAAACTTGGAATACCTGCCGCCGCGACCCGCGCATCCTGCAGGATGGCGCCGACCACCTCCTCTATAAAATCGCCGACAAACTCATCGCCGCCTACATGCCGGCTGTCGAAACCATTGACGAAACTATTGACCAAATCGAAGACCAGGTTTTCGACAGACCCTCGCCTCAGACTCTCGAACGGCTGTTTGCCCTCAAACGCGTTCTCCTGGCGATGAGGCGGATTCTTCTCCCCCAGCGCGAAGTCATGAACAAACTCGCCCGCGACGACTTCCAGGTAATAGACCCGCGGGACCGCATCTTCTTCCGCGACCTCTACGATCACCTCGTCCGCCTGCACGACCTCAACGAAAGCCTGCGCGACCTGGTTGGCGGCGCGCTCGACACCTACCTCTCCGTCATCAACAACCGCATGAACGACATCATGAAGACCCTCACCATCATCACCACGCTCTTCATGCCCATCACCTTCATTACGGGCTTCTTTGGCATGAACTTCTTCGAACCTGTGGCAAACCTGACCGGCTGGACTACACGCTCCATCTTCACCCTCACCGTTCTCATCATGCTCTTCTTCCCCTTCGGCATGTACCTGTGGATGCGCCGCCGCACCTGGATCTGA
The DNA here is from genome assembly GCA_020723805.1 of Anaerolinea sp. Taxonomy (GTDB): domain Bacteria; phylum Chloroflexota; class Anaerolineae; order Anaerolineales; family Villigracilaceae; genus Defluviilinea. The sequence continues at coordinate 4,818 of DYID01000015.1, read as the reverse complement.
TTTTCCCAAAACTCACGGGCTTGACACAGAACAGACGTTCGAGTATCATTCATAGCACAAATGAGCGAAAAACGCTCGGGAGGCTGCTATGATGATGGCTCGACAAAGCAAGGGGCTGACAGACAAACACAAAAAAGTGCTGGAATTCGTCAACGAATACCAGACCCAACACGGACGCCCCCCTTCCATCCGTGAAATTGGCGAAAAGGTCAAAATTTCGTCCACGTCCGTTGTCAACTATTACCTCCAACAACTGGAAAAGATGGGCTACATTGAGCGTGACGACCGCGTGTCACGCGGGATGCGCCTGACCGGCAAGGTCAACCAGATCGTCCAAGCGGGCAACATGCTCCGCGTGCCCATTCTGGGTCCCATTGCCGCCGGTCAACCGCTCCCCGAATTGCAACCCGGGCTGAGTTATACCGACAACGAAGCCGACGCTGTGGACATTGCCCGCAGCCTCCTCCCCTCCAAAGAAAAAGGCGACGATCTCTATGCCCTCCGCGTGCAGGGAGACTCCATGATTGACGCCATGATCAACGACGGTGACATCGTTGTCATGAAACAGACCAACGAAGCGCGCAATGGCGAAATGGTGGCGGTCTGGCTGCCCAACAACAACGAAGCGACCCTCAAATACTTTTTCAAGGAAAAGGATCGTTACCGCCTCCAGCCCGCCAACCCCACCATGAAACCCATCTACATCAAAAAGACTGAACCGCTCGAAATCAAAGGCAAGGTGGTCATGGTCATTCGCAAAGTGGACAAACCGCTTGCCGTGTAAGGCAAGTAAACAAAAAAGGCGGCTCGCGTGAGCCGCCTTTTTTTGTTCCACAGAAGAACCGACTTACTCGAGCACAACCGTCGCGCCGGCTTCTTCCAGTTTCTTCTTGGCGTCGTTGGCGACATCCTTGCCGACGGCGGAAAGGACCTTGCCACCGGGGGTTTCAGCCAAAGCCTTGGCTTCGCCGAGACCGAGGCTGGTCAACTGGCGGATCACCTTGATCACGTCAATCTTCTTGGCGCCGGCGTCCTTGATGATCACATCGAACTCGGTCTTCTCTTCAACGGGTTCGGCAGCCGCAGCGGCGCCGCCGGCGGGCATCGCCGCCATCGCCACAGGAGCGGCGGCAGAGACGCCCCACTTCTCTTCCAATTTCTTCACCAGTTCAGCCGCCTCGAGGACGGACAGGGTGGAAAGTTCTTCCACGAGTTTTTCGAGCTTTTCAGACATTGCTTACACTCCATTACAAATGAGATAGTTTTTTTTTGTCAATTGCGTAATAACCAGCCGATTACGCCGCGGCGGGGGCTTTCTCTGCGAAAGCCTTGATAACAGCCGCCAAACCACGAGCGGGTTCGGCAATCGTGCGGACCAGTTTCCCAGCGGGCGCTTGCAGCACACCCAACAACTGCGCGCGGACCACCGGCAGCGGCGGCATATCTGCCAGCGCTTTGACCTGCGCCGCGTTCAGCACCTGACCGCTCATGAACCCGCCCTTTACCTTGACGAATTCACTGCCTTTCGTCGCATCGTTCAAAGCCTTTGCCGTGGACGCAGGGTCCGCAAAAGCAAACGAAACAGCCGTGCTCTTCTCGAGAAATTCCGCAGGCAGATTCATGCCATGCGCAGCAAATGCACGGCGGGCAAGGGTGTTTTTCAACACATGGAACTCGCCGCCCGATTCGCGGACCTTGGCGCGGATGTTATCCAAGTCCTTCATCTTCAAGCCGGTATATTCCACAAGAATTACAGCCTGGCTCTTCTTGAGCCATTCGGAATACATGGCCAGCACCTGTTCTTTACGTTCTCTTGTAACTGCCAAAGGGTCTCACCTCCTTTCCATAAAAAAGTCTTTGCCACTTGACAGGCAAAGACTCATGCAACTCCCAAAGGAGGAATGGTTGCTTGTGTCTTCACCTGAGCAGGAAATTAAGTGACGCTCACGCTTCAAATGGCGAGCGCCACACCCGCCTTCACTGGCGAAGTGGCGTACAGGATTCGGGTCGAATTTTACCCGCTAACCTCCAGTTTGTGGGTCTCCGCCGGGTTGACCTTGATCCCGGGACCCATCGTCGTGGCGAGCGTAATGCGCTTGATATACTCGCCCTTTGCGCCTGCCGGGCGCGCCTTATGCACCGCGCTCATCAATGCGGAAAAATTATCATACAACTGATCCACGCTGAACGACGCCTTGCCGACCGAGACATGAATGTTGGCGGTCTTATCCAGGCGGAATTCGACACGCCCCGCCTTGGCTTCCTTGATGGCGCGCGGCAAGTCAGCGGCATTGACCACCGTACCAGCCTTCGGGTTTGGCATGAGTCCGCGCGGACCCAGCACACGTCCCAGACGCCCCACCTTACCCATTGCATCGGGGGTGGCAATCGCCACATCGAAGTCCAGCATGCCGCCTTCGATCTTCTTCAGCGACTCATCGTCATCGGCGACCATGTCCGCGCCGGCCGCGCGGGCGGCTGCCGCTCCTTCGCCCTGGGCAAAAACCAGCACGCGCACGGTCTTACCCAAGCCGTGCGGCAACACCACCACATCGCGCACCTGCTGGTCCGACTGACGCGGATCGAGCGCCGTGCGGATATGAACTTCCACCGTCGAATCGAACTTGGTAATGCTGGTTTCCTTGGCGAGGGCAATCGCCTCGCGCACCGGATACTCTTTTTCCAAATCCACTTTAGCCAGAGCGGCTTTATATTTTTTTCCGTGTTTAGCCATGGGTTCCTCCGTGGTACAAGCGTGGCGCGAAGAACGCCACTCCCACAAAATTAATCTACAATCGTGATGCCCATCGAACGGGCTGTGCCTTCAATCTGCTTGATTGCGCCTTCGAGGTTGATCGCGTTCAGGTCCTTCATCTTCAACTCCGCGATCTCCCGAATCTGCGCACGCGTCACCTTGCCGACCTTTTCCTTGTTCGGCGCACTCGAGCCCTTCTGCACCTTTGCCGCCTTGCGCAGCAACACTGACGCCGGCGAGGTCTTCAAAACAAACGTAAACGACCCGTCCGTATAGACGGTGATTTCTGCCGGAATAATCTCACCCGGGCGGTTCGACGTGCGGGCATTATATTCCTTGCAGAAAGCCATGATGTTGATACCATGACCAGCCAGCGCCGGACCCACCGGGGGCGCCGGGTTGGCTTTTCCAGCCTCCAGCTGGAGACGAACAATTGCCTTCAGTTTCTTTGCCATTTTTACTCCTTGTGTGGTTTTAGCGGGCGATTTTTACGGGACGCCCTCCCACTGTATCAGACTGAGACGAGGAAACGCTTCCTTCCCGACCCTCAGCCTGTTACTGTTTTCTCTAAGCCTTTTCTACCTGCAAAAAGTCCAGCTCGACCGGTGTTTCGCGTCCAAAGAACGAGACGTTGACGCGCACCTTCGAGCGCTCCATGTCAATCTCCGCCACCACGCCGCGAAAATCATTGAACGGACCGTCAATGATGCGGACGCGCTCGCCAACCTTGTACGTCACCTTGACGGTCGGCGCTTCGGCTTCCATGCGCTTGATGATTTGGGCAACCTCTTCAGGGCGCAGCGGTGTCGGCGTGTTTCCCATGCCGACGAAGCCCGTCACGCCGGGTGTGTTGCGCACCACATACCAGGATTCTTCTGTCAACAGCATGTTGACCAAGACATAGCCGGGAAAGATATGACGCTCCACGGAACGCCGCTTGCCGTCTTTGACCTCGATCTCTTCCTGGGTAGGGATGACGACATCGAAGATCTTGTCCTTCATTCCCATGGTCTCGATGCGCTGTTCGAGGTTGTGACGCACTTTGTTCTCGTATCCCGAGTAGCAATGGATCACATACCACGCCGGACCCTCCCCTTCAGCAGCGGGAGCGTCGCTGGAGGGAGCGGCAGGCTGGGATGCAGGAGCAGGCGCCGGGGCGGTCTGAGGCGTCTCTTCCTGAACGGAAGACGGGCGTTCCGAAGAATCGCTTAAAGCATCAGAGGCTTCCAATGTCGCTTTCACATTAGAAGCCGTTTCCTGCGGCTCGAGCGTTTCACCCGTCGTTTCAGCGGTCTCGTCGGGTTGACGTTCGATGGGTTCGGGCGATTCTTGTAACACCATTCGACCTCAATTTCCTGGCGGCGGTTCAGCCGAGCAGCAATCCCAGCAAACCACGCGCCACGGCGTCGGTCATTCCAAGAATGAAGCCGACGGCGATCATGACTACAATCACGAGTCCCGTTAGTTGCAGGGCTTCGCGTCTTGTGGGCCAGGTTACCTTGCGGAGCTCGCCAATGGTTTCGCGGAAGTATGCCTGGACCGGATTCGGTTTCTTGCCTTTTGCTTTCTCAGCCAAGACTGTATCTCCTTGAGTTTTTTCACGCCGTTAAAATGCCGCCTTTGGAAAAGCGGCATTGACAGTCAGGCAGGCCAGGCAGGACTTGAACCCACAACCGCTCGTTTTGGAGACGAGTGCTCTACCAATTGAGCTACTGGCCTAGGTAGTCTTATAGTCTTTAGTCCGATAGCCTCATAGACTATTTGTGTCCAGCGACATCAGACTGGCAACTATCAGACTATATGACTACTTGGTTTCGCGGTGCGTCGTGTGCTTCTTGCAACGCGGACAGTACTTGCTGAACTCCAGACGATTCGGGTCGTTGCGGCGATTTTTCTCAGTCGTGTAGTTGCGTTCCTTGCACTCGTTGCATTGAAGCGTGATGACGGGCCGAACGTCTTTCTTCTTGGATGCCATACTTACTTACCAACTTTCTCTTATTCCAGAATTTTGGTGACGACGCCGGCGCCGACGGTCAGACCGCCTTCACGGATGGCGAACTTCG
>DYID01000047.1:12564-17350 GCA_020723805.1 Anaerolinea sp. | reverse complement strand
TAGTGCCGAGGGTGAGATTTGAACTCACGACCAAGGGCTTATGAGTCCCCTGCTCTGCCGCTGAGCTACCTCGGCATGGGGAGAGCGCCGCAAATATTACTATGGGAGGATGGGTTTGTCAACTTGGCATAGCGCGGCATTTTCAGCCGGGCGGGTGTATGTTCCTGCAATTCCGAATTTGTCGAAAGAGAGGGGTCATGCTAAACTTCAGCCACACACGGAGATTTCACACAATGCTTTCCCGCCTCAAATCTGCCGCCCGTATTCTACTTAAAGGCGAGACCCAAAACAAAACCCGTAATCCCATTCCCGCCATCACGCCTGAAGAAGTGGCGGAAATCAAGCAATTCTTCCCGCGCGACAAGTTCTTCATTCTCGGTCACGCCCGTTCGGGGACGACGCTCCTCATGCGCCTCGCCCGCCTGCATCCCGAAGTTCATTGCAACTATCAGGCGCACTTCTTCACGCGCAAACCCCTGCTCAAATCGCTGGTGGACTCGCCCGAGATCGAAGAATGGCTCACGCGCAAATCCAACCGCTGGAATCACGGGCGCGACCTTTCGCCGCTCGTTCTGCGTGCCGCCGCCGACTTCATCATGGAACGCGACGCCGCCCGCGAGGGCAAAAGGATCGTGGGAGACAAAAGCCCCTCGTCCACGATTCACGGTCAGGCGGTGCGCGATGCGTATGCCGTCTATCCCGATGCGAAGTTGGTCAACATCGTCCGTGATGGACGCGACGTGCTCATCTCCGAACGCTTCCGCAACTTTGTCGAAGAATCCAAATTCCTCACCGCCGAAGACAAACGCATCATCGCCGACCTGGAGGCTGATCCCGCTCCCTTCAGCGACGGACGCCGCTCGATCTTCACCGAGACCTTCATCCGCAACATCGCCAAACGCTGGGCAGACGACTTGGCAGAGGTGGACGCCGAAGCGCAGAGGCTGTACGGTGAAAATTACCACTCCCTGCGGTATGAAGACTTGCTTGTTTCTCCCTTCGAAGAAATGACCAAAGTCTGGAAGTTTTTAGGCGTGAAGAAAATCAGCAAAACGCTGGCAAAGGCAATTCAAGCCGAAATGTCCTCCAACCCCGATGAGGAATGGCAGGCGCAGCGCAATGAAGGCATCGCCTCCTTCCTATCGAAAGGGCAGGCTGGCAACTGGCAGCGACTGTTCACCGCACGCGACAAAGCCGTGTTCAAGGAAGTCGCGGGCGAGGTGCTGGTCAGGTGGGGATACGAGAAGGATTTGAATTGGTAATTCAACGTAGGGGCGGCGTCCTGCCGCCCTGGGCGGGGAGCCCCCGCCCCTACGAGGCAAAATGAAATTCCTCATCGCAGGTCTTGGCTCCATCGGACGCCGCCACTTTCGCAATCTCATCGCCCTCGGCGAACGCGACATTGTCCTCCTCCGCGCCCGCAAAGCGACGTTGCCCGACGACGAACTGGCGGGCTATCCCGTCGAAACCGACATTCACGAAGCGCTCGAAAAACACAAACCCGATGCGGTCATCGTCGCCAACCCCACCGCGCTGCATCTGGATGTTGCCATTCCCGCCGCCGAGGCGGGCTGCGCCATCCTGCTCGAAAAGCCCGTCTCCGATTCGCTCGACCGCCTCGACCTCCTCCGGCAAGCCGCGCAAAAAAGCGGAAGCAAAATCCTCGTCGGCTTTCAGTTTCGCTATCATCCCACGCTCAACAAAGCGCGTGAGCTCATTCGGGCAAACGCCATCGGCAAAATCCTCACCGTCCATGCCCATTGGGGCGAGTATCTGCCGCAGTGGCATCCTTGGGAGGATTACCGCCAGAGTTACGCCGCGCGCGCCGACCTCGGCGGCGGCGTCATCCGCACCCTCACGCATCCGCTCGACTATCTGCGCTTTCTCATTGGCGAAGTCGAATCGCTTTGGTCGTTCAACGGTCATCTCTCGCCGCTCCAACTCGACGTCGAAGACATTGCAGAAATCGGGCTCAAGTTTTCCGACGGAGCCATTGGCGGCGTGCATCTCAACTACGTGCAGAGACCTCCACGTCATACGTTGGAGATTGTCGGGACTCAAGGCACACTGCGCTGGGACAACGCCGACGGTATCCTGCACCTTTATCAATTCCCCGCACCCTTCGGTTCATACTCGGACCTCCCGCCTGCTCCCGCCATCGAGACCTTTTCCCCACCCGAAGGCTTCGAGCGGAATCATCTCTTCGTGAGTCAAATGCGTCATTTCATTGAAACAGCCCGGGGTGAGTTTGAGCCGCTTTGCACCCTCGAAGACGGCGTCATGGCATTGCGTCTCGCGTTGGCGGCATGTCAATCTCAGAAAACCGGTCAAAAGGTGACTTTGGCAGAGGCATGAAATGCGCAAATTTCTGACATCGTATCATCTTCCACTCGTCATCCTGTTTTTGGCGGCAATTTCCGCATTGACCTACCTGCCCTGGGTGTGTCAAATCGGCTACATGAACGACGACTGGTACCTGATGTACTCCGCCAAGGCATACGGACCTGGAGCCTTCATTGACATCTTCAGCGTGGACCGTCCGGCGCGTGCATGGGTCATGATGACTGCCTATACTTTGTTTGGGGATAACCCGTTGTATTACAACCTGAGCGCCTATGCCTTCCGCCTGATCTCCGGCTTGGCGTTTTTCTGGCTGCTGCGAATGTTGTGGTCCCGGCAACAGGGTGTGTTGCTGATTGCCGCATTGCTCTATTTGATTTACCCCGGCTTTCTGTCACAGGTCAACGGCATTGACTATCAGTCTCAAATGGTCAGCCTGGCGGCGGCGTTGCTTTCGATCGCTCTGTCTGTCAGGGCATGGTTGAGCGACCGTTTGTCTGAGAGGGTGCCGATGCTGATTGCCGCCACAGTGCTGGGCTGGCTCTATCTGGGGCTGGTGGGGTATTTTCTGGGGTTCGAGTTTCTCCGTTTTGGCACGCTGTTGATTATGGTTAATCGTGAAGGCGGCATGTGGCGGCAGCGCCTGCAAAACGGAATCAAAGCCTGGCTTCCCAACCTCTTCATCCCTCTGGTATTTTTGGTTTGGAGGATATTCTTCTTCCAAAGCGAGCGCGGCGCAACGGATATCGGCTTGCAACTGGGGAATTTTTCGAACTCCCCCCTGCTTGTGATGTTTTGGTGGGGTGTTCAATGGATGGCAGATGCGGTTGACGTGTTATGGCTTGCGTGGGGCGTCCCGTTTTCGAATTTACTGCCGCTGCTGCGTCCCCGCCACATCCTGTTGGGTTCCGCTATTGCCGTCTTCATGACATGGGTTGCATACAGATTGACGAACGCTCATACGGACGTTGCGGACGAAGGGGAAAAGACTGCTTGGCACAAGGAAATGATCTTTTTAGGGTTGGGGATGTTGATGGCGGGATTGGTTCCTGTTGTTCTGGTGAACCGCCAAGTGGATTTTGTGAATTTCACGCGCTATTCGTTGGCAAGCGCGGCGGGCGCCGCTCTCCTGATGGGCGTTTTTCTTTTCCACTTTATCGCGTCAAAGCCTCTTCGCTGGGCGTTGATTGCGGTTTTATCCACCCTCTCCGTCCTTGCGCATCACGCCAATGGGCTGCAGGCATCCACCCAAACGAAGATGATGAACGAATTCTGGTGGCAGGTCAGTTGGCGGGTTCCTCAGTTTGAAAAAGGCACGACGCTAATCGGTAATTACCCGCTGGGTAATATTCAGGAAGATTATTTTGTATGGGGACCTGCCAGCCTGATTTATTATCCCCAAAAACTCGAGGACAAGGCTCGCATTCACCCTGCCTTGTTTGCGGTTGTCCTCAATGACCAAACCATCAATAAAATTCTTGTTCGCAGCGGTGAGGAATACGATAACCGTAAAAACATCATTACCTATTCTGATTATGGGAATATTCTTATCCTGAGCCGCCCATCCGCCGGCTCCTGTGTTCAACTGATTGATGGAACACAGCCGGAATTGTCGGAGTTCGAAAGGGACAACGTCATGCTCATTGCTCCATTTTCCGATGCGGGAAATGTCATCGTGGACGCTGAATCTCACACTCCTCCCCGGCTGGCTTTTGGCGCGGAACCGCCTCACGGCTGGTGCTACTACTACGAAAAAGCCAGCCTCGCCCGTCAGCGCGGGGAATGGGATGAGGTTGTACGACTTGGCAATGAAGCGCTCGAAAGAGGCTTCCTGCCGCAGGATCACATCGAATGGATGCCGTTTTTGCAGGCGTACGCGCGGGAGGGCAAAACCGACCGCTTGATCGAAATCAAACGATACATGCGAAAGGCTGATCCCTTTGTGTTTTCACAGGTTTGCCAAAGCCTTGCTTCCCTGCCGGGACTGGACGAGCAAACGATGGGGGTCATCAATGCCTATTATTGTGCGGAATAATGTCCCTCTCTCGAACTGTAACCAACCCAAAATTCACCCGCTGAATTTTGGGTTATAATTGCGCCCTGTGTCTGAACATTCCAGGCTTTGGAAGCCCGCAAGACTTCCGAAGTCTTCCGCTCAAGGAGTACTCATGTCAAAAGCGAAATTGATCACCCCATACGGGGGAAAACTGGTGAATCTCGTCGTCGAGGGAAAGGAGCGCGAGGAACTGCTTGCCCGCGCGCCCAAACTTCCCTCCATCAAAATCACCATGCGCAATCTGTGCGACCTCGAACTGCTTGCCACCGGCGGTTTTTCGCCGCTTACCACCTTCATGGGCAAGGCGGATTACGAACGCGTCCTGCACGAAATGCGCCTTGCCGATGGGACGCTCTTCCCGCTTCCCATCACGCTGACGGCTGACCCCAA
>DYID01000047.1:0-12464 GCA_020723805.1 Anaerolinea sp. | reverse complement strand
CTCGCCAAGGGCAAACTCCTGCCCGAATGGTTTACCCGTCCCGAAACCGCCGAAATCCTGCGCGAAATGTACCCGCCGCGCCACAAACAGGGCTTCTGCATCTGGTTCACCGGCTTGAGCGGCTCAGGCAAGACCGCCACCACCCAGGTGCTGACCTCGCTCCTCCTCGAACGCGGACGCCAAATCACCGTTCTCGACGGCGACGTGGTGCGCACACACCTCTCCAAGGGTCTTGGCTTCAGCAAGGAAGACCGCGACACCAACATCCTGCGCATCGGCTTTGTGGCGGGCGAAATCGTGCGCGCGGGCGGCGTAGTCATTTGCGCCGCCATCAGCCCTTACCGCGCCACCCGCAACGAAGCGCGCAAGATGGTCGGCGAAAACTTTATCACCGTCTATATGGACACGCCCGTTGAGGTCTGCGAACAACGCGACGTGAAGGGTCTCTACGCCAAGGCGCGCCAGGCAATGCAGGAAGGCAAGCCCATGGGCTTCACCGGCGTGGACGATCCCTACGAACCGCCGATTGACCCCGAAATTACGCTCAAGGGTTACGGCTCCACTCCCGAAGAGAACGCGCGCATCATCATCAAATACCTCGAAGAAAAGGGATTCTTGAACCACATCTGAAATGGAATATCGGTAGATCACGAAAACGCAGCAACGACTTTAGTCGTTTGGCTAAAAAGCGACTAAAGTCACCGCTGCGAAACTCTTTCGTGAACTACTGAATGCCCTCATGGATGGGCGGGGGGAAACCCCGCCCTCCCTGTTCTTTCCATGACCATCCGCATCTCCCCCCGCCTCGCATCTTTCCTGACCCTGATCCTGATTGCCGCCACCGGAACGATTCTCGTCCTTCGCGCCACTCCCGAAGGCTTGTTCCTTTCGGATGACTCGATTGCCTACATTGCCGGCGCGCGCAGTCTGCTGGCGGGCGAGGGCTACCGCGCCATCTGGCTGGAGAGCAGCCGCCCGGTGACTCACTTCCCGCCGGGCTTTTCCTCCGCGCTCGCGTTCCTCGGCTTATTCGGGCTGGACCCTCTGCGCGGGACGCGCTTCCTCAACGCTCTGCTGTTCGGTTTCAATGCCGCCCTGCTGGGCATCCTCGTCTGGCGGATGACCCCCTCGCTGATTGCCGGCTTGGTTGCCGCCGCGCTGTTCGTTGCCAGCGGCGACCTGCTTCAGGTGCACACCGCCGCCATGAGCGAGCCGCTCTTCATCTTCCTTTCACTGCTTGCCTTTTGGGCATTCGACCTGTACTTCGAACTCCCGCCCTCCTCGGTGGGACGCGGAATCGCCGGCGAGTGGTGGTGGCTTGCCGCCTGCGGCGCATTGACAGGCTTGGCATACCTCACCCGCTACGCCGGGCTGGCGCTGGTTGCCACCTTCCTTGCCGCCATCGTTGTGCTGCGTTCCACCTGGCGCAAGCGTTTGATTAGCATGGGCATTTTTCTGGCGGGCTTTCTGCCCTTTGCGTTCGGCTGGGCGCTCCGCAACCGCCTGGTCGCCGATAACGTCACCAACCGCGTCCTTGCCTGGCACCCTATCACTGCAGAAAACCTGCGGCTGGGCGTGTACACGTTCTCCAGTTTTCTCGTCCCTGTGGAGGAATGGCGGCGGGCAATGGCGAAACAGCCGTATTTGCTCGAAGGGCTGATCCTCCTCGTCCTCGGCGCGGCGCTGGCGTGGACACTGCTTCAGGTGAGGAACCTCTTCTCGAAACCGAGGCAGGCGTCGGAGTTGAAAAGAGGCGGAAAAGAGTCGCGCGAGGTGGTCTCGTTCACCACCGCGCTCTATCTCTTCGCCTACCTCGCCTCCATCGTCGCATCCATGACCCTGTTCGACGCCGCCACCAAATTCAAACTCCGCATCCTGGCGCCTGTGTTTGTCAGCCTGCTCATCCTGCTGATGGCGTTGGGAATTTGGCTGCGTAAAAAGAACCGTCCGCTGGTAATTGCGGCGGTCATTCTGCTTCTGGGACTTTCGGTATATAAACAATCCGTCACGCTGGCGCACTGGTCGCAGGGCGGGCTGGGGTATGCCTCTTTTCAGTGGTACGATTCGCAGGCGATGGCATACCTGCGCACGCTGCCCGAAGATGTGAGCATTTACACCAATGAACCAGCCGCCGTCTATCTCTACACCGGGCGCGGCGCGCGCGTTTTGCCCAGCCGCTACGACTCAGCCACCGCGCGGGAAATCCCCGGCTTCGAAGCGGCGGTTGCCGCCATGCAAGCCGACATCCTCCAAGGCAAAGCAGTGCTGGCAGTGTTCGACGGCGGCGAAAACCTTACCGGCGATGTAGAACCCATGACGACAGATTTACGCCTCGCCTTCAAAGGTCAGGGCGATGAAATTTACACAAAACCATGAGGGACGTATGCACATTCAGAAAAAATTCGATTTGACCGGGCGCGTTGCCGTGGTAACTGGAGGGGCGGGACTGCTCGGCATGGAATTTTGCCGCACGCTGGCAGAAGCCGGCGCCTCGGTAGCGGTGGTGGACTTGAACGCTTCGGCTTCGCAAGGGACGGCTGATGCGCTCTCGAAAAACGGATACCACGCCCTTGCCGTCCCCACCGACATCACCCAGCCGGACTCGGTGCGCGCCATGGTGGAGAAGGTACTCTCCGCCTTCGGGCGGCTCGACATCCTCGTCAACAGCGCCGCACTCGACCCCAAATTCGACCCAGACGCCGTGAAAAAGGGCATCACCCCCGGCGCCTTCGAGGACTACCCGCTCGACCAGTGGAACGCCGCCCTGAACGTCAACCTGACCGGCATGTTCCTCGTCACGCAGGCGTGCGTCCAGCCGATGCTCGCGCAGGGAAAGAAGGGCAGTATCGTCAACATCTGTTCCACCTACGGGTTGAACGGTCCCGACCAGCGCATTTACATCAAGGACGGTCAGCGCGTGGCGTTCAAGCCGGTCTATTACACAGTGACCAAGGCAGGCGTGCTGGGCTTCACCAAATACCTCGCCGCCTACTATGCCGGCACGGAGATTCGCGTCAACGCGCTCACGCCCGGCGGCATCTTCAACAATCACGAGGAATACTTCGTCCGCAACTATTCCGCCAAGACCATCCTTGGGCGCATGGCAAACAAGGACGAAATGAACGGCGCTCTGCTCTTCCTCGCCTCCGACGCATCCTCCTACATGACCGGCGGCAACCTGGTGGTGGATGGAGGCTGGACAAGTTGGTAATTGGTAACTGGTAATTACCAATTACCAATTACCAATTACCATTTACCATTTACCAGTTTCTAATCACCGATGACCGAAATCCTCGCTCTCATCCCTGCCCGCGGCGGTTCGAAAGGAATCCCGCGCAAGAATATCAAGCCGTTTGCCGGCTTCCCGCTGATTGCCTGGAGCATCGCGGCGGGATTGCAGGCAAAGAGCGTCACGCGCGTCATCGTCTCGACGGATGACGAGGAGATTGCCGATGTGGCGCGTCAGTGGGGGGCGGAAGTCCCCTTCCTGCGCCCGGCGGAACTGGCGCAAGACCGCACACTGGATTTCCCGGTCTTCGAACACGCTCTGAGATGGCTGGAGGAGAGCGAGGGCTACCAGCCCGAAGTGGTCGTGCAGCTGCGCCCCACCTCGCCCATCCGCCCCAGAGACATGGTGGACAACGCGGTCAAAATTCTGCTGGCAAATGCGGATGCCGACAGTGTGCGCGGCGTGGTGCCTGCCGCACAAAACCCCTTCAAGATGTGGCGTTTTCACGGCGCAGACAAGCCGATGACGCCCCTGCTGGAAGTGGAGGGCATCGCCGAACCGTACAACGCGCCGCGCCAAATCCTCCCGCCTGCCTACTGGCAGACCGGTCACATTGACGCCATCCGCACGACGACAATCACCCACAAGAACTCGCTGACCGGCAGTGTCGTCTATCCGCTGGTCATTGACCCGCGCTACACGGTGGACATTGACACCCCCGCCGACTGGGCAAAGTACGAGGCGCTGGTCTATCAGGGCGGGTTGGAGATGGTCACGCCGGATGGGCGGCGCCGCCGTCCCCTGCCGCAAAAGGTCGAACTCATTGTCTTCGATTTCGACGGCGTCTTCACCGATAACCGCGTGTGGACCGACCAGGACGGGCGTGAATCAGTGGCGGCGTCGCGCAGTGACAGCATCCGCTTTGGGGAATTGCGGGCGAAGGGTATCGAACTGTTGATCCTTTCCTCCGAGCCGAATCCCGTCGTCACGGCGCGCGCGAAAAAGATCGGGGTGGAGGTCATTCAGGGGATTGGGCTCCAGGACAAGGGGCGCGTGATGCGCGAAGTCCTCGAGCAGAAAAAGGTCAAGGCGGAGAACGTCGTCTATGTGGGCAACGATCTCAACGACCTGCCGTGTTTCGAGGTCGCCGGTTGGGCGGTTGCCGTGGCGGATGCCTATCCCGAAGTGATACAGGCGGCAGATTACGTCCTGAACCGTCCCGGCGGTCACGGCGCGGTGCGGGAGTTGTGTGAAGTCATTTTGAAAAATATCCCTGCGTAGCACGCTTTCTTGTGCTACGCAATAAAAAGGAGAACCCATGACACGTGAAATCAAAATTGGAAATCGAATGGTGGGCGACGGTCATCCCGCCTATGTAATTGCGGAAATCGGCATCAACCACAACGGCGACTTGGAAATCGCCAAGCGCATGATTGACGCGGCGGTTCACGCCGGCGCGGATGCGGTCAAATTCCAAAAGCGCACGCCGGAGGTCTGCACGCCGCCCGAACAGCAAAAGCAAATGCGCGAAACGCCTTGGGGCTACATCACCTATCTGGAGTATCGCTACAAGGTGGAGTTTAACGAGGAGCAATACCGCGAAATTGACCGCTATTGCCGCGAGAAGGGTATCGCCTGGATGGTCTCGGTGTGGGACGAACCCTCGGTGGACTTCATGGAGAAGTTCGATACGCCCGCCTACAAGATTCCCTCCGCCTCGCTCACCGACCACAACCTGCTAAAGTACGCCCGCAAGACCGGCAAGCCGCTCATTCTCTCGACGGGCATGTCCACCATGGAGCAGATTCGCCGCAGTGTGGAGGTGGCAGGCGCAGAAAATCTGGTGCTCATGCACTGCACCAGCACCTACCCGTGCGAGCCTGAAGAGTTGAACCTGCGCATGATCGAAACGCTGCGCCGCGAATTTCCGAACGTTCCCGTCGGCTATTCGGGGCATGAGGTGGGGCTGGTGCCGTCGGCGGTTGCTGTTGCTTTTGGCGCCTGCATGGTGGAACGTCACCTCACCCTCGACCGCGCCATGTGGGGTTCGGATCAAGCCGCCTCGGTGGAACCCGGCGGTTTCGAGCGCCTTGTCAAATACATTCGCGTGACCGAAGCCTCGCTCGGCGACGGCGTGAAGAAGGTGTATCCCAGCGAAATGTCCTCACTGAAGAAACTGCGCCGCGTCAACGGAGAAGATTAAGCAGGTGACCGCATGGCGTTGATGCAAGACCTCCGCCGCCTTGCCCGCCCCTATGGGAAGACCGCCCAAGCCGTTCTGCGCTGGCGGCGGTTTTCCTTTCACGAGGCGCCGCCGGTCTTTGGCAACGCCAAGCCGAAGAGCGGCTCTCATCTGCTGCTGCAAATCCTCAACGGCTTCACGCAAATCATGCCATATCGGTATGTGGCGGCTGACCCCGTGCGGACGATTACCAAAGAGGGAAGAAGAAGGACGCAGGATGAAATACTGGATGAGTTAAGGCGCATCCCGCAGGGCGTCATCGGCTGGGGATATGTGGATGCGACGCCCGAGAACGCTTCATTCTTGACCGAGGCGGGGCGCGTCAACTATTTCATTTACCGCGACCCTCGCGACATGCTCGTCTCGCACGTCTTCTTTGCCACCGACATGCACGAGGAACACGGTATGCACGCCTACTACCAGTCCCTGCCCGATTTCGGCGAGCGGCTCAAGGTGGCAATCACCGGCATCGAACGCGGCGGCTTGAAGATGGTCAGCGTGAAGCAAAGGTATGAGGGCGTCTTTCAATGGCTGGAAACGCCCGGCGTGCTTTGCCTGCGCTTCGAGGACCTCATCAACAACCGCGATGCCATGCTCGACGCCATGCTCGATGAGGTGGAAAAGACCGGCTACCAAATCCCCACGCCGCGCGAAAAGGCGCTTGCTGTTTTGGTAAATGCCATTCAGCCGAAAAAGAGTCACACCTTTCGCTCCGGCAAGACCGGCGGCTGGAAACAGTATTTCACCGACGAGCACAAATCTCTGTTCAAGGAAGTGGCGGGAGATTTGCTGGTCAGGCTGGGGTACGAGAAAAACAACGATTGGTAATGAAAGCCCTCAACGAATTTTTCACGCAACGCATCAAGCGCAGAATAGTCCGCAGGCTCAATAACCTCAAGATTGCGTCCTTCGCGCGGGAGGTTGCCCGGCGGGAACCGTCTCCTGCCGGTGCGCCGGTGGTCTTCTTCAAAGTTTCCTCGGGTATTGATGACCTCTCCTGGAACAGCGGCTTTCACCTGCTGGCTTCATGGGCGCTGCGGCTGAAGGGCATCCCTGTGGCATATTTTGCCTGCCGCTCCGGCATGAGCAAGTGCGTGCTGGGGACGAATCAGGACGATCCGCATCGGGCAATGCCGTGCCGGTCGTGTATCTATCAGTCACGGACGTTATATGCGGGTGTATCGTCGAATGTGGAGGATCAAGGGTCAAAGGTGGGGTGGTTTGAGTATGACCGTGATGAAGAATTGGCGTCTCGTATTTCGCAACTTTCCGTGCCGGAACTTTCCACCTTCCACTTTCACGACATCCCCCTCGGACCCCTCTGCCTGCCCGGTCTGCGCTGGATTTTGCGCATTCATCATCTGAAGGACGATGAGAACACGCGCTATCTTTTGCGCGAGTACATTTTGTCCGCGTGGAATGTGGCGCGAAAATTTTCGGATTTCCTCGATCGGACTCAGCCGAGGGCTGTTGTGGTGTTCAACGGGCAGTTCTACCCCGAAGCGACCGCCCGTTTCGTGGCGAAAGGACGCGGCATCCGCGTCATCACGCATGAGGTGGGGTTGCAGCCCGCCTCCGCCTTCTTCACCGACGGCGAAGCGACCGCCTACCCCATTCACATCCCCGATGATTTCGAACTGAACGACGAACAGAACACGCGGCTCGATGCCTATCTTGCCAAACGCTTTCGGGGCGATTTCACGATGGCGGGCATCAAATTCTGGCCCGACATGAAAGGGCTGGACGAGGCGTTCCTGCGAAAGGCGGCGGGGTTCAAGCAAATCGTGCCGGTCTTTACCAACGTCATTTTCGATACCAGCCAGCCGCACGCGAACACGGTTTTCGATGACATGTTCCAGTGGCTCGACCTGGTGCTGGATGTCATCCGTTCGCACCGCGAGACGCTGTTCGTCATCCGCGCGCACCCCGACGAGCTGCGCGTGCGCAAATCGAGCCGGGAGACCGTCGAGGCATGGGTGGACCGGCGTGAGGTCCGAAAAGAGCCGAATGTCGTCTTTGTAAACCCCAATGAGACATTGAGTTCGTATGAGTTGATTCAAAAGTCCAAGTTTGTGATGATCTACAATTCTACGATTGGGTTGGAGGCGTCCATCATGGGGGCGGCGGTGTTGTGCGCGGGGAAGGCACGCTTCACGCAGTACCCGACGGTGTTCTTTCCGCAAAGCGTGGACGCCTACCGGAGGCAATTGGAAACATTTTTGAGCGCGGAGCGTATCGAGGTGCCTGCGGAATTCAAGCGTAACGCGCGGCGGTTTTTGTATTATCAGTTGTTCCGCACGTCACTGCCGTTTGGCGATTTTCTCGAACCCTCCGTGCGGACGACCCAGGCGCGCTTGAAGTCTTTTACCGTGGATGCCTTGCTTCAGGCAGACACCATACGGACGATTTTGGATGGGCTTTTGAACGATGGGGATTTTCTGCTGAGGGAATGAGCCTCAAGAGCCGCCGATTTGAAGAATGATCACCCCGCCGACCTCAATTTTTTTCACCCTGTTTGGATAGGCGGTAATCAAATCCTCGAAGAGTCTCAGGTCTGCACTCTGCAGGAACAGGAATTGAATATTGTATTTTTCGATCAGGTTCATTTTATCCTGGGGTGAGGACTTTTTCGAAAACAGCCTTTGCATATCGGCGATTCGTGCCAGCCTTTGGCTTTCGGGAAAATAGGACATGCTCGATGGCTGTGAGATGCGAAAAGTGATCAATTTGGATTTGGGCGAGACGGCGGGGATAAGGTCGTTCAACTGCTCGGAACCAGCCACATACGCCTGACCGGTTATTAGGCGGTTCAATTCCTGACCTGCTTCTGCCAACCCGCGATAGCGTTGTGTCTTGGCTGAGAACTTCTCAAAGTCTGGCAGGTTGTTTTCGCGCATGTGGAAGAGGAAAAGTCCCAGCGTGAGAAAGGCAATGGTCAACAAAGACCAGGTTGAAGCGAGGAGCGAAGCGTGGGTTGTTCGATAGGGATGTAGACGGGCTTTGAGGAGGTCGCGGATGCCCAAAAGCGCGTATACGGCACTCAATCCAAAAGGGAACAACCAAAGCGCTCGTTCGAGCATCCAGGCAGAGAGGAAATAGCCGATGACCCATCCGCTGAGGGGGAACCAAGCCAGCACACCCAGCAAGAAGCAAGCCAGGATGAAGCGGGCGGATGTTTTTGTTTTTGCTTCTTTCAAGGCAAACGCCGCCGCAAGAAACGGGAAGACCAGCCAGCCTCGCGCGGCGATTGGTTGGGGGATTGGCATTTTTTCTGCAAAGGGGAGTTTCATGTCCAGTATGATTGGATTGAAGCCGTAGAATTGCGTATTTCCCCACGTTTGAATCATATTCTTAAGCCCGCCCTGAACGGGAAGATCCTGCATGGCATAGGGAATCTCATCCTCCTGTGAAGGTATGTTGACAAAGCGGAGTGCAGCCTGAGGCAGAAGGATTGCGAATAGTATCGTTGTAAGGATGACCTTCGGTATTCGTTGAGTCTGTTTCCAGTTGAAAAGGATGAACGCGCCGCCAATGAAAGCGGAATATGCGAGGATCACCGGATGCATGAGCGTGAGGCTGACGCCTGCAAGCAGGGTAAGGATGAAATTGCCTTTTGCCGGTTGCTCCAGTGAAGTAACCAGGCTTTGAAAAAAGACCGGCGCCATGGTGAATGCGGCTGTGGCTTTATCGGCGCTCAGTTGGGTATAGAAAGGTGAGCCGGGATGCAGGTATTCAGAGAGCAGCAGTAAAAAGCCCAATTGGAGAATAACCGAAGCGCCCGCCGCCCGGCGGGAAAATTTCAGCGCACGCGCCAGTTCGTACCAGCCCAGAACGGAAATAAAGACGAGGAAGGGCTCGTAATAACCGTTCAGAAAGAGAATGCCCGGCATGTTACTGAGGTCGGCGAGGAGGGCTTGTGAAAAAGGAGCGCTCATGAGCCAGAAACGGGGCTGAACAGGCGCTGTTACCCCAAAGATGATATCGTTGAAATCCAAGCGGGAAGAGTTTTGCCAGTTTGTGAGGTAGGCAAGGTAGGTCAGGTCATCGTCGGTGAGGACGCGCTGGATGACAATCAGACAGGCGGCAAGTGAGGCGAGAGTTATTAATCCTGCCGTCAGCAAATCACTTTTGCGAAGGGCTTTTATGCGAAAGTTGATGCCATTGCGTATGATGGTTTGCAGATACAAGATAAGGAGGACAGCCCCCATTGCCGCCATGATGAGTTTGATGACTTCAAAGGAAAGATGTAAAAAGCGTCCTGTCGTACCAAGCAGGGCAAATATCAGGTGAGAGATGACAAACCCGAATGTGATGTGGCTAAAGGTGAATCCAGGCTGACTGGCGAACAGCCCATACGCACACATCCCCGGTACGAGGAAGAGGCTTAGTCCAATTCCCAGCCGGAGCCAGATGTGGGAATTCAAAGCGGGCTGCCAAGGGAGATACCAGCCAGCCAGCCAGCCAAGCGCAACGAGAAGCACCACTGCCGAGAGTTTCCACTGTTTCAGGTATAGAGCCATGCGAGGTGGATTCACAGGTCAATTATAATGGTTCAAGTATTCACTCACTCCAAATAGAGCAGAAGCCAGTATGCAACATCCAAAAATCTCTATTGTTACTCCCTCCCTGAATCAGGGGGAATTCATCGAAGAGACGATTCTTTCAGTATTGTCGCAAAATTATCCATCTCTTGAATATCTTGTCATGGACGGCGGGTCTTCGGATAATACGCTCAAGGTGTTGGAAAAGTATTCCGACAGGATCAAGTGGGTCAGTGAGGCGGATAAAGGTCAGACCAATGCCATCAACAAGGGCTTGCGGTTGACCGATGGGGGAATTGTCGGTTACCTGAATGCGGATGACGCCCTGTTGCCCGGTTCGCTTTGGAAGGTCGCGGAGGCATTTAGCCGTCATCCAGATGCGATGTGGGCGGTTGGTAAGTGCCGCATTGTTGATGAGCGCAACCACGAGATCAGGAAGCCCATTACAACTTACAAGAATCTGTTGCTCAAACGGGGCAGTTTCCCGCTGTTGGTGATGACAAACTATATCTCCCAGCCGTCCACGTTTTGGCGCAGGGATGCCCTGGATGCCGTCGGTTTTTTGGATGAGAGCCTGCATTATGTGATGGACTACGATTACTGGCTCAGGTTGTATTCGCGGTATTCCCCGCTGTTTATTCCGGAGTATCTGGCGGCATTCAAAATTCACCCTTCGTCAAAGACGACGAGTACGGGGCACAGGAATGTTTATATCGAGGAGGAAAGGCGTGTGATCAGGCGTTATACCAATTCTCGCTGGCTCCTGTTCCTGCACGACTTTCATCGCTGGTTCATGACGACGGCGTATTCCGTCGCAAACCGCAATGGGGCGTAGAATGCCTGTTTGGGCGTGGCAGGTGTGAGGTCCGGTTTGATGCGTCACTCCATGTCGTGTTCATCGTGAAGGTTGGCAAGATGCAGGCGGATTGCCGCAAGCTGGCTGGCGATCAATCCGAGGAAGAAAAACAGAGTTCCCAGTACGATTGCCAGCATGGCGCCCACGCTCACACCGCGCCCGGCAATTACAATCGGTATGCCCCACAGCAGACCTACGGATATGCAGAATAGGGAAAGCGGCAGGAAGATTCTCAGGGGATTTACCAGCATTACAAGCCCCAGGATTTCGATGATGGTTTCGAAAGCGGTGCGTGTGCTGATCGAACTTGTTCCCCCGATTCGTTTTCGGACGGTGATTGGCGTTTCCAGAACAAGATGTCCCTGATTGAGGAACAACAGGGTGATCACGTCGCTGAACGCCATCGAATCGGGACAGAGGTGCAGATAGTGTTTGACGAGGCGGGTGCGGTAGAGTTTGAAGCCGGAATTCAGGTCTTTCACCCGAAGCGGGACGAGGATGCGTGTGAAAGAACGGATGAGCCATTTCCCCAGTTCACGATAGAGATTGACGTGTTCCATTTCAGCGCGCGAGCCGATGACCATATCCGCGTCGGTCCTGACGGCAAACTGATAAACCGCATCCAGGTCAGACAGTGTGTGCTGACCGTCGCCGTCCATGGTGACCACGTAAGAGGTTTGCGCCGATAGGAGACCGGTCTTCAACGCTCCGCCGTAACCTCGATTGATCTTGTGATGCAGCACTTTGACGTGTGGTTGATCCGCGAAGCGTGCCAGGATGCTGGCGCTCTCGTCCCTCGAGCCGTCATTGACGAGGATTAGGTTCCAGTTTTTGGCGCGGCAGGTTTCCACTAGTTCCGGCAAAAAGTGAGGCAGGGACTGGGCTTCGTTGTAGATGGGAATGACGACAGTTAATTCTTTTTCAGCGGGCTGGATATCCGACATAGGGGGGATTATACACTTTTCATCCTTGACGGTTTCCCTTGGGCTTTGGGAAAATCAACATCAAAAAGGAGCAAACATGGATTCTCCCACCCTTATCGTTATTGGTTCGATACTTTTCTCTGTTCTGTTGATTGACGGTATTTTACTGGGCATTATCTTCACCACGCGGCGGAGTGTGGCAGATGCGGCGACATGGTCCTCCACGATGGGAACGGTGACCTATTCCGGCATCGAGTGGCGGCGCGGGAGCAAGGGGGCATCGGTGGCGTATCCTGTCGTTCACTATAGTTATCAAGTCATGGGACAAGTGTATCAGGGAAATAAAATTGCCCCGGGTCCCGGCGTAGGCGGGACGGGGGCGCAGAAAACGGCGGGGCGGTATCCGATTGGAGCGCAGGTAATGGTCTATTACGATCCGAACAATCCATCCAAATCGGTTCTCGAACGCAGTATGCCGGGCTATGTCAATGTGCTGTGGGCGGTTGTGATCTTGATTGACCTGTGCCTGTGTGGAATGGCGGTGTTTATTGCGTTTTTAGTGTGATAAGTCACCTTACGCGGTAGTGCGAGATTTATCTCGTGTTTTCAGGCGACATGTTGCACTTTTCCAAATTATTCTGACAATATGCCGACATAGCGCAGCAGATCAAGA
>DYID01000014.1:1158-101174 GCA_020723805.1 Anaerolinea sp. | reverse complement strand
TCCCTTTTGTGTTGTCAATGTTCTATTTTCTCAACTGCGTAAGTACTGTCAGTGAGCAGTGAGCAGTGAGCAGTGAGCGGTAAGTTCCCCGTCCGGACGTTCGCGGCGTCAAGACGCCATTACCAGAACAGGACAGCGCCCTTTGCCGCGCTTCCCTTTGCGGGCTTTGTAGTAAGCAGTCAATAGATTGTCAAAACTACATACTTGCTGAAACAGGTGTTTGTACGTTCTCATAGGTTCTCCTTATGGCGTCGAAATTTTCAAAATTTTTCCCGCCTTACGGCGGGAGGGCGACTCCCCTCTCCTGCAAGGAGAGGGGCTGGGGGTGAGGTCAGAACGCAGAAAACAGCAAACAGAAAACAAGAACTCAACTGGGCGGGGAACACACCACCAACCGAAAACCGCTGCTGAGCCATTCGCCGTTCGGGGGATTGAAGTTGCGGTAGGCAAGACGGGCGTTGACTTCATTGAAGCTCCACGAGCCGCCCCGCAGACCCAACCAGTCTCGATCTTTGTCATAAAAGTTTGTCTGCCATTCCCAAACGTTCCCGCTCATGTCCCAAATGCCTGTTTCTTTGGTTCGCCCCAAAGGGTACATGCCTGCGGGCGTGGTGCGGTTGATTCCGCTTTCGCCCACATTGGCGCGGCGCAAAATTTCTTTTTCGTCGGTTGTTACTTCATCCTTCTCATCCCAGGCGAAACGATAAAGTTTCCCTTTTCCCTTAACAAGCGGTTTCCCCAATCCGCCGGCGGCGAGAACCCATTCTGTTTCGGTCGGCAGGCGGATGATTTTTCCGCGTAGGATTTCGGCTTGCGCGGCGTATTCGGGAATCTCCTGCCAATGTTCTGTCAGCCATTTGCAGAAGGCGTTTGCCTCCCACCAGGTGATTTCCACCACCGGCGCGGTGCGGCGGGCAATGCCGAAGCGCGGGTCGTTCCAGTAGCGCGGGAGGATTTTTTTGTTCTCATCCCAGTTTCCTTTGAGCCACTCGTAACCTTCGCCGCCCCAATCGCCGATGAGTTTGCACTCTCCGTTTTCATCGGGTTCGGAGTATTTGGGGAACTTCGTCCAATATTTTTCGGCATGGAAGTCTTCGGCATCGAGGAAGAGTTTGTATTGCAGGTTGACGACGGGGTGTTTGGCAATGTCGAACAAGTTACCAACTTGTTCGACGCGGGCAAATTCGTACAGGTCATCGGGGAGGTAGCCGAGTTCGTCGAGGGTGTCGGCGGCGGAAGCCATGATGACCGGCGTCCACTTTTGGGTTTTCCCTTGCTCGCGCAAATCAAGCAGGCGCTCTTTCAATATTGCAGCCAAATCAGGAGATTGCGCCTTGCATTCCAAATAGGCGCTCGCGGCAATTTCTGCCGAGGCAAGGCGGGCATCGAGGGAAAGTTTGTCCTGTTGTTTGGCATATTTCGCTTCTGCCCCAGCCAGCCGCAAAATCAAGCGGCGCGCCATGACAGGGGCGGTCAAATCGAGATAACCGATGGTGAGCAATATCGGCTCGCGCCACCAACTATCGAGGGAAAGTCCATCTTCCAGTTCTTCGGCGATTTTGTCCAAGTCGCGCACGTTTTCAACGAAATACCTGCCCACCAGAAATTCCTGGAACGAGAGATGGATGAAACGGTAGAGACCGCCGCGCTCTTCCAGCAAAGTTCCGCGCTGGCGCGTCTGGGCGATCAATTCGTTCACAAAAGGCGCGTAGGTTGATTCCTGTTTCAGGATTTCGTGCAAGGTCTCTTCGGCAATTTCACGTCCCTGCTCGTTTCCTTTACGGTGCATGTGATAGGCAAGGTATTGGAGCATTTCGCGATTCATGGCAAGGCTTCCTGCCACGCGATGCTCGATTTCCTCCGATACGGATTGGTCAGGGTTGTAATCGGGACGCAGCATGGCGTCCACGGCTTTGAGGTACAAGTCGGCGCGCTGATCGGGCAGTTTGCGGTTGTTGAAATGTACAATCAACAACATGCGGACCATCAAGGGAGAATCCACAAAAGGCTCAACATCTTCTCCCAACCGTTGTTTGCGCGCTTCTTCCAGATTGGCGATATCGGTGAGCAGGTTTTGGGCTTTCTCCTTCGCCTGCGCTTCGCTTTGGGAATGGATGGAACGGTAGGCATGGATGACCAGTTCTTTGACGTTATCCCAATCCAACGGAAGGACGCGAATGTGACGAAAGCCGCGTCCCAGCACAGCATTGCCCTGATAGGCGGCTGTCCGGCTGGTAACAATGACGCGTAAGTTTTCGCGCCCCGCCACCAAATCCTCGATTGCCTGCCGAACGCGGATACGTTCCTCTTCGTTCGGCACTTCGTCCAGTCCATCCAGCAGTAGAATGACGCTTTTCTCCTCGCGCAAGAGATGAGCAATAAAATCAGGACTCAAGGTCAGGTGCATTTGCCTTTGAAGAAGATACTCGGAGATGAAGGTTGCCAATTGCCTTTCTTTCGCCTTTGCGGTTTTGGGAAGGTCTCTCAAATAAGCCGCGTAGAGACTCAATGGAACGTAAATTGGAAAGGGGAGAGGCGGCTCTACTCCGAGTTTTTCTTTGGCAATGGAGAGTTTTCCAGTCTGGATGGCGTGGGCAAATGCCCAGGCGATATGCTGAAGAACGGTCGTCTTGCCGCTTCCCGGTCCCCCGGTAACAATCAACCGCCTGGAAATGGAGAGAATCTGGTTCAAGTTGATTTTGGTTGAACGCTGACTTTGTTCCGTCAGAAGTTCGATTTCTCCCCGCCGTCGTTCACTCACGAGGTCAATGTTCAATTCATCCCGTTCGGGAGTAAATTCCGCTGCAAGGGGCACATAGACGGTTTCCAAAGGAAGAATGACCGCCGAATCCCTGCCTTGGGCAATGCCTCGCAGGATGATTGTCCCAAAGGTTTCATGTACCCAATCGAGGTATTCCTTGAGTTGGGTTTCCAGTTCCGTTTTGGAAATCCCTGAAACATTCTGAGCATAATTGTTGACGATATATGTGATCTGGCTGTTTTTTCCTGTTGACAGAACGCTATGGCTTCCCGTTTGCGGGGCAGCACTGTGGGACCTCCAAACTCGATAAATTTCAAATGCCGCCCAGAGAATTGGCACGCCAACGCCGATATCATACACAAGATTGATATATTGCTGTGGAATTTGTCCGCCAAATTGAGATAGGACGACAACAAACAATATCCCAAATGCAAGCGGCGGCGTGAGTTTCTTTGCCAGTTCAACGAGGATGTCCTTCCACTCTTTCATAAGCGCCTCCGTTGTCGAAAGTGTAGCACAAAACGCCATGAAAATTCTGGTAATTGCCCACATCTTTGGCGCAACGGGATTCGGCGGGGGATCAATCCCCGCCTCAGAGCATGGAAGTCGACTGGAAGCCGACTCTGAGTCCGCTTGAGCGGACTTTCAGGTACTGAGCAGGCGGCTTTAGCCCGGCTTCCGTAAAAATTTGCTTGACATCTTTCCCCCTCTGCATATAATCACCCCCAAGCGCAGAGACAAGTAATTCGGCAACGGTTCAGAGAGTCACTGGTCAGTGTGAAGTGACCCGCCAGCGAATGAAATCCCCTCTGCCTCTCTCCCTCGCAGGGTGGCGCGAAATTCATTTCGCACTGCGTAAGAGGGACGGGTTCGCCCGATAACGCGAAAGCCGAGGCTGACCCCCACCCAGCCTCCCCCAAATTTTGCGAATTTGGGGGAGGTGTCCGAAGGACGGAGGGGGTTGGCAAAAGCAGGTGGCACCACGAGACGCCCCCTCGTCCTGCAAACGGACCGGGGGCGTATTCTATTCCCTCACCCCAGCCCCTCTCCATGAGAGATGGCAAGGGTGAGAACCGCACACGGAGGTGCAACCATGTTAGACATCAATCTCATCCGCGAAAACCCCGATCTGATTCGCACATCCCTCAAAAACCGCCAGATGGATGCCTCGCCTGTGGACGACATCCTCAAACTGGACGAGAAGCGCCGCGCCCTGCTCACAGAAGTGGAGCAGCTCAAAGCCGAGCGCAACACCGTATCCAAAGAAATAGGAAAGATGAAAGATGCGGTGGAGCGCGAAAAGAAAATCGCCGCCATGCGCGAGGTCGGGGACCGCATCGCCGCGCTCGACAAGGAGGTTGCGGAGGTCGAGGCGGAGTTAACGTCATTGACCGCCGCCCTGCCCAACGTCCCGGATGAACGCACGCCGGTCGGCGCATCGGAAGAAGAGAACGTCGTCCTGCGCACGGTCGGGGAACTCCCGGAATTCGATTTCGAACCCAAGCCGCACTGGGACCTGGGACCCGCCCTTGGCATCATTGACTTCGAGCGCGGCACCAAAATCACCGGCTCGCGGTTTTACGTCCTGAGCGGCGCCGGCGCCCGCCTGCAGCGCGCCCTGATTGCCTTCATGCTCGACCTGCACATCCGCCAGGGATACACCGAGAAGTACCTGCCGTTCATGGTGAAGCGCGAGACGGTCTTTGGCGCCGGTCAATTGCCCAAGTTTGCCGATAACCTGTACAAAGACCACGAGGAGGAGTTGTACTTCGTGCCTACCGCCGAAGTGCCGCTGACCGGTCTGCACATGGACGAAATTCTCGATGAGACAAAATTGCCCCTGCTCTACACAGGCTACACTCCCTGCTTCCGCCGCGAAAAGATGAGCGCTGGGCGCGATGTGCGCGGCATCAAGCGCGGGCATCAGTTCGACAAAGTGGAAATGTACATGTATGCCAAGCCCGAAGAGTCGGATGCGCTGCTGGAAAAGATGCGCGAAGACGCCGAAGCCACCTGCGCCGCACTGGGGCTGACCTATCGCGTGAAGCAGCTTTGCACGGGCGACCTGGGCTTCGGTTCCGCCATCACCTACGACATCGAAGTATGGGCGGCGGGCTGTCAGGAATGGCTGGAGGTATCGTCGGTCTCGAATGTGCGCGACTTTCAGGCGCGCCGTGCGAATATAAAGTACCGCCCCACTGACGGCGGCAAGGCGCGCTTCGTCCACACCCTGAACGGCTCCGGGCTGGGGCTGCCGCGCACGCTGATTGCCGTCATGGAAAACTATCAGCAGGCAGACGGCTCGATTGTCGTGCCGGAGGTCCTCCGTCCGTGGATGGGCGGGGTGGACGTTATCAAACCTCAATAACAACGGACTTCGGAAGTCATGATGACTTCCGAAGTCTCACTCAAGGGAACCTCATGCCCGACTGGCTCACCTTTTTTCTACAGGCTGCACTGGAAATCATTACCCTCTTCATCCTGCTCGTTGGGCTGGCTGGGTTGATCGTACCGGTCTTTCCCGGCTTGACGGTGATGTGGCTGGCGACCCTCGTTTATGCCCTCATTCAAGCCGCCGCAGGCAGGATGAGCGGCTGGAACTGGGCGGCGTTTGCCTTCATTACACTGCTCATGCTTGCCGGCAACATCGTGGACAACATCATCATCGCCAAGAAGATGCGCGACCAGTTCATCCCGTGGAGTTCGATTCTTCTGGCGTTTGCGGCAGGCATCGTTATCAGCATCTTTTTTACCCCGCTGATTGGTTTGGTCGCCGCGCCGTTGGCGTTGTTCCTCGCCGAATTGCAAAGGCTGAAGAACCGCGATGCAGCGCTGAAATCCACCAAAGCCTATATGATCGGCTGGGGCTGGGCGTTCGGCGCGCGAGTGGCGATTGGAAGCGTCATGCTGGTCACATGGATGGCGTGGGCATGGCTGTAAAAAGATGGGTTACAAAACTGCAAATCGGGTTTTTCACCGGAACGGTATAATCGCACCATGCCAAACGAAGAGTACCTCAACAATATTCTCAAGTGGCGCAAGGAAGTGGATGCCAACCTGCGCCGCGAAAACAGCTGGCTGGCGCTGGCGGGGCTGTTTTGGCTTCGAAAGGGCGAAAATATCATCGGCTCCGACCCCGACTGCGACATTCGCCTGCCCGCCCGCGCACCCAAACGGCTGGGAACGTTCGAGTTCGACGGCAACAACGTCACGCTCCATGTGGAAGGCGAAATTCCGGTGGAGGTCAACGGCACGGTGACAAAATCCGCCCTGCTGGACGCCGACCAGGAAGATGTGCCCAGTTTCATCACCTTCAACGAGATGCGCATGGTGGTGGTGCGCCGCTCGAAGGGTGTAGGCATCCGCTTGTGGGACAACACACGGGAAGAGCGCCGCACCTTTCCGCCCCGCGAGTGGTATCCGGTCAACGAGGAATTTCGCCTCCCCGCCGCCTACGTGCGCTACGAGACGCCCCGCATCGTCAAAATGCCCGATATTCTGGGCGCCATTTTGGATGAACGGGTGGAAGGCTATGTCACTTTTGAACTGAACGGTCAGACGTATGAACTGGTCGCCAGTGAATTACCCGACCGCCGGCTCTACATCCAATTCATGGATTTGACCAACGGCGACACGACCTACCCCTCGGGGCGCTATCACTACACCGATGCGCACGAGGACGGCAAAGTGTTTCTGGATTTCAACAAAGCCTACAATCCGCCCTGCGCCTTCACCGATTACGCCACCTGCAGCTTCCCGCCGCAGGAGAACCGCCTGAATGTCCGCATCGAGGCGGGGGAGAAATACATCGGGCATCATTAGCCCCTCTGACCATAAAAAAAGCGACGCCGTGCTGCGTCGCTTTTTGATTTACTCACCTTACGCGAAACGTCCCGAAGGTTCTCGCAAATTACGATTGTTTTCCAGCCAAACCTTCGGGACGGTGCGTAACATCAGTGATTTAACCGCCCGCCAGTTGCAGGAAGGCTTCGGGAACCCAAAAACCGCCGTAACCGAGTATCCCCAATGCAAGGGAGATGACGAGAAGCGCCACACCAAACCGGATGAGAATGCGGTCGCGGCGTTTACGTTCCAGCACGTCAATCCACGTGCGCGGACCGATGCCAAAGGCGCGCAGGTCCATCGCGTCAATGATGTCTTCGCTGCCGATGATGGCGTGGATGACGACCGGCACGAAAATCGGTCCCATCTTGCGGACTTGCTCGATGAGCCCGCCGCTGAATTTTTCGAGTTCGTAGCCGCGCGCCCGCTGGGCATCCACGGTCAGTTGGAAGTCGCGGGCAAAGGTCGGGATGAAGCGCATGGTCAAATCCATGGCGTAGGCGAATTTATCGTTGAGTCCCAGTCCCTTGAAGGTGATGCCGTACAAGGCAGGATTGAGCGAATAGGGAATCAGGATGGTCATGATTGCCATACTGCCCACACGCAAAAACTGACTGAGGGCATACACAATCCTTTCCACCGTAATATCCAGAGCGGGAACCCATCCCAGAATCGAGAATGAAGCCTGAAAACGGTGTATGAGATGTTCTTCCGTGTAATGCTCCACGCCGCCCCGCCCGGTCAGAAACGTAAGGACGGCAAAGAAGAACACAAAACCCACAATAAAAAGGAAAGCACGGCGGATTTCATGCCACTTGACCCCCGAGGTGAATAAAACGAAAAGCGCACCGGCAAAAAAGGGAAGCAGGAAACGCATGTCCCAGAATGCCAGCGCCGAAAAAAGAAAACAGATGTAGAAAATCAACCAGGCACGCGGATCGAAACTCTGGATGAATGAATTTTCGCGTTTTCGGTAACGCCAGGGAATGAGCATGGTGACCAGTCAGTTATCAGTTTATCAGTTATCAGTGAGTGGTCAGTGACCAGGTAAACTGATCACTGACCACCCGAGTACTGAGACTATCTTCCCGACTGTCTCTGCACAGCCGAGTAAGCGACGACAAGCAATGGCACGAGGATGGCGGCAAAGATCAGGTTCGGTCCAGCCGCGGGCAGGAACTCACCCACGACGGCGGCGGCAAAACTATAGCCGTTGATCCATATATCGGAAATGGCGGCATAGCCGATGCCGATGAGGTTGCCAAGCATGCCCCACGTCACAGCGGCGGCAATGTCAACATTTTTCCCAAACGCAAAGCGGACGATGAGCACCAGCACGAAGCCAATCAGCACCGAGATGCCGGCCGTCAACGCAATGGGCTGGTCGCCGAAGACGTTGTTGGCGGGATCGAAAAACATCAGGTTGGTCTGGTCACGGTTCAGGAAATAGACCACTGTCGCCAACACCGTCAGCGCGCCTCCCACCCACAGGACGGTATCCAGACTGCGCTTGCGGTCGGCAAACAAGGCGGGGATTCCGGCAATGAAGCCAATCAAGCCGTTCCCCACGCTCCACTGGGGATACAGCCCAAAACCGGAGATGGCATCGCCAAAGGTGTTGCCGACAATGCCGGTGAAGAAGCCCACCACCGGTCCGAAGGCATAACCAAAGAACATCGGAATGGCAATGGCAGGACGCAAGGCAACCTGGCTCAGCGACGGCACCACGAACACCGTGGCATTGAAGAACCAGGAAAACACCGCATACAGCGCTGCGCCAATCGCCATCCACACCACCTGACGGGTTCCCACTTCCCAGGCGGGGCTGTCTTTGGTAAAGCTATAGACGGCATAAACCGCCAACAGTCCGACAAACATGAATCCCAGCCGTAAGCCGAGCGTTGCCTGGTCGGTCTGGAAGCGGGAAATGCCAAGTACGTTCCCCAAGAACAGGATCAGGAACAGCATCAGCGCAAGGATGCCGACCAGAGAATAGAGAACACTGCGTAAGTTCTTGTCCATATTTCTTCTCCTCTTGTGAAATCAGATATGCGCCAGCGCCTCCGCCCTCATGAAGCGGCCCGTCGCGGGGAAACGCTCGAGGTTGAGAGCCAGCAATGAGGTCGGCACGAGGCGGTTGGCTTTGAGTTGGTCGAAGTCGCGCAGCACATCCTGCGGTTTTCCATCGGCAATCAGTCTGCCATCGTTCACAATCAGCACGCGGTTGGCGTAGATCACCGCCAGGTCCACATCATGAGTGATGAACAGGATGGCTTCGAAGGAGGGCAGTTGCAGGATGGAATCCATGAAGTTCATGTAATTCTGATAGTCCTGCCCGGCGGTCGGCTCATCCATCACCAGAATGCGAGACTGCATCGCCAGGATCGCCGCAATGCTCACGCGCTTCTGCTGGCCAAAAGAAAGCGCCAGCGGAGGGTCTTGCTCTTTATCGGAAAGGTTCACAATTCTCAGCGCCTCTTTCACCTCCTGTTCGATTTGTTCCTTCGAGTGATGAAGGTTTTTGGGACCGAACGACAACTCCTCGCGCACCGTCGGCGCAAACAACATGTGGCTTGGGCTTTGAAACACATACCCCAGCGTACTGGCAATCTGCGCCACACTGGCTTCGCGTGTGTCGCGCCCGTTGACCAGTACCCGCCCTTTTTTGGGCTTGAGCAAACCGATGGCGTGTTTGACGAACGTGGTCTTGCCTGCGCCGTTCGGACCCAGCACCGCGATCACATCTCCGCGCCGGATTTCGAGGTTGATGCCGTGCAGCACTTCGACATCGGACTCATATCCAAAGGCGACATCCTCGAACTTGACCAGCGCCTCAGACTCCCCTTTGCCTGCCGCCCCCGGAAGAATCCTTATCTCCGCTGGAGGCGGATCCTGCTTGGCGCGTTCGACGATTTCTTCGGCGCGGAGTTTGACCTCGCGGTAGTTCACCACTTTGGATAACCCCGAAAGACTCCCAAGGTAACGAATCTCGCCGCCGCTCATGAACATGACCCGTTCCGGCTGAATGCGCAGCACGTCTTCGACGCGATGCTCCACCATCAGGATGGTCATGCCCTGGTCGGCGAGGAAGCGGGCGGTATCCAGCGCATCCAGCGCCGAGGCGGGATCGAGGCTTGCCAGCGGCTCATCCAACAGCAAAATGGACGGGCGCATCGCCAGCACGCCCGCCAGCGCCACCTTTTGCTTCTCCCCGCCCGAAAGCGTAAATGTCTCACGTTCCCGCAGGTGGAAAATTTTCAAGAGCCTGAGCGCCTCGTCCACCCGCTCCAAAATTTCTTCGCGCGGAAGTCCCAGATTTTCCAGCCCAAAGGCAACCTCGTTCAGCACCTTCGTGCCGAGGATTTGCCGTTCGGGGTCCTGCAAGACCGTTCCGATTTTCTGTGAGATTTGCGCAAGTTTCCATGTCGAAGTGTCTTCGCCAAAAACCCGCACGGAGCCGGTCATTTCTCCTTTGTAGGAACGCGGAATCAAGCCGTTGATACAGCGGATGAGGGTTGTCTTGCCGCAGCCGCTGGCGCCGGCGATGAGAAGCACATCGCCCGGCTTTGCTTCAAAGGAAATGTTTCGAATCGCCGTCTCCTGACGGTCACGGTAACGGAAGGATAGATTTTCAACAACAAGGGGAAGGTTGGGCATCACAGTTTCCAGTAACAGAGATGGATAGGCTACGAAATAGAAACACTGTTGACCGAAGAAAGTGGCAGTGAGTCACTTCTTCTTCCACTTCTTCATCGGCAGGACGAAGTCGTAGGGATACTCGACAAGGATTTCGACCTTTCCGTCCGGGCGCACCCAGAGCGTATCCTCGATGCGGAAGCCCATGCCGCGTTCGGGATAGTACAACCCCGGTTCGGAGGTGATGACCACCCCAGCCCGCAAGCGCTGGTCGTCGCCGCTCTGCAAACCGCTGAACGGACGCTCATGGATGTTGAGTCCCACCCCATGTCCCAGGCTGTGGACGTAGCCTTCCTGCGGCGCTTTGGTGTTCAACTGTGTCTTATGTCCCTTCGATTCGAAATACTCGCACGTCATGCGGTGATATTCCCTGAACGGAACATTCAAATCGAAGTTCTCCAGCAGGCGGTCGAAAATTTCCTTGACCTGGTTGTAAAGTTCCTGCGCTTCGGGCGCGGCATAACCCAAACTCCAGGTGCGGGTGAAATCGTAATAGTAACCGCCGCCCGCCTCGGCAGGATAGATGTCGAAGACGATGGTCTTGCCGAGTTGGATCAGGTCGCTGGGGGTACCGGAGGAGTGCGGCACGCCCGCATCGCGCCCGATGGCAAAGATGAAGCCGGAGGGAAACTCCGCGCCCCGCTCTGCAATCCACAAACGGATTTTCGCGTGGACATCGCCCACCGTCAGCGGCGTTCCGTCCTCTTTGAGCAGCACTTCGTCCTCCCGCACCTCGCAGGAGGTCAGATACTCCCGCACCAGCCCGACCACCTCGGTGGTAATTTTCCCCATGCGACGGATGCGCTCCACCTCACGCTCGTCCTTGGTCTCCATGGCTTTCATGAAAATCGAGCCTTCGCTTCTTTCGCCCACGAACTCGATGCCGGGCATCAACTTCTGCATCCGCGTCAGCAGCCCAAACACCGCGCCGACATCGTACACCCCATACACACCCACCCGCCCGCTCGTCACGCCGCAATCCTTGAACATCAATTCCAGGCGCATGGCATTTGCCAAGCCGTGGTCTTTGTTCGCCCGCTGGAGCAGTTCGTCGAAATCATATTTGCTGTACGGCACGCACTTCAAGCCGCTTTTCGCGGCTTCGTCGCGCTCCATGTCGCCGTGAAAGAGCACCGCTCCATCCCCGCGTTTCTTGATGAGCGTGGCATGGCTGACATGCCCGCCGCCCGTCAGGTAATACATGGGCGGGTTATGTTCGGCGCTGCCGAAGACAACCAAGGCATCCAGGTTGGCGGCTTGCATGATGGCATCGAGGTCAGATTTCATGGTTTCTCCTAAAAATTGAGCGTTTCAAACTCTCTTGCAATTTCATCGTTCTCGAAGGTCAACTTCAACGATTTCTTATTTTCTGTAAACCTTGCCGAAAGCCCAACGACATCTTCCGAATCGTTGAACAAACTCAGGATGGTCAACGGACGATTTAACAACAACCTTCCATACGCCGGCGCAAACAGCCATTTCAACCCAAATTCAAGCGCCGTTCCGCCAACCAGTCCAACAAGAATGCCGGCGAAAGCGCCAATCGCCAAGTCCAGGTTCCGTGTTTGCAGGGTGGGTCCCGCAGGAGCAATCAACCAGGCAGGGATAAAAGCAAGCACACAAAGGAACAGTCCGCCAAGCACAAACGGCAGGAGCGTCACATAGGTAATTCTTTTTTCGTTTGACTCGCACACGGCGCACAACGGCACGGGGAAATCCATCATCACCGTTTCGCCGTTCTTTTTTTGAACCCCCATGTTTAATTTCATCGTCAGGACCACCTGCTTTGTCTTGCCGCAGGAGATACACCGCTCGGGAAATTTCAAAACAGGCGGCTTCTTTTTATCTGCAATCGGGATTTCAACAGTAAGCATTCAACGTCTCCCTCAACACCTTCAAGAATAAATCATCATCCAACACCGTACGCGGGTCGAGCAGAACTCTGTCGTTCTCCGTCCGCGCAATGACGGGCGGATTCGCCTCGCGCAGCCTCTTCAGGAATTTGTCGGCGGATTTCACCTGCAATGCCAGCACAAACGTCGGGAGAGATTCTTCGGGAAGACTCCCGCCGCCCACTGTGGATTTGGACTCGATCACATCGCCCTCTCCCAGCGCCTCCCGCCACGCTTCCGCCCTGACCCTGACCTGCTCCGGCTTCAACGACATCATCCTCAGCACCGGAATTTCCCGCTCCGCCTCGTCCTTGAGGTAGTGCAGCAGCGTCGCTGTGATGCCCGCCAAGGTGGTCTTATCTGCCCTCACAGCGCGCGCCAGCGGATGCTTCTTGACCTTGTCGAGCAAATCCTTTTTGCCGACGATCATGCCCGCCTGCGGACCGCCAAGCAGTTTATCGCCCGAAAAGCAGACGATATCTGCACCCGCCGCCAATGACTCTTGAACGGTCGGTTCGTGGGCGAGACCGTAGCGGGCGGTGTCAATCAACGCGCCGGAGCCGAGGTCATCCACGAGAGGCACACCCGCTTTGTGAGCAGTCTCCGCAATGGACTTGAGGTCCGGTTCTTCCGTAAAGCCGATGATTTTGAAGTTACTGCGGTGGGCGCGCATGACCAGCGCCGCATCGGCGAGTTCGTTTTCGTAATCGGAGAGCCGCACCTTGTTGGTGGTTCCCACCTCCACCAGTTTCGCGCCGGATTGCTTCATCACATCTGGCACGCGGAATCCGCCGCCGATTTCAACCAGTTGCGAACGGGCGATGACGACGCGCTTGCGATGCGCCAGAGCAGATAACACCAGCAGGACAGCGGCGGCGTTGTTGTTGACCACCAGCGCCGCTTCGACGCCCAGCAGTTTTTGCAAAACGGCTTCGGCGTGGATGAGACGCGAGCCGCGCTTGCCTTTCGGCAAATCGTATTCGAGGTTGGTGTAGTTTGCGGCGGCTTCGCTCATTGCCTGGATGGTTGCGCGGGAAAGCGGCGCACGCCCCAGGTTGGTGTGGAGGATGACTCCGCTGGCGTTGATGACCGGGAGGAGGGTCGGCTTCGTCCACGCGGCGAGGCGGGATTCGGCTTCGGCGAGGATGAGGTCGAGGCTGGGCAGGACAGTTTGAGGGTCCGATTTGAAGCGTGCGCGGGCGTCGTCGAGGGTCTCTCGAAGCGCGTCAAGAGTCAGCGGACGACCATACGTCTCGATGAGGTGAGCCGCATGTTGCAGGAGTTGTTCGACGGAAGGAAGGTCGCGCAGGCTATTCATCTTCGTGGACAGGAGGCTTCCAATGCGATTTTTCGCGCAGGCGGATGAAGGCTTCGATGGCAATGAGTCCGCCTGCCAGGGCGAGGATGACATAGACGGTGACAAGCCGTCCCAACTGAAGCCAGGCGAGGGTGGCGCCATATACGCCGACCCACAGCGCCTGCCGCACGATGACGCCGGCTTCCGCAGGCTTTTCGGCGGGGAAGCGTTTGTGGAAGAAGTACACGATGGGCAGGGCGGCGCCGGTGAGCGCCAGAAGCATCAGCAGGAAAAATCCCCAGCGCGACCAAACGTAGGGAAGTGTTTGTGTAATGAGGTAATATAAACCGCCCCAGCCGATGAGAACGAGAATCAACGCCGAGATGCCAAAGGGTTTGAATGCGGGTGTTTCGTTCATTGGGTTGAATTATACTGTGGGAGGGGGGTGGGAAGTGGAAAGTGGAGAGTGGAGAGTGGGGAGTGGAGAGAGAGCAGTAATTGGTAATTGGTAATTGGTAATTGGTAATTGGTTAGCGGCAGGTGGAAGGAATGAAGGAGGTTGAAATGAATGTTTTGGATGCGATACGAACAAAGCGGGCGGTGAGGAAGTTCAAGGACGAGCCGTTGCCGGATGATGTGGTGCGGACGATTTTGAATGCCGGGCGCAGGTCGCAATCGTCGAAGAACGAGCAGGCGTGGCAGTTCATCGCCATTCGGGATAAGTCCATTCTCAAGGCGCTTTCAGAGTGCGGGACGTGGGCAGGACATCTCGCCGGGGCGGCGCTGGGCGTTGCCATCCTCACCCCCGACCCGACCGCCAAATTCCAGACGATGTTCGATGCGGGTCAGGCGGCGGCGTTCATGCAGTTGGCGGCGTGGGAGTTGGGGGTGGGGTCGGTGCCGGCTTCGATCTATGAGTTCGAGAAGGCGCGTGAGATTCTGGGCTTCCCGTCGGAGTGGCACTTGCGGATTGCGCTGTCCTTTGGGTATCCGGCGGATGAGGAAAAGTTATCTGCCCCGCCGAAGAAGGGCGGACGCAGACCGCTGGAAGAAGTGGTGCATTGGGACAGGTGGTAACTCACCTTACGCGAAACGTCCCGAAGGTTCTCGCAAATTGTGCCTATTTTCCAGCCAAACCTTCGGGACGGTGCGGAACATCAGGTCGTAGATCAAGCGGCAGAAGGGGCGGGGGCAAGCCGTGCCAGCACAGCGAGGTGGTCGGAGTGGGGGCGGTCGGGCGCATCGAGATGCCGCACGTCCAACACCTGCCAGGCGGGTTTGCCGGGCTGAAGGAAGATGTAATCGAGGCGGTGGCTGAGGAAGGCGCCACCCCAGGGAAAACGGATGTGATGGGTGGGAGCGTGTCCGTTCTCAACCACCTCCCGCAGCGTGTCCAGCCAATGGGCGCGGACATGTTTGATTTGATGGGTGTGTTCGGGGGCGTTGAAGTCGCCGGCGATGATGGCGGAACGTCCGCCGGCAAGGTGATGTACCCAGGTTTGCAGGGCGCGCAGTTGCCTGGCGTTTTCCCTGCGCATCAAACCGAGATGGGCGGAGATTGCCAGGATTTCACCGCAGGGCATGTCCACTTCCACGCCCAGCGCCAGCCGGCGCGAAAAGGGGTTGTGCGCCTGCCGCATCTGACGGAGATACGGAAGCCGCTTGAGCGGAAAACGACTGTACACTCCCAGCCCTTCTTCAAAGCCGATTTTTTGCGAGCCGTTTGCCCGCGAATAGACGTACGCCATGTTCAGGCGTCTTGCCAGCCATTCATCGGCTTTGAAGTTTGGAGTACGCGCAATCTCCTGCAAAAGGAGCAGGTCTGCCTGTTCTGCCTCGACCAATTCGGCAAACGCTTCGAGACGCTTTTCCAAGTCCTTGAAGCGGGGCCAGTCGTGCCAGAGGTTGGCGCTCAAGACGACATATTCGCCGCATTCCTTCGCAGGGACGGAGGACGGCTCACGCTGAAATGTGACGCGTCCCGCCGGCTCTGCCACCGAGAGGGCAAGTTTGATGAACCTAGGCAGGCGGTCATAGCCAATCCGCTGTAGCAGGCGTTTGACCGCCGCCCAAAGCCATTGATAAAACGGCGGGTGTTTGTCGCTGTGCGGCTCGATGAATAGTTCCTGCCTGCCAGACAAAGTAATCCTCACTCTCTCACGAATGCCGCTGCCGCCAGAGAGAAATCACCCCGTTGATGAAATTAGGGACGATTTCCTTCGAAAAGCGCCGCCAGTTAATGGCAGTGGCAATCAAAACCCACAGCACCAGCCAGTTGCCCATTTCAGGAATCAGCCGCAGGGCGGTCAGGATCAGCCAAAGGTAGATGGGAGCCTGAACAAGCATGAGCAGGTTCCGGTCCAGACCGAAGCGCCAGAGGGCAAGCATCCAGCCGAGGAAATAGATCAAGCCGGCGGTGAGTCCCACAAATCCAGCGGTCAGCAGATAAATCCCCAAACAGATGGAAACCAGCAGGTCAACGTAGAGGTCGTTGTCGCCGATCCAAGTGCGGCGCGGGTTGCGGCTGCGCTTGGCAATGCCGCCGTCCACAAAGTCGCCCGTCCAATCGAGGAGCATGAGAATGACCACCAGCGGAAGCGCCTCCCTGCCCTGTGTGAACCCCAGCCAGACCATCATCACCCCAAGTAAACCGCGCACAGCGGTGATGAGGTCTGCCACAAACTTAGCGTCGAACATACAGACCTCCTTTTCTCTCAAGGTTGTTTTTATTGTAGCAAAGCAAGGACAGAATTTCATTAACGATAGACTTAATCGGCAAGAGGCAAGAGGCTTTGATTGCTGCATCGAATAGCGCGAATGGATCGAAGAATTCGCGCAATTCGAGACATTCGATGCTCGAAGCGAAATAACATCTTCTGCGGGATGTGGTTTAATCGCCGCATGGACACCTCTCTCCTCCCCTTCTTTCAGCCCAAAGGCGTCGTGGTCATCGGCGCATCCACATCAGCGGAAAAACTCGGTTACGGCGTGGCGCGCAACCTCATCCAAAGCGGATACCCGGGTGCGATTCATTTCGTCAGCCAGAAGCCGGGGGAACTCTTCGGGCGTCCGCTTCACACGGACCTTGCCCGCGTACCAGACCCCGTTGACCTTGCCGTCCTCATCGTCCCGCCTCATGCCACACCACAAGCCATCGAGCAGTGCGGCAGGCGAGGCATCCGCGCCGCCGTCATCGTCTCTTCGGGGTTTCGCGAGACAGGCGCGGAGGGCGCGGCGCTCGAACAAACATGCCTGGAGACCGCCCGCGCTCACGGCGTGCGACTGCTCGGTCCCAACTGCATCGGCGTCATTGACACCCATCTCCCCCTCGACACCACTTTCCTCCAGCCGCCCATGCCGTCGCCGGGCGGCATCGGCTTTGTTTCCCATTCGGGGGCTTTCGCCGCATCCATCGTGGACTGGGCGCGCGGCGAGGGCTTCGGCTTTTCGCAAATTGTCAGCCTCGGCAATCAGGCAGATGTCAACGAGACCGACATGCTCGCGGTGCTGGCAGAAGACCCGCACACAAAGGTCGTTGCGCTGTATATGGAATCCGTTTCAAACGGACGCCGCTTCGTGGAGACCGCCCGTCAAGTGAGCCGGCGCAAGCCGGTCATTGCCCTCAAAGTCGGGCGCTTCGCGGCAGGACAAAAAGCCGCCGCCTCGCACACCGGCGCCTTAGCCGCCTCCGACACCGCCTTCGATGCCGCCTTTGCCAAAGCCGGCGTTCTGCGCGCCGATACTGCCGAGCAAATGTTCGACTGGGCAAGGGCGCTGGAAAACTGCCCGCTCCCACACGGAAAGCGGATTGCCATCCTGACCAACGCCGGCGGACCGGGCGTCATCGCCGCCGATTCACTCGAGACGAACGACCTGGCTCCCGCCCAATTGACCGAATCCACGCTGAAGGCGTTATCTGCCATCCTCCCGCCCTCCGCCTCCCTCCACAACCCGGTGGACATGCTCGCCTCTGCCTCGCCGCAGACCTACGCCGACTGCCTGCGCCTCCTGCTTGCCGACCCCAGCGTGGATGCGGCGCTGGTCATCCTGCCGCCGCCGCCCATGTTCAAAGCGGAGGAGGTGGCGGAGAAACTCATCGAGGTCATTCGTCAATTCGATAAGCCTGTGGTTGTTTCCCTGATGGGTTCGGCTTTGATCGAGGAAGCAAACAAAACGTTCCGTGACGCCGGCGTTCCAACCTATCCCTTCCCCGAACGTGCCGTCTCGGCGTTGAGCGCATTGCACAGACGCGCCCAATTCCTCAGGCGTGATGACATCCCTGAAACTCCCGTGCCGGCTTCACTTCCTCCCCTCTCGAACCCCGAAGAACTGCTCACAGCGTATGGCATCGTTACTGCGCCCCTCGAACTGGCGCATAACGTGGAGGAAGCCGTTGCCATCGCTAACGAACTTGGCTACCCCATCGTGATGAAAATCGCCTCGCCGGATATTTCTCACAAATCGGATGTCGGCGGTGTGATGCTGAACATCAAGGATGCCTCTTCGCTCTCTTCTGGCTACGCGCAAATAGTACAGCGCGTCAAAGCCGCCGCACCCCACGCCAGAATCGAAGGCGTTTACCTTCAGAGGCAAATCCCTGCCGGGCAGGAAGTCATCGCGGGGATGGTGCGCGATCCCCAGTTCGGTCCGTTGATGATGTTCGGTTCGGGCGGCGTGGAAGTGGAAGGTCTCAAGGATGTGGCGTTTGCCCTGGCTCCGTTGAATCAGGCTGAGGCAGAGGAAATGATTCGCAAAACATGGGCAGGAAAAAAACTCAGCGGCTTTCGCAGCATCCCCCCTGCCGATGAGGGCGCGGTGATTGAGGTCCTTGTCCAGTTATCCCGTCTGGCAGTGGAGAACGAGTTCGTAGATGAAATCGAAATCAATCCCTTGCGTGTGTTGGAAAAAGGCGCAATCGCTGTGGATGTGCGGATGAAAACGCGGTAGTTGTATTGCCTTTGAAAATATTGTATAGTGATGATAAGCCCGCACACACAAGGAGAGAAAAATGGCAGAGAGTGTTTACAAAATCATCGAACTGGTCGGCACCAGCACCGACTCGTGGGAAAAAGCCGCCGCCGTTGCCGTGGAACGCGCCGCACAAACCCTGCGCGACCTGCGCATCGCGGAAGTCGTCGAGCTGGACATGGTGTTGGACGATGGAAAAGTCGTTGCCTACCGCGCCAAGGTGAAAGTCTCGTTCAAGTATGAAAGTTCATAGCCCGTGATTAAACGAAAAGTCCCGTCTCACGACGGGACTTTTCATGTGCTGTTTTGTTACGATTAGGAAGGCAGGGCGCTGTTGATGTTGCTGAAGGTGTTGCCGATCTTGGGTCCGAGCAAGCGCATGACCGCAATCACGACGATGGCGACGAGGGCGAGGATGATCGCGTACTCTACCAGACCTTGACCTTTTTCTTTGGGGGCGAATA
The DNA here is from genome assembly GCA_020723805.1 of Anaerolinea sp. Lineage (GTDB taxonomy): Bacteria > Chloroflexota > Anaerolineae > Anaerolineales > Villigracilaceae > Defluviilinea. The sequence goes on along the minus strand of DYID01000014.1, from coordinate 82,253 downwards.
ACATGGCTGTAATTCCTTTCTGGATAAAAGTTTTTGTTGTTCCAGGGACCACCCCTGGAATTGTCCTTATTGTATCCGAACCAGAAAAAAATACAAGCCCCCTAAATCGTCTACCGCTTGCAACCTTGTTAGGCTTACCAAATTGAAAATCAGAAATTAAGACGCATGATTGCAAGAGTTTTCACAAGCACGACATCCCATATAATCCAAATCTCTCATTAACTCGCCATACGCGAAACGTCCCGAAGGTTCTCGCAAAATGTATCTGCGGTTTTGCCAAAGGTCTATTGACACGCCCTCTTCCTTCCAGTATAAGTCTCAGAATGAAATCTCTAACCAAATTCTTGGGGCTATGGATTCTTTTGGCTCTAGCGGCATGTCAGGCGGCGCCCGCAGCGACAGCGCTCCCCACGTCAACAGCCACCGCTGAGGCAACTCCAACGCCCGCGTTTACGCCCACCGCTACTCCTCTCCCTACACCGCTTCCCGTTGTCCGCGTGGAAGCGGGAGACCGCGCTCTGTTTTACGGCGACTTCGATCAGGCGCGCCAGCAATACCTTACCGCCTTCAACGAATCCACCGATAAGGCTGTGCAAGCCGCTGCTTTGTGGGGACTGGGGCGCACGGAACTGGCGGATGACCGCCCCCAGCCTGCCATCGAAACGCTCAACCGCCTCGTCAATGAGTACCCCGAATCCACCTACGCCGCGCGCGCCTATTTCCTGCTGGGGCAGGCATACTTCCAGCTCGAACAATACACAGCCGCCGCCGACGCCTACAACACTTACTTGAGTCGTGTGCCGGGCGTATTGGACGGTTACGTACAGGAATATCGCGGCGATGCGCTCTATCAGGCTGGAGAATATACCGGCGCCATCAACGCTTACAGCGCCGCGCTCAACGCTTCACGCCTCGACAACGGCTTGACTCTGCAAATCAAAATTGCCCAAGCCCGATTCGACTTCGGCGATTACGCCGGCGCTCTGACACTCGCCAATGAAATTTACAACGCCGCCGACAACGACTTCCTCCGCGCCCAAATGGACTACTTTGCCGGTAACACCCACCTCAAACTTGGGCAGACGGAGGAAGCCTATGCGCGTTATCGGCACGCCGTTGAAAACTATCCTCTTTCATACTATTCCTACCTCGCGCTGGTGGAACTCGTCAACGCCAATATCCCGGTCAGCGACCTTGACCGCGGCATCGTGGACTACTTCGCCGGCGCATACGATGTGGCGCTGCTTGCGCTGGACAACTACATCCGCGCCAACCCTGTCAACGATGGAACCGCCGCCTATTACCGCGCCCTCACCCTGCGCGAGTTGAAGCGCACAGAGGAAGCGATCGCCGCCCTCGACGCTTTCATCAAGTCATACCCCGCTCACCCCCGCTGGACGGACGCCTGGGAACAAAAAGGCTTCCTCGAATGGGCTGTGCTGGGCAGATACGATACAGGCGCAAAAACCTTTCTCGACTTCGTTGCAGCGGCACCCACCTCGTCTTCGGCTCCGAATTTCCTGATGAACGCCGCCCGTGTCACAGAGCGCAACGGCAAACTGGCAGAAGCCGCTCAAATTTGGGAACGTGTGGCAAACGAGTACCCCTCCAGCGAGCCGGTAGCAGAGGCGCTCTTTCTGGCAGGCATCGCCCGCTACCGCCTCGGCGACTTGACCGCTGCGCTTGCCTCTTTCCAAAAAGACCTGATCCTCTCCACCCGCCCGCGCGACATCGCCCGCGCCTACTTCTGGATTGGCAAAACGCACGAACGCCTGGGAGATAACGCCTCTGCCGTGCAAGCCTGGCAGCAGGCGCAAACGACCGACCCCAACGGTTATTACAGCCTGCGCGCACAAGACATCCTCCTGCAAAGACAACCCTTCGAATCGCCGCCCTCGATGAAATTGGAAGTGGACTTCGAAAAAGAACGCAAGGACGCCGAGGCGTGGATGCGCCTGACCTTCGGGCTTCCGCCGGAAACGGATCTTTCCGGACCTGGAGCGCTGGCGCAGGACCCGCGCTTCATCCGCGGCACGGAATTATGGGAACTGGGCATGTACAACGAAGCGCGGCAGGAATTCGAATCCCTGCGCGAAGCGGTCAAGACGAATCCCGCCGACAGTTTCCGCCTTGCCAATCATCTGCTGGAAATTGGACTGTATCGTTCCGCCATTTTCGCCGCGCGCGAAGTGTTGACGATGGCAGGGCTGGAGTCGCAATCCGCTTCGCTGGCGGCGCCGGCGTATTTCAATCACATCCGCTATGGACTGTATTACCGCGAACTCATCCTGCCTGAAGAGGAACGTTATGGCATGGACCCGCTCTTCATGTTCAGCGTGATACGGCAGGAAAGCCTGTTCGAGGGATTCGTCCGTTCCTCCGCCGGCGCGCGTGGGTTGATGCAGGTCATTCCCTCCACCGGCGCGCAAATTGCGGCGGAACTCAACTGGCCCCCTCTCTACACCGATGACGACCTCTACCGCCCCAACGTAAGCATCCGCTTTGGGACCTATTACCTGGATAAAAACCGTCGCCTGCTGGGCGGGAGCATTTACGGAAGTCTGGCGGCGTACAACGCCGGTCCCGGCAATGCCCTGACGTGGAAGGAACTGGCTGGCGACGACCCCGACCTCTTTTTGGAAGTCGTCCGCTTTCAGGAGACGCGCGATTACATCCGTTACATTTACGAAATCTACGCCGCCTACCGGGCAATTTACAGCCCCGTTCCATAAAACAGTGTCCCGAAGGGTAATCCTTCGGGACACTGCGAATCTACTTTCCAGCCTTCGCCAACACATCCGGCAGGAGTCGCGCCGCTTCCTCCACCTGGGCTGTCGAGCAGGAAAAGGCAAATCGAATGTGGTCCCGTCCGGCAGGTCCAAAGGCAGAACCGGGCGAGGAACCGATCCCAGCCGCGTCAATCAGATAGTTCGTCATGGACCAGTCATCCCGCTTTCCATCGTAGCCGGGCCATTCAGGCAGGATGCGCGCCCACAGGTAGAACGCTCCGCCTGGCTTGAAGGCTTTGAGATAAGGCGCTTCTTCGAGCGCATCGAAGAGGATGTCGCGCCGCTTCTGGTATTCCTGCGCCATCGCTTTCGTCGCGTCCTGCGGACCCGTCAGCGCCGCCGCCGCACCGTATTGCGTCACCGAGTTGACGCCGTTGATGGTACAGCGCACCAGTTTTTTGATGCGCTCAAGGAGCAAGGGATCATTGACCACGAGATAGCCAAGCCGCAGTCCGCTCATAGCATAGGTCTTGGACATGGAATAGACGCTGATGGTGCGGTTCTGCGCAGCCGGCAGGGAGCCGAGACTGACATGCTCCGCCCCATCATATAGGACATGCTCATACGCCTCGTCACTGACGAGGAGCAGGTTGTGGCGTTCGGCAATTTGGGCAATGGCTTCGAGCGTTGCGCGCGAGGCGACCACGCCAATGGGGTTTTGAGGGGTGTTGACGAAGATGGCTTTGGTGCGCGGGGTAATCGCCGCTTCGATTTCAGCGGGGTCATATTGATAGCCGTTCTCCTCCCGCAGGCGCACGGCAACGGGCTTGCCGCCGCCGAGACGAATGTTCTCTGCGATTTCGGTCCACATCGGATCGGGCAAGATGACCTCATCGCCCTCCTCCAGCATGGCGCGGAAGAGGATGTACAAGCCGTGCATCGCGCCGTTGGTCACCACCACATGGTCGTCATTGGGAACGGTCAACTTGTTTTCGGTGGTGACTTTTTGATAGATGGCTTTACGCAGGATGGGGATGCCGGTGGAGGCGGTGTAATGGGTATGCCCATCGCGCAGAGCCTTTTCCATTGCTTCACGCACATGGACGGGAATATCAAAAGACGGGTCCCCCGACTCGAGGCGGAGTACTTTGCGCCCGCGCGCCTGCTGTTCGAGCAGACGGTCGCGCACTTGAACGATTGCCCCAAAAGAAACCTGATCTACTATATGAGTCATTTCAATGCCTCCAGCAAATAAATTGGCGGGATTATGACACAGACCTCGCCGTCTCACAAGAGGCAAAAAAAATCCCGGTCGTTCGGACCGGGAAGATACTTGCGAATCTTTTTATCCCAGATGCGCCAAAATGCGCTGATGGACGGTTTCCACATCCATGCCCACCACCGAAATCAATTTGTCGCGTCCTGTGCTGCCCGCCACAATTTCGAGCCTGGATTTGGGCACACCGAGAATATCGGCAAGGAATTCAAGCAGTGCAATGTTCGCCTCATTATCCACCGGTGGAGCCGAGAGACGCACCCGTATGGTTCCATCTTCCAACACTTCCACAATTTCGTTGCGGCTGGCGCGCGGCGTCACACGCACCGCCAGGGCAGAGCCTCGCTGACCGTCGTGCAGTTTGAATTTTCTATCGCTCATGGTTCACCTCAAGAAATGGCATACAGGAAGCGGACGATTAAATTGGAGAACACTTGAATCAGGACAATCAGCACCAGCGGGCTGAAATCGAACATGCCCACCGGCGGCACCACCCGGCGAATGGGATCGAGCAAGGGACGGACAAGGTTATCCACGCCCCGGCGGACGGGATGATACGGGTCCACGAAATAGGACATCAGGACGGAGGCAATCACAATCCAAACGTAGATGTTGGCAAGGGTGCTGACGATTTGAGCAAGGAGTATCACAACGCTTCTTTCTCCGACTTATATTTGCGTGCGCCCACGATAGCCGTTCCCACTCTGACGAGGGTGGCGCCCTCCTCGACGGCAACCGGGTAATCGGCGCTGGTGCCCATCGAGAGGTCGCGCCAGTCTGCCTGGGGGAAGAGGGAAGCCAGATGGTCACGCAGCCGCCTCAGGCGTTGGAAGAAGCGGCGCGCGTCGTCCGGGTTGGCTTCGAGCGGAGGCATGGTCATCAAGCCTTGAACGCGCAGGTGAGGCAAATCCAAAATTGCTTCCACATCGGGCAGAAAACCATTCCACAGGCTTTCGTCCGAGGCGTTCCAGCCCGATTTGGTCGCTTCGCCGCCCACGTTGAATTCGAGCAGGACAGGCAGGCTGCGGTTTTGTTCTGCGGCAAAACGGTCGAGCCGCTGGGCAAGTTTGAGGCTGTCGAGGGAGTGTAAAAGTGCGAAATGTTCCGCCACGAGCCGCGCCTTGCGGCTTTGCACGTGACCGATCATGTGCCATTCTACCCCGCTTTGCGCCGGCAGGGATTGAATTTTCATAACACCTTCTTCGGGGTAGTTTTCGCCGAGAATACGCACCCCCGCTTCGATGGCGGCTTGCACAACTTCCAGCGGCTGAGACTTGGTGACCACCACCAGGCGCACTTCTTCGGGAGACCGTCCGCTGCGGCGGGCGGCGGAGGCGATTTGCTCGAGAGTGAAGTGGTAACGCTCGCGGATGCCGGCAACGAGGTCCGATGTCATACTGTTATTATATCTGGACTTGCACAAAAAGTTTTCGTCTCTACGTTTTTAACGGGAAAGCCCAAAACTCTTAGCCACGGATTTCACGAAGTCACACGGACAGGACATGTGCGGGCGTTCTCTAACGTCCGCTACGCCAGCGTAAGAGACGTCCCGCCCGAAACAGGAGAGCCAAGTTTTTCTTATCCGTTCATTCGCCGCAATAACGGATGAGCGCAATTCAGCGGGAAGCCAGCGAAATCAGCGCGCCGAAGCGTCCCGTTTTGCCTTTTTCGGCGCGGTGGGAGTACCAGTCGTCGGTGTGACAGGCGGTGCAGATACCAGCCAGTTCGATGCGGTGGACGCCGGCGCGTTCGAGCAGGTATTGATTTGCCCTCCACAGGTCGAAGTGAAGGCGGTCGCCGTGTTGAGGGAGCATCAGAGCGGCATCTTCGCCGAAGGTTTGATGCACCCGAACGATGACATCCTCCCCCACTTCGTAGTGGTCGGGTCCAATGGAGGGACCGATGCAGGCGATGAGGTCGGCGGGATTGGAGCCGTAACGCTCCCGCATCATCCTGACCGTTGCTCCCGCCACATCACCGACGGTTCCCTGCCAGCCGGCATGGGCGAGCGCAACCACGCCGTTGCGCGGGTCGTGCAGCAGGAGGGGGACGCAGTCGGCGAAGCGCATGAAAAGAGTGACCTCCGCTTTGTCGGTGAGGATGATGTCGGCTTTGTGGTAGGGTTCGTCGGGGCGGCGGGGAGCGTCGGCGCAGACGGCGTCGGCGCTGTGAACCTGCCACACGTCGAAGATGGAATCGGGACTGCATCCCAGCGCTTCGAAAGAGAGCAGGCGGTTGTGGCGGACGCGCTCGATGACATCGCCCACCGTCCCGCCCACGTTGAGCGAGTTCCACGGCGCAGGGCTGACGCCGCCATGCCGCGTGAAGACAGCGTGGCGCACCGGCAAAGAGTCAAATTGATAAAAGCGAAGTCCGTTTTGGGAGGCGAAGGGCATCGCAGGTCAGTTCCTTGAGGCAGAGGCAAATTTTTTGACGAAGAATTGACGCGTCTCTGCCATGGACTCTTCGATGGCGGGATAGGCAAACCAGGCGGTGGCAAAGCCGAAGAGTCCGCCGGTCAGCACGCGCAGGAGGGGCGTGCTTTCGCGGTAGGGCAAAATCTGCATGAGCCAGGTCCATTCCATCTGGCTGAAGAGCTGCGAGAAACCGTCCAAACCAACCGGCACCATGCCAATCAGAATCCATAACATCCAATGAAGGGGCTTTAGGCGGCGTCCGGTCACGGCGTAAAGAACGCCGAAGAGGAAGATGGCGGCATAGATTGCCAAGTCACGTTCGCAGAGGGCAATCTTGTATCCCATGATCTCGTTGCCGGTAAACTGACGCGCCTCGAAGCGGGAATAGGCATTGGGATTTCTCAAATCCTGAAGACCGGTGGCGGCTTCGAAGGTGATGACGCCCGGAATGCCCGCCTCTTCCAGCGGATAATATGGCTGCTCGCCAAACAGGAAGAACGACCTGAACCCGAACTGATGACACAGCGGTTTGTAGATGGTGTAAATGACATTGGCAGGACCCGTCAACCCGGCGTGCATGAAGACCGGCGCAAGGATCGGCAAGCCGAAGTAAAACAGCATTGTTAGGTTGAGCAACGCAAGGTAATGGCGGGAAATCCAGTAGAGGGCGCGGTCGGCAAAGGTGATTTGTTCTCCGCGCGCCACGCGTTCCTTGTGCGCCTCGCCGCCCACTTGGTCGAGTTGACCGCGGCGGTCGCTCGCCGCGCCGAGGGTGACGGCAAGTTTTTGCCGGTCAATGGGGGCTTTCAGGGTGTAGGGTCCGATTTGGACGACGGGGATTTCGAGCAGGTATGCCTTGAGGAGCACCGGGTCGGAGCGGATGTCAATTTCAACCAGACGGTGAGGGAATTTCTCCTGAAGCGCCTGAAGGTCGGCTTTTGCTTGTTCACAGAGGTGACAATCGGGTTTGGTGTAGAGGGTAACAGTAAGCATCGAGTTTGATTATAAAAGGTGACAGCCGCTTGTACGCGACTGTCACCTCGTCCTTTATCAATTAAAGACCAAAATCTATCCAGAAGAATTGTCCCGCCGCAGCGATGCGCCCGAAGATGCCGGAGAAGAGCATGAAGCCGACAACAACGAGGACGACGCCCATGCCCACTTCCACATAGTGCATGACCTTGCCATATTTTCGCAGTGTGAGCGTAACCCAGCCCACGCCCAGGGCGGCGATGAGGAATGGGATGGCAAGCCCAGCCGAATAGGCGGAAAGAAGCGTCACGCCGGTCGAGACGGAGCCGCCATTGAGGGAGAGGGTCAGGATGGCGCCAAGGACGGGTCCCACGCAGGGCGCCCATCCCGCCGAGAAGAAGACGCCCATCAGCGCCGAGGAAAGGTAGCCCCATTTACGGTCCGGCGCTTGCTGAACACGAGTGTCGTATTCGAGAAACTTGATGCGGAAGATACCAATCATGTGCAAGCCAAAGATAATGACGATGATGCCGCCCACTTTGGCAAGGATGTCGCGCAGGCTGAAGAGCAAACTTCCCAGCGAGGCAGTGGCAACACCCAGCGTAATGAAAACGACACTGAAACCCAGTACAAATGCCAGCCCGTGTGTGAAGGTGATGAAGCGGTTGCTTTCGGTGGTCTCGCCACCGGCGGCACGACCACCCAAGTAGCCGATATAAGCCGGGACAAGAGAAAAGACGCAGGGCGAGAGAAAGGACGCCAGCCCTGCGAGGAACGATAATCCGACGGTTACATTTGCGATGTCCATAAATCTCCTATCAGAAGTTGCGCTCCGACGTGACGACAATGGTGCCGTGGTCGGGAAGCGAAACGCGCATTTCGGTCTGCGCGAGGGATACATACGGCGTTGTCCAGCGGAAGATCCATTTGGCGTCTTCCGGCGTGACGTTGATACAGCCGTGCGAACGCTTCTCGCCGAAGGCATTGTGCCAGAACGCGCCGTGAATGGCAATGCCTTCCCCGCTGATCATGGTGGACCAGGGCACGGCGGGCGTGGAGTAGCCCGATTGAAATGTGCCGGCGGTCATGTTCAGCGAGACGATTTTCCAGTGTGTGAGCAGGTTGCCGACCGGCGTGGCAAGTTTGTTGTTGACTTCGCCGGTCACAGGGTCGAGAATCCCCTTGATGCCGCTGGAGATGCGGCAGAAATACACTTCCGTGCTGCCTTCGTAACAGGAAAGAGTTTGAAAATCGAGGTCAACGGCGATGCGCTTGTCGTTCGGGTCCACGTCCGGGCTGATGGGAGCGGCGTCCTGCTCGGTCAAAATCTTGAACGCCGCGCCGTCCGCCCAGTAAAACTCGCCATACGCCCCATAACCGTAGCCGTGCGGCACGTCCTCGTTCCAGCGGTATTCCACGAAGCCGTTGGTCGTGCGGATTTGGTCAATCCACACCACCTGCCCGTAGTACAGGCGCGGCGGGAAGTTGTAGGCGATGTGATCCTGCAGCCACGGCGAAGCGACGTTGCCCTCGTGCGCCAAATCCACATACGGCACGGTCACTTCCGCCCAAAAGCCGGGGACGCCGGGCGGCATTTCGGTAATGGGCGTGTTGGGCAGGTTGCGCGTGGGCTGAAGCACCGAGGCATAGATGTATCCCTGCGGCGTCTCGACGTAGCGCTGGTTGTTCAAACCGCCCACCACATTGCCAATCACCTCGCGGTTCCACTCCACCAGCGTATCGGCAGGAAGTTTGGCGATGGAGTTGTTCACGCCGGGGTCGTTGGTGGGAGTGCTCCGCAGGTCAATATCCGGGTCCACGGTGCGCCCGATGATGGGACTGTTGGGAAACTGCGGCAGGCGCTTCGGCGCGGAGAGCGCATCAAAATCGAAATTCCGAAAACGGTTCCATGCCAGCGCGCTCAGACCAGCCAGCCCCACGCCGGAGAGTTTTAGAAATTCGCGTCGCGACAAATTACGTTGCATTGATTTCCTCAGCAAAGGTTTACAAAGAACACCTGAAAAGTTTCGTACCATGTTCAACACGCGCAGGATGCGCTCTCCTGCGCATCCGTCCGTGATGTTAGAGAACGCATGGTATTGTGCGGCGGGAGGATAATCTTGATTTACGCCATCGTCAACGGGATTAAGAAAATCCTAATCTTCCAAATACGAGCGCAGGGCGCGCAGGCAGTTCAGGCTCACCTTATGCCCCACCTCGTCCTCGCAATAGACGATCTTTGCGCCCGCTTGTTCGAGGACAGCCACCGAGGCGCGGGCGCGGTCAATCGGCACCATGTCATCGCGCGTGCCGTGCGTGACGAACACCCGCTTTCCTGCCAGCGGATGGGTCTTGGCGTACACGTCTAGCCCGCTGGGGACGAAGCCCGCCAAAATCCCCATCTTGCGGACGCGCTGGGGATACAGGAACGCCAGCACATTGGACATCGCGCCGCCCTGACTGAACCCCATCACATCGAAATCGGGCGCTTCGATCCCCGCCGACGCCTGGTACGCATCCACGAGGCGGATCAACGCCTCAGCCTGGGGAATCAGTTCCTCGAGACTGGGGCGTCCGAAGGTCCCGGGCTGAAGCGGACGCCATGAGTAACCTCTCAGTTCCGCAGGATAAGGCGCACGCGGAGCAACCATCCAATAATGACGCGGCAGGTCTTTCGCAAAGACCCACATCGAGTTTTCGTCGCCGGTGTAGCCGTGAAGCAGGAGCAGGAGCCGGGCAGGTCTCACCGCGGCTTCCCGCACCCGCAATGTCCAGCCGTCGAATTGGAGGAGGGAGGTGTCACTTAGGTCTGGCACGGCTGAGAATCCAATCAATGACGAGGAAAACGGACAGGATGATGATGACCGGGAAGAGCGCCGCCATCAGGCAGGTGAGCCCCATGCCGGCGGCTCCGGGTCCGTAGATGAGGTAGATCAGCCCCACCCCCACGACGAACAGAAGGATGAACGCGCCGAGGGCAAGGCGTACGCCGGTTTGTCGGGAATATTCACGTAAGTCGCGCATGGTTTTTTTAGAGGTTCCAGAAGTGTATGATGAGCAGAGACCCGTTTTTCATACGCCGATGGTGCGGCGCAGACGGTATTGCCACGAAAAGAGACGCTTGAGTTCGGGCAGGGCGGCTTCGGCGGCTTGTTCGCCCAGTTTGGCAACCGCGCGGACATCCACCTGCTCGAGAACGTCAATGTGCGTGACCGGCGGGCGGATGATGACTTCGGGCTTGTCCACGGCAAGGCGATATTCGGTCACGGCGCGGTTGACCATATCGAGGGAACGGATGAAGACATCCAGCGCCTGTGTGTACGACAGGCGGCTCAGCCGTTCCAGGATGACCTGAGGGACATAGCCGGGCAGGGGAATGGTCCAGGTGCGGGCTGGGACGCCGAGAGGCGTGGTCAACACGACGGCAACCACCGGCAGATTGGGGGCAAGGGAACGGGCGGGAGCCACCGGCACCGGGTTCAATGCGCCGCCGTCCACCAATTCAAAGTCGCCGATGCGTTTGAGGGGGAAGATGCCGGGGATGGCAATGGTGGCGAGGAGGGCGTCCACCAGCGAACCTTCGGAAAGCAGGACTTCACGCCCGGAACGCAGATCGGCGGCGGTGAGGATGCAGGGAATTTTGAGGTCGGCAAAGGTGCGTTCTCCTATCGTGCTTTTCAGCCATTTGGTCGCACCCGCCAGACCAAGCAGAGAGGGTCCCTCCCCTTCGCCGTGACCATAGAGGCGTTTCTGGTCGAGGGAGGCGAACATGTCTTCGATTTCGTCCGGGGTGTAACCGAGCGCGAAGAAAACAGCGACAATGCCGCCGAAACTGGTGCCGGCGACGGCTTTTATGTTGAAGCCTTCTTTTTGGAGGCGGCGGATGACGCCAATGTGCGAGTTGCCTTTTGCGCCGCCCCCGCCAAGTGCAAGGGTGATGTTCATGAGGAATGTTTTACCACAAAATGCCGACGCTAGAGAGCGACTCTTGGAAAGTATCTAAAAAAGTATCTGCTCAGTCAGAGACTCTATAGGTTTTTCCTGTTTCGGTGGCAGTGGAGTAAAATTGAAACATCATCTCTTTGAAAATTTAGATTTTTTCCGATAGCCGGTTGGGTACATATTTTTGTCAGCGCGCCAAGATAAGCCGCCTAACCTGTATTTCCAGCCCTCATGTTGAGCGTTTACACGCAAATAACATATGACAAATTCGTTCCCGCTAATCATCATCGTCATTTTGTCGCTTGTCGTTCTTATAGCCTTTGCTGCTGGTTTTTTTGTTGGCTATGCCATTAAGAACCATTTCCGGTACAGAATCAGGGTAAACCAAAACCGGGGCGAAGCAGCTGTTTTCAAAGTAATTAAATCCAACTTTTCTCCACCGCAATTTCACTTGCTAAACAATATCACCATTCCGTTTCGGGATGGGACAACTCAAATAGACCATGTTTTAGTTTCAACAAAAGGAATTTTTGTAATTGAGACTAAAAATTATTCTGGTTGGCTGTTTGCTGATGAAAAGTCAAAGCAATGGGCGCAAGTATTTTACGGAGTAACACACAAATTTCAAAACCCTATTCACCAAAACTATCTTCATGTCAAGGCACTTGAACAGTTATTTGACTTTCTTCCAAAAGAGCAGATTCACTCTGTTGTCGTTTTTACTGGAAGCGCACAATTTAAAACCCCGATGCCAAAAGGCGTTTATTACCTTCATCAGTTGGTTGAGTTTCTAAACTCTTTTCAAAATGATGTTATTTCACCTAATCGTGTTGAGTTTTGCGTAGGACGATTGGAATGCAAACGCTATGAAGTAACAAAAATGACAGATATTCAACATCGAGCATATCTTGCTCGGAAGTTTGGTAAATCTATGGGCTGAAAACGCCTCATCATTTACAGACAACCGAGTCTTTTATCGCACAAAGAGCAAAGCCGAAAGGGCGCGGAGCAGGGCATCTACGTCGCGTTTTGTGTTGTAACCTTGAATGGAAACGCGGATGAGTTTATAGCCGTCCCTCACCCCTACGCCGTCTCCCAAAGCGGGAGAGGGACGCCAATTCAGAACGGGAATTTCAATCCTGTAGTCTTCGTAGAGGCGCTGTTTGAGCAGGGTGAGGTCAGTATCCGCTGGGAGGGGGGCGGCGGCGAGTTGGCAGAACCAGGCTTCAGTTTGGGGGTGAAGCGGGGCGAGTCCCGTCAAGTCACAAATCTGCGTCTGAGCGTGGGCGGCAAGTTGATGGCAGGAACGGCGCACTTCGTCCCAATGATGTTCCGCCTGAAACTCGATGGCTTTGGGAACCGCGAGAAAGGCGGCGATGTCGCGTGTGCCCCACCATTCGTGATGGTCAACAAAGGTCGAGCCGCTGGGGGTCTCGGACTCGTATCCCCACGACACAACCAGCGGCTTGAGCAAAGGCTGGACTTCGGGACGGGCATAGAGGAAGCCCGCGCCCTTCGGCGCACACAACCACTTATGCAGGTTGCCGCCATAAAAATCTGCGCCGAGGGAATCGAGGTGGAGCGGCAGTTGACCGGGCGCGTGCGCGCCGTCTATGACGGTGAGGATGCCCGCCTCGCGCGCACGGCGGATGATTTCTTTGATGGGGAAGATGATGGCGGTCGGCGAGGTGATATGGCTGAGGAAGATGACGCGCGTGCGCGGCGTGACGCCCCGCCAAAAGTCCTCGACAAATTTCTCTTCGGTGGTAAGCGGCAGTTCGATGTGCTGGTTGATGTAGCGGAAGCCGCGTTCTTTGGCAAGGAAGCGCCAGGTGCGGTCCATCGCGCCGTATTCGTGGTCAGTGGCGAGGACTTCGTCGCCGGGACTCAGTTCGAGCGAACGCGCCACGATGTTGACCGAGATGGTCACGTTCTGGGTGTAAACGAGGCTATCGGCGTGCGCCCCAAGGTATGCGCCGAGCGCGGCGCGCGCCTCTGCCATGAGACCTGTGAATCGTCTCCCCAGAAATTCGACGGGCTGACGCTCCAGTTCGCGCTGCCAGCGCTGGTATTCGCGGAAGACGGGCTTGGGAGTGGCGCCAAAGGAGCCGTGGTTGAGAAAGGTGACCGAGGGGTCGAGGAGGAAGTGTTGTTTGAGGTTTCGCATGGAAGGGATTATAGCGGGTATCAGGAAAATGTCACTTTTCGGCGGTTTCTGCATCTAAAAAACGAGTCTATGGCAAAGCCCAAACCGCAAGCAAAGAAAAAGGCGTCCAAGCCGCAGACCGTCCGAAAGTCCAAGCCCTGCCGCGCCCCGCGTTTCGGGCAGACCTGCCCGGAATGCGGCAAAGGCAAATTGGATTACGACGGTCTTTTGCAGTTGGTCTGTCCCGTTTGTGGATACCTGGCATCGGGCGGCGGGTTTACCTGATAAGATGCGTCCGCCGGCGTGACCGGCAACTTTAATTTCAAAGAGAAACTTCAAATGGAGCAATGGAAATGAGCAACAAGAAATCATCACGAAAGAACGCCCCGCAGAAAACTAAACAGCAAGCCTTCAACCCAACCCTTTTATGGGCGGGCTTGGGGATTCTGGCGGTCATCCTTGCCGGGGTCTTTTTCTTCAAACCCACCAGTTCCGCCACCGCTGAAGCATTGCCGCGCGAGGTCTCGGTGACGGAAGCCGCCGCCCTGCGCGACGCGGGCGCATTCATCCTCGACGTGCGCGAGCCGGAGGAATGGAACGAGAGCCACATCCCCGGCGCGACGTTGATTCCGCTCGGCGAATTATCTTCCCGCGTGAACGAGTTGCCGAAGGATCAGAAGATCGTGGTGGTGTGCCGCTCCGGCAACCGCAGCGCACAGGGACGCGATCTTTTGCTCTCGGCTGGGTTCGAGCAGGTCACCAGCATGGCAGGCGGCATCAAGCAATGGACCGCCGCCGGGTATGAAACGGTCAGCGGACCGTAGAATTTTGCAAATGAATTGCACACGGGCTGGATAACTACCAGCCCGTGTTTTTGTTTGGGGCATCAGTCCTTGTAGTCCAGCCGCTGGCGCACTGCCGCGGCGTGCGCGGTGAGACGTTCCTCGCGGGCAATAACCTCCGCCGCCGGACCAATCGCTTGCAGGGCGGATTCGTTCAATCCCACCAGGCTGATGATTTTGACGAAGTCCAGCACGTTGAGCGGGCTGGCAAAGCGCGCCGTCCCGCCGGTGGGCATGGTGTGGCTGGGACCGGCGACGTAATCGCCCAGCACCTCGAAACTGTTCTCGCCCAGGAACACGCCGCCGGCATTCTGCACGCGTTCGATATGCTCCCAGGGATTGCGGACGAGCAGGCAGAGATGCTCCGGGGCGTAGTCGTTGGCGAAGTCGAACGCCTGCTCCAGGTCACGCGTGACGACGATGCCGCTGTTGTTCGCCAGCGATTGGCTCAAAATCTCGGCACGCTCCAACGCTTCCATTTGACGGGCAACAGCCGCCTGCACTTTTTCCGCCAACGCGCGGCTGGGGGTGAGCAGAATGGCGGAAGCCAGCACGTCATGTTCCGCCTGCGCGAGCAAATCGGCGGCGGCAAATTCCGGGTTGGCGCTTTCATCGGCAATGACGAGGGTCTCGGTTGGACCGGGCAGCCCGTCAATGCCGACGATGCCATACACCTGACGCTTGGCGAGCGTGGTAAAGAGATTGCCGGGACCGCAGATTTTATCCACGCGCCGCACGGACTCTGTGCCAAACGCCAGCGCGCCAATGGCTTGCGCCCCGCCCGCGCAATAGACCGCGTCTGCGCCGGCGATGTGCGCCGCCGCAAGCACGGCGGGATGCGGAAGTCCGCTCTCGCGCTGAGGCGGCGAGACCACTGCCACAAACGGGACGCCCGCCACTTTCGCGGGGATGACGCCCATCAACACCGAACTGGGAAGCGACGCCGTGCCGCCCGGTGCGTAAATGCCCACGCGAGGAATCGGTCGCACCAACTGTCCCAGCGTGCCTTCCCGGTTGTTGTGAATCCAACTGATGGCGGGCTGACGGCGGTGGAAGTCTTCGATGCGCCGCGCCGCCAGTTTCAGGGAGTCGAGAAGCGGGGCGGGCAGTGAGTCGAAGGCGGATTCGATCTGCGCCGAAGTCACTTCAATCGCAGACAGGTCAATCGCGTCAATGCGTTTCGTCCAGTCACGCAGGGCGCGGTCGCCGCTGCGGCGCACGTCGTCCAGAATGCGGCGCACCGCCTCGTCCGGCGTGACGCGCTCGCCGAAGAGACCTTCCAGCCGCGCCAGCAGGGATTCTGGCACGGGCAGGTCGTCCCAGGCGTGGCGTTTCAAAATGGTTTGTTCAGCGGTTTCGGGTTCCAGAATGCGAAGCATGATTTGTTCCCATGAAGATAAGTTGTTTTCCTGACAGCGAAGCGATTATAATCCAGCGGAAATTTCCCTTCTGGAGGAGAAGCATGAAAACATTTCGCATCGTTCTCGTTTTTCTGCTCATCGCGCTGATGGCGTTGAGCGCCTGCGCTCCCAAGCCGAGCGAGCCCATCAAAATCCGCATCGGCACACAACCGTGGATCGGCTACGGTCCCTGGTGGATCGCGCAGGAGAAAGGGCTGTTCGCCAAGTATGGCTTGGAAGTGGAACTGGTGGACTTCGTGCAGGATACCGAGGTCAACGCCGCGTTCGCTTCGGGCGAGATGGACGCCGCCAACCTCGCCACCCACACAGCCATCAAGTTGTTCGCCAACGGCGTGGACCTGAAAGTGGTCCTGCTGGAAGACGCCTCCTATGAAGCCGACGCCATGCTGGCGGTCTCGGGCGTGCAGACGATTGCCGACCTGAAAGGCAAGGGCGTGGCTTACGAGGAAGGCTCCACCAGCGACCTGCTGTTGAACTATGCGCTCGCGCAGAACGGCATGACGCTGGCAGACATCACCCCCGTCCCCATGCCCGCCTCGGACGCCGGCTCCGCGCTGATTGCCGGACAGGTGGATGTGGCGGTGACGTATGAGCCGTACATTTCCGCGGCGCTGGCAGAGAGCAAGGATGTGCATGTTCTCTACACGGCTGGTGAACGCCCCGGCTTGATTTCGGATGTCTTCGTGGTGAGCGGCAAGTTCGCGCAGGAAAATCCCGAAGCGGTCAAAGCGCTGCTCAAGGTCTGGGATGAAGCGATGGCATTCTACAAGTCGAATCCCGACGAGGCGAAGAGCATCATCGCCAACGCGGTCGGCAGTTCGCTGGACGAACTCGCCACCGCCTTCGACGGCGTGCAGTTCTACGACCTGAAAGCCAACCAGTCCGAATTGAGCGGCGCGTTCATGGAGACCATTCAGGACGTGGCGGAAGTTTCCAAGTCCATCGGCTTGTTCGAAACCATCCCCGATCTCAAGAAGATGGTGGACGCTTCGTATTTGAAGTAGGTTGTTGTAGGGCAAGTCTTCTGACTTGCCCTACATTTGACGTTAGAGTTGACGTTAGCCTGTCCTGGACGGACAGTCCAAGGAGAACGTCAACTACGCTGCGCCATGCCATGAAAAAAAATTCTTCCCATCTTCTCGAATTGCGCCGACCGATTCCGCCCGCCTGGTATTGGGGAGCGGGGCTGGGCTTTATCGGCATCTTTCTGCTGGCTTGGTTTCTGCTCACCTCGCTGGGAGTGGTGCCGCGCATCTTCCTCCCTTCGCCGCTGGCAGTGTGGAACGAGTTGCTGCGTCAGGCGCAAAGCGGCATCCTCTGGCAGGACGCCAGCGTCAGCCTCTACCGCATTTTCATCGGCTGGCTGATTTCCACCCTGCTCGCCGTTCCCATCGGAATTCTGATGGGCAACTTTCACTTCTTCGAGGGGCTGTTCGAGCCGTTCATTGACCTGGTGCGCTACATGCCCGCCGTGGCGTTCGTCCCGCTGACGATTCTCTGGCTGGGCGTGGGCGACACACAGAAGTTCGCCATCCTGTTCATCGGCACATTCTTTCAGGAAGTCCTGCTCATCATGGACAACGTCAAGACCGTGCCGCGCGAGTTGATTCAGGTCAGTTCCACCTTCGGGCTGAGCAAGTGGGAGATTCTGCGCGATGTCATCCTGCGGGCGGCAATGCCGGGCATCTGGGACACTTTCCGCATCACGCTCGGCTGGGCATGGACGTATCTGGTCGTGGCGGAACTGGTCGCGGCGAGCGTCGGCTTGGGCTACCGCATCATGCGCGCCCAGCGCTTCCTCGAAACCGAAACCATCATCCTCGGCATCCTCATCATCGGCGCGATGGGCTTGCTCACCGACTATCTCTTCAAGATGACATACAAAAAACTCTTCCGCTGGGCGGTGCAGTCGCGATGAGCCTTCCGAAACTTCACGTCGAGAACGTCTCCAAACGTTTCAATCTTGAACAAGGGGAAAGCCTGCTGGCTGTGCAGGAGGTCTCGCTGACGGTTCAGCCGAACGAATTCGTCTCGCTGCTGGGACCTTCGGGCTGCGGCAAGTCCACGATTTTGATGATGGCCGCAGGCTTGGAGGAAATCAGCGAGGGGCGCATCCGCGTGGACGGGCGGGAGATCGAGGGACCCGGTCTGGATCGCGGCGTGGTGTTTCAGTCCTACACGCTCTTCCCTTGGCTGACGGTCGCCGAAAACGTGCGCTTCGCCCTCAAGAAGAGCGGCATGGACGCGGCGCGGCAGGACGAACTGGTGCGCCGCCATCTCGAACTGGTGGGGCTGGCGGATTTCGCCGCCGCGTATCCCAATCAACTTTCGGGGGGAATGCGCCAGCGCGTCGCCATTGCGCGGGCGCTGGTTTACCGTCCGCAAATCCTGCTCATGGACGAACCCTTCGGCGCACTGGACGCCCAGACGCGGATGCTGATGCAGGAACTTTTGCTGGAAGTCTGGCAAAAAGACCGCACGACCGTCCTCTTCGTCACCCACGACGTGGACGAGGCGATTCTGCTCTCGGACCGAATCTACGTGATGACCGCCCGCCCCGGGCGCATCAAAGCGGAACTGCGGGTGGACCTGCCGCGTCCGCGCCGCTGGCTGGAGACCGAAGGCTCGGCGCGCTTCACCGAACTGCGCCGCGAGGCGCTTCGTCTTCTGCACGAGGAAGTGCGGCGCGCCGCGGATACGTCCGCCGGCTGACGCGCCCCCGCAAACCGGCTCAGCCTTTCAACACCTGCCGCATCATCCCCTCCACAGCCCGATAGACCGGCGACTCGTCCCCCAATTCCACCAGCGGCTTGCCGGAGAATTCGAACTTGGCAAGTTCCTCGTTTGCAGGGATGATGCCGAGCAAAGGCACATCCATTCTGTCGGTCAAGGCTTTGAGCGCCTCTGGCATTTCCCCTTGCAGGCGGTTGATAATAAGATAGGCATTCTCGATGTTGATGTCGAGTTCCTTGCGCATGTCTGCAATGCGCTGTGCGGCGACCAGTCCGCGCTGGGTTGGGTCGCTGACGATGAGCAGGTGCTGGACATCGCGCGTGGTGCGGCGCGAGAGATGTTCCATTCCCGCCTCGTTGTCAATCACGACATAGGCATAGTGGCGGCTCAAGCCGTCAATCACCTCGCGCAGGTTGTGATTGACCGCGCAGTAACAGCCGGGTCCCTCGCCGCGCCCCATGGCAATCAGGTCAAAGCGTGAGCCCTCCGCCAGCGCCGAGCGGATGTGATAATCCAGATAGTCGCGTTTGTTGACGCCGCCGGGTAAAGCCCCCATTGCCGCGCCACCCTGCGCCAGCGACGATTTGACCTGTTCCAGCATATCTTCGCGGATGTCGCCGACCGTCCATTCGAGGTCGAGCCCCAGCACCATGTTCAAGTTGGAAGAGGGGTCGGCGTCAATGGCGAGGATGCTGCCCGTCTGGTTCCGGGCGAGGTATTTGATGATCATGGCGGCGACGGTGGTCTTGCCCACGCCGCCTTTGCCTGCGAGTGCGATAGTGGTGGTCATAGAGTCTTTAGTCTGGTAGTCGGATAGTCTGATAGTCTGATAGTCGGAGGGTCGGATGGCTTGTGTCAAAAGGGTTTTGGGGTCACTCGATGATTTCGTCACGGGTGAGTTCGCTGAGGGCGGCGGCAATCCGCTGCGTTGCAAGTCGCAAACTTTCCACATGGTCATATACGGGAATGCCGAGCCTGTCCGCTTCCTGCACTTTCAAATCGGCGGGGAGCCAGCCCAGCAGGGGCAATCCGGGAGTTTCGGTCTCGAGGAATTTGGCTTCTTCATCGTTTCGCACTTTATTCCCCACAAGATACAACCGCTGCAAGCCGATGTCGTTCGCCAGTTTCTTGATTTGCGCGGCAGTGCCGAGACTGCGCCGCGTCGGTTCGGCAACGACCAGCATGGCATCTACAAAATCCACCGTTGCCCTGCCGAGGTGTTCGACGCCGGCGTACATGTCGAGCAGCAGGATGTCATCGTCACGGAAGAGCAGGTGAGTGAAGAGCGTTTTCAGCATCGCAGACTCAGGGCAGATGCAGCCGGAGCCGCCCACATCCACGCTCCCCATTTCGAGCAGGCGTACGCCGCGATGGACGACGCTGAAGCGTTCGGGAATATCGTCCACGCGCGGGTTGAGAGTGAAAAAGCCGCCGATCGTTCCCGGTTTTGCGCCCGTGCGTTCTTCGATGAGGTCGTCCATTTCGGCGATGGGGCGAAGTCGGGCGCGCAGGTCGGGAGGAAATCCCAGCGCGCCAGCCAGACACGGAGAGGGATCGGCGTCCACTGCCAGCACCTGCCGCCCCCCATCGGCATAGGATTGGGCAAGCAACGCCGTGAGCGTGGTCTTGCCTACGCCGCCTTTGCCTGTGATTGCAAGTTTCATGGTTGGTTCCTCATCACGAGCATTTTGAAAATCAGGCTCTACCGTTTTTAACGGGAAAACCCAAAAACCTTAGCCACGGATTTCACAAATTCACACGGATTGTCTAAAAAATTCGTGAAAATCCGTGTGAATTCGTGGCATAGAATCTTACTCACGAGGCATAATCCCGCCAGAAACGGGAGAACCGAAAATCAATCGAAAAAAAGCGCGTAGAAGACGTTCTCCAAGTCGCTGGAGCGCAAAAGAGCGCATCCTACGCGGAAACTGGTGTCAAGAAGTATTTTTCAAAACGCACATATAAGCATTTTACATTTGCCATGCTGCGCGGGATAGTGACAGAGTTCCTCTTGTTTGACGAAATTGGTTTTGTGTTATCCACACCGTCAGCGTTAGAGAACGCGGACTATACGTGGATAATCTTCCGCGTCAACATGCTTCCCAAAATGGCGCAGGCATCTATGGGCAGGTAATGACTTGCCGACTCATCGAACAGGATTTTGCATGAGGAGGGAAAATCTTCGTCGCCAAGCCAGAAGGTGACCAGCAGCGGTACACACGGCAGGGCTTGAAACACAAAAGAGGCAGAAGCAATCTCAACAGATTTGCCGCCCTTGTGGGCGCACGTCCGTTTGAATGCATCCAAGTTCAGCCCAAACTTTTTTGCAATCGCATCGCCGCTGTAACTCTGAAACGCGGCGTTGTACATACGCCCATCGGGCAGGTCGGCAAAGGAGACCCAACGTCCCGATACAGGCATGCCGTCGGCAGTGACGAGATAGTACAACAGCAGCGCTTGTTGAAAATCGGGGAGCGGGTTGTCATGATGGTCATAGCCTGTCAACTCTGGGAAGGGGAAGAGACAAACCTCCCCGAACAACGGGATTCGCAACTCGCCGCGGTTCGGACCCAGCGTCAGCCAGGAACAGGCGCTTCGGACGGCGACCAGGCTTGGGTCCTGAACCCGAAGCGTGGACTTCATCTCTTGCAGACGTTCGGTCAGTTGAGACGGTGTAGCTTCAGGGTTGGGCAGTTTCCAGTCCTTGTTCATGTCTGTCATCATTCATTCTTATTGTCATTATAGCCATCCGCCGATGGATTGCACAATAAAACTCGTGTTAGGTACATTTATCAGATTTTCTAATGACAATATTCATAATTTCGTTGTACGCCAAAATGCTAGAATGAAATTTGGGAAGAGTCTAGACTTTTAGAGGTGTCTTCGCATCGTGTCATCATCCCATTCATTGAGGAGGTGCCGCATGAAGACGAAGACCTTCGAAGCGCCTGCGCTCTATGGCGATCATCACGTCCTGGAGGTGAGGCGAATATTACTGGCAATGGAAGGGGTTATTGATGTATATGCCAGCAGTGCATTCCAAACCATTCAAGTGACGTTCGATCCCGAAAAAATCCAAGAGGGAGACATCGAGGCGCGTTTGCGCGAGGCGGGCTATCTGGATGAGCTGCCGGTTCCCGCCGAACCCGGCGGCGCGATCCGCAAAGCCGAGGATGACGGGATTTATCGTCATACCGCCGTGTATGAGACGGTGAAGAACACGGTGGCGTTTGCCCAGCGCGTGCCATACAGCGGACGCCCACTCTGGCCCTGCCCGGGGATGGGGGCGGTGAAGGTGGAGGAGTAGTGCGAGAGTTATCTCGCACGGCGACATGGCGACATGAATGTCGCGGTACCGAGAGGTGAAACATGCCCAAGAAACGTGACATCAAGGAGTACTCGACCGACCCTGCCGCGCAGGAGATGCTCCTCCGCGCGGAGGAACTCGGCATTGGCACGGCGTTTACGCGCGCCGACGCGATGGTCCCGTGCAACATCGGCGGCGCGGGGATGTGCTGTAAGCAGTGCGGGATGGGTCCGTGCCGCCTGACCAAGAGCGGCGAGACAGGCGTGTGCGGCGCAACGCTGGATACCATCCAGGCGCGCAACCTGACGCGCTCCATCGCGGCGGGCGCGGCGGCGCACTCCGATCACGGGCGCGACATGGCGTTCCTGCTCAAGGCAACCGCCAAAGGCGAGGCGGAGGGATACAGCATCCGCGACGTTGCCAAACTACGGATTGTGGCTTCGAAGTATGGAATCAAGATTGAAGGTCGCGCCCCCGAAGAAATCGCCAACGATTTAGCCGACCTGTACATTTCGCAGTTCGGTCAGCAGACAGGCGAGATCGTCCCTGCGACGCGCGCGCCGAAGAAACGCCAGCAGTTGTGGCGCGAGCAAAAGGTCTGGCCTCGCGGCATTGACCGCGAGGTAGTGGAATGCCTGCATCGCACACATATCGGCGATGACCAGGACCCCGCGCATATCCTGAATCACGCCATCCGCACGGCGCTGGCGGACGGCTGGGGCGGCTCGATGATTGCCACCGACATCTCGGACATCCTTTTCGGCACGCCCGCGCCGATTTTGGGACAGGCGAATTTGGGCGTGATTAAAGAAGACATGGTCAACGTCGTCGTGCATGGACACGAGCCGAGCCTGAGCGAGATGATTGTCGCCGCGTCGCAGACGCCTGAAATCATCGAGTACGCCAAAGCGGCGGGGGCGAACGGCGTCAACCTTTCGGGCATCTGCTGTACGGCAAATGAAATTCTCATGCGACAGGGCATCCCTGCGGCGGGGAACTTCCTGCATCAGGAACTTGCGATACTCACCGGCGCGGTCGAGGCGATGGTAGTGGACGTGCAGTGCATCATGCAGGCGCTGGTGGGACTGGCGCAGAACTTCCACACCAAGATCATCACCACCTCGCCGAAGGTCAAAATCACGGGGGCGACGCACATCGAATTCGACGAACACAAGGCATTGACCATCGCCAAGCAAATTTTGAAGACGGCGATTGACAACTTCAAGAACCGCGACCGCTCGAAGATGCACATTCCGCAAATCAAGGAAGATGTCATCCCCGGCTTCTCGCACGAGTACATCAACTACATGCTCGGCGGTTCGTACCGCGCGTCATTCCGCCCGTTGAACGACGCCATCATGGCGGGACGCATCCGCGGCGTGGCGGCGATTGTGGGATGCAACAATCCGCGCTCGTCGCAGGATTACCTGCACAACACCGTCGTGAAGGAACTGCTCAAGAACGACGTACTCGTCGTCCAGACGGGGTGCGGCGCGATTGCCGCGGGGAAGTTGGGGCTCCTTTTGGGCGAAGCAGGCTTGACCGAGGTCGGAAGCGGACTCCGCGAAGTCTGCGAAACGGTCGGCATCCCGCCCGTCCTCCACATGGGTTCGTGCGTGGACAATACCCGCATCCTGACCGTGCTGACGCAGATGGTCGAAGAGGGCGGCTTGGGCGACGACATTGACCAAATCCCCGCCGTCGGTCTCGCGCCCGAATGGATGAGCGAAAAGGCGCTGGCGATTGCCACGTATTGCGTCGCTTCGGGCGCGTACGTCATCTTTGGCGGCGCATCGCCCGTGAGCGGCATGCCCGATAGAGTCAGCGACAGCGACCTGGTGCTGAAATTCATCAGCGAGGGTTGGGAAAAACTCTACGGCGGCAAACTCGAATTCATCCCCGACCCGCAAAAGATGATCGAAGCCACGCTCGCGCACATTGACAAGAAGCGCGCCGCGCTCGGTCTGCCCGCGTGGGAGCCGAACAAGTTCGGGCGCAGCGGCGATTGGCGAATGCGTGAGTTGGAGGCGCTGCCGCTGGAAAAGAAGCGCGAAGCCATTTACGGATGAGTGGTAATTGGTAAATGGTAATTACCAATTACTAATTACCAACCGCGAGGAGAACTTATGTCAAAATACATTGCCACCCGAGCCACGCGCGGCGCGAACGCGCTGGTGACCGAAGCCGAAATCATGCTCAACAAGGCGTTGAAGGAAAAAGGCGCAGATACGCCCGTCGCGTTCCCGAACACGGCTTACTACCTCCCCACCATCCTCGGCATGACGGGCAAGGCGGTCGAAAAACTCGGCGACCTTCAGCCTGTGTTGAAGTACGCACGCGACTTGCTCCATCCGATTCCCGCCTTCTCGAAATGGACTCCCTACCTCGGCGAGACTCTCGATTCCGGCATGGCAACGCTTCTCGCCGCCGAGGCGATTGAGGCAATCCGCTTCGTTTACGGACTTCAGCCTGAGCCCATGCCCGGCTTCAAACTCGCGGGCGGCACATCCTTTACAAGTCCTGACGCAAACAACAAAGAAGGGGAAGGCGGAACAGACGGGCATCTGAATGGACCCATTGACGATATTCAACTCCGTTCATGGGGCATTCAACTCGTGGACGGTCGCATGCCCGGCTTTGCCGCGATTGTGGGCTGCGCCAAGTCGAACGAGGTCGCCGTCAAGATTGTGCGTGAGTTACAACGCCGCAATATTCTGACCTTCCTCTCAGGCAACGTCAACGGGCGGAGCATCATCCATCAACTCATCGAAGAGGGCGTGGAACTCGGCTACGACACCTACACCGTCCCGTTCGGCACGGACACCATCTCTGCAATTTACGCGCTGGGATTCGCCACCCGCTCCGCCCTGACCTTCGGCGGGCTCAAGCCTGGACAGTCGCGCGAAATCCTGCTCTACAACAAAGATCGCGTCTTCGCCTTCGTGCTGGCGTTGGGCGAAGTGGACGATTTGAAATATGCCGCCGCCGCGGGCGCCATCAACTTCGGCTTCCCCGTCATCGCAGATACGGTCATCCCCGAAATTTTGCCGACAGGCGTGACCACCTACGAGCATGTCGTCTCGATGCCGTTCAATCAAATCGAAGGCAAGGACGATCTGGAGCGCGCCGAGCGTCTCGTTCAGAAATGTATCGAAGTGCGCGGCGTCAAGGTCAAGGTCTCGCATGTGGACGTGCCCGTCCCGTATGGCTCCGCCTTCGAGGGCGAGGTCGTCCGCAAGGCGGATTTGCGCGTGGAGTTCGGCGGCAAGTACAGCCGCGCCTTCGAGTATCTCTACATGACGCCGCTGGACGAAGTGACCGACGGCAAGATCGAAGTCATCGGACCCGATTTCTCCAACGTCCCGCCGCAGGGTCACATGGACTTGGGCATCGTCATCAAAGTGGCGGGGCGGCAAATGCAGCAGGACTTCGAGCCAGTGCTGGAGCGGCAGGTGCATTACTTCGTCAACGGCGCGAGCGGGATTCAGCACGTCGGTCAGCGCGACATCGCCTGGATCCGCATCTCGAACGCCGCGGCAGACAAAGGCTTCACCCTCGAACACTTCGGCAAGATACTGCACGCCCGCTTCCACGAGGACTTCGGCGCGATCGTGGACAAAGTGGAAGTGACCATCATCACCGACCCCGCGCTCCACGCCGAATGGCTGGAGAAGGCGCGCGCCGCCTACGACTTCCGCAACAAACGCCTCGCCGACCTTACCGACGACAAGGTGGAGGAGTTCTACTCCTGCACACTTTGTCAGTCGTTCGCACCGAATCACGTCTGCGTGGTCTCTCCCGAACGGCTGGGCTTGTGCGGCGCGTACAACTGGCTGGACTGCAAAGCCTCCTACAACATCAACCCGACGGGACCCAATCAGCCCATCAAACTTGGGAAACTGCTCGACCCCAAGAAAGGCTACTGGCAGGGGACGAACGATTACGCCAAGATCGGCTCGCACGGCGTGGTGCAGGAAGTCTCGATGTACTCCATCATGGAAAACCCCATGACCGCCTGCGGATGTTTCGAGTGCATCGTCATGCTCATCCCTGAGGCAAACGGCGTGATGGTCGTCTCGCGCGAGGATACCTCCATGACCCCCGCAGGCATGACCTTCTCGACTCTGGCGGGCATCGCAGGCGGCGGTCTGCAAACCCCGGGCGTGATGGGCGTGGGCAAGTATTACCTCATCAGCCCCAAGTTCATCTCCGCCGACGGCGGCTTCAAGCGCGTGGTGTGGATGTCATCGGTGCTGAAAGAAACCATGAAAGAGGAATTCCAAAAGGTCTGCGAGCGCGAAGGCGACCCCGACCTGCTCGACAAGATCGCCGATGAGCGCAGTGTGACAACCGTCGAAGAACTGCTCGCCTGGCTGGAGGCGCACAATCATCCCGCCATGGCGATGGAGCCGATGTTCTAGGTGAATTGGTAATTGGTAATTGGTAATTGAAGTTCGGCAGGGGTTGCCCTCTTTGAGGATGCTTCGCGAAAATCCCGCCTCAGCACACGAAAGCCCTTCGGAGTGGTGTGCCGAGCCCCGCCGGGGCTTCCATGAACTGAGCAGGGGATTTATCCCCGCGAGAAACAATATGAAACCGCTTCTCGTCCGTGACCTGATGACCGTCGGCGTGCCGACCTGCAAATGGAACTCGCCCATCCGCGACATCGCGCGCTTTCTGCTGGAGCATCACGTCGAGGCGATGTGCGTGCTGGATGCGGAGGGTCACAGCATCGGCGTGGTGGGTGAACAGGAATTGGTCGCGGCGTATGGCAGAGAGGAACTCGACACGCTCACAGCCGAAGACATCATGAGCGAAGGCGTGCCAGAATTGAATCCCGACCTCCCGCTCACCGCCGCGGCGCAGATGATGAAGGACAGGGGCATCCGCATTGCATACATGATGCACAACTCGGCGGGCATCATCTACCCTGCCGCGTACATTTCGTATCGTCACATCCTGCGTCACATCGCGGCGAGGGATGAAAAGGATTTGAAAGATTTGGGTCTCGCGGCGGAACGCAAGTCGCCGCTGGAGCAGTTTATCGAGAGGCGAGATGAAGCAAGGAGGAAGGCAGGATTGCTGTAGATAACGTAAACACGTAGACAGGTACGCATGTAGACATGTAACCGTAACCTGTTTCCTTGTGTACCTGTGTACTTGTGTACTTTTCTACCTGTGTACTTGTATACCCCACTGGAGGCACACATGCCCATCGAAATCCCTAAAGACAAATGGCCCGGAAGCATCCGCACCGTGACCATCGGCGCGACCAGCGCGGAAGGAGGCACGCGCGCCAAAACCGTCACCGTCGGCGGCGGGACGACGATGCCTTATCTGCACTTCGAAGCGCCGACCCCAAACAAACCCGCCATCGCCATTGAAATCAAGTCGCGCAAGCCCGAAGACTGGTCGCCGCTGCTGGCAGAGGTCTGGGGCGCGGCGATGGCAGATCCCGCTCAATGGGCGAAAAAGGCTGAAGAAGCGGGAGCAGACCTTCTCGTCCTGGCATTGACCGTCGAAGATAGTCCCGAAGATGCAGTGAAAGCGGTCAAATCCGTATTGGGCGCAACGGGACTCCCGCTCATCGTCTGGGGTCCTGGGCAGGCGGAGAAGGACAACGAACTGCTTGTGGCAGTTGCCGAGGCGGCGAAGGGCGAGCGGCTTGTGCTGGGAATCTGCGAAGACAAAAACTACCGCACCATCGTTGCGACGGCGATGGCGAACGGACATCTCGTGCAGGCGCGCGCGCCGATGGATGTGAACCTCTCGAAACAGTTGAACATCCTCATCAGCGACATGGGCATGCCCAAAGACCGCATCCTCATGGACCCGACCACGGGCGCGCTCGGCTACGGCATGGAATACGGCTACTCGGTGATGGAACGCCTGCGTCTCGCCGCGCTGCAAGGCGACGCAATGACTCAATTCCCGATGATCGTCACGCCCGGCTTCGAAGCGTGGAAGACGAAAGAGGCGAAGGTCGGCGAAGGCATCCCCGAAGCGTGGGGCGATTGGAAAGCCCGCGCGATTCATTGGGAGACGCTCACCGCGCTGGCGCTGGTCGAATCGGGCGCGGATATTGTGGTGTTGAGGCATCCTGAGTCGGTGAAGCGAGTCAAGGATGCGATTGGCGAATTGGTGGTTGCGTGATTGGTAATTAGTGATTGGTAATTGACTCTTCACGCAAGAGGTTAAGTGAAAGGCAGTATCGCAACATTCATGTTGCCGCGTAAAACGAAAGGCAAAATTCTCTACCGTTTACAAAGGAGACAACATGGCTCTCAGCGGCATCCAAATCTACAAACTCCTCCCTCAAACCAACTGTAAAGAGTGCGGCTTTCCCACCTGCCTTGCCTTTGCAATGAAACTCGCCGCCAAGCAGGTCGAACTCGGCGCGTGTCCGTATGTCAGCGAAGAATCGAAAAAGCAGCTCGCCGAATCCGCCGCGCCGCCGATTCGCCTCGTCACCCTGAAAGCGGACGGCAACGAAGTCAAGGTCGGCAACGAAGTCGTGATGTACCGCCACGAAAAGACCTTCTACAACAAGCCTGGTCTGTTCCTGCGCGTCAAAGCCAGCGACCCCGACCTCGCCAAAAAGGTCACGCAAGCCGACGCCTACAAGGTCAACTACGTTGGCATGGACTTCAGCCTCAACGGCTACGCCATCGAAGCGGATGGTGACTTGACGGCGGCTGTCAAAACCGTGCGGGAAGTGACGAAGCGTCCGCTCATCCTCATCTCGAACGACGCGGCGGCTCTGGACTCAAGCCTCAGCCTGCTCGCTGGGGAAACAGCCTTGATCTACGCCGCAAGCGAATCCAACTACGAATCCCTGGCGGAGGTGGCGAAGAAACACAAAGCCGTCCTCGCCGTCAAAGCCGACACGCTCGACGCGCTCGCCGACCTGACGCAAAAGATTCAAACGAAGGGCGTGGAAGACATGGTCCTCGACCTCGGCGGAAAGAACCTCGGCGACTGGCTGATGCGCTCCACGCAAGTCCGCAGGCTGGCGCTCAAGAACTTCCGTCCGCTGGGGTATCCCGTCATCTTCTTCGCCGCGCAGAACGGGGTCGAGAAGGAGGCGGTCTATGCCGCGCAGGCGATTGCGAAATATGCAGGCTTCGTCGTCATTGACACCTTCGCGCCGGAGATGATCTATCCCCTGCTCGTCCTGCGCGAGAACCTCTACACCGACCCGCAAAAGCCGATTCAGGTTCAGCCTGGCGTGTACGAAATCAACTCGCCAAAACCCGAAAGCCCCGTGCTGGTCACCACCAACTTCAGCATCACCTACTTTGCCGTCGCCAACGAAGTGGAAGGAAGCGGCTTGCCCGCCTGGCTGGTCGTCACCGACGCGGAGGGCATGTCGGTGCTGACGGCGTGGGCGGCGGGCAAATTCGACGCGGAACGAATCGCCAAAGCCATCAAAGGCTTCAACGTTGCGGACAAAGTCAGCAAAAAGCGGCTCGTCCTGCCTGGGCATGTCGCCGTGCTTTCGGGCGAAGTGGAAGAGGAACTCCCAGGCTGGGAGGTGCGCGTCGGTCCGCGTGAGGCGGTGGATCTGCCGGCGTTTATGAAACAGGCGCTCAATTAATTTGGTAAATAGTAAATAGTAATTGGTAAGTGGCAATTACCATTTACCAATCACCATTTACCAATTACCGATCACTCATGAATCACTCCCTCACCTTCACCCACGACGAGAAGCAAGCCAGCGTCACCGTTCCCACGAACACCCTGCTGGCAGATGCCGCGCGCTTGGCGGGGATTGACATCGGTCAGCCGTGCGGCGGGCAGGGACGCTGCGGTCGCTGCGCCGTGCAGGTGACGGAGGGACAAGTCCGCCGCCGCAGTACGCTGCGCCTCTCGGAAGCGGATGTGGCTCAAGGCTATGCGTTGGCGTGTCAGACCGTCGTCGAGGGCGACGCGGCGATTTACGTCCCGCCGCAGGAGAAGATCGAACGCCGCCTCACCACCGACCGCGTCGTCGCCGAAGTCACGGTTCCAGAAGATTACGAATATCCGTTCTCGCAGACGGTTCGCCGCGTTCATTTGACTTTGACACCGCCCAGCATGGACGACCAAACCGACGACTGGGCGCGCCTGCAAACCGCATTTCGCCTCCAGCGCCGCTTCGAAACCGTGACCTGTTCCCTGCCCCTGCTCCGAACAATCGGCTCCACGCTTCGAGCGGGCGACTGGAACGTCACCGCCATCGTCGAAATCTCCCGACCATCAGACCATCAGACTATCCGACTGATAGACTTGCGCCCCGGTCACGAAGACGAATACTCCCCTCTCTGGGGCGCGGCGATTGACATCGGCACCACGACCGTCACGCTCTGGCTGGTGGATTTGGTGACGGGTCAGGTCAAAGCACAAGTTGCAGAATATAACGGACAAATTGCACGCGGCGAGGACGTGATTTCCCGCATCATCTACGCCAGCAAAAACGGCGGCGCGGACGAACTCCGTCAGCGCGTGCTGGATACCATCAACGAACTGCTGGAGAGGGCGTGCAAGCGCGTCAAACTGCCGCAGGGCAAAGTGACCCCCGACCAAATCGTCAAAGCGACCATCGCGGGCAATACGACGATGATGCACCTGTTCCTTGGCATTCCCGCGGCGAGCATCCGCCTCTCTCCGTTCATCCCTGCGGTCAACCATCCGCCTGCGCTGACGGGACGCGAGGTCGGCTTGAACGTCAACCCCGAAGCGGCGGTGGACTGCCTGCCTGGAGTTGCCTCCTACGTTGGCGCAGACATTACAGCGGGCGTGTTGTCGTCGGGTCTCGACAGCGCGGAAAATGTGACGCTGTTCCTCGATGTCGGAACAAACGGCGAAACCGTGTTGGGCAATCGCGATTGGCTGGTGACGTGCGCCTGCTCGGCGGGTCCTGCCTTCGAGGGCGCGGGCGTGGTCAACGGCATGAGGGCAACCACTGGCGCCATCGAAGAGGTGTGGATCAACAGCGACACGCTCGAACCGACCTACCGCGTCATCGGCGGAGGCAAACCGAAGGGCATTTGTGGATCGGGTCTCATCGCGCTGCTCTCGGAGGCGTTCCTCACGGGAGTCATTGACAAGGGAGGCAACGTCAAATTGGACGCGCCCAGTCCGAGGGTCCGCGAAGGAGCGCACGGCGGAGAGTACGTCGTCGCGTGGGGAAAAGAAACCGAGTCGGGCGAGGACATCGTCCTGACGCGCGTGGACATTGACAACCTCCTGCGCGCCAAAGCCGCCATCTACGCGGGATTCACGGTGCTGGCGGAAAACGTCGGCATCCCGCTCGAAAGCGTGGACAAGGTTTTGGTCGGCGGGTCGTTCGGAAAATACATCAACGTCGAGAAGGCGGTGCAGATTGGGCTCCTGCCCGACATGGAATGGTCGCGTTTCGAGTTTCTCGGCAACACGTCGGTGAAGGGTGCGTACCTGGCTCTGCTCGATTGGCGCAAGCGCGAACGCATCAGCGAGATTGCGAAGCGCATGACGTATATCGAACTTTCGGCGGACAACAGTTTCTACGAAGCGTTCACGTCCGCATTGTTTTTGCCGCACACGGATTTGAATAAGTTCCCAAGTGTGGCGGAGGCGCTGGAAAAGAGTAATTCGTAATTGGTAACTACCAAATTACCAATTACCGATTACACAGGATATTTACAAACGGAGGTCGTTATGTATATCATCGGAGAAAACATCCACATCATCTCTGAAAAAGTAAAAGAGGCGCTCGCCAACCGCGACCGCGAGTTCTTCATGGATTTGGCGGTGCGGCAGGTGGAGGCGGGGGCGAAGGCGATTGACATCAATCTCGGTCCGCGCAAGAAGGATTGGGCGGAGGTCTTCCCGTGGATCGTCGAAACGGTGGAGGCGGTGGTGGATGTGCCGCTCTCGATTGACACCACCAACGTGGACGGCATGGAAGCGGCGCTAAAGAAAATCACCAAGGCTCAGCCGATTCTCAACTCCACCTCTGCCGAACCCGAACGGCTGGAGAAAGTGCCGCTGCTGGCGAAGAAATACAACGCCAAACTCATCGCGCTGACGATGAAGAGCGAGGGCATCCCCGTTGAAGCGGACGCGCGCGTCAATATCGCGGTTGAGATATTGATCCCGCGCATGTTGGAGATTGACTTCCCGATGAAGGACCTCATCATTGACCCGCTCGTGCTGACCGTTTCGGGATGCCAGCAATACTGCCCCCATCTCATCGAGGCGGTTCGGACTCTGCAATATGCCTGGGACCCTCCCCCGAACATTTCCGTTGGCTTAAGCAACGTCTCCAACGCCGTCCCCAACGAGAATCGTCCGCTCATCAACCGCGTCTATTGCGCCATGCTGATGGGCGTCGGCTTGCAGATGATGATTGCCAATCCCTTCGACCAGAAACAGAACGAGGTCATCCGCTGGATCGAGACGAAGGACACTTCCACGCCGCTGGCGCGCGTCTATAACAAAATTGCCGAACGCATCGCCAACAGCGAAGAGCCGCAGATGGAAGACTTCGACATGAGCGACCCCGAACAGGTTGCCATCTGGAAGACGACACAGATTTTGCTGAACAAAGTGATTTATGCCGATTCGTATCTGATGAATTAGCGGTTGGAGATTAGTAATTTAGTAATTGGTAATTACCAATCACCATTTACCAATCTCCGCCGAAGGAGCCCCCATGCCCATCTTCACCCCTGGACGCCGCTGGCAGCCGCCCTACCTGCCCTTCAAGCGCGAGCCGTTCAACAAACGCGTGCTGGCGGCAATCGAAAAGGCAATCAAAGGTCCGTTGTTCGGATGCCGCATGTGCGGCAACTGCCTCCTGCAGGAGACCGCCTTCATCTGTCCGATGGAATGTCCGAAGGGGGAGCGTAACGGTCCATGCGGCGGCTCGACCCGCGAACACTGCTACGTGGACGAAACCCGCCCGTGCATCTGGTACAAAATCTACGAGCGTTCGTTCAAACTCGGACGCGAGGAACACCTGCTCGAAGTCCTGCCGCCGCTGGATTGGGACAAGGTCGGCACGGAGCAATGGAGCGGCATTTTGAACCGCGTCAAAGAAATTGGCACGGGCAAGGTGATTCGCGGGCTGGCGTTCCAGCCGCCCGAAGTGCGCTACAAGGTGTGGGACGAAATCTTCCGTCCCTTGCGCGAACCCGAGTGGTGGCAGGGCGACAACCAGTATCACCCGCCGAAATATACCGAGCCCGTCTCCGAACTGGAACGGCGGCTCAAAGCGGGCGAGTTCGTCGTCACAGCGGAGGTCGCCCCGCCCGTCTCGTGCAAGACCGACAAGATGTGTCAGCACATCGAAACCCTCAAGCCCTACGTCGCGGCGATCAACTTCACCGACAATCCCTCCGCCACGCCGCGCACCGCCTCGTGGGCGTGCGCGAAGATGGCGCTTGAACACGGCGCGGAACCCGTCATGCAAATCGCGGCGCGCGACCGCACCCGCGTCGGCTTGCAATCCGAAGTGATGGGCGCGGCGGATTTGGGCATTCGCAACATCCTGTGCATCTCCGGCGATTCGATGAAGATGGCGCCTCCTCCGCGCGGACGCATGGACGTGATTGACATTGACTCGATTCAAATGCTTTGGATTCTCCGCCGCATGAGGGACGAAGGCAGGTACCTGGACGGGCGCGAAATCAAGACGCCGCCGCGCTACTTCCTCGGCGCTGCCGCTTCCCCGTTCGCCTCCGAGCCGAAATTCCAGGCGCTGCGCGAGCATAAGAAGGTCAACGCGGGCGCGCAGTTCTTCCAGACCAATCTGGTCTATGACGTGGCGCACATGGAAATCTGGCTGAACGAACTCGCCAAGCGCAACATCCTCGACAAGGTCTATATCCTCATCGGCATCACGCCGCTCAAGACCTTCAAGATGGCGAAGTACATGAACGATGAGGTGCCGGGCGTCTTCATCCCCGAACCGCTGATGAAGCGCATGGAAGCCGCCGACAAAGCCGGCAACGCCCAGGAGGAGGGCGTGCAGATTGCGCTCGAACTCATCGAGCAAATCAAAAAGTTCCGAGGTCAGGGCGTGAACGGACTGCACATCATGGCGGTGGGCTGGGAGGAAATCGTCCCGCGCATTGTCACGGAAGGAGGCGTTTTGCCGAAGGACTTTCACCATCCTGATCTTGAGAAAGTGCCTGCATGATATGAAGTAATTGGTAATTGGTAATTGGTAATTGGTAATTCGCAATCGCCATTTACCATTTACCAATTACCACACTAACAGGAATCAATCACCTGAAACTTGCAACCCGTCACTCCCTCGGAGGGAACATGCTCCCTGAACAAATCAAGAATTTCCGCGAGATGGTCACGCTCAAAGACGGCACGTATGTCCTTCTGCGCCCCATGACGACGGAGGACGAAAAATGCCTGCAGGAATTTTACGCCGCCGTCAGCGATGAAGACATGCGCTACTTCCGTCACTACGTCAAAGATCCCGACCTCATCCACGAGTGGGCGATGAACCTGGACTACAACAAGGTTCTGCCGCTTCTGGCGCTGGTCAAGGATCATGTGGTGGGCAGCGCTTCGCTGCACTTCTTCGAGGGACCCAAACGCCACATCGGAGAGGTGCGGCTCTTCCTCGCCAAGGACTTTCGCCGGCGCGGACTGGGAATGAAAATGATCAAAGCACTCATTGACCTGGCGCGGCGGCAGGGCTTGAGCATCCTGCAGGCGGAGGTCATCGCCGAACAGACCAAGGTCGTCAAAGCCTTCGAGGCGCTGGGTTTCAAATCGCAGGCGCTGCTCGACGATTACTTCCTCTTCCCCGACGGCGAAACCCGCGACGTGGTTTTCATGACCATGCCGCTCCGCGCCAAAACGGACGACTTCTAGGCATGACCCTGCGCGCCATTGTCCAACGCGCCAGCGGGCAGGACCTGCGCCTCTGCCACGCCTGCAACGATTGCGACCTGGGCGCGGCAAACGACATGGACATTCCGCTTTCGAGTCTGGTGCAGTTGATCCTGCTCGACGACGAAGAGGCGCTTCATTGCCGGACCCTCTGGTCTGATTCCGTCCATGAGGCTGCCCGCCACGCCTGCAAGCGCGGACTCGACTTGTATGCGGTCATCACCGCCCTTCGAGAGGAGAAACTTCGAAGAGACGGACATTAACAACTCATGTTACGCAGCAGCGCGAGATTCCTGTCCTGAGCAGGCAGGTTGAGCCTGTCGAAACCCTGCCGAAGGGTATCTCGCGTTTTCAGGCGACATGACCCCCCTTGCGGGGACAATGTGTCGCACTACGAAGAAACTGCGTAAGGTGAGTTAACGAGGAGGAAAATATGAATACAGAGGAACTGCTTGCCAAAGCCAAGAAACCCTCTGCCGATGCCATGAGACTGCATCCGTTCTATCGGGGGAAAATCGAAACCACGCTCAAATGCACCGTTCACAGTTTCGATGACTTTGCCATCTGGTACACGCCCGGCGTCGCCGCGCCCTGCAAGGCGATTCAGGCAGACCCGGAACTGGTCTACGAATACACCAACAAATGGAACACCGTCGCCGTGGTCAGCGATGGGACGCGCGTGCTGGGGCTGGGCGACATCGGTCCAAAGGCGGGTCTGCCCGTCATGGAAGGCAAGGCTTTGCTCTACAAATATCTCGGCGGGGTGGACGGCGTCCCCATCATGCTCGACACCAAAGACCCCGACGCCATCATCAACACTGTGCTGATGCTCCAGCCCGGCATCGGCGGCGTGAACCTGGAGGACATCGCCCAGCCCAAGTGCTTCTATATTCTCGACACTCTGCGCGAAAAGGCAGAAATCCCCATCTGGCACGACGACCAGCAGGGAACGGCAACGGTCACCCTGGCGGGCCTCATCAACGCGCTCAAGGTAGTGGGAAAAAAGTTGAATGAAGTCAGCATTGCCTTCATTGGAAGCGGCGCGTCGAACGTTGCCTGTTCGCGGCTCATCTTCGGCTGGGGCGCCGACCCCGCCAAATGCTACATGGTGGACAGCAAAGGCATCCTCGGCAAACACCGCAAAGACATCGAAATGCGCAAAGCCGAATTCAAGGACAAGTGGAAACTGTGCCAGATCACCAACGCCGAAGGGCGCGAAGGCGACATCCCCGAAGCGATGAAAGGTGTGGATGTGGTCATCGGTCTCTCCAAGCCAGGACCCGACGTGATCCTGCCGGAGTGGATCCGAACGATGGCAAAGGACGCGATCGTCTTTGCCTGCGCCAATCCGGTTCCGGAGGTCTGGCCCTGGGTCGCGAAAGAGGCGGGCGCGGCGGTGGTGGCGACCGGACGTTCCGACTTCCCCAATCAGGTCAACAACTCGCTGGGCTTCCCCGGCATCTTCCGCGGCACGCTGGATGTCCGCGCCAAGACGATTACTGATGAGATGTGCTTTGCCGCCGCCCAGGCGCTGGCAGACCACGTCGGCGACCGCCTCGCCCCCGATTTCATCCTGCCCACCATGGACGACTGGGAGGTCTTCCCGCGCGAAGCCGCCGCCGTGGCAATGAAAGCCATCGAACAGGGACTGGCGCGCGTCGAGACCACCTACGAAGAGGAATTCCAGCGCGCCTCGAAGATCATCAAACGCTCGCGCGACATGACCAAACGCCTGATGGAGGAAGGCTTCATCGCCGAACCTCCGCCCGGCGACGACCCGCACGATGTGGACCTCGAAACCGTCAAGTCGGCTTATTGAGTTAACTCACCTTACGCAGTTTTCTTGTAGCGCGACATTTATGTCGCCCGAAAACGCGAGATAAATCTCGCGCCACCGCGTAGGGTGAGTGAGTTAAGTTCTTTTTTTTACCACAGAGGTCACAAAGAACACGGAGAAAAACTATAAAAAACTCTGTGCGCACCGTGCGCTCTGTGGTTAAGGCTCTTTCGGCTTGTCCAAGTTAGGAAAGGAGTAGCGATGTACGATCTGATTATCGTCGGCGGCGGACCCGCAGGTCTGACAGCCGCCGTGTATGCCATCCGCAAACGGCTGAACGTCCTGCTTATCTCGAAAGACCTGGGCGGCAAGACCAACTTCCGCCTTGCCCTGCCCTGGGTGGAGGATTACCAGGTCATTCGCGGCTTGGAAATCGTCAACAAGTTCCGCAACGAACTGGAATATCTCGACTTCGCGCGCCACATCGAGGCGGTGGAAAAGATCGAAAAGAAGGGCGACCATTTCATCGTCACGACGCGAGGCGGAGCGGCGCTGGAGGCGAAGGCGGTCATCCTTGCCACGGGGGCGCGTCAGGTGCGCATGGAAGTGCCGGGTGAAAAGGAATTCACCATGCGCGGCTTGTGCTATTCCGCCCTGTCCTACGCCCCGCTGTTCATTGACAAATCGGTGGTCGTCATCGGCGACGAAGACCTGGCGCTTCGTTCTGCCGGCGAACTCGCCACCATCGCCCGCAGCGTGACCATGGTCTGCGCCAGCGACAAATTGCTGAACACGCCGCTGGGTCATAAACTCCAGCAGGCGGGCAATGTGAACATCCTGAAAGACTGCGAAATCGTCGAAGTCAAAGGAGATACATTCGCCCGAAAACTGGTACTGAGAGACAAGGCAGGAAAACTGAAGGAACTCGAAGCCGACGGCATGTTCGTGGAAAAGGCGCTTGCCCCCAACACTGCCATGGTCAAAGGGCTGGTCGAACTCGACGATAAGGAGCGCGTCATCGTGGATAACGCCTGCCGCACCAGTGTCCCCGGTCTCTTTGCCGCGGGCGATGTGACCAACAACTACGCCGAGCAGGTGCTGATTGCCGTCGGCGAGGGCGCCAAAGCCGCTCTCAGCGCCTATGAATACCTGCTGCCGCAACTGTAAGAGTGGACTTCAGTTTCCTCCGTAAGCATTGCTTCCCCACTTGAAACGTCCCGAAGGCTCTCGCAAATTGTGCCTATTTTCCAGCCAAACCTTCGGGACGGTGCGTAACATGCGTAACGCGACTTTCAAGTCGCAGCCCAAAAGCGCCCCCCCTTGCGGGGACAATGTGTTGCGCTACGGAATCTTCGTGATTGGCATAGTTTTTGAAGAGCAACACTGTAACATCAGTTAACAAACAAGCGGAACAGGCATGTGACCTGTCCCGCTTGCTTTCTCAGCCCTTCAGCAATTCCCCGGTTTCCGCCGTCTCTTCCTCCGCCTTGGCAAGCGGCGGCAGTTCCAAAATCGAATTCAGACCGAAATGCTGGAGGAATTCCGGCGTGGTCGAATAGAGAATCGGGCGTCCCGGACCGTCGGCGCGTCCCGATTCGAGAATCAACCCCTTGTTCAACAAACTCTTCAACATGCTGTCACTGTTCACGCCGCGGATGGCGTCAATCTGCGGGCGCGTAATCGGCTGTTGATAGGCGATGATCGCCAGTGTCTCCAGCGCGGCGCGGCTGAGGTGGCTGGTTGCTTCGAGACCGAGAAACCGTTCGATGAGTCCAGCCAGTTGCGGCGCGGTGGTCAGTTGCACGCGCCCGGCATGTCGCTGCAGGCGCAAGCCGCGGGTCTGGAGCGAGGCGTCCAGTTCGTTGAGTCCGCGCTCGATGACGGAGGGAGCCACATCCAGCGCCGTCGCCAGTTGAGCGGGCGAGACCGGCTCCGCCGCCACAAAGAGAATTGCCTCCAGTTGAACAGCCAATGGCAATTCGGTTTCAGAATTCAGACCGTCGGTTTGTTCAAATTCGCTCATGCTATAATTGCTCCGCTTAAACCCTTGTTTTGGACGACTAACTGATGTTACGCAGTTTATTCGTGCCGCGACACATCGTCCCCGCAAAGGGGTTCATGTCGCCTGAAAACGCGAGATAAATCTCGCACCACAATGTAAAGTGAGTGACCAAATGAAAAAGAGATTATCGTTATTCCTTGCAATCCTCGTGCTGGCTTCCCTCGCCTGCACTGTCAGCGTGGGCGGACCCGATTACTCGGACCGACCCGTCATCCCTGTCTCGACCGAAGCGGCGAAAAGTCTGGAAGATGAAATCCGCCGCGCCTTCGAGACGGGCGCAGTCAGCGGCGAAGTGACCATCCAAATCACCGAAGCGCAAATCACCTCCATCCTGACACAGCGTCTGCAAAGCGACCCCAGCCTGCAGCAGGACAAAAAGCCGCTCATCACCGATCCGCAAGTCTATCTGCGTGACGGGCAGATGCAGGTCTTCGGCAAAACCCAGCAGGGCATCTTCACCGCCAACATCGGCATCGTCATTGCCGTGAGCGTGGACGAAAACGGCAAACCGAAAATCGAAATCGTCTCCGCCGACTTCGGTCCCCTTCCCGCACCCGAAGGACTCACCGAAGCCATCTCTGCCATGATTCAAGAGGCATATACCGGCGCAGTGGGACCGGTCGCCACCGGCTTGCGCATTCAGACCATCACCATCGCTGACGGCATCATGACCGTGACCGGACGCATCCGATAGCGCACGGATTATACCCCAGACGAAATGCGCCGCTTCGCCCCCCGCCGATTCCTGCTCCTGCTTCTCCTGGCATTCCTGCCGCTGACAGCCTGCCGCTCCCCCCAACTCACCGGCGAAGACATCACCATCCGCCTCACCGCCGACGGCGCAACCCAAACCCTCACCCTGCCGGCCGGCAGCACCGTCTCGCAGGCATTGCAGGCGGCGGGAATTGTCCTCGGCAGCCTCGACAAGGCGGAACCGCCGCTCTACACCGTGCTAAAGAACGGCGACTCCATCACCCTCACGCGCGTGGAAGAAAAGTTCGAAACCGAAGAGCAGGTCATCCCCTTCGAGCGGCAAATGGTCCGCAACGAGACACTGCCCGAAGGTGAAACCCGCCTCGTTCAGGAGGGTGCGAACGGCTTGCAGGAACTTACCTACCGCATCGTGCTGGAAAACGGAGAGGAAATCAGCCGCTCCATCGTCAAGGTTGTCACCCTCAAAGAGAGCGTGCCGGAAATCGTCATGGTTGGGGCACAGGCGTCTTTCGCGCCTTTGCCCATTCCCGGCAAAATCGCTTATCTGGCGGGCGGCAACGCTTGGCTGATAGACACTGTCACCTCCAACCGCACCCCCATCGTCACCACCGGCGACCTGGACGGACGCATCTTCTTCCTCTCGCCCAAGGGCGATTATCTTGTCTTTACCCGCAAATCCAACAAACCCGCCGGCGAAGAAATCAACACCCTTTGGGCAGTGCGCACCAACGGCGGCAAACCGTTCAGCACCGGCATCGCCAACGTCGTTCACTACGCCCAGTGGATTCCCGGCACCAACTCGATTGCCTATTCCACCGTCGAGCCGCGCAGCACCGCGCCCGGCTGGCAGGCAAACAACGACCTTCAGCGTTACAGCATCACCACCGGCGCAAAAGCAAGGATACTGGATGCCAGCAGCGGCGGTGTGTATGGCTGGTGGGGCAGCGTGTACTCCTTTTCGCCGGATGGGCGTCTAGCCTATGCGCGTCCGGATGGCATCGGGCTGGTGGACATTGACGGCAAATACATCAAACCGCTGATTGACATCACACCCTACAACACCCGCAGCGACTGGGCATGGCTTCCCTCCCTCGCCTGGGGCGCAGACGGCAACACGTTGTTCTACACCCATCATGCGCCGCCGCCCAGCCTCATCAGCGCAGAAGATTCGCCGTTCTTCGGCATCAGCGCCGTCTCCTTTGCCAACGACGCCGGCGTGGAAATCATCCAAAACACCGGCATGTTTGCCTACCCCGCCTCCTCCCGCCTGCAAACCGGCGCCGGAGAAAAGCGTTATCAAATTGCCTACCTGCAAGCCATCTTCCCGGAGCAGAGCGAGACCAGCCGTTACCGCCTGGTGGTGATGGACCGCGACGGCTCGAACCGGCGGACCCTCTTCCCTGCGAACGACGCGCCCGGTCTCCAGCCGCAGACTCCCGTCTGGGCGCCGGCAGAAATCGAAGGGCAAAGCGGCGACTTCATCGCCGTCATCTACCAGGGCAACCTCTGGCTGGTGGACAGCGGCAGCGGGCAGGCGTATCAGGTGACCGGCGACGGGCTGGTCACACGAATTGACTGGAAGTAAATTCCCCTCCCCCTCGGGGCGAGGGATAAAAAAAAGAGGAAATCATCCATGAGAATCTTGATCACCGGTGCGGCTGGCTTTCTCGGCTCCCACCTTTGCGACCGACTGCTTGCCGAAGGACATGAAGTCGTTGGGCTGGATAACTTCATCACCGGCAACCCCGAAAACCTTGCCCACCTGCAGGGAAACGAGCGCTTTTCCTTCCAGCGGCACGACGTTTCGAACTATATCTTCGTCAAAGGCAAGGTGGATGCCGTGCTGCACTTCGCTTCGCCCGCCAGCCCCAACCCTCAGTCGCCGGCTGGCTACTTCAACCTGCCCATCCAAAC
This sequence comes from Anaerolinea sp., assembly GCA_020723805.1. Lineage (GTDB taxonomy): Bacteria > Chloroflexota > Anaerolineae > Anaerolineales > Villigracilaceae > Defluviilinea. The sequence goes on along the minus strand of DYID01000014.1, from coordinate 41,125 downwards.
CATGAAGGCAGGCGCGCTCGGCACACACAACTGCCTGGGCGTGGCAAAGGCGCACAACGCCAGATTCCTGCTCGCATCCACCAGCGAAATCTACGGCGACCCGCTCGTCCACCCTCAGCGCGAAGACTACACCGGCAACGTGGACCCGGTCGGTCCGCGGGCGGTCTACGACGAAGCCAAACGCTTTGCCGAATCATTGACCATGGCGTATCACCGCTATCACGGCGTGGACACGCGCATCGTGCGCATCTTCAACACCTACGGTCCGCGCATGGACCTCGAAGACGGGCGCGCCCTCCCCAACCTGCTCAAACAGGCGCTGCTCGGTCAGCCCCTCACCGTCTATGGCGACGGCAGCCAGACCCGCTCCTTCTGCTACGTGGACGATTTGATTGAAGGCATCGTCAAACTGCTCTACTCCAACGAGCACCTGCCGGTCAACATTGGCAACCCCAATGAGATGAGCATCCTGCACTTCGCCGAGACCATCAACCGCATTGTGGGCAACCGCGCCGGCATCACCTTCGTCCGCGATGCGCGCAGCGTCCGCGACCCGCAGCAGCGTCAGCCGGATATCAGCCGCGCCCGCCAAATCCTGCACTGGGAACCGAAGGTCAGCCTCGAGGAAGGCATCCGCCGCACCATTCCCTACTTCAAGGAAAAACTGGGGCTCGTATGATCGTGCTGGACAAACGCGAACACATCCGCTTCGTCAAATTCGCCGTCGTTGGCGCCATCGGCTCGGCAGTGGACATCGGCGTGATGAACCTGATGACCCAGGTCTTTCACCTGCCCCTCGTGCTGGGCGGGAGCATCTCATTCGTCTGCGCGGTGATCAATAACTTCATCGGCAACCGCTATTGGACGTACCCCGACTCGCGCTCCAAACCCCTTCACCGCCAACTGGGGATGTTTTTTGTCGTCAACGCCATCGGCATCGGCATCCGCATTCCCATTCTCAAATACCTCGAACCGCCTCTGGCAAAACTGTTCGAAAGCCTGGCGCACATTTCCTACGATGCCGCCGACGCGCTGGCAAAAAACGCCACGCTCCTCTTTGCCATCGGCGTTGTCATGCTGTGGAATTTCTTCGTCAACCGTTATTGGACTTACAACGACATTGACTGAGAACGAAAGGGGCTGAAGATGCCAAACCAACGGCGCATCATTCCCATCTACACCTCCAACGGGGAGGCAGAAGCCTTCCTCATCTTTCCTCATCTCTTCAACCGCAGCGGCGAATGGATTGGCTGGGTGACTCCCAAGCGCGAGGTCTATTCCGTGATGGGAGCGTATGTGGGCTACCTCTCTGACGACCCCCGCATCATCCGCCGCCGCGCCGAAGATGAACTCAAACCCCGCCTCCAGCCTCCGCCGCGACCCGCCAAAATCACCGTCCCCGCCTCCGTTCCTCTCGCGCCGCTCATGAGCGACCTGCCCATCAACCTGGTGGACGTTCTGCTCGAACAACCCGAACGCCTGCACACCGTGGACATCGGCGACCTGCGCCAAGATATGGATTGAAACGCTGGAACCCGGCAGCCTCCCCAAACGTCTTTAGGCATGGTCTAATCTCATCGGAGGCTCGCATGGTATTTAACCGCTTTCGCATTCTATCCATCCTGACGGCAGCGCTGCTCTTTACGCTGGCGTGCAGTTTGCTTACCCCCGTATCCACCCCGCCCTCGTCGGTAGACACTTTATACACCGCCGCCGCTCAAACGCTCAACGCCATGTCCACGCAGGCGGTTGCCACCCAAACGGCAGGTCCCACCCCCACACCCACCCTGCTCCTGCCCATCGCCAGCCCTACGCCCTTCCCCACCTTCACGCCGGTGCCGCCTCTGCAAACGGTCGTCGTGACCAAATGCGACGCGGCGGCGTTCGTCACCGACGTGACCTACCCCGACGGCTCCACCGTCGGACGCGGGCAGACTTTCACCAAAACCTGGCGCATCAAAAACATCGGCACCTGCACCTGGACCACCGATTATGACTTGGTCTTCGTCAGTGGAGAAAAATTCGGGGCGAAAAATGCCGTTTCTTTGCCGGCAAGCGTCGGTCCGGGCAGAAGCGTGGATGTCTCCATCCCGTTGACCGCCCCCAACAAGGAAGGCCGCTACCGCGGCGAATGGAAACTCCGCAATGCCTCCGGCGTCCTGTTCGGCTTTGGCTCCAGCGGCGAAGCCACCATCTACGTGGACGTGAAGGTCGGCGGCTACGTTGTCACCGGCTATGACTTTGCGACCAACCTGTGCGACGCCGTTTGGCGCACCAAAGACAAAGAACTGCCCTGCCCCGGCACCCAAGGTTCGCCGGATGGCTTCGCCGTCCGCCTCGACGCCCCGCAAATGGAAGACGGCAAGGTGCGCGGCATTGGTCTGCTCACCCACCCGCAAATGGTCAACAACGGCTACATCACGGGCAAATACTCCGCCATCACCATCCAATCGGGAGACCGCTTCCAGGCGCTGATTGGCTGTTTGAACAAAGCCAACGACTGCAACATGATCTTCAAACTCGAATACCAGATCGGCAAAGACCCGCTTCAGCCGCTGGGACAGTGGAACGAAGTGTATGAAGGAAAATACTACCCGATTGACATTGACCTGAGTTTCCTGAACGGGCAAAAGGTCAAATTCGTCCTGACCATCCTCGCCAACGGCTCTTCGCACGAGGACTACGGACTGTGGGTCACGCCGCGGATTGCCCGCTTGAGCGCCCAGCCTCCCACCTCCACCCCCACCGCGACTCTTTCCCCGACGGTCACTGCCACGCCCACCCAAACCCTCACCCCCACTGTGACCTTCACCCCCACCGTCACCTTCACTCCCACCCTCACACCGACGGCATCTTTCACGCCGACACCGACCGCCACCGACACACCCACCGAAACCCCCACTGAAACGCCCACCAATACACCGGGAGGACCATAGCAGGCATCCCTTTTAGAGAGCGTAGAAAGCGCTCTCTGGCGCACGGAGAGCGGCGTTAGACGCCCTTCCAATGACTTTCAAAGCGCCTGAACGCCTTGCAGTATAATGAGATGGGGAACGCGCATAAACCGCCGTTCCCCATTCGTACAAAATTGTCCAATCTTTGAATGGAGGCAACTCTTATGTTCTTTCGCAAATCCCCGCGGCTGACCCTGCTCACATTGCTGACCGCCGCACTCATTCTCACATCCTGCAATCTCGGCGCAGAACCCACCCCCACGGTGGACATCAACGCCATCAACACGGCGATTGTCGGTACCACCATTGCTCAATTCTCCGCCCAATTCACCCAGACCGCGCTCGCTGTACCCACCAATACCCCCGCCCCCACCAACACCCCTCAGTCTCTGCCCACCTTTGCCCTGCCCACGCTGGATACCAGCGGCGTCACTCCTTTGCCGACGATCTCCTTCAACACCACGCCCGGTTCCATCATCACCCCCCTGCCAGCCTTTACCCAACTGGCGTCGCCGGCGGCTCCCGCCGCCACGCAGGCGCTGGGCGATGCCTGCAACAACAGCGCCTTTGAAGCCGACATCACCATCCCCGACGGGACCGTTCTCAAAGGCGGGGAAGACTTTCAAAAAATCTGGAGAGTCCGCAACACCGGCACCTGCACCTGGGATGAGGGATATGCGCTCGTCTATATCGGCGGCAGCACCCCCAACCTCGACCCCTACAACTTCGAATTCAAAAAGAGCAGCGACTTCGTCCCCGGCGGCTCCGTCAAGGACATCGGCGTCAACCTGACCGCCCCCTGCGCGCCCGGCAAATACGAAGGACACTGGAGAATGCGCACCGACAACGGTTATTACTTTGGCACCATCCTCTCTGTCTATATCGAAGTCAAAGAAAAAGGTCCCAGTTGCAAATAAAGAGACAGCCATGAAACTCAAACTCCTTGCGTTCCTGCTCTTTGCCGCCTTACTTCTCTCCGCCTGCGGAGCCTCACCCACCCCCGCCGAACCGACCCCAGACATAGCCGCCGTGCGCACCTCCGCCGCCAGCACGGTGGAGGCGCGCTTCACCCTCACCGCCGCGGCGTTCACCCCCACTCCCCCGCCGCCCACCCCCACCGATACCGCCACTCCTGAGCCGGAAGCGACTGCCACCTCCACCGCCACATCGCCGGTGATCGCGGTCATCACCGACGCGCAAGGCACCGCAATCCCCCTCTGCGACAGCCTCACTTTCGTGGCAGATGTGACCGTCCCCGACAACACGACCATGTCACCCGGACAGGAATTCACCAAAACCTGGCGCGTCAAAAACACCGGCACCTGTCCTTGGGGAGCGGGCTACGTCCTCGCCTACGCCGGCTACTCGACCCAGATGTCCGGTCAATTCATCCCGCTGACCGAGGTCGTCCAGCCGGGTGAGGAGGTGGAGGTCTCCGTGCAGTTCAAAGCCCCCACCCAGGTGGGTGAATACCTCAGCGCCTGGGCGATGAAAAATCCGCAGGGACGAACCTTCCCGGAGATTATCTACGTCAAAATCATCGTCCAATAACTTCGTGACGCACGACCTGAAAGAAGCCATCAAAGACAAAGCACGCCAGTTGGGATTCATCCTGACTGGCGTGACGACTCCTGAACCACCCCCGCACTACGCAACATTCGAAAACTGGCTCGCCCAGGGGCGTCATGGCACAATGAACTACCTCGCCAGCGAACGCTCCCGCCTGCGTCGCGCCGACCCGCGCCACATCCTCCCCGAATGCAAATCCATTTTGGTTCTTGCCACGCCGTACTCTCCCCCCTCTCCTTTCAGGAGCCCCGATGGGGTGCTTCGCGAAGGGGACGGGGGTGAGGTCGGCGTGAGAGTCGCCGCCTACGCCCGCGGGCTCGACTATCACGACGTCCTCCCCGCCCGGATGCAGGAACTGGTCCAATTCATCGAGGCGCAGGTCGGAGGTCCGATAAAGAACCGCTGGTACACCGACAGCGGTCCCATCCTCGAGCGTGACCTCGCCCAGCGCGCCGGTCTCGGCTGGATCGGCAAAAACACCTGCCTCATCCATCCCCGGCACGGCTCCTACTTTCTCCTCTCCGAAATCCTGCTCGACCTCGAACTCGAACCCGACCCGCCCTTCGTCACCGACCATTGCGGCACCTGCACGCGCTGCATCCAAGCCTGCCCCACCCAATGCATCCTGCCCGACCGCACCCTCGACGCGCGCAAGTGCATCTCCTACCTGACCATCGAACTCAAAGAGGACATCCCGCTCGACCTGCGCGAAAAAATCGGGAATTGGGCATTCGGATGCGACATCTGTCAGATGGTCTGCCCGTGGAATCGATTCGCGTCTGAGGGCGACCCTGCCTTCCAGCCGAATGCCCCGCTTCCCTCCCCGACCGAGGAACTGACTCTCACATCCCAAGCCTTCAACCAACGCTTCAAGCGGAGTCCCATCAAACGCGCCAAGCGGCGCGGCTACCTGCGCAACATCGCCGTCGTCCTCGGCAACACCGGCGACTTGCAAACCCTCCCTGTCTTGCAAACCGCTCTCAACGACGAAGAACCGATGATACGCGAACATGCAAAATGGGCAATGGAGCAAATAATCAAGAACTGATGTTAAGCGGTAGCGCGAGATTCATCCCGCGTTTTCAGGCAACATAAATGTCGCGCTACGAAGGAAATGCGTAAGGTAAATCAAGAAAACAAATCAGCAAATGGACAATTCACCAATTACCAGTTACCACCTACCATGAGTAAACTCCTCATCGCCACCAACAACCCCGGCAAACTCGCCGAATTTCAAGAACTCCTCGCCGACCTGGGCATCGAACTCGTTACGCCTGCCAAAATCGGACTCGACCTCGATGTCGTCGAAGACGGCGTCACCTATGCCAAAAACGCCGCCAAAAAAGCAATTGCCTTTGCACAGGCGAGCAATCTCATCTCCCTCGCCGACGACTCCGGTCTCGAAGTGGACGCGCTCGGCGGCGAGCCCGGCTTATACTCCGCCCGTTACGGTGCTCTCCCCCTAAATTCACAGAATTTGGGGGGAGCCGGAGGGGGGAAACTCTCAGACGGAGAGCGGCGCAAATATCTGCTCAACAAACTCGCCGCCTTCCCCCGCCCATGGACTGCCCGCTTCCACGCCACCATTGCCATCGCAACACCCGATTCCAAATTACAAATTACCCATGGTTTTTGCGAAGGCGAGATCATCCCCGAAGAACGCGGCACGGGCGGATTCGGCTACGACCCCATCTTCCTCCTGCCCGAATTGGGCAAGACCATGGCAGAACTCAGCATGGATGAAAAAAACCGCCTCAGCCATCGAGCCAGGGCGGTGATGAAAGCAAGGGGAATATTGCAAGAGATGTTTGGTTGATTATCTGTGCCGCATAAAAAGCCGCGTAGTGCACGCGCTCTAGCGCAGCACAGGCGGTAGAGACCGCCAAATAGGCGCTTTCGTGAGATCACCCCTTCGCGTGATGCAGGCGGTCGGCGGCTTCCTCCGAAAGCGGGATATAGACCTGAATCCGCGTGCCTTTGCCAGGGGCGGAATCAATGTTCAGTAGTCCGTTCACCAGTTCGGTGCGTTCGCGCAGGTTGACCATGCCCAGACTGCCGCGCTTATCGTAGGATTTGTTCACCGCCGCCACATCGAAGCCGACGCCGTCGTCCTCGATTTCCAGCAGGGCGATTTCCTTCTCGAAGGGACGCAAGCGTACCCAAATGTGCGCCGCACTGGCGTGCTTGCGGGCGTTGTTGACCGCCTCCTCGATGATGTAGAAAATCACGCCCTGCTTGCCCATCTCCATGTTTTGCACCACGCTCTCATCCACGTTGATGACCACGTTCTGCGTGAAGGTCTCGCGCATCTTCTCCGCCATCGCCTGAAGCGCGGCATTCAACCCCTGCGACTCGAGGATGAGCGGGCGCAGGGTGAAGAGCATGTGACGGATTTCCTTCGTGGTGCGGTGCGCCAGTTCCTCGATCTTTTGCAGTTCCTCCAGCGCCTCCTGCGGGTTCTTCGCCATCATGCGGCGGACGAGGTTGATGCGCATCGCCATCGCCGCCACCGACTGGGTGGGACCGTCGTGCAGGTCGCGCGCCAGTTTCTTGCGCGTCTCTTCCTGGACCTCCACCATGCGCTCCTTTTCCTCGACCAGGTCCTGATACAGGCTGGCATTCTGCACCGCAATCACCGCCTGCCTGCCGATGATGTCGAGCAGTTCGCGGCGTTCCTTTGTAAAGTAATTGGGGTCGGGGTGGGCAAACAGCATCGCCCCATAGACGTTGAAGCCGCTCCGCAGAGGAAGACAGTATGCGGAGGAGCACGAGCGCAAAGCCACGATGCGCCCCAGTTCCGGGTCGTACCCCACATCCTGAACCAACACCGCCTCGCCCTCGTCCAGCACCCGCTTGAGGATGCCTTCCTTGCCGTGCAGGGTGGCGCGTAAATCGGCGTTGGTAAAGCGGCGCGCCGACCCTACGCGCAGTTCATCGCCTCGAATCAAAAACGCCGCGCTGACCAGCCGCTCGTCGCGCTCCTCGTCCGGGTCAACGATGGGGTTGAGGGCGTTGTAGCCCAGGTCGAGGGCGGCGTCGAGGACGCGTTTGTAACTGAGAGTCGCCGTCAGCGAGGAGGTCAGTTCGTAGATGGCGCGCAGGCGTTCGGTCTCGGCGCGGCGGCGGCGTTCTTCCGCATCCACCCGCACCTTGCGTGATGTCCGCAGGCTGCGCATCCCAAAGCGTCCAATCAATGCACCGATTACGCCCGCCGTCAGCGTGAAAAAGATTTCGGTCGAAACGGAAAACTGCAAAACGAAAAACTGCAAAATAGCAAACGCCAGCGCCGCGAGAAACGCCCCCCACAGTTCAAAGTAAATTGCCCCCGCAAAGATGGGCAGCGCCGCCGTCCACATGGATGCGCCGCCCGGCTGGAGGCTTTGCGTTACAAAGAACAAGGCGGAGAGCAAAAAATCAACTCCCAGCACAATGTGACGATGATATGGCAGGCGCATGCTCAACCCCGCCAGCACGCTCATGGCAGTATTCCAGACAAACAGCGCCGCCAACACCCAAAAGGGCGGGGCGCCAATTTGCCCGCGCAGCGCCAGCGAAAGCATGAGCCCCACCAGCATCAGCCAGCGCAGCGAAGCGGCAAACCAGTCGGCGGCGTAAGGGGTGTCGTACCTTTGCATGAGTCAATCATACCCGAAAACCATGCAGGTATCTCTGGCGCGGCGTTACAGATGGATTAGAGTTCGTAGCCCATTTTGGAAAGATAGGGTCTCAGTTTCTCGCGCAGGATCGCCTGCTGTTCAGCCGTGTACGCTTCGCGGAACCTGCCGATCTTGCCCTTATAAAAATGCAGCCCCTGCTGTCCCTCCGCCGCGCCGGGGCGATACTTCTCGATCACCGCACGGACCTCGGGACTGTTTCCGTCCAACCGCAGGAATCCCAGCAGACGTTCCGCTTCTGCATCGTAGTTCCTGAGCAGGTCTTCGTAACGCGCGGTCAGCACATCCCGCTCCTGCATCCATGCCTCCCAAATGCGGACGTACTCCAGGATGAAAGCGAGGCTCTTGTCGAAATCGGTGAGATGCGAAAAGGCATTGGGACGTCCCTTTTGCAGAGCGCGCTGACCATAGTCGTATGCCGAGAGCATCGCATCGCGCGGGTCGCGGTAAATGTAGGTGATGCGAAGCAAGCCCAGGCGCTGAAGCAGACGCGAGGAAACCGAAGGTCCCGCATGTGCCTTGATGACGAAATTGTTGCCCAGCAGGGCAGGCACCGCCACCATCGCCATGCGCCGCGCCGAAAGCACGCCGATATTGCAGTTGACCTCCGTCAGAATGCTTTGCAGGCGATACTTCTCGCGGATCAGACGCGCGTCGGTGTAACCCGCCGTCTTCATGAGGTCATGGATAAGATTGTAATGCCAGCCCGAACCGGCGCGCGGCATACCAACGGAAAGTACGATCATTGAGTCTCCTGCCCCTCTCCCTGCGGGAGACGTGTGCCCTTCAGGGTAGGGGATGGGGTGATGGATTTTTTCGATTCTAACCCAAACGAAACCAGACCAGCGAGAATGCCCAGGTTGATCCACATCTCCGGCATGGCAAACGAATCCTGCGAGATGCCCTGCGCGGCAATCGCAATCACGCTGAAGAAGCCCGCCGCACCGGCAAACCGCCAGAACGGCTCCGCCTGCCGCAGCCCCTTGAGCGCGTATGCCAGCAGGTTGAAGAGGAAGGTCACGTACAACAGAAAGCCGGGCAGTCCCATCTCCGCCAGCAAACGCACGTATAAATTCTTTGGGTTGGGATACAAACCCGCCGAGGGGCTCAACTGCTGTGCAATCTCCGGCACACCTTGCAGCGCCCAGTCGGGCATGTTGGCGTACATGCGGAAGCCGCTCGCGCCCAGCCCCACGCCCGTGAGCGGATGCGACTGGAACGCCTCCCACGCCGCCGCCACATACGCCACTCGCGGACCGAGATACGCGTCAATGACGTAATCCCACAGACTCTCAGCCGACGAATTCCACAACGCGGAGATGTACCCTTTGTCTGCGAGGAAGACGCCCGCGCCGACCACTGCCCCAATCAGGATGAGACTGACCGCAGCCCGACTCCCCGCCGCCTGAATCCTCCCCCATTTGCTTTTACCTCCGCCTCGGCTGAAACCTGCCCGATACCACGCTGAGATATCCTTCCTCACATCAGCCCCTGCTACGATAAAAGTCAGCAACACCGCAACCGCCGTGATGAACAACCCGCCGCGCGAGTAGGTGAGCAAAAGCGTAATCAATGCACCAATTAGAAGCACAGGCTCCAGCCATTTGAATTTCGTCAAACGAACCTTCGCCAACAGGGATGCAAACAACCAGGGCAAGTAGAGCGCCGCCAGTTGACCCGCCAGCCACGAAGGTTCGTAGGCAAACCCGGCAATGCGCCGGTTGCGGGGAAGTCCGCGAATCGAGAACAGGGTTTGTATCTCGTTCAACTCGCGGCGCAGACCGAGTTGCAGTCCCACCGCTTGAATCCCTCCCCAAACGATGTGCAGGACCAGTCCCGCCAGCAGCCATTTCAGCGAGAACTTGAGGTCGTCTTCACCGCGGTTCATCCACACGGCGGCGAGGAAAAAGGAGAAACCGATGACCAGTGTCACCCAGGCGCGCAGGGCGCGGTCGAAGTAGGTTTGTCCGCGCAATTCGAGGGGGGCAAGCAGCGAGCCAAAGGCGGTGGCGAGGAGCGCTGTCAGCGTGAAGGCAAGCAGAATGGTCAGCGAGCCGCTCCAGGGTCGGACGATGCGCCGCGTCCAGATTTGGTAGAGCAGGATGGGGAGAAGAAGTCCCAACGGATAAAGCGCCAGCGGGCGGACGAACGTCCCCGCGCCCATGAACGGCAGGAAGCGGAAACTGGTGACCGGCAGGGTCACGAGCGTCAGCGCCCATAGGAAGCGGGCGAGGGAGTCGAGGGTCGGCTTACGCACGCTTATCCGTTCCGAAGAGGAGGATGAATAACGCGCCGAGCGTCATCAGAATGACCGCCCCGGCAAAAAGATAGTTGGCAAGGCGGACGCGCCGCTGAGGGTTGAGGTCGGTGAGCTGCTGGGGCGAGATTTGCAGTTCGGGCGTGATGCCGAGCGATTGCGCTTCGAGTTCGCGGACGCGCGCAAGCAGTGCCTCGTCGGTCGGGTTCGCTTCGAGCGCCTTGCGGGCGGCGTCGAGCGCGACGGCGGTTTGGATGCCCTGGCGGACTTGCACGGTGAAGGCTTCTGCCCAAAGCGACGCCAGCCGTTCGGCGCGGGCAGGGTCGGGGGCGTTGGCGTGGAAGTGCCAGCCGCCATCGGCGGGTTCGCTAAGTTCGAGGATGCCGCCGCGCAATTCGGCGACGGTTACATTGCCCGCTTCTTCCGCAACCTTGGCAAGCGTGGCGTCTGCCCAGGCAACCTCTTCGAGTTTGCGGGCTTCGCGCTCGAGGTAGTAGAACAGTTCGCGGTCCGAATCCAGGGACCACGCCTGCTCCATATTGAAATCCACAACGATGGTGGCGCGGGCGCGGAAATCGGGCGGGAAGAGGAGATAAATCAGCCCGCCAAGGAGCGCACCGACCAGCCCGCTCAACACCCAGAAGCGCCAGGCTTGCAGGAGTTGAATCAGGTCGTCGGCAGAGGGAGGGGCAAGGAGACGTTTTTTCACGAGGTCACCTGACAAAATCCGTAGTGACGATTTCAATCATCACCAGAAACGACTGAAGTCGTTACTACAGTCTCATTGATATCGCCGCATCTGGAGTCTGCGTCGCCAGTTGAGCAGGGGTGCGACGACTTTCCGCACGTAATACTTCGCCACGATGGGCGCGAACCAGCCGCCCCCGTCCCTGCGGTGGATGCGAATCATCTCGGGCCAGCAGCGGTCGTCGGCGGTGATGGTCTTGCCGCTCGAATGCAGGCGGAAGTTCGCCCACAATTGCGGGGTGTAGTGAATTGGCGCGCGGGCGGCGATGCGCACCCACAGGTCGTAGTCCATGGCGAAGTAGAAGGACGGATCGAGCGGACCGACCTCGCGCCACAAGTCGGCGCGGAAGAACGCCGCCTGCTGTGGGATGTGGACGTAGCCGCGGCGCAGGCGCGCGTAATCGGTCTGGCGGGCGGCGAATTTGCCGATGATGCGCCCTTCTTCGTCAATGAAATGCGCGTCGCCATACACCAACCCGGCTTCGGGGTGTGCCTGAAAATAGCGCACCGCCGCAGAGACCGCGCCGGGCTCGTAGGTATCGTCGGAGTTGAGCCAGGCGAGGATCTCGCCATGCGCCCGCGCAAATCCCTTATTGAGGGCGTCGGTCTGTCCCTGGTCTTTTTCGGAGACCCACCAGGCAAGGCGGTCGGCATACTTTCGAATGACCTCCACCGAGCCGTCGGTCGAGCCGCCGTCCACGATGATGTACTCAAGGTTGGGGTAATCCTGCTCCAGCACGGAACGGATGGTCGCTTCGAGGAAACGCGCCTGATTGAAGGAAGGGGTGACGATGGAAACAAGGGGTTGATTCATGACGGTCAAATCATACCATGAGGACAAATTGCATCTTTGCGAAACAACGAGTTATGGCAGACAAGGCTTGAGCGGGGCTGAAGCCGCCTGCTCAATTTATAAAAGTTCTTCAGACTTGCCAACGCGCCGGGATTTTCACTTTTCCAGACGCCTCGTCAAGTCGAAGATGACAAAGCCGTCCCCTTCGGCATAGACGGGATAATGCCCGCGCAGGTATTCCTCCAGCCCCGCCTGCCGCTGGAGTTCATCGAAGTCAGTGACAAGGAACAAGCGTTTACCCTTTGTCAGCCGTTCGAAACGTTCTGCCAGGTCGTCGCCGCGCCTGCCGAAGACTTCGTTTCGTACTTCGGGCCACCGTTCCGCCTTCTGCCAGCCCCAATATACGAGCCGATACCCATAATCCTGAGTGAGCGCAATGACCCCCGGCTGATGACCGAGCGTCTCGCCCACTTCCGCCCAAAACACCGCCTGCGGACGGTAATCCACAGCCAACATGCGGACGCGCACATCCCAGAAGGTCATGACGGCGATAAACAGCAAGGTGAGGCGGACGAACCAGCGCTTCCATTCGGACCTTTCAGCCTGTTCGGCAAGACCCCGAAGCGTCACCCCGCCCAAAGCCCCCAGCGAGAGCGCCGTCACCGGCACGAGCGGCAGGCTGTAATAATCGTGGCTGGCGATGTGATAGTTGGAGATGACGCCAAAGAGAACGTACCCTGCCCACAACGAGACGGCAAAGGTACGGCTTTCCCGCGTGCGGAAGAAGAGCAGTCCCAGCAGTGCCAGCGCGAGACCCAGATGCCCGAAAATCAGCGCCACTTTGCCTTCCCAGCGCAGGTAGAAAAAGGGATTGATGAGCAGTTCGGGAAAGAAACGTCCGCTGAATTGCGAGCCCAGATAGCCGGCGATATAAGTGCCATAAATGACATATGTCGCGCCCGGTGCAACGGTCAGCGCTGCCATGCCCCACACCTGCGGCGTCCGCAATGCCTGCCGGAGCGAAAAGCGCGACAGCACCGCCCCGGCAAATCCGCCTGCCACGAAGAAGACTGCCGTCAACTTGACGAAGATGGCAAATCCGCCGGCGAGCCCCGCCGCGAGCGCCCACCCCCAAGTTGACTGACGGCTCCAGCGCACTGCCGCCCACCAGCCGGCGAGAATCAGCATCACCATCAGCGGGTCGGGTTGAAAGGATCGGCTGGCAAAAATTCCGTAGGGCAGGAGCAGGTAAAAGGTCAGAGAAAGAAGCGCTTCGTCCAGGGTCAGGAATTGGCGGGCGAGCAGGAAGAGGAAAATCCCGCCGATCATCCAAAAGAGCGAGGAGTAAATCCGCGCAATCCACAGCCGTTCGCCGAAGACGCGGTAGGAAGCGGCGACGAGCGTATCCAGCAGAGGCGGTTCGAGGGTGGCGTCCGCTTCGTAGGCGCGCAGGGCAACATTGCGCTGCCAGTCGGGGATGTTTGGCGCAGTTTGATAGTACATGCCGCGCGCTTTGATGGCAGAAAACAACTGGCGGGTGGGGTGAAAGTCGAGCGGCAGGTCGGTTAGGTCGGTGAGGCGGATGCCCAGCCCCAAACCGAACAAAAGCGCCAGCACAAATGCCAGCGCCCAACGGTTTGGAGCGAGGAACGATTTATCGTCCATAAGCCCGAAGATTTTACCCGCTCCGCTTTGATTCCGACAGCGCGCGTTTTTGCGCCCGCGCCTTGCGCCAGCGGTTGTAATGTTTGTGCAGGACGCCCAACCCCAAAAGGCTCAGGAATGCAAAGAGGATGCGCTTCCATTCGACGAGGGCGGTTTTCGGATGGATGAGCAAACTCTGCAGGTAGGATTGGAGGGACTGAGGGGCTTGCCCGGCATCGAGCAGGTAGCGCGCGTTGATGCGGTACGCAGCGGCGCGGGACTGACGACGGACTCGCGCCAACGCGCCGGATACCCGCCGGTCACTTTCTGCCCACGCCAAAATGCGAAAGGCTTCTTCCCCAAATTTTGCCGCCTGCGCCACGTTCTTGGCAGACTCGTGGAAACGTCCCGCCGCCCAGCGCTCCGGAACATAGACCATCGGCGCGATGGACGCCATGCGAATCCAGAGTTGATGATCGAGCAGGAAGTGAAAGGATGGGTCGAGGAAACCCGCCTGGAGCAAAACATCGCGGCGCATGAAAACGGCGGGCTGACCAAGGATGTGAAAGGTGAGCAAGTCGTCCAGCGTCCATTGGGCGCAGCGGGGAAAGTGGATGAACTCCCCTTGTTCGTCCACAGCCACCGTGTCACCGTAAATCAGTCCCGCTTCGGGGTGCGATTCGAACGCTTTCACCGCCGCCGTCACCGCGCCGGGCAGGTAGAAATCGTCGGAGTTGAGCCATGCCACGATGTCGCCCCTTGCGCGCGCCAGTCCTTTGTTGATGGCTTCCGCCTGCCCGCTGTCTTTTTCGGAGACCCAGAATGCCAGGCGGTCAGCGTATTGTTTGATGATGTCCACCGAGCCGTCGGTGGAGGCGCCGTCAATGACAATGTACTCGATGCGCGGGTAATCCTGCTCAAAGACGGAAAGAAGCGTCTGTTCGAGGTAGCGCGCCTGATTGTAGGAGGGGGTGACGATGGAGACGAGGGTCATTTTGGCGGCAGAACGTCCCGCTATCGTTTCGAGGGATGAGCCAGGTCAAAAAGCAGGAAGTCGCTGCTTTGTGCAATGAGGGGATACCTCTGCTGGAGGGCTTGTTTCAAGTCGGGCTGGTCGTCCAACAAGCGGGGAGGGGCAATCAGGAAGTAACTTTTGCCTTCGATGCGTTTTGCAAAAAAGGTTTCGAATTCCTTTTCGTTGCCTCGCAGCCTGGCAAGTTCGCGCTCGCCGCTGATGGGCCAGATCGCCACCTGACGCCAGCCGTAATACATCAGGCGATAGCCATAGTCTTTTGTCAGGGCGATGATTTTGCCGTCGGCAGGCAAGTTCGCAACAATCGCCTGCCAATAGGCGGGTTCGTCGCGAAAATCCCTGCTGATGAGTTCGCTCCGCACCGTCCAGGCAGGAAAGGCGATAGCCGCCAGCGCGACGACGGTAAATGCCATCCGCCAGAAGCGGGGCTGCTGTGTCAGTTGTCTCACAATCAAATGCGCCACCGGGACCAGCGAAAGGCTGATAATCGGCACGAGTTGGATGTGATAATAATTGTGCGTGTACATCTGGTAGGGCAGGAACAGTCCATACGCCGCATAACCGCCCCATAACCCCAACAGGAGCGCCCGCAGCAAGGCAGGGGCAATCAACACACCGGTCAGAGCCAGCACAAGGGCAGTGAAGCCCATCAGGGACTGCAAAAAGCTCAACCAACGCACATAGAAGGCGGGCTGTAAGAGCAGGTAGGAAAGGGAAAGCGTCCACGACGAGACGTATTGTGAAGCCCGCTCCTGACGGGTCAGGTAGTAAATGGCTGTCGGCGCAATCATCAATACTGCCATCACCCACACTTGGGGATTCCGCCAAAGGCGTTTCAGACCGAGAGCATGAATCACCAATGCCATTGCCGCTCCTCCAACAATGAACACCGCCACCACTTTGGTCAGGATTGCCAGGCTTCCCAAACTCCCTGCCAGCACCGCCCATCGCCACTGTTGAGCCGCCTGGGAGGAGGAGGGCTGAGACGCCAATTCTGCCCAGCGAAAGAGCGCCCCGGCGGTCAGCACAATCCACATGGTCATGGCGGGGTCAGGTTGAAACGAGCGGCTGGCATAGACGGCAAAGGGCAGAATGAGATAGTACGCCAGCCCGACCAAAGCGCCCTCTGCGCCCACGCTTCGGCGGGCGAGGAGGTACAGCGCCATTCCGCCCACAATCCAGAAGAGGGACGAAAAAATACGGGCAATCCAGAGATGCTCCCCTCCCGCCAGAACATAGACGCCTGCCACCAACGTCTCGAGGATGGGCGGCTCGAATTCCTCAAAGGAACGCCAAAAAGCGACGGCGCGTGAAGCCTCTGTCTCTGCAGGGGAAAGCATCTGATAATAGATTCCGCGCGCAATAATTGCCCCTCGCAATTGACGCGTGGGGTGAAAATCGAGAGGCTGGTCGGTCAGATCGTACAGGCGCAGTCCCAAACCAAAGACCAGCAAAGCCAGCGCCAAAAGCCAGGAAAGCCGGCTAGAAAAGGGTTTCATAAGGCACCTTGGGGAAGACGGTCAGTTTGCCGCCGACGGTGGCATCCAACACCTGACGGCCCGCGCTTTCATACGCCTGCCGCGCCATGCGATACGCCAGTTCGGAGGTCTCGAGGTCGGGCAGCTGCCAGCGGAATCCCTTGCCGAAGTAGCGCGGATCGAAGTGATTGGGATCGTCGCCGCTGGAAACGACGGTCTTGTTGGCTTCGCCTTTCGAGGTGAAGTTGTGATCCACGCCGATGAGAATGACCTGCTGAAAGCCCATGTAGAAGGCAAGTTGCAGGGCAACGTTGGTGACTGTGGCGCCCTCCCAGATGCGGCGGGTCATGTCGTAGGCAAACTTTGGACCGGTGTAGGTTGTGTAGAGGAAAATCATATCATCGGGCATGCGCTGGAAGTGACGGTTGGAATGCCAGGCGATGAACTTGGGGATGGGCAGGGCGGCGATTTCCTCGGCGCATTGCTCGATGACCAGGTCGTTGATGGAGACGAAGTATGTCGTCGGGAATCCAAGTTCGGGGAAGAGCAGGTAGATGCGGTTCATCCCGAAGGTGAATTCGTTTTTGAGTTTGGTCAGGTCGGTCTGTTTGAGGCTGGGACCGTTGCCGATGATGAAACACCGTTCGCCGCGGTGACGGTTGTGATATTCGAGCAGACGTGCGCGGCTCCTGCGCCGCCAGGGATGCAGGTAGGCATCCGGCACTTGCGGGAGGCGGAGGAGGGCATCGTAGGTGGTTTTCATCCACTGCAATGCAGGGGTGGGAAGAACGGATTTGATGACTTGCTTCATGGGTTATTCCGTACTCAATCTCGCCGTCGCTCCCCCATCCACCACCAGCGCTTGACCGGTCATGAAGGACGACTGCTCGTTGTCTGCAAGAAAGTAAATCGCGTGGGCAATCTCTTCGGGCTTGCCCACCTTGCCGCTGACAGTTTTGCGGGCAAGATTTTCGAGGCGTTCCTGCACATCGCCGCCGCTCACATGACCGCGGTTCAACCCCGCGCGGAGCATGGGCGTATCCACTGCGCCGGGCAGGATGGCGTTGACGCGGATGTTATCGGGGGCAAACTCGATTGCCATGGCGCGCGTCAGGGCGAGCAATCCGCCCTTCGAGGCGGCATAAGCGGCGATGTTGGCGGAGGTCTGAATGGCATGAACCGACGAAACGTTCACAATCGCGCCGCCGTTGCGCTTGAGCAGCGGATGCGCCAGTTTGACGCCCAAAAACACCGAGCGCAAATTGGACGCCATGACCGCATCCCATTCCTCGACCGTGGTCTCAATCAACGGCTTGGCAATTTGCAGGGCGGCGTTGTTGACCAGCGCCTCCAGCGTGACGGTGAATTCATTCACCCGTGCAAAGATGGCTTCCATCGCTTCGCCGCGCGAAATATCCGCCCGAATGAACAACCCGTCCTGCGGAAAACCATCGCCAAAATCGGAACGGTCCACGCCGATGACACGCCAACCCTTTTGCGCAAACAGCGTAACCGTGGCGCGACCAATCCCTCCCGCCGCGCCAGTGATGAGAACTGTCTTTGCCGTCATCGTTCTGCTCCCTCGAATGTCATTCCCAACCCCTCCACCAGATTTTTGATGGTGTTCCAATGCACCCGTTCCCATGCGGCAGGGCTGGAGTTGGCGTTATGCGGAGCAAGCAGGACATTATCCATCTTCAAAAGCGGACTATCCAACGGGAGCGGCTCGACCTCGAAGACATCCAGCGCGGCTCCTCCCAGACCTCCAGCCTGCAGCGCCGCAATCAAACTTTTCTCCTCGACGACCGGTCCGCGGGCGGTGTTAATGAGCACCGCGCCGGGTTTCATCAGGGCGAAGGTATCAGCGTTCATGAGATGATAGGAGGTGGGATTCAAGTCGCAGTTGAGGGAGACGAAATCGGAATTCGCCAAAAGGCGTTCGAGGCTTGTCATCTCGATGCCCGTTTCGGTGACGAAGACATGGTCCACCTCGACGATGTCCGTCCCATAGACCTTCATGCCAAAGGCGCGGGCGCGGCGCGTCACGGCTTTGCCGATGTTGCCCACGCCCACCACGCCGAGCGTGCATTCGCTGAGGGTCTTGCCTGGAATCTTTTCCCATTTGCCGCTCTTCATCGCCTTGTCCATCCACGGCTGGCGGCGGACAAAGGCAAGCATGTAACCGAGGACAGTATCGGCGACAGGCGTGGTGAAAGCGTTGGGGGTGCGTCCAATTCTGATCGAATGCCGGGAGCAGGCTTCGGCGTCTATTGAATCGACGCCCGTCCCCCACTTGGAGATGACTTTAAGGCGCGGGGAGCAAGCCTCGATGACGCGGGCTGTGTATCGGTCGTCTCCACAGATGGCGCCATCGAATTGACCGGCGTATTTCAGCAGGTCTTCTTCCTCCATGCGTTCCTGCACGTCGGGGAGGATGAGTTCGATGCCGTATTTGTCGAAGACGGGCTTGAAGCGATCCACAAAGGGAATCATGTAGGGAGCGGTGAAAAGGATGGTGGGCATTATTTGGTTTCCAGTCTCATGCGCATGAGAATATCTGCCAGTTGAAAATCGGATTCTTCGTCAATATCCACCGCCTCGAGACGGGGAATTTCGAACATCAGCGGATGGTCGCCGATGCGGTGACGGTTTTTCAGCAGGTTCGCGCGGGTGAAAATGTAGATACAGGAATTTTCCTCATAGAGCGGCGGCAGGTCCTGGGTTTGGAGCAGTTCACGCGGATTGTGGTTGACGGCTCTGCCGTCCTTGTCGTAAAAGCGGGTCTGCCAGCGGGTAACGGAGAAGAGAGAGTCGTAATCAGGGTAATTGCTCAGCAGGAGCCGGATGGCGCGCGAGATGGTCTCGGCTTTGAGCAGCGGATTGGTGCTGTGCGTTTGCAAATAGAAATCAGCGGGGAATTGCGCCGTGTCGTGGATGAGGATTTCGTTCATGGGGATGTCATCGGCGCGGAGATGTTCGGGGCGGACGATGGTTTGCACCTGCGGAAAGCGTTCGCGCAGTCCGTTCAGCACGGGCTCGGAGTCCGTATCCACAACGATTTGGTCAATCTCCGGCACGGCAAGAAGCGTTTCGATGATGTGCTGGTAGAGAGGCTTGCCTGCCAGCGGGCGGTAATTCTTACCGGGTACACGCTGGCTGTGATGCCGCATAGGCACGAGGGCGGTTAGTTTGGTCATAGGTCAGCGATTATACCGAATCGGCTCGATTTCTCTCTTCTTTTCATCCTTTTTCGTTCTTTCGCGCGGATAGTAGAACGTCTCCCGCAATTGCGGCGTGACCAGGCTCGTCTCGCGGTGTCCCATGCGCGTGCCGTGAAATTGCATGAAGCGAAACCACAAGATCGAAGACAGGTTTTTCCACAACACATGTTCGCGCGCGGCGTGCCACACGTCGCTGAAGATGTTGGTCAGGGTCAAACGGACAAAATCGTAGAAGTTGAAGTGCGCTTCGGGGTAAATCCGTCGCAGCGCCATCGCTTCACGGCGGTAACGGTTGTACACGCCGCGCGGCGTCTCATTGTGAACGTGGATGATCTCTGCCTCGGCGACATAGGCAATTTTATATCCCTGCCCCTTCGCCCATTTGCCCCATTCCACATCCTCCAGCCCGGTCAACGTTTCATCGTAGGGATGTTGTTCCCACAAACTGCGGCGGATGGCGGCATTGGCGTTGTTGCAAAACGCGGTGGGCTGGTCGAGATTGCTTTCATCGGGGTACCACTGGTGAAAGATTTGCTGTTCCGAAAATTTGGCGGTTTCGGGTCCCCGCTGTTTGCCGTAGGTCAACGCCACCCGCTCATCCGAGAACGGACGAAGCAGACTCTCCAGCCAGTCGGGATAGACGGGATAGACATGGGCGCTGGCAATGACGACAAACTCGCGCGTCGCCGCCTGGACCCCAAAATTGAGCGACCGCCCAAACGTAAACTCCGCCGGCGGAATCCGCACCACGCGGGCACCCAGGGCTTCGGCAATCGAAACCGTCCCATCGGTCGAGCCGGAATCGACGAGGACGATTTCCACATCGCGCACTGTCTGCTGACGAATTCCCTCCAGCAAACGTCCGATGTGCTTTTCTTCGTTATAGGCGCGGATGACGACAGAACAGTTCATTACAGATTATTGTCTCTTTATCAGATTGTTTTTGTTAATCATCCAGAGGGCAAGAAGAAACAGGTAAAAAGCCAAGCCGCCCATAAAATGCAGCGACAGAAAAATGCGTTGTCCGCTTATTCTGAACCACTCCAATGTTAATTCCACCGGCAATGTAACTAAAATCAAACTCATCCCCAACAACAAGTTAAGACCTTTTCTTTGTGCCGAGAACAGATCTCCGCCCAAATAAAAAACGGCAGGAATCAACAAAAACATAAAATAGTGCGTCCAGGAAATCGGGCTGGTCAACAACGAACACACAAGCACAATGAAAAACTCAAGCAGGTAACCAGAGAGAGTGCGGGCTGATTTCCAGGCATACACAAGTACAACCAGCAGCGGCGCATAAAGCAGCATGATTGCCGTTTTGGATGCCATATCAAAGCGCGGTGTGGAAGCAATGGGAATCCAGGTATCAATCTTGCTGCCGGAAATGAGCTCGCGCGCCAACACTGCTGTAACCGACTGGTTATTATAGGCAGCCACCGGACGCCCCGCAAAAGACAAGATGCAATTATTAAACCAGATGCGATTCAATGAAAAAGGTATCAAAACCAGCGAAAGGATGACAATCAGTCCCACAACGAACATCCCGCCCAGCACCACCTTCCATTGCCGACGTATAAAGTAATATCCTGACGGAACGATAAGGGGTATCTTAATCGAGCCAGTGATTGCCAACAGGATTCCCGCGCCCCATTCGTTTCCCCATTTAAAGAGCCAAAGCGCCGCTATCAAGCCTAACATAATGAGATTGGTGGAATTTCCCAACCAGATACTGTAATCCAGGGGACCACTAAAGAGTAGAAAAGCAAGGAGAAACCAACGCTTCCAGCCCGTCAAATTGCCGAACTTGATTAACCAATAAGCAAGCGGCATAACGGATACAAGGTTAATCAGGAAAAATATGCGCCCCGCTTCAGCCTTGGGCATGAACCCAAAGGGTGAAAAGACATAAGCCAGCAACGGGAAATTGACATAGCCGTTGCAATTTTCGCTGAAATAGATCTGGCTGGGGGCGCGCAGGATTTTTCGCCCGGCAAAATAATACCCATTGCCAAAATCAGCCCATTGGTGCGCAATGCCAACCTGCCAGCCTGCTGCAACGACCACGACCAAACTACCCAACCACCATGCCCAACGCATCCAGGGCTTGGTAAGCCTGTTTTCCAACAGGTAATAAAGCCCCACAAGCATCACAGCCAAAAATGTATAAGGGAAAAAATTGGAATAATACGTCATTTGCAAAACACCTCATCCACGTAACGCTGCATTTCAGACGAGAGAGGGTAGCCATAGTCCGGCATGGCGCTGAGATTCCGACAGGCAAGTTGCCGGTAAAAAGGCTCCTCGTTGAGGCGGGTGGAAATTCCCTTGACTTGCTTTTGGTCGCCGAGAAAGGCGTATGCCTGAAGGAAGGGCATCCACTCGATTGGGTCGTTCGGGGTGAGATTACGTTTCTGCGCTTCCTCCCCCAACTGTGCAATTGCATCCCACTCGCCCTGCTGACGTGCCAGGTCTGCCTTTTGATAGTAGTAACACCACTCGCGCGGAAGTTCGGGACCGAACCCGTATAACGGCACGGCTGGAAAATCCGCCTCGGTGACAATGTTCTCGACCTTTGAGTTGTGATATGCCGCATGAACGAAAGGCGGATCGTTGACCGAAAGATCGGGCCAACGTGGATCGAGGACATGTACACAGGCAGTTGGCGAGGGTTGGGTCAGGATGAGTTGATTCTTGTAATTCGTCTCGGTGTGAACAAATTTAATCACCAGGTCGGTCTGCTCGAAGGATTTGTTACCGTTGATGATTTGCAGGATGCTGTCCTGTTCGAGGCGCGAGGCAGGCAGGGGGATGTTCACCGGCATTTGTCCCTGCCAGTTGGGATAGTAGATGAAATTGGCTGGACCCCACACCACGTCGTTGCCCTCCGCATAATTGATGCCCGGATAGTACGCCACCAGCGTCGTCCCGGACCTGATTGCCGGCGCCCGCCAAGTAACCTGCCGCCAAAACCCGGCAATGATCCGCTCCTCATTGACTGCCTGCGCGGCAAGCCCATGATGTGAGAGTACCGCCAGCCCAAGCACTCCCGCCAACAGCGCAGAACGAAGCGTCTTTGGAGTGACCGAATAGAGCAAACCGCTCAAAAAGATCACGCCAGCCAGCGAGGCGGGAAGCGTGTATTGGGAGATGCGTTCAAATGTCACGACGCGGTTGGCAAGGACAACCGGCAAAACGCCGCCCAGTGTTCCGAGAAAGCCCACCCAAAGCAATTCGTTGCGCCAGGGACGGGTATTCGCCTCCTTCTCGGCTTCATCTGTTTCTTTCAAGTACTTGATTGCCAAACCGACCGCCACCAGTGCCAGTGCGGCAAAGACTAACCCTATGACAATATCCTTCAGGCGGTTGTTGTAGAAGTTCTGATAAAAAGGCACCACCCAGGCAAAGAGCGCCACATTCAGCCAACTGCGCCCAACTTCGACCAGCCGCCACAGCATCGTAAGCGGGGAGGAAAATAAGGCGCTCAACTGCGTTCCGGCGTCCTGCGCTTTGCGCCAATTATCGAACAGGAACTGATACCAGAACAGAAACACGCCAGGGATGAGCAGATGCGGCGCATATTTCTTCACCAACACCGCCAGAGTATTTGTCCATGCCGCGCCGGGAGTCTCCCGCCGGACATACAGGTACACACCAATCAGGCGCAGGGCTTCCATGCCGATGGCGTATTCCACCAGCGCCAGATACGCCCACCCCGAAAGCAGGGCGGCAATTGTCCAGCCGAGACGTTTCTGCGCGGACTGGGATGATACCGCCTTGAGCGTAAACGCAATCGAGAAGGCTTGCAGTCCCACACTCAGCACATACGGCTGAAACTCGAACCCCGCCACCCACCACAAAAAGCCGGGAAACAACACGAACAATACCGCCATGAAAAAATTGGCGTTTCGCCGCTTCTCCCACAGCAGGTTGAACAGCCACCATGCCCCAATCCCACCCAACAAACGGGTGAGATACATGACAACATGATAGGGAAACGGGTTGAACCCAAACCATGAAAAATACAGCGCGTACAGCGGTCCGCGGATGGGACGGGTGTGCAGGGCAACCTCGATCAGCGCTCTCGGTCCGCTCACCAAAGCGTCGTAGAGGAAGTACCAGTCGTCGCGGTAGTATCCCATCTCGCCGATGCGCGGGAGATAGGTCAACCCCGAAATCAGCGCCAGCAGCAGGATTTCGAACCAGCGGGTTTGTGTTAGTCGTTTCATATCACCAGTTGTTGTCCTTTTCGTATCCCAAACGTATCAACAAATCCCCGCCAACGTCCTTGAAAATCTTTTTGTGTGTTTCCGTGAAGTACTTCTTCCATTCGCCGGTTCGCCCGGCGCGAAAGGTGGGAGATTTGGCTGGGTTGATGGAAGATTCAAGGGACTCGAGGATCAGGCTGCGGGGCGTCTGAAGCGGGACGCGGGTGAGGAAATGGTCGAGGAGGCGGTTCAATGCCCGCACCCGGTCCTGAATCAAATCTTCGAAGTGCATGGTCAACACTTCAGGCTGATCCAGCCAGCCCAGGTAGGGAGCGAATCGTTCGGCAATATTCGGAAACTCGATGCCGGCATCGGGACGCCCCAAAATGCTGACCTTGAGCCGCGCCTCGAAATCGGGCAGGGACTTGTAGTAGGCGTGATGAACGTGGTGCGGCTCCATATCGGTGACGTAAAAGACATGCGAAACCACCACATCGCGCGGGTCGCGAAAGATGAAGTACGGGAGGAAGCGGGGCGAGCAAACCCGCTCCACCGCCTCCGCGCGGGCAAAGAGATGAGCCGAGGCAATATCGCGCGGGCGGAGGGAATCGAGCCAGTCGAGGGCTTGTTGAGGAGAACGCTTCCTTCCGCTTTCGCCCTCATATTCGGCATAGAAGGAGTGCAGCCGCCGCGCATACGGCGCGACGTTTGAAAAACCAAGCAGGATTTGGTCGAGCAGGTGCGTGCCGCTCTTGGGAAAAGAAATGCCCAACAGGATGGGCAGGTCGGCGGGTTGGGAAGGGAAACGCAGGCGCTGCAAAGTCTTTTCACTGTGATACACTGTGAAGCGGAGAAACGATTTCAAGTTCATACAAGCAAGTATTTAACCATACTTTCTCACCATGAAAACCACCATCTTCAACACCCCAATTCTCAGTTTTCTGCTGCACCTGCTGGCGCGCCTGCTGATGCGGCTGGCAGGCTGGCGCGTGGACGGGAAACTCGCCGACCTGCCGAAATTCATCCTGATTGGCGCGCCGCACACCTCCAACTGGGACTTTGTGCTGTTCCTCGGCGTGGCGTTCACCCTGCGGGCGGATGTCCGCTTTATGGGCAAGGCGGAGTTGTTCCGTTCGCCGCTGGGCTGGTTCTTCCGCTATTGCGGCGGTTACCCGGTGGACCGCAAGAAGCCTACCGGGCTGGTGGACCAGATGGTCGCCGCCATCAACAAGGAAGACCGCTTCATTCTGACCATCACGCCGGAAGGGACGCGCGGGTACGTGGCAGATTGGAAGCGCGGTTTCTATCACATCGCCAAAGGCGCAGGGATTCCCATCGTCATGGCGGCGGTGGATGGCAGGCACAAAATCGTCCGCATTCACCCGCAGCCCTTTTACCCCACCGACGATATCGAAGCGGACATCAAAGCCATCAAGGGAATGTTCGAGGGGTTCGGGGGCATCAAGCCGCGCAAAAAGTACATCACGCTGGAAAGTTAATGCCTTGAAGAGCTTTGGCGGCAGCGCGATATTAATGCCGCGCTACTTTGCCTCTGCCATCGCTTTCTTGAATTCCACCAGCGCCTGAATGGGGGTCGGGTCCACACCGTATGCCATCGCCAGATAGTACGCCATGTAATCGCCGAACAGAATCAGCGTCCACATGTGGGCAAGCGGATGATTGCCGCGCGCCTCGATGAAATCGGTGTTCAAGCCTTCGAGCATGTAGGCTCGACGGGTCAATTCGAGGCGCAGGCGGTTGCGCGGATGGTCGGAGGCGGATTGGAGGAAGATCGTCATTGTGTGCGCGTTGAGTACATCCTGTGGGTTGAGCGTGCCTGCCAGGGTGTTATGGTTCGCTTCGGGGATGAACTCGAAATTGGCGGCGGCTTTGGCGACCTCATTCAACTGTCCCTTCCAGCGGCGGGCAACCACACTGAGCATCCCCGACCCCACGATCGTCACCCACCGCCCCACCAGTTGACCGGCGTAACGTTTGGCGGGATTGTTCGCGGCGGGGACCTCCGCCCGCAGGTGTTGTTGAATCTGCCTCATTGCGTCGAGCGTCTCGTTCACGGCGGCGGCTTGGTCGGGCAAAAAGCCCAAACGCTGGAACATCGCCAACAGCAGACCAAACGAAAATCCCACCGCGGCGCGCGGCTGACCGGCGTGGTCGAACGTCCAGACGGGAACGCCCGCCGCCCTGGCGCGTTTTGCCAGTTCACCGCCCGTGCAAACGGCGATGACTCGGCAGCCGGCTTTGCGCGCGGCTTCGAAGGCGTCCAGCGTCTCTTCGGTGTTGCCGGAGTGCGAGGAGCAAATGACCAGCGTCTCTTCGCCGCGCGCAAAGAGGGGGAGTCCATAGTCTCGGTGAACAGAGACAGGTATCGGGGCGAGTGAAGCGCTATACGCGGCGAGCAGGTCGGCGCCGATGGCAGATCCGCCCATGCCGGCGATGATCACCTGGCGGATGTCTTTCCACTCAGGAAGCGGATGTTTAAGACCCAATTGATACGCAAAGCCAAGTTGGTCGGGCAGGTTGTCAATTTCTCCCAACATGTTGAGGGTGTCGAGTTGTTTGAAGAAGGCAAGATCGTCGAGATTCATGGATGCTCCAAAATGCAAGTTGTGCGGGGATTTTACAACAGATTTCGCCGAATTTTTGCATCGAAATTGTCATGCAGCAGGACGGCTTTTTTAATGCCGGGAAATCTGCTTCGTGCAATGATAAATTGTCGGGACGTGTTCACGTCTCCGCAGGAGGTTTTCCATGTTCAAGCAAAAACTGTTGAGCATGGTCTTGCTTGGGGGAATGTTACTGGCACAAACAATACCAGCGGCGCACGCCGCCGCCCTTTGCAATCAAGCACAATTCGTTTCGGACATCACCGTTCCAGATGGAGCGGCTTTCGCGCCGGGCGCATCATTTACCAAGACCTGGCGGTTCATGAACGCCGGCACATGCACATGGACAACAACTTATCGGCTGGTGTATGTGGGCGGAGATTCCATGGGCGCTGTGACCTCGGTCAACATCCCCGTCAACGTGGCGCCGGGACAGATGCTCGATATTTCCGTCCCCCTCACCGCGCCGGCGACGCCCGGTCACTATAAGAGTTTGTGGAAGTTCGCCAACGCTGCGGGCGTGCAGTTCGGCATCGGCGCTTCAGGGAACGACGCCTTCTGGGTGGACATCAACGTAGTGGCGGCGAGTGCAGTCATCTATGACTTCGTCGCCAACGCGCCCTACGCCCAATGGAAGAGCGGCGCAGGCACACTGCCCTTCCCCGGCACCAGCGGCGACAGCCGCGGCTTTGCCTATATGGTGGACAAGCCGCACCTCGAGGACGACTCCTTCGATTCCCTGCCCGGTCTGCTGGTCGTGCCGCAAAACAAATACAACGGCTACATCCAGGCAACCTACCCCGAATTTCAAGTTCAGCAGGGCGACCAACTGCAAACCCTCGTCAACTGCGAGTTCGGCGCAACCGGCTGTTACGTCACCTTTCGCATTGACTACCTGCTCCCCAACGGCGTGCAAAAGACTCTCTGGTCCTGGAAAGAAGCGCACGACAAACGCTTCTACCGCGCCAGCCTCGACCTGAGCGCCCTCGCCGGACAAAAAGTCCGCTTCGTCTTCCTGCTCCTCTCCAGCGGATTGGCGCGCGGCGACCGCGCCATCTGGGGATCGCCGCGCATCATCCGCCCCGGCGGAGGACAACCTCCGCTTCCTCCCCCGACCCTCACCCCGCTCCCGCCTCTCACAGCCACTCCAACGCCGATTACGCCTCCGCCCCCCACGCTCGTGCCTCTCGGCTGTGACCGCGCCGCCTTCATCACCGATGTCAACGTCCCCGACGGCACCACCTTTGCGCCCGGCGCGGCGTTCTCCAAAACCTGGCGGCTGAAAAACGCCGGCTCCTGCACCTGGACGAAAGACTACCGCATCACCTATTACAGCGGCGAACTGATGAACGCGCAAGCCGCCGTTCCCATGCCCTACTTCGTCTATCCCGGCGAAACCGTGGACGTGACCGTCAACATGGTTGCCCCTGCTGCGCCGGGCAACTATCGCGGCTATTGGATTCTCGCCAACGCCGGCGGCAAACTCTTCGGCATCGGCGCAGACGCCTCCAAACCCTTCTGGGTGGAAATCAACGTGGCAGGCAGCCCGCCGCAGGAAATGGGCTACGACTTCTGGCTTAACGCCTGCTCCGCCCAGTGGAAGAGCGGCGCAGGAGCGCTGCCCTGCCCCGGCACCGCCGGCGACCGCAGGGGCTTCGTCCTCGCCGATGGTTTCTCCCACCTCGAAGACGGCACCATGGGACCTCTGCCCACTCTGTTGATGTCACCCGAAAACAAATACAACGGCTACATTCAGGGCTTTTATCCCGCCTTCACCGTCCAGCCCGGTGACCGTTTCCGCACGGTCGTGGGCTGCGACTATGGCGCCGCCTGCTACGTCACCTTCCGCCTCGATTACATGACCCCCAACGGCGGCATCTTCAACTTCTGGCAGTGGCGCGAACAGAACGACGGTAAAAACTACACCGCCGACGTGGACCTCACGCCTCTGGCGGGGCGAAGCGTGCGCTTCATCCTGACCATCCTTGCCACGGGCACCGCCAGCGGCGACCGCGTCCGCTGGGGCGGACCGATGATCGTCCGCAAAGGCGGCGGGACCGCTCCCACCCTCACGCCGATTCCGCCCACCCTCACCCCTCAGCCGCCTACGCCCACCTCCACCTCCATCGCCGTTCCCGGCACGCCGGTCTTCAATCCCATCCTCCGCAACCTGTACATGCGCGATTCTTCCAACGGCTGGGCAGTGAGCAATGACGCCGTCCTGCGCACCACCGACGGCGGCGTCACCTGGTACAACGTCCTGCCGAACATTCAGCCCGGCGGCGCAACCTTCCCCTCTGCCAACAGCGGCTGGGTCATCAGCCGCACCCGCACGCTCTATCACACCACCAACGGCGGCGCGACATGGAGTCAGTTCAGCGTGCCGTTCGACGGCGGCACCATCCAATTCCTCGATGAAAACACCGGCTACGTCTTCCAAATCACCGGCGCGGCGATGAACAAACAATCCGTCGCCCTCTACAAAACCACCGACGGCGGCGCAACCTGGACGAAGACCTACGACAACGATCCCACCGTGCCAGGTTCGAGCAACACACTGCCGCTTGGCGGACACAAGAACGGCATCACGTTTAGCAGCGCGACCACCGGCTGGATCGGCGGCGAAACGCCAACCGAGGGCTACTTCTACTTCTACAAAACCACCGACAGCGGCGTCACTTGGTCGCGGCTGCCTCTGGCGCTGCCTGCCGGCTACGAATCCGCCTACATCACCACCACCGCGCCGACGTTCTTCAACGCCAACGAAGCAGTTCTGCCGGCTTGGATGTTGAGGCTCGACACGGGCATGCGTGACCTCTTCCTCTACACCACCCGCGACGGCGGCAACACCTGGACACCCTCTCCCGCCTTCGCCCGCAGCGCCGAACACACCGACATCACCTCCATGAACCACGCCATCAGTTGGGACTGGTCGAACGTCTTCCACGTCACCACCAACGGCGGCGGCAGTTGGATGACCATCACCCCCAACATCAATCTCAGCGAAAATTTCCGCGGGCTGGACTTCGTCTCCCCGACCACCGGCTGGGCAATCCGCGCCCCCTCGAACGAAACCACGCTTCTCTATCGGACCCTGGACGGCGGCTACACCTGGACGCTTCTCTCCGGCGGACAGCCTGTTCCTCCCACCCCCACCGACACGCCTCTCCCGCCTCCCACTGCCACCCTCACGCCTTTGCCCGATCCCGCCGCCTTCGCTCAAACCATCGTGAACACGTTGAACGCACGCAACTTCGAGGCATTGCCGCCCCTGATGAACGAGACCTTCATCTTCGCTTACTGGCAGTCGCAAGGGACGGTGTACAACGCCGAGACCGCCATCGAGTATCTGCGGACGAGTCACATCGGCGGGACGCTTGTTCCCGACGCCGCAAAGGACCTGACCGCGCTGCTGGGCGGCTCGAACCCCTACACTATCATGGGACTTGACCCTGCCAAATCGCGCGCCCTCTACGTCGCCGGCTGGGGCTTGGACGGCAAAACGGAAGCCATCCTCTACGTCACCCAGCGCGCCGACGGCAGCCTGTACTGGCACAGCGTTCTGATTGCGCCGTATGGATTCGCTGCCCCCACGACCTTGATCGGACCGTATGCCGTGGTCAACGTGGCGGAGAATGACGTGCTCAACATCCGCGCGGGGGCGGGCGTCAGTCAGCCCATCATCGGGTATTTTGCGTCAGACGCGAAAGATGTCATGCGCACCGGACCAAGCCTCAGCGTGGATGGAGCCGTGTGGGTCGAAGTCCGCAGGAATGACGGGTTGACCGGCTGGGTCAATTCCTATTACCTGACCGAATACGTCACACACGAAGCCTTCTGCGCGGACTCCCGCATCCTGCCGCTCATCGGGCAGTTCAAGCAGAGCCTGAATCAATCCGATGGAAGTTTGCTCAGCCCGATTGTAAGTCCCGTTCACGGCGTGAACATGCACCTGTGGGCATACGGACCGGGCGTCAACTTCACGCCAGCCGCCACCGCAAACATCTACACCAGCACGACGGTCTATAACTGGGGCGGCGGACCGAGCGGCATCCCCGATACCGGCACGTTCAACGCTGTGGTCAAGCCCAAGTACCTGGAAGTGCTGAATGCGCCGAACATGGAGACCTATTGCGACAGCCTCGACAAGGTCTTCCCGCTCTCGCGCCCGTGGCCCTACCCGAACATCCGCTTCTATAACCTGTACAAACCCGCCAGCGACCAGTTCTTCGACTTCCGCACTCTGCTGGTCGGCATTGAATACGTCAACGGTCAGCCGTATATCTACGGCGTAGTGACCATCATCTGGGAGCCTTAAAACCTTAGCCACGGATTTCACGAATTTTCACGGAGAGTTCATCAATCCGTGTCAATCAGTGTAATCCGTGGCTAAAACATTCGAGAGCCGACGGGGAATCCTACATCGCGCTCTTGATGAATTTCGTCAAATCCTTTTTCATCTTCCTCAGCGAAGGCATGTGGATGTACATCATGTGCCCCGCCTCGTAATACTCCATCGAGACGTTCTTGCGCGTCTGTTCATCCAGACCAAGGTGATTGAAGGTGTATTCGGTGGCAAAGTAGGGCGTGCCAAGGTCGTAGTAGCCGTTGGCGGCAAAGACCTTGAGATAGGGGTTGTAGGTCATTGCGGCGCGCAGCGTCTCACCCACGTTGACATAGGCGTTCTCGAACTCCTTGTACGACCACGGATGGACGAAGCGGCTCAAAATCTCATACGGCAAATCCGACTCGAACTTCAACTCGCGGCGGATGTAATCGTAGAACGCGGCGGTGTATGGACCCAGGATGTTCGTCAGCAGGGGGTCATATTCCGCGTGTTCGGTCACGCCCAAACGGTCCCGACCGAGGAGGCGGCTGTCGAGGCGTCCGACCGTCAGCCCGCGGTCGCGCAGGAGTTCCTTGAAGTAGTGCTGGTCGTTGATGCGTAAATTGGAACGCTCGATGAACTGCTCCGAAATGCCGGTGTAATAGGACAAGCGCTTCACGATGTCGGCGCGTTCTTCTTTAGTGAGCGCGTCGCCCTTGAGCAGCGCTTTGGCATAATCGCCGAGCGCAAACTCTTCCGCCTCCTTGAGCCACTCCTTCAACGTCCGTTTGGGTTGAAGGACATTGTGATACCAGGCGGTGGCGGTGTAACCCGGCAGGAAGAGGATATAGGGCAGGTCGTTGTTGACGTTGAAATCAATCGTGGTGAAATCGAGCACCACCGAGACCAGCATGATGCCGTTCAGGTACATGCCGTGCCGTTCCTGCAAATAGCCCGAAAGCCCCGCCGAGCGCGTGGTACCGTAGGATTCGCCGATGAGGAACTTTGGCGAAAGCCAGCGGTTGTAGCGCGTGGTATAGAGGCGGATGAAATCGCCCACCGACTCGATGTCTTTCTTGAAGCCATGCCATTCCTTCGGCTTCTCCCCTTGCACCGGGCGGCTGTAGCCGGTGCTCATCGGGTCAATGAACACCAGGTCGGTCTCGTCGAGGATCGAGAAATCGTTGTCCACCATCTTAAACGGCGGTTTCGGCAGTTCACCGTCGCCTTTCAACAGCACCCGCCGCGGACCCAGTACGCCCATGTGCAGCCACACAGACGAGGAGCCCGGTCCGCCATTGAAGGAAAACGTGAGCGGGCGTTTCGCCGGGTCGCGGACATCGTCCTTGGTGTAGGCGACGAAGAAAATCTGCGCGCGCGGCTTCTCGCCTTCCGCTTCCTTTTCGCGGTCGGCGGTCTCCTCTTTCAGCACCATTGTCCCGGCTGTGACCGTGTACTTGATGGTCCTCCCGCCAATCCGCACCGCATGTTTGGTGACGACGAGATTGTCCTTGGGGGTCGGCTTTTCTTCCTTCTTTTCTTCTTTCTTCTCTTCGGCTTTGCTCTGAGCGGGCTTTTCTTCTGCCATGTTTCACTCCTTATTTGTTATTTCGCTTCAGTTTCATCCTCATCGGGATACAGCGAATAGTAGATATCAAGACCCAAATGAAGCAAACGCGAAACGCCCTGCAAGACACTAAAATACACAACACCCATGATCAAGATATAAAACACATTGACCAGGGATGTGGGCTGGTTGAACAACTCCGAAAATGGAACCGTTCCATCGAACAGGGGCCAGAAATTCGTAACAAAGGTCGCTACGAACACCAAAAGAACCAACCAGGATGTGACATTGGCAATCGCGGCAGCCCGCATCACGCCGTCTTCATTGCTGAAGATGAAACCGAACTTATCTTGTTTTGACATTTTTCCTCCAGGGATGATCTGACAAGGCGTCAGCCTCATCAAGTCACCCCATTATAGTTTATATCTGCGAGTCAGCCGCTCCAAATCATCCAGCGGCAGGGCGCGGACGGTCCTCCCGCGAAACCCCGTCATCGTCTCCGCCATGCACAACGAATTGTAAATCGCCTCCTCCGTCGCTTCGATGGCGGCTTGAAACAAAGGCGACATCTGCTCATTCGCCACTTCGGGGTATGCCCATACACGGGTTCGCCGCGCCGTCGTTCGCCGCGCCTCCTCAGCCGCCGAAAACGCAATCACATAATCCCCCGAACCGTTGCTCATGGATGCACCCGTCCGCGCCAAGCCAGCCAGTCCGCGCTTTGCCAGGCGGCGCAGGTTTCGGTCCGAAAGCGGCGCGTCCGTCACCAGCACAATCATGACCGAGCCGTCGGCAGAGCGATCCAACTCATCCTTCAGATAATATTGACCCAACGCTTTCCCTACAGGAATCCCATCCATTTGCAGGACGCCGCCAAAATTGGACTGTACCAGCGCCCCCACCGTGTACCCGCCCAGCGACTTGGGCAGGACGCGCGAACTTGTGCCGATGCCGCCTTTCCACCCAAAACAGACCGTTCCCGTCCCCGCGCCGACGCATCCCTCCTCGACCGGACCTGATTCAGCCCATTCAATCGCCGCCAACACCGACGCCTTTGTCACCGCCCGCGCGCGGATGTCGTTCAGCCAGCCGTCGTTCGTCTCCCCCACAATCGGGTTCACGCTCCGCACTGACTCGTTGCCTTGCTGCGCGAGCGTCCAATCAATCAACGCCTCTGCCGCCACAGGGACCGCCAGCGTATTCGTCAGCGCGATCGGCGTCTCGATTTCGCCCAGTTCCTGTACCTGCGTGAAGCCCGTGAGTTTCCCAAACCCATTTCCCACCTCAATTCCCGCCGGCACTTTGTCCTGAAACATATTTCCGCCATGCGGAAGAATGACGGTGACGCCCGTGCGGACATCCTCCCCCTCGATGAGCCTCACCTGCCCTACCCGCACGCCGTTCACATCTGTAATGGCGTTCCATCTGCCCGTTGGCAAGACACCGGGCGTAATCCCCAACTCACGAACGCGCCTGCGTCTCGTTCCCATCATTTCCTCCGGCTGATGCGCGCGTAAATCTCCTTTTTGTTCCACCCGCTTCGTTCCGCCAACTCAGTCGAGATGTCCTTTGCGGATTTTTCACTTGTTAATGCCTCTTCAATGGCGGCGAGCAACTCCTCCTCTGTCCACCTTTCGCTTTCATCCTTCTTCTTTCCCTCCACCACCAGCGTGAACTCTCCCCTCGCCGGCTGTGACTTGAAATACGCCGCCGCCCCGCTGAGCGTGCCGCGCCAGTATTCCTCGAACATTTTGGTCATCTCGCGCGCCACACAAACGCGGCGGTCGCCCAGCACCGAGAGCAGGTCTTCCAGCGATTCAACGATGCGGTAAGGTGATTCGAGGAAGAGGAGCGTGTAGGGCAAGTTGGCAACTTGTCCAAGAAGTTTGCGGCGCTCACTCGCTTTGTGCGGCAGATAACCGAGGTAGAGGAACGAGTCGGTGGGGAGGCCGGAGACGGTCAGAGCGGCGAGAGGGGCTGAGGGACCGGGCACCGGCTTCACGTCGAAGCCTGAAGCGAGCGCGGCGCGGACGAGTTCGTAGCCGGGGTCGTTGATCGCCGGCGTCCCCGCATCCGAAACAAGCGCCACGTCGCCTGTGGCAAGTTTTTCGAGGATGAAGTCCAGTTTGGCGAGTTTGTTATGTTCGAAATAACTGGTGAGGGGCGTCTCGATGCCAAAATGTTTGAGCAGTTTGCCGGTGTGACGCGTATCCTCCGCCGCAATGAGAACCGCCTCTTTCAAAATCCGCACGGCGCGCGGCGACATGTCTTCCAGATTGCCGATGGGGGTGGCGACGAGATAGAGTGTGCCCATGCCGCGATTGTATCACCCCTCGAATGCTATAATGACGAGGAACATTTGCACGCGCCGTCTCGTTATCACCGTTGTGATCCAATACAGACACCTTTCTGCCTACACGCAAACCGTCTGTGGACACAAGGAGGTTCCAATGTCGAAAAAATTGTCGGCTCTCATCCTGCTGCTTGCCCTCGTCCTTTCCGCCTGCCGCGGAGAGACTCCTGCCGCTACCGCTACGCCTGCTCCCACCGATACGCCGCCTCCCCCCACATCCTCGCTCACGCCGCCGCCCCAAGTGACGGAAACGTCGGCAACGCCCGTCACCGACACGCCCGCCGCCCGCCCCACCAACGACCCCAACTGCACCAACAAAGCATCCTTCGTCGCAGATGTCACCATCCCCGATAACACCGTTATCAACGCCGGTGAAACCTTCACCAAGACTTGGCGCATTAGCAACACCGGCACTTGCATTTGGGCAAACGATTATGTTCTCACCTATTACTCCGAGAACCGCATGGGCGCTCAGGATGTGCCGCTGGGTCTTACCTACCCCGGTCAGACCCTCGACATTTCTGTGCAACTGACCGCCCCCACCAGCCCCGGCACCTATCGCGGCAACTTCGTCATCAAAAATCCGCAAGGGCTGATCATTTCGATTGACGAAGACTCCCGCTTGTGGCTCATCATCAAAGTGGAAAACACCGCCGCCCCCACCAGCGCGGCGACCGTCACCGCCGGTCCCTCCCCCACTGCCGGCGCCTCTCCCACCACTGCGGCGGGCGTCACACCGCCAGCCGGTTCCGGCGCAGGCACTGCCTCCTGTTCCTTCACCACCGATGTCTTCAAACTGACCGACGCCATCGCCGCCATCAACGCCTACCGCGCCCAGAACAACCTGCCTGCCTACACCGTGAACACCCTGCTCGTCCGCGCGGCGCAGCGTCATGCCAACGACATGGCTTGCAACAACTTCTTCACCCACACCGGCACCGACGGCTCCACCCCGCAAACCCGTGTCGCAGATACCGGCTACGCTGCCTCATCGGTCAGCGAAAACGTCTATGGCAGCAATCCGCCGCTGGATGGCGCCGGCGTGATCAACTGGTGGAAGACCGACACCACCGATCCCCGCCACAATCAGAACCTGCTCAGCACCACCTATACCGAAATCGGCGTCGGCTATGCCTTCTACAACGGCTACGGCTATTACGTCTTGGTGCTTGCCAAACCATGACCACAACGTAAAAGACGCTCTCCAGCGTCGGACCTCGCGCTGTCATACCAAACGCTTCATGAAAAAGAACCGGCTCTTCCTGCTCATCCTCCTGACCTTAACCTCATGCTTGAAGGTTTCCACGGAGGCTCTGCCCACGCAGACGCCCGCCCCGCCTCTCTTCGTGACCTCGACTCTGCCGCCGACCAAACCGGCTTTGGTGGTGCCGACGCGGATTCCCCCCACCTCCACGCCCGAAGCCGCCGTCACAGGGACAGCCCTCGCCTCCTCCCCCGCCTCCTGCCGTGACAGCGCCATCCTCGTCGAAGACGTTACCTAT
The DNA here is from genome assembly GCA_020723805.1 of Anaerolinea sp. Classification (GTDB taxonomy): domain Bacteria; phylum Chloroflexota; class Anaerolineae; order Anaerolineales; family Villigracilaceae; genus Defluviilinea. The sequence continues at coordinate 5,174 of DYID01000014.1, read as the reverse complement.
CCAGATAACACGCGCGTCAACGCCGGCGAGACCTTCACCAAGACCTGGAAACTGCAAAACACCGGCACCTGCACCTGGAGCGGATACACCGTCGCCTTCGTGGACGGTGACCGCATGGGCGCACCCGACTCCGTCCCCGTGCCGGAGACTCCCGCCAAAGCCACGGTGGAAGTCTCTGTACAACTGACCGCTCCCTCCGCTGAAAAAATCTATCGCGGCAACTTCAGGCTGTTGAACGCAGAGGGCAAAACAGTGCCAATGGGAACTGAGTCCATTTTCTGGGTGCAGGTGGTGGTCGGGATGGGAGGCGCCGCAAACATGGCAGGGACGCCCATCGTGTCGCAAGTTGGCAATTGCACCTACACCGTCAACGAGGGATACGTCCAGCAGTTGATCGAACTCATCAATCAGGCGCGCGCCGAGGTGGGGCGCCCCGCCCTGACCGTCAACCCCCAGTTGACCGCCGCCGCCCAGGGTCACAGCCTCGATATGGCGTGCAACGACTTCCTCCGTCACAGCGGCTCGGACGGCTCATGGATCGGCGACCGCCTACGCAACGCCGGCTACACCAACCCCTATTACCTCGAAATCATCGCCATCGGCTTGCCGCAGGACGCGATGAACCAATGGCGCAGCGACCCGGCGCACTGGGAGGCCGTGCTCAACTCGCGCGTGACCGAGATCGGCGTCGGGTACGTCTATAATAAGTTCAGCTCCTATGGCGGTTACTGGACGGTGGATATGGGAGGACCGTAAGAGTTTAGATTGTTCGGTTTCAATAGTATTACAGCGCAAAGTCGAGAGGAGCATCCACTAATCTGCGCCAATCATCGCTAATTTTTCGTGAAGATTAGTGTAGATTAGTGGATTCACAACCGTTTGAGCCGACCTTGCGCTGCAATAATAGGCAAGACTCAAATTAATCAAATAAACAGGGAAATTTTGCCATGGTGAAACACGTAAGGCGAGTTACGTCATTTATATTCTTATCCATGTTATTTCTCGTTCTTGGGGTATTTCTTTTTATAGAAGATATGAGCTTACAAAATATCGTTATTTATTTCGGAAGAATATTATTGTTATTTCTTGTACCATCAGGCATAGTTTTGTCAATATTATTTGTTATAGAACATTTTGGTAGAAAAAAAACTTGAGAATTGCACATAAATGTAAGTTCGATATAAGATTTTTTGAAAAATGGACACATTACGAGCGGAACGACCGGCAGATTCCATCCGAGTTTCACTCTCCTAACCTTAGAGGGCAAGATGTAGCGCACATTTTCTAACGCCCGCCACACTACAATGTTAGATACGCTCTCTCGTGTCGAACTTTACACTGTAATGTTTTTCTTCTCCCAAATATGCCTTGGTGACGCATTGTACATTTCTTCACCTTACGCCCTATGCTATACTCTATTTATCATTCAGAAAAACAGGCAAGGGCATGATGGACATGACCATTCTCGAAATCCCGACAGAACTATTGCAGGCGGCAAACCTCACGCCGCAAGATGCCAAAAGGGAACTGGCGATTCGCCTGTATCAACTTCACAAGTTGAACGAGAAGCAGGCGGGAGAACTGGCTGGCGACCCCAAAGTCATCGAGCCGTTGATCTGGAGCCGCGGGCAGGCGGGTCGCTTCGACCTCGATGATTTCCTCTCCTGGGCATCGCACGACCTGAAAACCCCGCTCAATTCCATCATCGGCTTCAGCAAGGTGGTACTCAAGGGCATTGACGGTCCCATCAACGAGACGCAGGAAAAAGACCTCGCTACCGTCTTCACCGCCGGTCAACGCATGCTGGCGTTGATTGGCTACCTGGTGGAAATCGCCCGCCTGAACAACGGACAGACACAACTGGCGCGTGAAGAGGCGGACATCATGGAAATCATCACAGAGGCAACCCACCGCTGGAAAACCCAAAATCCATCCAAACCGCTGAACATCGAGAACCATTTGACCGCTCCCCTTTTCAACGTGGACAAGGCACAACTGCGGCAAATCATTGCTCACCTGCTCACCTTCGCCTCACTGCGCCTGACCGAGGGAACGGTTTCACTTTCAGCAAGCGACACCAACGCTGAATTAAAAATCCGCGCTCAAAGTTTCGGCAAGAAATCCGCCGACAAATTCGAAATGGACAGCGCCATGCTGGGCTTCATCCTCGCCTCGCTGGTCAAACTGCATGGCGGGCAAATGGACGAGCCGCAGGAAACCGATGATGGCTGGACACTGACCGTCACCCTTCCAAGATAAAGCCGATACGCCTGAATTTTTGGGCGCAAATGAAAACCTCCCTGCGAGCGCTTGCGCGAGCGCCTGCCCGCAGGGAGGTCTGTTTTCGCAAACGGCGGTTACACCACCACGCTGACCAGCCGCTTATTCGCCACGATGACTTTCTTCGGCTCTTTGCCCTCCAGATACTTCTGGACCACTGCCGAAGCCAGCGCAGCGGATTTGATGGTTTCCTCGTTCGCATCCGCCGGGACCGTGATCCTGTCGCGCACTTTGCCATTGACCTGCACCGGCAGTTCGATCATGTCCTCTTTGGCGGCTTCCTCGTCCACCTGGGGCCACAGTTGCTGATGGATCGAATACGGCTTGCCCAAGTGATTCGTCCACAGTTCCTCGGCGATGTGCGGCGCGACGGGCGCCAGCATTTTCAGGTAGATTTCGGTCGCTTCCTCCCAGGCGGGGGTTCCAACCGCTCCCGCTTCGCGCGCCTTGTACATCTCGTTCAGCAGTTCCATTAGCGAGGAGATGATGGTGTTGAATTCGAAGTTCTCGAAGTCGTGCGTGACGCGCTTGAGGGTCTGGTGAACGCGTCGGCGCAGGTGACGCCCGTCGTAGGCAGGATCCGTTTTCGGCGGAGTCGGATCCGTGAACAGGGTCCAGACGCGGCGCATCCAGCGGGCGGTCCCTTCGATGCCTTGCGAGTCCCAGGGGGCGCCCATCTCCCAGCGGGCAAAGAACATCAGATAGGCGCGTACGGTATCGGCGCCATACTTGTTCACCAGCAGGTCGGGGGCAACGACGTTGCCGCGGCTCTTGGACATTTTGCTGTGGTCTTCCGCCAGCACCATGCCCTGATTGCGCAGTTGAATCATCGGCTCGTTGCCTTCGGTGATGCCCATGTCGCGCAGCGCTTTGTGGAAGAAGCGCGTGTAAAGCAGGTGCATGGTGGCGTGTTCGATGCCGCCCGTGTAGGTATCCACAGGCATCCAGTAGTTGTATTCGGCTTCGTCGAAGGGCGCCTTGTCGTTGTAGGGCGAGAGGTACGCCAGGTGATACCAGGAGGAGCACATGAAGGTGTCCATCGTGTCGGTCTCGCGCGTGGCGGGACCGCCGCACACGGGACAGGTTGTGTTCTTCCAGGTGGGATGGAATTTCAGCGGCGATTCGCCCGTCGGTTTCCATTCCACGTCTTCGGGCAGGAGTACGGGCAGTTGGTCTTCGGGGACGGGATTCCAGCCGTCCTTTTCGCAGTAGATCATGGGGATGGGCGCGCCCCAATAGCGTTGACGTGAAATCAGCCAGTCGCGGTAACGGTAGTTGACTGCCTCTTTGCCGATGCCCTGCTGCTCCAGCCAGTCAATCACTGCGCTGATGCCGGGGTTCTTGCGTCCCTTTTCGGTGTTGACCTTCGTCCCGTTGAACGGACCCGAATTGACCATGACGCCGGGTCCCGTGTATGCCTCTTTCAGTTCGCCCGCTTCTCCCTGACCTTCGGGGCGGATCACCTCGACGATGGGCAGGTTGTACTTTTTGGCAAAAGCGAAGTCACGTTCGTCGTGTGCAGGGACCGCCATGATGGCGCCCGTGCCGTAACTCATCAGCACGTAGTCGGCAATCCAGATGGGGATGCGTGCGCCGTTGACCGGGTTGATGGCATAGCCGCCCGTGAATACGCCCGTCTTTTCCTTGTCGGCGGCTTCGCGTTCGATGTCCGATTGACGCGCGGCTTGCGCCTTGTACGCTTCGACGGCTTCGCGCTGTTCGGGTGTGGTGACCTT
>DYID01000014.1:0-1058 GCA_020723805.1 Anaerolinea sp. | reverse complement strand
TCGAAGTTCAGCAGTTCGTCGGCGTACTTGGTGGTCTTGAAGAACCACTGCTCCAAGTCCTTTTTGATGACGGGCGTGCCGCAGCGTTCGCAGACGCGGTTTTCGCCGATGACCTGTTCGCGTGCCAGCGTGGTGTTGCAGTTGGGGCAGAAATCCACTGCCGACATCTTGCGGTACGCCAGTCCGTGTTTGTATAACTGGATGAAGAACCATTCAGTCCAGCGGTAATAACGGGGATCGCAGGAGACGATTTCGCGCTCCCAATCGAACATGGCGCCCATGCTTTTCAATTGTTTGCGCATCCGTTCGATGTTTTGAATGGTGCGTTTCATCGGGTGAATGCCGTCTTTGATGGCGGCGTTTTCCGCAGGCAGACCGAAGGCATCGAAGCCCATCGGGAACATGACGTTATAGCCCTGCATCCGTTTGAAGCGGGCGCGCGCATCGGAGGGTGTCATCGCGTACCAGTGACCGATGTGCAGGTCGCCGCTGGGATAGGGCAGCATGGTCAGCGCATAATGCTTGGGCTTGCTGTGGTCAATCACGGCGCGGTACAACTTGTCGGCTTCCCATTTTGCCTGCCAGCGCGGCTCCATTTCCTGCGGGTTGAAGGAGATGTCGCGTTTGGGTTTGCTTTCAGAGGACTTGGCTTCCGTCACTGCCTGAATGGCAGAGGGCTTTTCTTCCACGGGCATAATCGCTTTAGGCTGTTCGGTCACCGGGACGATGGCTTTGACCGCTTTCGCCTTCGGCGAGGTTTTCCGGGCGGCGGGCTTCTTCGCAGCCGCCTTCACAGAGGGCTTGACCGCCTGGGCTTTCGGCGCGGTTTTGCGGACGACGGGCTTCCTGGCGGCTGTTTTCACGGAGGACTTGACCGTTTTGGTTTTCGCAACGGTCTTTTTCGCCGCCGTCGTTTTTGCGGCTGGTTTCTTCCCTTTCGGAGCCGGTTTGACCGCCTTTGCCTTTGTCGTTTTGACGGTCTTCTTCACCGTAGTCTTTTTCTTCGTATCTTTTTTCTTGGTTGTCGCCATTCTGACCTCTTCGATATAGGTTTCAAG